>JAYQJM010000005.1:0-911943 GCA_038142145.1 Candidatus Actinomarina sp. | reverse complement strand
TCAACATTTTCTAAAAGCTTTAGTTTTCTATTAATTTCAGTTTCTATTTGATTCCTCATTGGGCAGTCAGCTATTGTAAGCGCCAATTTGATTGTTACTGTTTTATCTAGATGCTGAACATCTTTAACCATGCCTAATTCAACGATATTTGCCCCTAATTCGGGGTCAAATACAGTTGAGAGATGTTTTAAAAGAATATCGCTTTGGGTCATAACAGTATTCTAAGGAGTTTTCAAAAAGATGTAATTACAAATTTATTGAATAACTAGATGTTTGGTATAATTTAATTATGGATATACAAATAAAATCTTCTCGTGCGATTCTTGCAACAGACAGTGCTGTAAAAAAGCTTAAGGAATTAAAATCTGAGGAATCTTCCGACGATAGTTTTCTTCGAATGGGTGTTAAGCCAGGGGGTTGTTCAGGATTCTCATACGAAATGTTCTTTGATACTGATAAGTTTGATGGTGATGTAATTGAAGAATATGATGGTGTAAATATCGTAGTTGATGGCCAAAGCTTAGAACATGTTAAAGGTGCAACCCTAGATTACAAAGAAGGATTAATGGAATCTGGTTTCTCTATTGATAATCCAAATGTTTCTAGAACTTGTGGCTGCGGTAACAGTTTTAGTTAAATTTATATCCAACTGAGTGAACAGTCTTAATCCAATCTTGTCTTTGGTCACCTAGTTTTGCCCTTAGCCTTCTGACATGAACATCTACGGTTCTAGCACCACCAAAATAGTCATACCCCCACACTTTTTCTAAAAGCTGTTCTCTTGACCAAACATTATCTTGATTTTCAACAAAAAATTTAAGTAACTCATACTCCATAAAAGTTAAATCCAACAAGCTATCTCCAGCTTTTGCATCATAAGTTTTTAAGTTTATTAAGAGATCTTTAAATTCAAGAATCTCTGACTCATTGTCTCCAACTAAAGCATGAATTCTTGCACCGACTTCTTCAATCTCACTTTTACTAGACATAAGCTCAATTAGAGGATTTTGAATCAAATCTATTGTTTGTTCAAAGTCTTGATCATCAACAATAATTAATGTCGGGAAAGGTTTGTTCGTAGATTCAAAGTCTGATAGATTCTTTTTTGTTTCACCATATTTAGCTAGCGATGTAACTACTAAGTTAATTTGATTAGAGATTAGTTATATTTTTTAGAACGAGTTTATTAAGCCCAAGATCTACAAAGGTTTTATCAAAGCCTTTATGGCCTTTATCTATATTTATGTAACTATCTATCATTTTGGAAACAATTATTTAATATTTCTGTAACAACATTTCTTTGAATACATATTACATTATTTTCATGAAGATAAAAGCAGAATATATATGGATTGACGGTCAAACTCCGACCGCAAAATTAAGGAGTAAAACAAAGATAATTGAACAAGGCACAGAGCCTCCAATTTGGGGTTTTGATGGTTCAAGCACCCAACAAGCCACTGGTGACCAATCAGATTGTGTATTAAAACCAGTTGCTCAGTTTCCAGACCCAATAAGAGGTGGAGATAACATATTAGTTATGTGTGAAGTGATGAATGTCGACATGACTCCACATGCTTCTAATACAAGAGCAGCCTTAGTGGAATCAGCCTCAAATTTTAGCGAGTTTGAACCATGGTTTGGTATGGAACAAGAATATACCTTTTACGAACAGTCGTATGATTCCTTAAAGTATGGACAACCATTAGGTTTTCCTCCTTCAGGTTATCCAGCACCACAAGGTGGATATTATTGTGGAGTAGGCGCAGACGAAGTCTATGGCCGTGAAATTTCAGAAGCACATGCAACTGCTTGTATAGAAGCAGGACTAGGTATATCTGGTACAAATGCAGAAGTTATGCCTGGCCAGTGGGAGTTTCAAATTGGACCTGTTGGAGCACCAGATATTGGAGACCAAATCTGGGTTGCTAGATGGCTGCTCTATAGAATTGCAGAAGATTGGAATATCTCTGCAACACTAGATCCAAAACCTGTAAAAGGTGATTGGAATGGCGCTGGTATGCATACAAACTTTTCGACTAAACAAATGAGAGAAGATGGTGGGTACGAAGCTATTGTTGCAGGATGTGAAGCTCTTGGTAAAAATGCAGATTTGCATGTAAAAAATTATGGAGCAAATATTGAAGACAGGCTTACAGGAGACCATGAAACACAAAGTTTTGATACTTTTTCTTATGGAGTTAGCGACAGAGGGGCATCTATAAGAATTCCTTGGCAAGTTGAAGTAGACAAAAAAGGTTATTTAGAAGATAGAAGGCCTAATGCAAATGGCGATCCTTATGTGATTGCTATGTTAATGATTGATACTGTTTGTTCAGCAGCTTCTAGCTAGAAGTTGCTGATGCAACAATTTGTTCTATACGTTCAATAAATAAGTCTAAATTGTTGTTGAAAGATTCTAACGCCGCAACTCTTCTTTCCCCGGTGTCTGGAGCTGTAAGGCCTTCCAGTAGTTCTTGGGTATCTTCATAAATTAAGTTAACTAGAATTGTTAACTCTTCATGACTAGAAGCTAAATTTGAATTTGTGCTTGGTGGTCCAGGACTTGTAAAAACTGTTACAAAATTTTCAAAGTCATCAATGAACTCCTCAAACTCTACCTGAGCTTCTTGATAGGTAGTTACCTTATCATCCCAGCGTTGGTTTGTCTCTAAAACTTTTTTCCCAAGTTCGATAGCCTGTATTTTCTCGCCAGTAATCTCCTCTAAATATTGAACTACATCCTCAGGTATTGTAGTTGTAGTTGTAGTTGAAGTTTCTTCCACAACAGTTTCTTCCACAACAGTTTCTTCTACAACAGTTTCTTCAATAATCTCAAGATCATTGTTTTCAACTACTCTATTTACAAATGTGTAAGTTGTTGCAATCATTCCAATCAAAACTAAAGGTAATATTAATCTTCCAGGCTTTGGATCTGAATTATAGGTTTCCATTACCCTAGTTTATCAAAAATTAAATTAATATTAGTTTTTATTGATTCCCATTCCGAATTATTTTGTTTCATTACAGTAATGAAATCTGGTCCTGAAAATATTGAAACAACACCTTCTATTCCAATTATTTCATTTATTAAAGGTATATCAACCTGGTCGACTTCGGTGATATTTGTACCACTCTCTAAACTATGTTTAAATACAATCTTTAGTGCGTTTGGATTAGGTGTTTCAAAAATTTCCTTAATTATTACTTATAATAATACAAAAATAATTAAGATTGTATGGTGAATAGTTTCCAAAACATAAACACTAATCCACGTTCTATGATGGCTGGAACATCAGTGATTTTAAATATATATTTACTGACTATAGGTTCTATGATTCTTGGGTTTTCAGTTTACGTAGGACTTGAAAACTCTTGAAAGAACAACAAGAAAGTATGTCAATTGGACTGGGAAGGAATGTTATGGTTATTTGTATTATTATTTATATCTATTTTTATACTTTTTATTCCCAGTGATTTGCTCAAACTTAAATATCAAATAAAAATTGATACATTTACAAATTTAATTGGATATGTAGTTTTTACAATTTCTAACAGTATTGTTTTTATAATTTTGAGTAGATTTATTTCAAGAGACAACATTTACCTATCTGAAGTTGCAAACTTGTTGCAAGCAGCATCTTTTTCTGGCTTAATAGCTATTCCGATATTGTTTTATTTACTATTTCAATTTAAAGATTATTTATCAAGATTTAATTCTTATTTGTTTTACTTTGTAATGTTTTTTTGGATATTTGTATCACAAATATTTTTATAATTTTTCTACAGCTTCTATTCCTAAAACAGAAATATAAACTTAAGCGTGTGATTCAATTGTTTAGTTAGTTGTAATCTAAAGGTCATTAATTCTGATTCTGTACTGATAATTTTATTATTTGAGTAAAACTTGTTAAATACTTTCGATAATTCATACGCATAATCAGCTAAATGATTTAGTTCAAGTGTTGCTTCTGAGAGCTTAAATTTTTCAGGAAGCTTAATTATTTCACGCATCAGCAGCTGATCTAATTCATTGTGAGTTTTAGGTAAAGCTATCTCTTCTTCCTCTACAATATATTCTTTGAGTACTTTATTCGACCTTGCATATGTGTACTGTAAATAAACTGCTGTATTGCCATCTGTAGATGTAAATTTATCTAAATCAAATTTATAGTCGGTATTTTTATTTGTCTGTAAATCAGAATAAGTTAGCACACTGTTTGTGAGATTTCTTAAGTCATTTTCGTTTTTTATATTTTCTTTGAACTTATTTTCAACATCTTTGTATAAATCTGTAAGTTTATAGCTTCCACCATCTCTTGTTTTAAATGGACGACCATCTTTATTGTTAATTGTTCCATAACCAATGTGTAGAAATTCTGAATCAGATAACCCAAATTTTTTCACACATTTAAAAAGATCTTCAAAATGTTGTTTTTGTCTTTGATCAACTATATAGATATATTTATCAATATTTAAATTCTCTTCTCTTCTAACAACAGTACCTAAGTCAGTTGTGATATAAAGATAAGATCCATCTGATTTAGTAATTAATATATTTTTTTCCTGAAAGCTTGTTATGTAAGCACCATCGTCTTCATAAATTAATTTCTTTTATTAATCTTTTGATTAAAGGTTCTATATAATCATTGGCATCACTTTCTCCTTCAAAAATATCAAAATTATGACCAAATATAGAAAGAGTTTTTTTAATTTCATCTGTCGATATTTTGTAAATATGATTCCACCCATCAATAACAGCGGAGTCTTTAGAGTTCAATTTCTTATTTGTGCTTTGCGAGGATTCGAAAAACACTTTATCTATTTTAGACAATTCTGAAGCTTTTGGATAGATCTCCTCTAAGTCGTGTATTGATATAGATTTGATATCTAGTTCATTTGTATAGCAGTAGTTTAAGATCTGAGCAACGGGCATACCCCAATCACCTAAATGAATATCAGTCACTACTTCATGACCAGCTGCAAGTAGTAAGTTTTTTATACCCCGCCCAATATTTAACGATCTTATGTGCCCAACATGCATTGCTTTACCAATATTCATACCTCCATAATCTAGGAGATAACTTTTTAGATTCTCATTTCTAATAATTTCTGAAAAGTTGGTTGATGTATTTTGAATATATTGAAATATATATACATCTGAGTATTTCAAATTAATGAATCCATTACTAGTAACTTCTATGTCTTCAATAAATTCATGATCTTTATAGATTTAATTTTCTCAAGTAATTTAGATTTTTTTTCATCATCTTTTATTCTCAATAGGTTATTTAGTTGCATATCAAAACCTTTGAAATTTGTAATTCTCAACTCAGGTTGTTGGTTTATTTGTAATTCATCAAAAATATTTTTGAATGAATTGTAAAGAAAATTTTTAATATCTTGCACTATTTAATTTTAGCTTTGAAAATAAAAAATTCGTTTCCTTATTAAGTATTAAAGAGACAAAATTAATACTAATATATCCAGCTACTAAATGTTTTGGATACTCAGTAATTCCATCAAAAAATAGATGTGGCGCTAAAAATAAAATCGGTATAGACACTAGTAATAATTTTTCCATATTAAATTTTTTTGATGCGAAAAACACCGTAATTAAAAAGATAATAATTATTAAATATTGTAAAACTAAAAACCTCGTGCTTACATAGCTTCTAATTACTACATTTGAAAAATCCCCAAAAATAATTAGTAAATTATTAAGCAATGAAGACAAAATATCAAATACATCTAACCTAAGATTTGACTTCAACATCAACTGATCTAATCCAAAATTGAAAAATTTTGCCAAAATACAAATTATGAAATAATGGTAAAAAAAAATGAAAAGAAATATATAAAAATCTTTTATTTGTATTAACTTTTTTCTCTTAAATAAAAATAAAAAAACAATAATTGCTGGAAAGTAATTTAGTCTTACAAGAATAATCAATCCTGATAAAAAGAAAATAGTTTTACTAATTTTTTGACTCTTTGAATAAATTAAGAATAGAAAAGCTATAAATGGCCAAGCGAAAGTCTCACTAAGAGATTCTGACACTAGTAATACAACAGGGCTACTGACTAAATATAAAAGGCTTAAAAACTACAAAATTTACTTCTATACTTGCGCTTTTTTTTTCATAATTAATACGCAGAAAAACAAAATAGATAAAATAAATATTTTTTGTAAAACGTCATTTTCGCCAAATGTATTTTTTAAAACATACAATATGTATCTAGCTCCAGGTTGAGAAGTAAACAAATCTTCTCCACCTTGAAGACTGTTGGTTAAAATATTTCCCTTGCATGTGATTCATATCTCAGGCCATCTGTACCACCATGTTGATAAATTGTGTTTGAAAGTGGAAAAAATTTAAAAATTGAAGAGTTTATTAAAATGAAAAAAGAAAATCGTTTACTTTATTTAAATATACCTTAGGTAGACATAGATAAATAATAATCAAAACATCAGCACAACAGTATCAAGAGAAAATCTTGTTATATTTGCAACAACGACAAAAAGAATAGCAATAAAAATGAAAGAATATTTATTTTTTCACTAATTTCTCTGAAAATACAAAAATATATAAAAGACAGTAAAAGAATAATCTCAATCAAAACCAATATATTAAAAAAGTTTACAAAAAACGAAGTAAGTTGTCTGATTCATCAGTCATTACTAAAGTTGCATAGCTATAGCCTGGTAGGTTGAACTTGTCGCAAAACTTTTAAATTTGTATTCGATAATTATATCTTTTGTGCTGTCAACTAAAACAAGTTCTTGAGACAAAAAATCATATGAATCTTCATTGAATATTTCTTAAATTATCCTGGTAAATTACTAACTCACCTGAATACTTTAAATTAATTTCTGAGTAATTAAGTTTTGAATTTTCAATGTAAGTATTTTGCTTCAATTGGGAACCAAAGTTGTGATTGCTCATAATCTCTAAAGTAATTGTATTTTTTATCATTGATAAAACCTAAGTTCCATGTAGTATTTTGAATACTTGTATTATTTTCGAAGATTTGATAAATTATTAATTTCAAAATTTTTCACTATATAAATCTAAATTTTTATTTATTTCGTTAAAGGAAGTTTTACAATTAGATTCACTGACTTTAAATTGTGAACTTTGAGCAACTTCTATATTATTATCATCAAAACAAACATAGCTGTTTGAACTAAAAATTAAAAATAGCAACAATTTAAAAACGAAAAAAATAATGGAGCAAGAAAAATCTAGTTTTTAAAAATTTATTAATATTTAAAATAATAATTATCAAAAATATAAGATTTAAATAATTTAAAGGAAAATGAATTAAAAATAATCTGTTGTTGAGAGGATTAGAAAAAATAAAACAATAAAAAAAGAGTTAATATATTTCATCAATTATAAAATGAGGTCTGCCTTTGGTTTCATTATAAATTAAACCTATATATTCACTCATAATTGCAATTGCAGTAAATAGAAACCTATAAGTAATAACAATATTCCAACCACTGTTCCAAATCCATCAAAGGGGACCCCAAATCTTAACCATCTAAAAACTTGAATACCCAAGATTATTATCGATGATGCGGATAAAAATAGTGCAAAAAAAGTGCTTATTCTTAGTGGGGTTAAAGAGAATGCAAAAATACCTCGCAATGCAAAACCTAAAACTGGAAGTGTAGCTGCATGAGATTTTCCACTAAACCTTGTATTTCTTTCAAATTCTAATCCAGTTGATTTAAACCCTACCCATGAAAAGAATCCTCTATAAAACCTATTAAACTCCCCGAGTGTTTTAACCGCATTGATAACTTTCTTGTCTACAAGCCTATAGTCACTTACACCTTTTGGAATTTGACCATTTGATAATTTATTAATTAGAAAAATAGAAAAATTTAGAATTCAATCTTCTTAATAGGGGATTTGCCTGGTCTCGATTTAACAATTCCATAAACATGATCATATCCTTTTTCCCAAAGTTTTATGAAGTCTGGAATAATTGCAGGATCATCTTGTAGGTTTGCAGTCATAATAATAGCTGCATCAGTATCAACTTGTTCAATTCCAGCTGCAATACCTCCATCCATTTTAAAATTTCTTGATAATTTAATTATTTGAATATTTATTGGATTTTTTGTAAAGACATTAATTTTTCAAATGTATTATCAGTACTACCATTTTCTACAAAAATAATTTTATAATCATAGTCTTTCTAGCTCATTGAAAGCAGCATCTATTCGACTTACTAATTCTTCAACATTTCCTTCTTCATTGTATGCTGGAATTACTACAGATATATTTTTCATAATTTCAAAAACTCTTTATACCAATTAATGGTTCTTTTTAAGCCCTTCATCTAAGTTTACTTTTGCAACAACATTTAAGTCTTCCTTTAATTAAAGAAGAATCAAGATATTGACTCGGTATTTCTTTTTCTGAGGAGATATTGTAAATAGGTTCAATATATTCTCCTTTAATTAATTCACAAATTTTTCTATAAACATAATCAACAGAAAAATTATCAGAAGAAGAAAAATTATAAGAAGGAGTAATCAACTTTATTTTCAATAAAGTTTTTTACCAACTTCTATATAAGCCATCACTACATCATCAACATAAACCCAGTCTCTTACATAACTACCATCAGATCTTAATATAGGAACTTCGTTTTTCAAGTAACCATTTAATTACCCCAGGAATAAGCCTTTCCCAATTTAAATCTCCACCACCATATATATTTCCACATCTCAAAGTAACTAAATTTTGATTGTAAGTTTTTTTATATGTATTTGCTAGTAAATCAGTTACAGATTTAGAAACTTCATAAGGAAACTCTCCTTTTAATTCAAAATTTTCTTTGTAAGGTAAAACATCAGAAATTCCATAAGCCTTATCTGAAGATGCTATAACAATCGGCAAATTATTGTTTCTACATATCTCTAATAAATTCCAAGTTCCTTCTATATTTGATTTAAAGGTTTTGATTGGATTTTCAATTGCATCTCCAACTTGAGTTTGCGCAGCAAAATGATAAATAATATCAAAATTATTAGAATTTATAAAATTATCTAATTCTTTAAATTTTGCTATATCAATATAAATTTAAATCAATTTGAGGAAAAGAATTTTCATAAGTTGAAGAGTAAGAATCTTCAATAGCTAAAGCTTTAAAATTACAATCATTTTCTAGTAAATAATTTGAAAAATGACTTCCAAGTAGTCCAGTAGCACCAGTTACTAGGATATTTTTTTTTAAAATTGACAATGTTTTATTTCCAAATTTTCCATGGTGCAAGCCCCTTATCCCAAATATTATTCAATGAAATTTTTCCTATATGTGTCCATAGGCTGAAAATATCCTTCATGTGAGAAGAAAAGTATAGGTTTCCAGATTTTGCAAGCTTTTTAAGAGGTTCTTCTTCAAAAACATCTATTTTCGTCAATATAATCAAAAACTTCATAATCTAGGACCATATATCCCATATTTATAATTCCATCAGCTAGTGGCTTTTCTTTAAAATTGCTTACTTGATTATTTGTACCTACTTCCACCATTCCAAACCTAGATGAAGGTTTTGTTGTACTTATTGTCGCAACTCCACTGTGAGATTTGTGAAATTTTAAAAGTTGTCGATGTTTATGTCACTTAACCCATCTCCGTAAGTCATTATAAAAGACTCTCCTTTAGGAATATATTTTTTAATTCTTCGGATTCTTTCACCTGTGAAGGAATTTACACCCGTATTTGCAAGTAAAATATCCCAGTTTGATAAACTTTCTGATTCATAAATTTTTATTGAGTTTTGTTTAGATGTATTTATAGAAAAATCATTATGTTGAGTTTGAAAAATTAATGAAAATAATCTTTAATAATTTCACCTTTATATCCAAGACAAACAATAAAATCATTCAATTTATAATATTCAGAAGATTTTCATAATATGCCAAATTATTGGATAACCTCCAACTTCAACCATTGGTTTAGGTTTAAATTCAGTTTCTTCTCTCAATCTAGTTCCAAGACCACCAGCTAATAAAACTACCTTCATATGTATATAATGATACTATCTATGGATCTAATTTAAATTCTAAACAAAAAATATAGTAATTTTAGGTGCATCAGGATGGATTGGTAAAAATTTTGTTGATTGTTTAAATAAAATACCAAATGTAAATTTATTTCTTTATTCATTTAACATCAGAAAAATAGAGCTGTTTAAAGATTTAATATATAAAAACAAACCCTTTAAATATTAATAATTTAAACATTGACAAAGTAGATTCGCTAATTGACCTTGCATTTCCAACACAAGATAAAATAAACGAAATTAGGCGATTTAAACTATTTAGAACAAGTAAAGAACTTTTATCATTAAAAAAGAGATTTTTTTGCCAGTATCAGCCTTTGTCAATTTTTAACACCTCATCAGGAGCAGTTCATTGGAAAAATGATAAAATCAATTTATATTCAATTAAAAGATCGAAGAAGAAGAATTTTATATTGATTATTGTAAAAAAATTGTTCGAATTTAGATATAGTTCAGAGTTTTTGGTTTTTTAGGTAAATTTTATAATTTTAATAACGACTATGCATTTACATCTTTTATTGAACAAGCTAAAACAAAATAAAAAAATTATAATTGAATCATCAAATTTTGTTTATAGATCATATATTCTATTTGAAAATTTGTTTAGTTACTACAAATATAGGACATTTAATAATACAGGAAGTTTCAAATGTATTTGATGCTTGTTCTGGATACATTTGAAATAAAAGAACTTGCAAAAATAGCTAAAAACTTTTCAGCTAAAGTTGATCAGAAAAAAAAATCCATGAAGGTCAGATAAATATATCGGAGATTGTAAATTTTTATTAAATTATTTAAAAACAAAAAATTAGAGAATCAAATCACAACAAAAAAATATTAAATTTAATTGAATAATAAGATTATATAATGACTGCTAGAGAAAAAATATTTAAAATTGGTAAAACAACATTTCAAGAAGAATTCCCAGAAATTGAATTTATACCTGGAAAAACACCAGTTCCAGTGAGTGGTAAAGTTTTTGATGCTAAAGATGTTGAATCTTAATTGATGCATCTTTAGATTTTTGGTTAACTGAAGGAAGGTTTACAGATTTATTTGAAGAAAAGTTTTCAAAATTTCTTGGTATCAAACATGCTGTACCAGTTAACTCTGGTTCTTCCGCAAATTTATTAGCTTTTTCATCACTAACTTCTGAAAAATATGGAGTTGATAAAATTAAAAAAGGGGATGAAGTTATTACAGTAGCTTCAGGATTTCCTACAACTGTAAATCCAATAATTCAAAATGGATGCATTCCTGTTTTTGTTGATTGTGATAAACACACATACAATATAAATATAGAAATGATGAGAGGCATTAAGTCCAAAAACTAGGCTGTAATGATTGCCCACACATTAGGCAATCCTTTTAATGTTGAAGAAGTTTTAAATTTTTGCAATGAAAATGATTTATTTTTAATTGAAGACTCTTGTGATGCGCATTAGGAGCCAAATTTACAAACCAATTTGTTGGTACTTTTGGAAAGTTTGGTACTTTCAGTTTTTATCCTGCTCACCACATAACAATGGGTGAAGGTGGAGCAGTTATAACTAAAAAAGGACAAGATAAAAAAGTTCTAGAATCTATGAGAGATTGGGGGAAGAGACTGCTGGTGTGCTCCAGGACAAAATGATACTTGTGGTAGAAGATACGACTGGGAATTGGGAAATCTTCCTTATGGTTATGATCATAAATACATTTATTCGAATATAGGATACAATCTTAAGCTAACTGATTTACAAAGTGCTGTTGGTGTTACTCAGATAGATAAACTAGATGTTTTATTAAAGCTAGAAAAGATAATTGGAAATATTTAAGGAATGGTTTTGAGCAGTTTAATGAATTCTTTTATCTTCCAGAACCTACAGAGGATTCAGAACTAAGTTGGTTTGGATTTGCTCTCACTGTAAGAGAAGACGCTCCCCCTTTTCACGTGCAGAAATTATAGAAGAACTTGATAAAAATTTAATTGGTAGCAGATTTATATTTGGTGGCAATCTACTTTGGCAACCAGCATATCAAAATGTTGAACATCGAGAAGTTGGAAAGCTATCTAACTCAGATTTAGTTGCATTATCTTCATTCTGGATTGAGTTTTCCCAGGGTTAACTGAGCAAATGCTAGATTTTATTATCCAAGTTGTCGTAGATTTTGTAAAAACTAAAGTTAGTAATTAATTATTTTTTTGACTTAGGTACGAATCCTTCTTCTCCAGTATTAACATCAAATCCGCGTGACATAATTTTTCTCTCATCTTCTCATTTCTAGCATAAGGAGTATCCATTTTATCAACCATGATCGGTTGATTTGAAGGAATATCTTCAAGAATAACTTCACCCTCAACTAGCTCTCTACAAGAAAATTGTCCTTGTTGAAGAGGTATAGCCATGAAATAATCATCAGCTTTGAGCGTTTCTCCCTTTTTTTAAATCTTTGCTCGCATAGACTCCTCTTACAAGTTTATCAAGATATTCAACCTCTCTTTTAACCGGAATTCTCTTTTGCGAACCAGGAGCTCGACACATTTCTTTTGCTAGGTGATAAGCTCCTAACCATTCATCAATTTGTTCAGGTAAAGAACAGTAAGGAGAAACGGCGTATTCTCCATCATCAATATCTATATGTCTTTCCCACGTTCTAGCACCTTTTGCATAACTTAAATACATCGATGCTTGCCAAGTAGTCATTTCATGGCTTGAAAAACCAATTACAGTATTCGGAAACCTGTTTTTGAGAAAGTCAATTTGGTTTAACTCAAGTTCAAAGTCTTCAGATGGATAAAGAGAAACACAATGATTTAAGGCAAGTGGTATATTCTTTTTTTCAAAAAATGAAACAATATCATCAACGTCTTTTAAAGATGAGCCCCAGAAGATACAATTGTTGGCATTCTCAAAGTAGCAATTTTTCTAGTAGAGGCCAATCATTTATGTCTGAGCTCGCCACTTTCATAATATCAAGACCTAAGCGTTGAAAAAGATCAACGGATTTTTCATCGAAACAAGTTGCCATTGGATGCATTCCTTGTTGTCTTGTGTATTCAACAAGTTCTCCAAGTTGTTCTTCGCTAAGCTTCGTTTGTTTTGTCTTCCAAACGTATCGCATATCTTCTCTATCAGCAAAGTCAGGATGAATAAAAGAATCAACATCTCTAAATTGAAATTTAATTGCAGCTTTTACATTGTTATGTCTTATAACTCTAGAATATTCATGGATAATTTTTTTGCCTCTTTCAACGCTTCCCCAGTGATTATTCGCAATTTCTAGGACAAATAGATCTTCAAAAATTGAGTTATCATTCATTAAATTGATTATAATTTATTTTCTTTTTAGTTATTATTTTTTAATAAAAAATAGTGTGTCTTTAAAACATCGTTTTTGTTAAATTTAATTTCAACTTCTCCAAAGAAGTGCTGTAGTCCATCAGTGAAAATATTGTAATTTTCTAGTATTGACCCACTCATAATTATTTTGTTGAAATTGTATTCTTGTTTGTAAAGATTAATTAAGTGAATATATTTTTTTAGTAAAGATGATAATAAAAATTCTCCAGCCTGATATGAAAATTCGTTTATTAAGTTGTGTAAGTAGTCAGCCATTTCATTTATAGTAAACAAATCTGGACACATAGAAGCTTTTTTATAGATAGTTTTATTAAATTTCAAGTCTCTTAGGTTTAAAGAAATATTTTTTGTAGATTTTAGATATAAGTCTATTAGCCTTCCAGCAGGAAGTTGTGTAACACAGTCGTAATACTCATTTTTCTTTATTGATGGTCTAGTTTGAAATATAGAATTATATTTATTATTAATAATTGCAATTTGTCCACCAGTAGCAATATTTAACGAAAGTGTATTTTTAGTTTCAATATTATCAGCCATAGACATTTGAAAATCCCCAAATGGAATCGATATTTTTACATTACTGGTGTTAAATTTTACAAACTTTACACCACTTTCTACAGAAGGAAGAGTAATTTTCGGAAACAAAATTGGTAATAACAGAATATTCCCAGTCATTATTTGCATAGTCGTAGAAGCCAGTAGCAGCTGCTTCAGATTCATGAATCACATTATAATTACCAGTCAAATCTCCAAAAATTTTTGTTAATAATGTTGCATACATACCTTCGAAATTAGAAATATTGAATATTGGATAGCCCCTTTTAAATCAAGTACATTTTTTAAAGTAGAAATACGATCAATAATGTTAGGATTTTTTCAGATTGCCATGAATATGGTCCATCAATAATTTTAGAATCATTTAACAACATACTTGAGTGCATTTGGCCAGATAATGTAATGTGGCTAATTTTATCAAGCCCAATCTTGTCTATTTTTGATTTAATAATATTGAAAATTTCATCATAATTTATATATGAAATATTTTCAGATACTATATTTTGCGGTGTGTGTACGATGCTCGTAAAAGCATCATTGTAACTAGAAACACTTTCATCAAAGTAGATAAATTTTGTGTTTGTGCCCCCGACATCAATGCCTAATTTAAACATTTAGTTCATAAAATTCTTTAATAAATGTGGCTAATTTATCATCCAGTTCAATTTTTTTATGAATAGTTCACCATAACCTGCACATAAAATAAAATTTGTAAAGTTTCCCTCTGTTTTTTTGTCTGTTCTAAATGTTTTTAAAAATTCTTTTTTTAGAAAAAGTGAAATTTTTAGTAATTTTTTTGAAATCGAAAGTTTCGTAACTTGAATTGTATATTTTATAAAATACCTTTTTATCAAGGTAGCCCATTCGGTATGAAATAAAATTGGCAAGATTCAGACCAAATCCAACAGCATGGCCATGACCTAATTTGTTTTTTGATAAAGATTCAATTGCATGTGCAAATGTGTGACCATAGTTTAATATTCTTCTGTAATCTATCTCATATTCGTCTATTTCAACCACAGGTTTTTTAGAAAGCAAACTCAATCTTATAAATTTATTTACAACATCAATTTCAAACTTATTTGAATCTAAGTAATCAAGAAAATTAATTGTTTGAGATTTATTTTTTGTAATCAATAATTTTAAAATTTCACCATATCCATCTATAAGTAATTGCTTGCTAAGTGTTTTGGTAAAGCCTTTGTATATGTAAATATTTTTTGGAGATTTAAAAACTCCCACTTGGTTTTTAAATCTACTTACATTAATTCCACACTTACCGCCCATGCAAGAATCAGCCATTGATAGAAGAGTGGTGGGAATTAAAGTTAAATTTGAACCTCTATGATATATATGAGATGTAAATTGACTTATATCTTGAACAAAACCACCTCCAATTCCAATTATATTGGAATGTTTGTTAGCCCCTTTTCTTATAAGTTTTGATGTAACTTTTTCAACTGTCTCAAGTGTTTTGATTTTTTCATTTGGTTTTAATACACTAACGATATTTTTTTCATATTTTTTACTTACTAATTTAAAATTATCATGAACATATTTATCGATAATGAAAAAATTATTTTCCTGGTTAATTTTCTTTGTAACGTCTTTAAGGCTATCAAAAAACTTAATATTATAGTCTCCACCGCCAGATTTAATTTTTTTATTGAGTTATCCAACACTCCACCCACCATCGATTAATATATTTTGCCCAGTTACATATGAATTATCTTCTGAGCCGAGAAAATATACCAATGGTGATATTTCATGGCTTCCCGCAAATCTTCCCATAGGTATTTGCTCTATAAATTCATTGATTTGTGCGTCAGTAAGGTTTTGAGATGTCATTTCGGTATTAACAAACCCTGGGGATACTGTATTAACAAGTATGTTAAACTCACCAAGCTCAATCGATGCAGACTGACCCAAGGAAACTAATGCAGATTTTGAAATAGAGTAAAACAATTTTTCATTTCTAACATACTTTGACCACAGGCTGCCAATTAGTACTATTCTTCCAAAATTTGATTGTTTCATATCTAATGAACAAGTTTTTATTAATGAAATATTAGATAGTAAATTTACATTTATTATCTTCTGGCCTGATACGTAGTCATAATTTTCAAGATTTTTATTTTCATTTATGCCAGCACAGCATATCAAAACATCAATTTTTTTATCTTTTTTAAATTCTGCTATATTTTGATCAATTTCGTCTATTTTTTCTAGGTCTATATCTTCTCGTGTTGGTGTTAATACATCATGACCCTTATCAATATAGTACTGGCAATGTTTCTACCTATACCTCGACTGGCCCCAGTTATTAACACCGTATATTTCTTATTCATGATTAATTATCTTTTCAATAATTTTACTATCAAGAAATGGATAGAGGTCATATAGAGGGGCAGACTTCATTCTGCCATCTGAATACAGTTTTGAGGAGGCTTTTGGTTCAAACTCTGATTTTTATCTATAACAACTTCACATACAACAGGTCCTTTTTCTTTTATTACTGACTTAATAACTTCAGTCAGTTTTTCAGAAGTTTTAATTTGTTTATATTTCAAACCGTACCCATTTGAGATTAATTTAAAATCAGGAAATTGAAGTCCACTTTCCGGTCCACAACCTACTGTATTATCTGGAAAGTATTTATCTTGAGTTTGCCTTATAGAGTGGTATCCATCATTTGAAAGTAGGAAAATTTTGATTGGTAAATTATGCTTGCTAATAGTAGCTAGATCTTGAATATTCATTTGTATGCTTCCGTCACCCTCGATGCAATACGTCTCTTTCTTATCATTAGCAAAACATGACCCAATTGCAGCTGGAAGTCCAAAACCCATTGATGCTGATCCAGAATTGCTAAATAGTCTTTGATCTTTTTTTAAAATTGCACCTTGGAACGTTGTAACAACTGCAGTCCCATCAGATGTGACAATATTGTCTTTTTCTTTTAAATTTTTAAACAATTCATTTACAAAATAGTATGGGTTAACCTTTTTTGAATTTTTATACTCCTGTCTAAATATTGGAAAAGAAAAATTAAGCTTTTTGCACCAAGCTAGATATTTTTTGTGCTCAGTGATATTTAAAATTTTGAATGAATTATTCATTTCTTTTAGAAACTCTTTGAGATCGTAGTTAATTTTTAAATCTATATCCAAAGTTTTTTTATTGAGTTCTTCTTCATCAACATCAACCATAATTTTGAAAGATTTCTTTGAAAATTTTTTATAATTATAACCAATCTGCCTAATGTTTAATCTTGAACCTAGCACTATCAACAAGTCACAATTCTCAGCTATAAAATTTCCAGCCCTGTTACCAACTGTTCCTGGTCGACCAGCATAATTTTTATGATCGTCATGTAGTACATCATGTGCATTCCACGCTGTGAGGACAGGGATATCTGTTTTATTGATAAATTTTAAAACTCTTTGTGTGAACCAGAGGCCCTGATTCCACCACCAACTAAAACAGCGGGTCTTTTTTTGAATTTTGGATTAGATTTAAAACCTTATCAACAGTCCCTTGATTGACTTTTTTTACTTTAGGTACTGATAATTTATTTAGCTTTATTTGTTTACTTTTTTCATACGGTGCACCTTGAATGTCTATAGGGATATCAATCCAAACAGGACCAGGTCTTCCAGTTGATGCAATTTTTAGAGCTTTGGAAATAGTATCATCCACATAATTAGGATTTTTTAGAATATAAGAAAACTTGGTAATGTTCTTTACCATTGAGACAATATTGTTTTCTTGATCTCCAAGTTGTCTTAATTTTGAGTTGTTAAAATTTAGAGTCTCTCTTTTTACTTGTCCTGAAATTACAATCATTGGGACTGAATCGGTCCATGCACCAAACACACCATTAATTGCGTTAATTCCTCCTGGTCCTGTTGTTACATTGACACAGGCCATTTGATTATTTGTCCTTGCATAACCATCTGCTGCCATTGAACAGGTTTGCTCATGATGCATGTTAATTACTTCAAGAGATTTATTTCTACCAAGAGCATCATTTAGATGCATTGCCCCACCACCTGTGACCATGAAAACGTGTTTTATACCAAATTCAGCCAGCAGCTCAGCTACCCTATCAGAAACTCTCATCTTTTTAGCTTAATATTTAGACAACCATTGGCCATAACCAATTAAAAATTTTTGTTTTTCTTATAATTTTTCAATTCAACAAAATTATAAGAAATAGTAATTATGCAGACTAATAATACTATAGACGTCGCTGAAAATCTGTAAAAAAGCTCTAAAGGCAATCTTTCAGTCAAGTAATGTCTATCTATAAATATTTGAATTGGTTGCAGGGATAAAAATATAAAAAATGCTGTTATTATTTCAATTTTTTTTGTTTTTTGTTTGTAAAAAAAATAATTAAAGGAATAATTAAAAAAATTGAAGAGTAATAGGCGGTAAAATCTCTTACCAATAAAATAATAGACATATAAGAGGCCAAGTGAATTGTTGAATTATAAATATCAATATTCATAAATTTAATAAATGAAAAGTAAATTATTAATGAGAGAACAGCAACGATACTGGAATTGTTTATAATCCCTTGAAGAAAATATCCAACAGAAGGTCTATTTAGAATAAAGTCCAAATGTCGTATGTATCCAACAACACTCCACACACTTAGATTTGAAATTTCAGCATCAAGCGGTAATGGAAATATAGAAGAAAAATTGTTTACATTGCTTATGTAATATAGAAGTCCTTCCAAGGGGTTTACTTTTAAATAAATGTAAATTATTGTTTGTGAGATCAAGACTCCAATAGCTACTAAAAAACAAAGATGAAAATTTTAAAAAAATCATTAATAATAGAACTGAAGGCTTTAAAGAAGCAGCAAAAATAAAAAGAACTATAGACAGTTTTTGATTCTCTTTTTTAAATGCAAGCCCCAATAAAAAAATTGCGAAAACAAAGAATTCAAGATTCCCTCTATCTATTGAAAACAGAAATGATTTTGAAGTAAATATGATTACAAACAAAAAAAGATACTTGTTAACTTCTAATTCAAATTTGCTAATTGCAATAACAATAGAAACGACTGACACCAAAAGTAAGATAAATAAAATATTTACTAATTCTAAATTTTGAAATAATTTTAAAAAAAATAAAGTTGTAGGAGGATACTGAATTTGTAAATCTAGAATCTCTAAATTTTTTCCAATATTTTTCGCATAAAACATTAATTCAGTCAAGTCACCAAAAAAGTGATATCCAACAACTGACTCGCTTAAAGAATATCCAAAATCCAATGTTTATCATTAGGCCTAAAATAGGGACCTACTATTTCTCCAAATCTTATAGTTTGCCCAATTTTTAAGGCTTTGTATTGAGTTAATGTATATAAGCTTATAAAATTAACAAGGATTAAAGATTGAGAAACTATTAAAAAAATTAAATAAGTTTTTATTATTTAATTTAAAAGATTTCATAAATTCACTTTAATATTAAAAAATTAAAATTCTACATGTTTGATGGATTTAGAAAATTCAAATATTTTTTTATTTTAAAATATACTTATTTATAGTCAGTTTCAAAAATAGTGTAAGGTAATAATTTTAATTATGGAAAACTTAAAATATGATTCAAAATAATTTTCTGAAATTCAAAGGTAGTAATTTAAAAAGTATTAATTTAATTTTTGTTTTGATTATATTCTTAGTTCCCTCGCCTTACAAAATATTTACTTTCCCTGTTGAGAGCAATTGGACGTTTTTAACTTTAATGTTGCTTATTTTTCATGGTGGTAAAAGTAAAAAAAGTATGTATTTTTTCTTAAGTGTAATTTTAGTGTTAAAGGTTTATTCAATTATTTTTTCTAATAATTTTTATGCGGTTTGTTACTTAAGTATTGATGTACAAAATCAACACAATGAATGTGTTGAAACCTTTGATCAATACTCTGTTTTTTCAGAAAAACGAAATACAATACAAAATTACATTTGATGAAGGCATTGAGGCAGATAAAAAACTTATTTTGGGCATTCAGAATCATCTTGGGGACACTGATTACTTAACAGGACTAAATTACAAAGGTTCGTCATTTGCACCTTCATCATCAGAGGGTAAATGGAACTATAACTGGTTACCATTCAAAGTTAATATAGAGAAGAGTTTTAATAGTCCAACCTCCTTAAATATAACTTTTTTTGGAGACATAAAAATTTATTCTGATAAAAAACTTATTTATGAAGGATCAAATTATGAAAATACAGAGATTATAAATTTAAATCTTTTGCCTTCAGAAGTTTTATTTGAATTTCAATATTTTCCATCTAATTCGAGAGACTATTTATTGAAAAGAAATTCTGATTTTGAGATAGAAAAACCGATGCATTTTGCAACTTTAAGAATTAAGGAAGTGGATACTAATAATTATTTGGAGTGGGCATTTCTTCTTTTATTAGTTATGGTTTTTGTTTTAAATGAATATAGAAATACTCAAATTAACAAATCGACATTTATCAAAATATTCCTTTTGGTTCTATTTAATTATTTAGTTTTTATTTTTATTAATAACCAAATAATTATTTCATTTCTACTTTCACTAGCAATTATTTACTTCAAGTTTTCAGATAAAAAAATTTCCTACTTGTTTCACTAATTTTATTCCCATTTCAAATTCTTAAAGTTTTTGACAATATGGCTTTTAAGTTACCTAGAATGCCTGGAACTGTTGCGCAACATCATCAGGTAAAAGCTTTGGCTATGAATTTGGATTTGAATTTTAGAAACTATTTGCGTGGAGGTGATGATCTGTTTTACGAACCACCATTATTTAGATATATTTTAAATTTTCTGAATCTATTATTTGGTGATAACTGGAAGTTAGTATGTGTTATTTTTTTGTTTTTGTTACTTTTTACACTTAACAATCTTTTTACAAATGAAATCAAGCAGTTATTCTATTTTCTTGGACTACTTTTATTTTTCTCTTCTAGCGGTTTTTTAAGTCTCCTCATAACGGGCTGGAGTGAACCTTTTAACTTTTTAATACTAATTTTCGCAGTCAGTAAACTTTTAACTAATAATGAAGTTGATAAAACTTTTGTTTTTTTAATTGCTTTATCTATATTATTGAGACCGGAGGGTATTGTTTACTTACTCCCATTACTGTTTTTTCTGCTATATAAAACAAAAAGTAGCGACTTAAAACTTTTTATACCTTTGTTTGTATTATTTCTCCCGATGCTTCATAACTTATATTTTTCTGGTGAATTTTATCTGTTTAGCTCAACAGGAAATGAGCTAGGATTTTCCGAATCTCTTTCAAAGGATGGGTATGTCCCTTTTTTAGAGACACTTAACAAATTTTCGTTAAGCAAGTTTAAGGGATGTTTTTTATCCCATTTAATTCACAAAGCTTACTGTATGTTGGAAATGGATTCTTAATTTTAAACTTTTTTCTTATTTATTTATGTTTTGTTTTTTTTACTTTACAACAACAAAAAAGATACGTTATTTTACTATATTTTATTTTTTGCTTTCGATTTCACCTTTTTTCATATACAATATTTTTGACGGATATCCAAGAAGAGCTCTGACCTTAACTCTTGTAGGCATTGTGACATTCTTAATTGCAAATCATAGAACATTTGGCAAAACTTTATAATATGAGCAATTTAAAGATAATCAAAAATTATTTTTCATAACAAAATAAATTAAAATCTTCAGATTTAAGATTTTCTTCTCTTTTAACAATTGACCATACTAAACTTTCTTTTTCAGATGAATCATAAATTGTTCTAAAAATTGCTCCATTGGGTTGATACTTTATTAACAACTGACCTTCACAATCTATTGGGTCAGAAAACCAAGCCATAATTGCTACATCAGAAGCTCCTCGCTTAGAATTGTTTCCATAGCCAACTATTCCTTCACTTGGAATTACTTCTTTTATAAGTTCGATATCAGTTTCTGAGTAGTTCCAAGCAGCAATTTTTAAATTTGATTGGATCTTTTTTTGGTTCAGTAGAATTTTCAAATATGCTTTTCATGCTGAATACATAATCTCCATTCTCCGTCACAAATTGAGAATCATTTGGAATATCCATATTCAAATCTATCAATTCTTCATATGAAGAATCAACACCAACTGTTTTAGCAACTGTAGAAATTAATTGACCTGTAGATTTAATTTCGTTTATTATTCTACCTTCATTTTGTCTTGGTAATTTAACAACAAGAGGTACATGTGCGAGTGGACGAACTCTTTCTAAACTTGTTGGCCTTCTTCCGTCACCCTGCCCATCATGAATTATTCCGTGATCAGAAGTTACTATTATCATTGTTTGTTCATATTGTTCAGTAGTTTTTAAAAACGTGATAAAGTCACCAATTATTCGATCTGCCTCTATTAAGCCATTGGAGTAAACTTCTCTTCTAAGTGCAATTCTATCGTCAGTACATAAAACCCTCTTTAAACCTATACACTCAGGAAAAAGAAATTCTTTAAAGTGCTTATTTGATTTAGGTTGAATAGATTTTCCTTTAGAGTCTAAGTTCCATGGATGATGTGTAATTTCATTATGATAAAGATAAAACCAATTACTTACAGTGTCTCTTGGTGCTAATTCTGTTTCAGGATATTCTGAAGGAAGGTAGTCGTAACAATTGAAACAAACATCATCAACTTCCCAATAGTTTCTCCAAGTTCCTCCTAAAGTTGGAAAATATTTCTGTAGCGGATAAGGAAGTACATTTCCTCCAATTGCAACAATATCTAGCATCCATATGTAAAAAGTAGATTTATGAATAAAATATGATGATTCTGAGCAGTTTACTGCTTTGCAAATGTCTACAACACCTAAGTTTGAGTATATTCTATGAGAATTTTTAAGTGATTTCAGTGGACCTTTCTGAGATATCAATGCGTTCTCCAGATTTTGCAAAATTTTCTATTGAGTTTATGCCAGATAACATTGATGGAATGGCTAGATCTGTGAATGGGTATGTTGTAGCAACCCTTGAATAAACATTGCTTTCTGAAGCAAGCTTATCAAGATTAGGCATAAATAAAGGTATTTCATTTTGTGTTTTTTCAAAAATATGAAAAAGACATTTCATCAAAAACTAGCATTAGCACATTTCCATTTCCTCGACCTTCTCATTATCTAAGGTTCCACCATCTAACAAATAGGGCATGTAATAACTATTTATTATTAAGAAAATTGGAACTAAAGCTGAAAAAAGAAAAATAAAAATAGAAAATTCACTCCCTTTCGTAATTTGTAATCGGATAGCTTTACTTTCAAATAAAAAGAAATGAGTAGCAAAATTAAAGTGCCGCCGTAAAGAAGTTTTAAATTTCCATATATAAACCTCAATCCACTAAGAAAACTTCCAAAGCAAAAAGATATTAAAGATAAGTAAAGAATTACTGAGATCGTTTTTAAAATTTTAAATTTATTTGAATCAAAAATAATAGGTGTTAATGACAAAACAAGAGCAAAAAAAAGAGAGAGTGTAAATGATGAAAAAAAATAATTAAAAGAAACACGTCCAGCTTCAAGAACTGTAGAGTTTGATTCAATAGCAGACCAAGATCTAGATATAGGACCAATTAGAATTATTGCAAATAAATATTTAAATCTATAATCATTAAATAAATTTTTGAGGTACTGTCTCACAATTAGATTTTACTTCAATCTTTATTATTGTATAAAGCAAAAATTAAAATCTTCTAATTGCTGCAAATTTACATTATTGTAATAATTTTGTCAAAAGATTCTTGACATTTTCCTCATCAAATCTTGGAAGATACAAACTTTCTATATAATCAGATTTTTCATATTTAAAATTTAACAAATCTAAAATATCAAGGCGATCCAAATCAATCTTAGGTCCTATTTTTTCAATTATCTTACACTCAACAAGTTCAATATTTCTTTCTTTTTCCCGAGCTTTCTTCTTGTCTTTTTTCAGTGTTTACAAATCCAACTGGTTTATGTCGAGCATAAAAATATTCCAGAGATATGCCGGACCAATCCGTAATAACAAAATCAAAATTACTATGATCAACCTTTTCTTTTAAGTAAAGCTCTATATTCTCATAATTTTTAAGCACTTTTAAAACTTCACTATCCATAGGATGAGGCCTTAAGTATACTTTCAAATTATTTGATATCAGTTTTTCTATTAAGTTGTTTAGATTTGACCTATGAATTTCTGAAAAAGATTATTTGTCCCCCAAGAAGGTGCAATCAAAACATTTTTAGTATCTGTGATAATATCTCTTGAGTCTAAATTTAAATGTTGATATCCAACTGTGTGAATAAATGTTTTTTTCTCATTAATTAAAAAAGTAAAGTTGGTTTGTGATTATTTCATTTGGCGAGAGAATATAGTCGAAACCTTTAAATGAGTTTTCTATGTAATTTTCATTTGGACTAACTAATGAATGGAAAAATAGAAATACTTAGGTCTATTTTTTTTAGGGAAAACTTTTGATTTGGGAAAGTACATATTTTCCTATTCCGGGTGTTGTAGTAAAAAAATTTTTGCACTCTAGACCAAGTAAATTTTTATTGAGGTCGTTTTTGTTGTTAAAAAACTTTAATATTTGATTCATGAAAAATTAGGAATTGTAAAATTTTCGAGTGTATAAATCTCGATATTTAAATTAAGTTTTTTTAAATATATTCAAATATGGAATAGAAAAAAGCAAGATAATTTTTACTTTCAATAAAAAACATATCCCTCATACTATTAAATTGTAGTTTTTCATATAAAGATATAAACTTATTAAAAAAGAATCCAAGATCTATGCATATAAACAACAATTTAAGCACTCTTACCCTTGCAGCTGGGGACAGTTTATTTAATGAAGATTCCGAACAAAAAATTTTTCTTTAATAGTTTAATAGTCTATAAAAAAAATATTTTTGAAGATTTGGGAATTAAGCAAAATTACTTCTTAGTTTCAAATGAAAAAATATATAAAGAAAAACGGATTAAAAATTTAATTTATAATAATAAGTTAATCAATTATGGAAGTCTTGGCTCTCTAATGTACTTCCTAAACACGATTAAAAAAAAAATCCCGATTTTCTACTTGTAAATTATGTTGATAAAAAGATATCACATAAAGATTTAAAAGAATTATTGGAGGATAAGTATAGTTTTAATATAATTTCCGCAAGCCAAAGCCAAAAAACAAGCAAAGCTACTACTGAATTATTTAATTTAAATCAAAAAAATTATTTGTTTAATGGATTTATCATACTAACTAAAGACACACTAATTGAAATAAAAAATTTAGATAAGCAATATCAACATTACAACTTAACTTATTTGTTTAATTTAGACAGCTTCAAGAAATCAAAATACAAAATTCTTGAAAAATAAAAATAAGGTTATAGAAGTAAGAAAAAAAATTGACGTTGCTAAATTACTTTTTGGGAAGTAAAAGTAAAAGTCTTCACAACCTCAAAGAAATTAAAACTGCGAAAATTCCTTATTTTGAAGTTTTAAATAAATCAGAAATTAATGATCTTGATAACAAGTTAAAAATTTTAAGTCGAAAATTATTATTAGAAGCGATTCTGATTTTGAAGATTCATTTGAGGAATCTAACGCAGGTAAGTTTTTGTCTATAGGACCAATTGATAAAAAAAATAAGAGTACTGTTAAAAAGTCAGTAAATTCGGTTTTTAATAGTTATCCTGTCATAAATTCCGATGGTAGAGTTATTATTCAGAATTTTGTACCAAATATAAAAAGTAGTGGTGTAATAACTACAAGAGTTCTACAAATTCTGCTCCCGTATTTTTGTATTTCTTTAGCTTATAGTCACAATTCGGATGAAGTTACTGCAGGCACATCAAATAAATTAAAAAATATTTACATATACAAAAAAATGTTAAAAAATTAGAAGGAAAATACAAAAAATATCAAAATCTATTGAACCTTATAAATGAGTTGATTGATTACATTTATATGAACTGTTGGATATTGAATTTGCTATTGATGAAAGTGAACAAGTATTTCTTCTTCAAGTAAGACCTCTTCTAGTAGACACTGACACCAAAGACAATAAAATAGAAATGATAAAAAACATTCGGCAATTCCAACAACTGCAAAACAAAGGTGGAAAATACTTATGGTTCAAGAGCCTTGTTTAGCAACATGAGTGACTGGAACCCTGCAGAAATGTTGGGAGAGTCACCAAACAACCTTGCAATTACGCTTTACAAAACTTTTATAACTAATGACTCATGGCACAAACAAAGAAAAGAGTTTGGATATAGAGGAGAAATTGAAAGCGAGTTAATGTTTAACTTTGGCAACAAGTGTTATATAGACGTCAGAGCTTCTTTAAATAGCTTTCTTCCTAAAAGTCTCCAAAAGAAGATTGTGAAAAAATTATTGATTATCAATTAAATGCTTTATCAAAACACCCTGAATTCCATGACAAAATTGAATTTGAAATCGCAGAAACCTCATATATTTTTTTGTTCAGAAAACAGGATGAAAAAGATACAAAAATCTTTTAAATCAAGAAGTAATAATTGATTGGGTCAATGATTTAAAGTCCTTAGAAAAGATTATTTAAAATTTTGAATAATAGTACAAATAAAATTACAAAATTCTATCAGAAGTTGTCTCCAAATTTAAATTTTGCCAGTAAAAATACAGTTAACTTATAAAAAGAAATATGGCAGTTCCATTTTTCTCACCATGCAAGATTAGCTTTTATATATTTTTCCCAACTTAATCATTTTGTTAACAATGATGTGATTTTAGAAGACGAAAAGCAAATCTTATTAAATAATTTGAATACAATCTCAATCAATTCACTGAAGATTTAAAAATCTAAAATACAAAATTTCATATACTAAATTTATAAGCAAATATGGATATATTAGACCAAACAATTATGACCTAAATTCAAAAAAATATTCAGTATGATTTAAGGAGAAGATTTTGTGTCTTTTCTTAATCGAAAATCTTGAAGATGAAAACAAGAACTGTTGATTCCAGTAAAGCTCTGAAAAAAATTGAACATTATTAAATAAAGAAAAACTATGAATTTAATGCAAAAATGAATGGCATCATTTATTTGAAAAGTCAATTATCTCCAGAGAAAATTCAAAATTTATGTATTCAAAATCTATTGATTTAACTTTGAATCAACTTAAAAATTCAAAATTGTACGATCAAGACAATTTAAAAAATCTAAATTTTGAAAATTTGATAAATAATTACAAAATCACTTATGAAGAACCTGATGAAAATTTTGAACTCCCTGATTTGCTTACAACTTCAAATGAATTTTTGTACTTTGCAAATTTAAATACCAAACCAAATTTCATAGGTCAAAAAATTGTAAAGAAACCTAATAACTATTTCAAAGGATAAAATTTTAATTATAGAAATAAAATAATCTTACTACCAATGCTGATCCTGATGGATTGGGTATTAAACCTTCCTATTAAGGGAATGGTTACAAAGTTTGGAGGGCCTAATTCACATATGGCTATTAGAGTGCGGAAAAGAATTTCACAAGCGTCTTTGGAGGAGACGAAACTTTTTAAACAACTCGAAGAAACCAACTATTTACAGATAGATCCAATAAGCAAACAACTGTATTTAAATTAAATGAAAGAAATTTTTATGGCAATATCAAGATTTATTCAACAACACGACGAAAATTATTACTTGTCATTGGATTCTAACTGGATAAATTATTTTGAAATTATAGAGTAATTTCAATACCTAATAATTATACGAAACTATCGAATTATCTAACTTCTGTTGTTCCAGCAGCTATAATTTTGTCGGTGGAGGCGATATAGAAGCTAATAAATTTTCAAAAATATTCCTAATTTTAAAGAGAAAAAGTTGAAGAAGCCCTAATTAAATATGGAATAGATAACAATATTCCTATCATTGCAATATGCAGAGGGATGCAAAAAATTATAACTTATTTAGGTAAAAACATTATTTTTGCAGAAAACCCAGTAAAAATTAAAGAATATTATATGTTAGACGAGTGCATTACAGAAGGAACCTTTGTTGGAAGTAAAAGAACTTGTTTTAATGATTATTCAATTAAAATTGATGATGAGATAATTAACAATTGGCATATACTTTGTGCCGATAAGCAAAAAAATTTGTTAAGTTCAAAACATAAAAATTTAATATTTTATGTTTTATTTGGCACCCAGAGAGAGATTTTACAGATTATGAAATGGTAAAGTCTTTTATAGAATGAAGGTAGTTATTCTTACTGCGGGTAGGGGTTCCAGATTAAATTTAAATCTTCCAAAATCTATAGTAAAGGTTGATGACAGATGTATGCTAGACATTCAGTTGTCACAGTTGTACTCAGCTGGAATTAAACCAGAAGACATAACAATAGTTACGGGATATAAAAATAATCTATTTTCAAAGTATGATTTTGAAAAAGTAAATAATAAGTCATACAAAAATACAGGACAAGTTTACAGCATTTCTTGTGCTTCACATCTTGCAGGGGAAAAAGAGGTAGTCGTAATTTATGGAGATGTTTTATTTGAAAAGAATTGATCTTAGAATTAAATAACTGTACTTATAATTTTATAGTTCCTTCATATTCAAATTTTAAAAATCTATGGATAAACAGGGGGGATAGTGATTTTAAAGACTTAGAAACATTTAGTACCAATAATGGCAAGTTATTGGATATAGGTAATGAGGTTGATAATATAGATTTGGTTAACGGTCAATTTATGGGTGTTTTGTATTTTAACAATTTTTATTTTAGTAACTTTCTTGAGTGGTACTCTCATTACAAAAAACATTTTGGTCCAGAGGCTTCAAATGTTCTTCAAACTACTACCTTTCTTAATTACCTAATTAATAATAATGTTGATATTTTCAGCACAAATTACAAGGGTTATTTCATGGAACTAGATAGTTACGATGACTTGAAGTTGATCCAAAATACATTGGAAATATGAAACATTTCAATTGTAAGGCTATTTTTTATTAAAAATTTTAGATTTTAGGTTTATAATAAAAGCCTTTAATGATCGAAAATATATCCCTACAGTAATCCCTGCAGCTGCAATGATCTGAACAATATATGAACTTGTACCTGGATCTAAATAATATAAATTTGAATCTATCATCTATTTTATTATAGTTTCTATTTTCAACTTAATTAAACTCCTTTAAAGTCAAATTTTGCTCCAACTTAAAATTTCAAGTTCAGTGTTTATTGTGGCCAGAGGCAGAATCGAACTGCCGACCCCTTGTTTTTCAGACAAGTGCTCTACCGACTGAGCTATCTGGCCTTATGGCGGGGACGACGGGATTCGAACCCGCGACCTCCTGCGTGACAGGCAGGCGTGAACTCCAGACTTCACCACGCCCCCAAGTTCTTTAATTGTACTTACTTTTTAAATTTGTTTGTAAAAATTCTTTATAAGTTATTTCTAAAAAACTTATCACTACAATATATTTTAGTGAACAATATTTCTGTAGTAATCCCAGCTCTAAATGAAGAAAACAATATTAAAAAATTAATTGATGAAATTAATGAAGTCATAAATGAAAGTTCATATATTTTTGAAGTAATATTTGTTGTTGGTAGGGATGAGCAACTGACAATTGATAAAAATTTAGATAACTTGCACATACTTAACAGGCAAGATAACTATTTTTCTTCTGCCTTAATTCATGGAATTACATATGCTAAAAATGATATTTTAATTACGTTGGATTCGGATGGTTCACATAGTTTTTTAGAAATTACTAAGCATTTAGATTATTTTGTAAAACACAAATTAGACATTTTAATATTTAGTAGATACCTAGATAAATCTAGAAATGAAGAAAATGTATTGAACGTTATTTTTTCTAAATTGTTGAATAGCATTTTGAGATATTTTAGCTCACTAAAATTGACCGATTATTCAAATAATCTTCGAATTTTTAAAAAATCAGTAATTAATCAAGATTCATATCAAAGTAAACATTTCGAGTTTCTATATGAATTTCTAATCAAAGCAAAAAAAAATTTTCCTGAATTAAGAATTGTAGAAGTACCGACTATTCACTTAAAAAAGAGATTCTGGCAGATCTAAAAAAATCATGTCTATTATTTGCTAAACTATATTTTTCTTTTTATAAAATTAAGACTTAAAAATTATGAATAAGATTGTAAACAGTAAATTAATTTTTTCAATCACTCTTTCTTTGCTTGGAATAGTATTTTCACTTTTTGTAAAATAGGGGATATATGATTATTGAATCTATCGTTGGATCAGAAGGCTCCTGCTCTGCCGATTGAGCTACCGACCCTGTCAATTATTAAAGAATACTATAAATTCAACTTTTAAAGGAAAAATTAATTTAAGTTTTATTCCTCTTCAAAATTAGTATTAACTTCAGAATTTCCTGTTAGTTTTGACTTAGTTTCATTAATTACATTTTTTAATTCAGAGCTTATATTTTCAACTACTTTCTTAGAATCTTTTTAATTTCCTCATCACTAATAGTTGATTCTAAAGTGTTGATAAGAGTTTTAAATATTTCTGTAGTACTTTCAACAGTTTTTTTAAAAGAGTCTTTTAAATCCTCAACCAAATCTTCCTCGTCAATTTTAGATTTTACTTTTTTTGCTATATCAGCAACATCTTTATTAATTTCAGACCATTGATTTTCTTTGTCCATGTGTGAATTATATATTTATTAGAGTTTAGATTTATCTTTAAAGCTTAAATTTGGATTTCTTGTTAATCTTTGTTTTGCCCATCTAGCAGGTGCGATTAGTCGAAAAAATGGTGGTAGAAAAGGTCTTGAGTACTTTAGTAAATATAAATTAAAATTTAATAACACTTTTTTAAATTTTGTTTCTCTAATTCCGTAAATATTTTTAAATTCTTGAGGTAACGTATTAAAAGCTGTAAATGCGATAAATGGCCATATTGGCTTAATGTGTCTTGGAACGGGTCCGCCACTGATTATGTCCGCAACGTCTATCGCAACATCTGTTAATACTAAATAGTCTTTTTCTCTAGATTTTTCAATAACCCAATTTTTTAATTCTTCATGGGTTTTAGGCATAATTTTTTATCAACTAAAACCATTTCTGCCGCTATTGAGTTTTCCTCATGATATTGATTTTTTCATCTTCAGTTAACTTTTTAACTGTTTTTTCGTAAAAGTAAATAGAGGATATTTGTAAACATGCATGTACCCAGAGGAGCTGTTCGTGATCTAAAGCATCATAATATCCACCAGTAATTTCATCTTCTCCTTTTATAACTTCATGAAGTTTATTTATTCTATGCGCACTTTCATCAGCTTCTTCTTTAGTTCCAAAAGTTACAGAATTTTGTAATGAAAGTGTTCTAATTAATCTTTTCCATGGATCTCTCTGATAAAAAGATGTTTGTCTAGCTCCAGCTGCAATAAGTGGATGTGCAGCATGCATAAGAAGTGCTCTTGCACCGCCAAATAAGACTGTTATTTCCTTATTAACTTTCCACATCATCGAATGTGGTCCAAAATATCCTGGGTCACCTTTCATAGGAAAATTTTATCAATTCTGTGAAATATCAAAAACTATTAGTTTTTATAAAATATCTCAACATATAATTTATTTATATAGACAAATGAATAAAGTAATTAATTATATTTCTTATCAAAGTTTTCCAGCTGAAACTGCAAACAGTCTTCAAACAATATCAAATTTAAAATATTTAAAAAAAAATGATTATGACATAAGACTGTTTTTCCCACTTAGAGAAAAGAACAGCTCTGATGATCTTAAGACGATTCAAAAATATTATTTATTAAATCAAGAAATAGATGTAAATGGTATAAAACACCCCTATCCGTTCGGAAAAATTAAGTATTTTAACAAATTACTATTTCACATCAGTCATTATCTATGGGCAAAAACAACGTCAAAAATATTTTTTAATGATGATAAGTATAAAAACGACTTTTTCTTTACAAGATCAGATTGGGTCTTATTTTTTCTAGCAAAGAAAAATTATAAAATTATTTTTGAATGTCATCAATATTCAAAAGTAAGAAACTTTGTTTTAAAAAGAGTAGCTTCAAGGGATAATGTAAAAATTATATTTTTAAATAATTTTATAAGAAGAGAGTTTAGTGAAGTGGTTTCAAAAAATATATTACTTCCTAGTGGTGTCGATCTTGAAATTTTTAATACTTAGAGCAAGATGGAACAACAAAGTAATTTTTGTTGGGAAGATTTTTGCCTTTTGGAAACTTATTGAGATTTGGAAAAGAGAGAAGTTTAAGACAATCAGTTATAAATGGAGGATCTTTTGATATTTCAAATAAATTAAGTAATGATGTAAAGAAAATTATCAATTAAAAATTGTATAAAAGGAAGGTCTTGATAGTGAAGCTAAATTAATGAAAATTAGGACTTCTAATCAACTCTGAAAAAATTTATATCAAATATTTTGAATATCTTGCTGCAAAACTTAAAGTAATTGCAGTTAATTTTTCCTTCACACAACTTATTACCAGAGCAAGAAAATATATATTATTTTGAATATAAAGATGTAAATTCTTTTAAAAATGCAATTTTTGAAGCTTCGCAAAGTCAATTTTTTGATATTGATATTGAAAAATATTCATTAAGCAATAGAGTTAAGCAAATAATACAATTTTTTAATACATAAAAGCGCGCTCGGTAGGACTCGAACCCACAACCCTCTGATCCGAAGTCAGATGCTCTATCCAATTGAGCTACAAGCGCAAAAGTTCAATGATTTTTTCAGATCTGTAATCAAACTTAGTTTTGATTGCAATTCTAAAATTTTAACTTTTTTACTTTCAATAGCTTTTATTGTAACAAACCTTTTAGTACATGTTTTTAAAATTTCCACTTGCTCATAAAAAACTATTCCATTAAGATTAATTTCTTTATGTGCTGTTAAATCTGAAACTAGTGGAACCACTCCAGATGCAAGATATTCAAAAATTTTTAATGGAGACGCATATAAATTTGTATGAATTTGTTAGGATAAGGTACTAGTCCAATATCAAATTGTCTAATTTTTTCTGCCAATTGATTTTGAGGAATTCTATTTTAAATTCAAAATTATCAATGTATTTACTGTCTTTAATCACATCTTTTTGATTTCATTAATTTTATATTCAGGACCACCGATAATTACTACTTTAAATTTATAATTTTTCATTAATTTTTAGCATTTCAGTAACAAGCATTTAACACACCTTTGTCAAAACCATAAGTTTCTAACATGCCCGAATATCCAACTATTAAATTGTTTGTTTTTATTTCAGATGGGTAAAATCTGTCAGTATCAACTCCATTTGTTAAATAAATTGATTTTGAATTAATCTTTTTTAGCTCTTCAAAGATGTTTTTGTTGTTCCTATTAAAAAAAATTATTTTTCAATTTGTTTATAAATAACCTTTTGAACCATTTGCCTTGACCATGTTTTTCAAAAATAATACTATTTGAATATTTTAAACGCATGACAAACTAATGGATTTGTCGACCAAACTATTGAATCTAATAACAAAGGCTGAAACCTTTTTGCCCAAAAATATGATTTAAAAAAGCCATAGAAATTTTTTAAAAATTTGGCAGAAAGTTAAAAATTTTAAACCTGTTAAATCAAAATTTTAATTTCTATAAATTCGAATTCAAAAAATTTCACCATAATAACTGCTAACAGATTCTTTAATTGTTTTTTTATTATTTGTTGATGGATAATTAAAGCTAACTTCATAACCCTGTTTCTTAAAAGACTTTGGCTTGATTTATTGCATGAATGCCATAAGCTTTTTCAGTTGGCATTCTTCCGTAAACTATTACGCTTAAATTTTTGCTCATAAAACTACGTTAATTTAGTAACTTATATAAGTGTTACTTCAAAATAAATAATATTGTAAAATCAATAATATTGAAAAAATTAAATTCAAATTACTAATTTATCCACTACTTTTAGTAATTTTTTCGATATGGCTTATCTCTGATACCATAGCAGGATCCCATCTTGATTGGGGGGAGATTACGCCGGATATTTGCTTCAAGCAAAAAGTTACAAAATGGAAATGTTCAAGAGCTATCAGATTCATTAAAAAAATGATTTCAGCTAACCGATGGTGAAAAATATACATTTGCTCAGACACCAGCACCATGGGGATATCCCATCTTCATTAGTGCATTTGATTTTTTCACGAGTGGGATATTGTAAAGTTGAAATATTTAAATTTATTTTTGAATTTATGTTTTTTACTTGTTTTCTATAAATCCTACGTCTATTTATGGACAACTATGAGTCACTTTTATTTACGACATTGCTGTCTATGTTTCCAATATTTATGGAATTTCATTACAAAATTCTTACAGAAATGCTTTTTTCTTTTCTTGTAATTCTTGGTTTTTATTTACATTTAAAATCAAATATTCAAGACAAGTTATCTTTATAGATATGAAGCTATTATATTTGGACTTTCTTTTCTAGTAAGAAAACAAGCAATATTTTGGTTAATAGCATATCTATTAGTTTCATTATTAAGTCAAAAAAAATAAAAAAAACATGATTTTGTTTATTAGCTTTTTATTTCATTCCATTTTTCTTTTTTATTTTATTTTAAGAGAAAACCCAATTGGCAATGCCGGACCTTCTGCTGGCGAGTGGAATGGTTTTACAAATGTGAACTTTGAGAGATTAGTTTTTGTTTTTAAGGAAATTGGTTTTTTAATTACTAGATTTCCAAATGACTTTCATCTCTAGTTGGATTAGTGATACTTTTTCTAATGTCTTATTTTTGTGTTAAAGATTTAAATACACAAAACCTTTTTCTAATTATCTTATTCTATTTTTACACATGTTTTACAGCATTAATGATACCCAAAGATTTTGGATGCCATTAGTTGGAATAATTTTTTTAAATTTTATTTATTTTAAGAATAATTTAAATATACATTCCTAATATTGCTATTAGTTTATCTGTTATTGTATTTTCAATATATTGGTTAAACTCAGCAATAATTCAAAAAAACTATTACCTGACTTCAAATGGCCCAAATAATGAAAGTTTTCAAGAATTGTCAAGATTTTATATCTTCTACAAACAAGACAATTTATATATTTTTCATAGTCCTAGAACGTTTTATTACTTTACTCAACTAAAAACCTATAGGTTAGGACAGACAATTTATCCAAACAGTATATTTGTATGTGAAAAAGATACAGATTCATTTTGCACTGATCAACGTTTTACAAAAGTTGATATTACAAAAGCATTAAATATATTTGAAAACGATAAATTTATATTATATAAATTAAATAATGATTAACTTTAAAAAGTTAAATCAAGTTAATGTACTTAAACTTTTTATAATTCTTGTTTTATTTGTTCCTGTAAACGGTATTGATCTAATGAGTGGATTCCCTTTTACAGACTTTAAACACTTATTTTTTATTCTAATTTTTAGTTTTTGTAGTAATAAATATACAAAAAATTACAAAGCAAATATTATATTATTTATTATAATTCTATTGATTAAAGGCTTTTTTATTTTAAACACTTCAAACTTGTGGAATGTATGTGTACAAGATACTTACACTCCAAAACAAACAAATTTTGATTTTGAATATTTTGAATCAAAATGTGCAAAAAGTTTCGATCTTCCAGCTGGTAAATATACTACGAAAGTTGAACAAGTCTCATTTAAAGTAAAAAATTTAATTATGAATGGCTAGGTGCTAATTCAAGTAATTTTCCTCTTAGGTTTTTTAAATCATTCTGCATTTAATTTCTATGATTTAAGAAGAGATTGGTTACCATTCAAGCTCTCTGTTGATAAAAAATTAGAAAATGGCACTAAATTTATAAAAGTTAATTACATAGGCTATGTAGATATATCTTTTGATAATGGTAGCAATAAAACTGAAATCAAATTATTCAAATATTCAGGAAAATACTATCAAGATTCCCAAAGGTTCTCAAATGGTAACTGTAAATTATTTTTTTAAAGATTTAGGAGTTAAAAAAGACTCAACACATCCTTCAACAGTTCCAAATGATTTTACTGAAGATTTGAAATATGCACATTTTGAAATTCTTGAATTAATAATGAATTTTGAAATAATAAACAAAAAAAACAAAGATTTTATTGGTTTGGAGTTTATTGATTGCATTATCAATAATCAACTTAAGACAAATATGCCAAGATTTTCTAAGTTAAATCTATTTATTGTTTTATTTATTATCTTAACAATATTTATATATCAAAATTTTAATCTGTTTCCTGATTTTAAATATATCGGCTATGTCCTGATATTCCTAATTTCTTTTTGGCAAGAGACAAAAGGATGGTTTTGCTCTTGTTATGTTTAACAATATTAATAGTTAACTCTTTTTTGATTGATCACCATGGAATGAACTTGACTTTAGTATTAAGCCATCTGGATCTGATATATTGACATATGAAAACCAATCCAGATTAATTTTAGAAGGAGATGGGCTAAGAGGTGGTGCAGATATATTTTGGTATTCACCAGGATATAGGTACTTTCTATTTCTTATACATATAATTTTTGGAGATAGTTGGGGTATAGCATGGAAATTTATTCTATCTCTAACAATTCTGTTAATTGCACAAACTAATAGGAATCTAAAACCCCTTCCTTTTTTGCTAATTTTATTTTTAGTTTTTGATAATGTTCAAAATCTTTATATTTTTGGACTTTCTGAAACAGTAGCTTTGGTATTTTTTATTAATTTCACTAAACTTAAAATCAAAAAGCATACTATTTCCTTTATTTATAGCATTCGCAACCCTAATTAGACCTGAGATTTTAATTGTCTCCTTATTGCTTTTGTTAATTAATAGGAAAAATATTAAATTCTCTGCTTTTTTAATTCCCATTACATTGCCTTTAATTCACAATTTGTATTTTGGTAAATCTTTTATTCCATTTAGTACTGCTGCAACATATTCAAGAAATATAAATTTTGCAATTACTAATAATTTAGATTATTTAATTTTTAACCCTTTCAATTTGAACATAAGTCAAATTTTGTGAATTGTTCCAACACGTATTGGATTTTTAATAATTATTATTGGTTTTTCTAGGTCAATATATAACTACTATAGCTCTAGAAAATTAGATCAATTATTACCTATTTCTATTTGGTTGTTTGCTGTAGGTCCTTACTTTATATACGACCCAGCTTTGTTTTATCCAAGACATGTAATTATTTCACTTGTATTAATTTCATTAAATTTAGATAAATTCTTTTTGAAATTGTTGACAGTAAAGTAGATAAAAAATTGAAAAAAAGCCGAGAACAATATTATTTTATTTAAAAATAAGCTTTGTTCGTTTAATATAACTATTTAAGAAAATATTAGAACTTAAAATAAAATAGCCACCATTTACATAATTGATACACTCATAAAAATTTCCTACCGTTATTGTGTTAACTCCATCAGTTAAATTTCGATCTTCAAACAATGGATCATTTTCATATATAAGATACCCATCTTTCTCAGCAGGCAAAAAATTTGCATCGAAAGATCCTTTGCAAATTGATTTTGCCACTTCATCTTTAGTACACCAATTATCACTAAAATTAATGTAGTTGTTCACATAATTGTCTAGCATACAAGGACTAGCTACATGTAATTTATTTAAATAAAATGTTTCTTTATATTTGTTAATTTCCACAGGATTAATAATTGTAAAAATATATGCATTAAAAATAATAAATATTATTAAATAAATGTTTAAGTTTTTTAGTGCTTTAACTTTTGTTAAAAAATAATAAAAAGAAAAAATAACTAAAAAACTAAATAAATGGGTTTTCATTGGATCGCCTTTTGAAGGGTTAAAATTTTGTGTAAATATGGGTAACAAGTTAAGAGCATTTATTATTAAAGCAAGAATTCCTACATAGCCCAAAATTCCAATATTTCTCATCTTTTTATCTTTTTCATTTATAAGAAAATAAGTAGTTAAAAAGTAAAAAGATATTGAAAGCAGAATTGAAATTCTCATATGTAATAAATTACCTGGAAAATTTTTACCTGACCAACCATCTCTGTGATACCAGTATCTTTGCCAGTAATCGTTAAAAGTATCGGCAAAAATAATTGATAACATAGAGCTACTTAAATTATTTCGAAATGGATTATTGTAAATCTCACTAAAACTAAAAGAAAATATGTAACTTAAGCTAGCAGTGTTCAAATAATTTTCATTTATGACATGTTCCCAAAGATAGTTTCCGTTTACATAAAAATTTTCATTAATCAAAAGAATCAACAATGGAATCAAAAATATGTTGAATGCTACGAATTTTTTAGTGAATAATTTTTTTCCGAATAAAGTCAAGAGACATAGACCAATCATAAAGGTTATGCTAGATTTTAAAACACTTAGAGAAAGTATCAAAGGTGAGCTAAACACTAAGAAAACTAATTTATTAGTCTCAAAAAATTTATAATAAAAGAGAATCAACCAGGGTAAAAATGCAACTGCCAAAATTTCTGGTTTTAAAATTAATCTTGCGCCTAATATTGGCGGAAAAACTGAAACAAAACTTAAACAGACCAAATTCAGAGTTTTATCAACTTGTAAATATTCGAATAAATAATAAATTCCTATTAGCCCGATTATCAGTAATAAAAAATTTCCTAATTGAATACTGAGGGAATAAATTGGTTCAACATAAATGCTTGAAATTAATATTGGCTTGCTTAATATCTCAAAAAATTTACTTATGAAATAAAAATAGCCTACTCCTGACTCCAAGCCTACTTTTTGAATATCGCTTTTAACAAAATAGTCTAAATACTTTCCATACCTATCAAAATCCGTACCCCTCATGCTGTCGTAATTTAAATAAGTTATGAAGAAAAAAAATAAATTTTGACAAGAAATTAAAAATATAAGTAATAGATTTTTGTATTTTGTTTTCACTACGGCACAATTATACAAATTTATTTAGAAATCTTATAAATTTACAAGATTAAATGTACTATTTTTGTATGCATTCTTTAAGTAAGTTTTTGAATTTAAAAATAATTATTTTTGTTCAATTTTGTATATTTTTACCTTTTTTATTACAGGGTAATATTGGTTCAGATTGGGATTCTTATGCAACGCTAGCTTCTGGAACGATTTTGATTACAGAGGGCAGTTATATCCCATCAAGACCGCCCGGTTTTCCACTTTATGAAGCAATAGTTGGATTACTTGGGTCAATATCATCAAGAATTTTAATAACTGCACACTTTATTATTGGGCTTATATTTACAATATTTATTAATAAAAAACTTGAGGAAACTTCTGAAAAATATATCCTGATTTTTATTTTTTTGACTTCCCACGTTTTTCTAATTTCTTCATTTTCAGTAATTGATTATATTTTAGGAACTTTATGTGGTTTTTTATTTTTACATTTTCTTGAAAAGGATAGATTCGTCTATGCAAATATATTTATCATTATGAGTTGTGCGATTAGGTTATCAAATTTAATTTTTCTAATCGCTGGGATAATTTATTTGTTTGTAAAGAAAGAAGAATTTAAAAAAATAATTGTAGTTTTGTCTTCGCTATTCTTAATATCTTTGTTTTACTACCCATCTTTTCAACTGGCTGGTGGAGTATGTTTTTTAAATTTAACTAATATAGATCACGAATTAGTTCCAAGACTAGGTAGGTTTTTCTACAAGCAACTTCAATTTTTTGGAATAATTGGAACAACTATCATTATTTATTTATTTTTAAAAAACTTTAAAAATTTAAAAACTAATCTGCCTCTCAACTATTCTTTAATGTTCATATTTCTTTCCTTTCAGTTTTCTTTTTTAAGACTTCCAACTGAAAAAGGACACCTCCTCCCTGCATTAATTTGCTTATTATTTTTACTTAATAACCTAAAAATTAAAAAAACACTACTTTATGTTGTTTTAGTTTCATCACTATTAAGCAACTTTATTTCTATTGAATTTTTAGAACCCGACATTCCAGACCATGCTACTTCAGCAAATCTTGGTATTTTCATTGAGAAAGGGTACATATTACAAGATTATGAAAATAGAGGATTAAAAGGTAATGATTTTGAATACCATCTAGAAAATGGAATTTCTAATATAAAACAAGCATGGAGCCAGGGTGGACCAAATTGTTAAATGTGAATTTATTCTTTAATAAAATAAATTCTACTTTCAAAAAATATATCAACTGACGATTCAAATACAATAAAGTCGTAATTTTCAAAATTTTTATTATTTAAATTTATATCATTATTCCATTTTTTGAAATCTACAAAAAAATAATCCTTCAAATAAGCGTGTGGACTATATGAGTTATCAAAAAATGAATCATGAAAAATTAATACTTTTATTTTTTTATCAATTTTTGGAGAGATATTGTATTTTGGTGAATCAATTTCAAGTTTTATTAAACCAAGCCTATAGAAAACTTTGTTGTTTTCTCTATAAGCGCCATTAGATATAATATTAAAATTAATATCAGGGTAAGTAATCTTAAGAAGTTCTAATAAAGCTGTATTAAATCCAAAGCTGTTCCAATGAGTGTCTCCAAATTCAAAATAATTACTTTTTGAATTAAAAGTATCGTAAAGATTAATAATTTCTATATTTGGATTATTTTTTTTAAAACTCACAAAACTCTCATGAAATTCTTTGCAAAGATAATTTTTTTGAATATTTTCTAATTTAGAAAATTCTATCTCTTGTTTTAGCGGTACCAACATAAAAATGAATTTATCAATATATTCAGAGTTGTATTCAATTGAATTACTTGAACTAAATTTGTTACAAGATTTAATTTTTGGAAATAAACTTCCATTTTTTCCGTAAAAAACTTCAGTGTTAAATAATTGAGTATCTGTTGGTACTTCATCTTGTAATGACCAACTAATTTTTGATACTTCTTTTAAAACTTGATTTCTCATAGAAGATTCAAAAACGTATGTATCAATTTTGTTTTTTAATTCTTTTCTATTAGTTGAGAAAATTAATTCAAATAAATTTCTTTCTTCTCCGAGTGACTCAATAGAATTTACGTAACTATAACTACTTCTTGCAGGAAAGAATATTCCTGAAAACATAACTGATGAGAGTATAAAGATTGTTATTGTTAAAAATAGCTTATCTTTCATGTCAAAACTTAAAATAAATAAACGGATCTACTGAAGATATCAACACAACAAAAATTGACATTACAAGTAAAGATAAATTGATATAAAAATTGTTTTTAAGTTTATTCAATGGATTTTTATATTTAATTAAAGAAACAAGACATACAATAATGACACCATAAAACTTAAGATTTAAATATTGAACTAGAACTGGTAAAAAATTGTCATTTATTGTTTCAACAACTATTAAAGAAGAGATTATTTCCAAAGTGTCATCAAAAGATTTTGAAAAAAATGGGACCCAAGATAACGAAATAAGAATTAAAGTTATAAACCTATTTGAAAAAAATTTTTTATATCCTAAGACTTTTTCAATAGTTAAGAACAGTCCATGAACTAATCCCCAGAGTATAAAATTTAATGTTGCACCGTGCCAAATTGCAGTTAAGAAAAACGTTATCCAAAGATTTCTATAATTTTTTAATTTTGAAGTTCTATTTCCTCCAAGAGGAATATAAACAAAATTCTTGAAAAATTTGATAAGGTTATGTGCCATCTTCGCCAAAAATCTTGAAATGATAGAGCCAAATAAGGTCTGTTAAAATTTTCTGGTAGTTTGAATCCAAATAGAAGCCCAATACCAATAGCAATATCACAGTAGGCTGAAAAATCAAAATAAATTTGAAATGTATAGCAAAAAATTAATAAAAATGAAGATAGAAAGGAAAAAGATATTTCAAAATTGCTATTTAAGTATATGGAAGTAATTTGTGCAAGAGTATCTGCAATTAAAAATTTTTTAATTAATCCTATTGAAAGCCTGTGTATACCATTGTTGAATTTTTGAATATCAAATTCATTATTTCTGATTCCTCTTCTATAAGTTGAAATATCTACAATGGGTCCTGCAAGCAGTTGTGGGAAAAAAGTTAAGAAAGTAAATATTTCAAAACTATCTTCAACATTTTCTTTTCTTTTAACATCAAAGTAATAAGCGATTGCTTGAAAAGTAAAAAAAGATAAACCTATTGGAAAATTTGCACTAATAAAATTTGGGGTTTCAATGTTTAAAAGATTATAAATTAAAAAGGAATATTTGAAAATAAATAGAGGAAGTAAAAGCAAAATTATAAAAAAAACATTGTTGAAATAGTTTTTTTTAATTTGAAAATTCATTACTAAAGCAAGAAAAATAAGAATTAAAATTAGATAACCATTATCGAGAAAATAAAAGTAGGCACTGAAAGATCCAAGTAAAATAATCTTTCTTTTTTTATTCAAATTTAAATAGTTTATTAATAAAGAAAAAGGTAGAAAGAAAAACAGAAATGAACTAGATGTAAGTAACATATTTATCTATGTTACTTTGAGATTGTAAGATTAATCTTTTTATTTTTTAATTTATCTGTAAATATATAGATTGAAAACACCAAAGGGGGATATAAACTAACTAGAAGCGTATAACCATTTCCAAGCATTTCAGTTCCTATTTCAAGTAATGTAATTTGTGGAATTACACAAAAAAGAAAAAATTACAATTATTGACTTACTGTTTCTATCTTTCATATAAAAAGCCAGAAGAATTGCCATTTCGATTAGGTGATATGTTCTTAGGTAAGGGTTTAATAAGAAATATAAAATAAATATATCTATAAAAATATATTCGATAGGTACGTTATTTTTTCTTAAGTTGTTTAACAAATGCACACAAAAGATTAAAACTAAAAATAGAGCTGTAAAAAATATTAATAAGTTTGATTGATATAAATAAAATAACAGATTTGGAACAGATGGTGTGTCATAATAGTTACCGAATATATCATTTATGACATTAAAGCTATTAACTGTCTCAGAACTTGAAAAAATATTGTAATAATTTATCCACGTTTTAAATATTTCACCTTCTAACAAATAAGTTATGTAAATTAATGAAAACAAGGTTGGAATACTAAATTTAATAAATTTTTTTACTTCTTCATTTTTAATTGCAATCAGTAAGACAATATAAATAGGTAATAATGTAACTTTGATATACACAAGAAATGAAAACAATAAAGAGGAAAGAACAAATTTCTTTCCTAAATAAACTAATAAAAAAAAGCACAAGGTTCAGTTGAGCAACTATGGAAATGTTTCCGCTAAGAAATGCTTGGTAAAAACCATTAAATCCTGTCAATAATAGTGCTACTGAGGTACTTGAATTTTTGAAATTAAAAAACAGAAAAATTATTGGAACAATAGCTAAAAAATATTTGTAATTTTCAACCCAATTGATATATGGGTGACACAGCAATTTAAAACTTTTAATTACTAAAGGAAGATAGTTTGTCCCTATTTTTTCAATTTCAACTGGAAAAATTTTTGGATAAACTTTTTCTATATTTTCTTCTAAATAGGGATCTAAGTTATTAAAAGTAAGAATATTTGTAATTTCACAATGAATTAGCGCATCATTTTTAGTTACTGATCTTGGCTCATTAATTAAAACTACACAAAACAGTACTAAAGATATTATTAAGAGAAAATTTTTTAAAATATTAATAGAATTAAATTTAGAATAAAACAAAAATTATGAGCTTAAAAAAAATAAATATATCTTTTTTATTTTTGCTTGCTATTGTAGCTACTTTTTGTGGTGGTACAGATGCAGAAGATGACACGCCTGAATTAACAACAACTTCTTCAACACCTGTAGTTCAGGAAACAACAACAACTACATTATTAATTGTCCAAGAAACAACCGAAGAACAGTGTGTTCCTGATGACAATACAAGTATTAATCTTGAAAGCAATAGAGCGATACAAAGATTTTTAAACAAGTATGGTTTCGATGCAGGCGATATAGATGGTTACTTTGGGTATCAAAGCACGGAGGCATTAAGGAAGTTCCAAGCATTTGCAGGTATTAATCCAGACGGAGACTTGGGTCCAATAACAAAAGAGGCAATAAAAAACTGGACAGGATGTGAAGATCAAATTTCCTCTTACACTTCTCCACCTACCACTTCTCCAGATGAAAGCTGCTATCGAAGAGAACGAAAACACTACTACCACCACTTCTTCTAGTACAACTACAACGACAGTAATTGAAACAGTTAACAATAATTTAGAAAATAGTTTTGGTTTTTTACCGTCTATTGGTATTGACACAAATAATCTAATTTCTATTTTTAAAGGGTTAGTAACAAGTCTTCTGTATGTGGCACTCCTTATTACAACAATATTCCAAATGGTGTTTTGAATTATTTTACAAATGGTAATATTGCACAAATTTCGATTCTTCCATCTCCATTTTCTGAATCTTCCAATACTGCACAAATTTCAAATAACCTTAATGAAAAATTTGAAGTTGAAATAATTGGTAATGGTGACAATAAATTTAAATTTTATTTTATTCCTCCTTTCAGCAACGAAATAGTATCCCTCAATCCTGATGAAGTTGTAATTACAGCTGGAAAAACAACAGCTATCTTCAATAAATCAAACTTGGCAACAGGATATTGGTTCTTTGCTTTTGCAGAAAATTCCAGTGGAAAAATTATAAAGTCGTCTTCACCTAGGAATTTAACAATGGAAATGTTTCTTCGCAAACATATTCAGGAAGTGTAGAGACAGAAATATTGAATTTTAATATCAACGGAAGAAATGTTGGTGGAGGAGAAGCTCTTTCAACAAATGATTCAATTTCAATATCTTACATTACAAAGGGTTCTTATGATGAAAAGCCTATTACTTTAAGCGAGATACAAAAAGATGATAATGTAATTACCCTTTTAAACAACGACCAGGCAGATGCTGGAGACTTATTAGTAATTAACAATGAAGTTATGAAAGTATTATCAAAGGACAATAACAGTAAATATACTGTTCAAAGAGGCTTCAATAATACAGAACCAAAAAAAAAACACTTAACTGGTGCAAGTGTAAAAAAAATAAAAAATCCAGAATCAAATAGAGTAAATAGTTCTTTTGCTTATGTAGTAATCAGATCAGAAAGTGGAAAAAAATATCAATTAATACTTGATGGCGAAGTAACAAGTCATTCATTTAATTTAAGTGGATGTCCGAATGATAGGTATTTGTTTGAAGAAATTAAATCATTTTCATGGAGAGAACAAGGTAAATCTGTAGTAGCTTCAAATTCAGTAAAAAATCCTACTGGATCAATTTTTAATAAATCATTTATAGTGAATGAATTAAATAATGAATACAGCCCTCCGAATCACTTAAAAGTATAGATTCTGACTCAGGTAGTTTTGCCAATAGCGGGCCAAGAAATGTAAATATTTCCGCTGGATCTGAAGTAGTATTTAACTTCTTCTGGTCTTCAAAAAGGTTCATCTAACCTTAAATTTTTAGAGATAAAATTTCAAATGTTACCTACAATTTTATCAGGAAAATAAAAAAATCTTCAACAAACAGGAGTATTTTTCTTGCTGTTAATGATGATATGGAATTCAAAATTAAAATAGATTCAGTTGTTAGTTGAGTACAGCATTTAAATCTTCCGAATGGAGTCAGGCTATAGATATATTTTTGCTGAATTAAATGTTTACGATCAACTATCAAAAACTACATTTAAGAGCAATGGCCAGGTAAGTTTTGATGATCTTAGCAACAATTCAACTCATGACGTATATTACTTAGATCAATTCTCATTTAATATTCCTTAAAATTTTAAAGTAGATTTTAATAAACCAAAAATATAAAAATTAATAATTGGATTCTTAATTTTATAAATTTCTTTCCGATTATGAAACTTTAATATCACAAAAAGATAATAGATTATTTTTTAATAGCCAGCGATTAAAAAGTAAATAATTTAATATCAAACTTTGAATTAATGGAAATATGATTTGAAAAGATTTCAGTGTGTACATAATTTAATTATCTCAAAATGTGCGAGTGAACAGTATTTTTTACCTAGATTTCTGAAAAACCCTTGTGGGCGCTACAGGATTTGAACCTGTGACTTCTTCCTTGTAAGGGAAGCGCTCTGCCGGACTGAGCTAAGCGCCCTTTGCCTAAATGAGTATAATTGAATAAATAGATTATGAAAAAAATAAATTTATATCTGTTAATCCCAATTGCTTTTGGATTATTTATATCTTTATATTTTGTTGAAAGTTTCGAATTCAAAAATGATGAACAACTTGCAGTGAAATACTTATCACAACCCTCAACTCTTTTTGAGGTTTTACAGCTTCAAACTCCAGATGAAGGAAGGGGTGTCAATCATTCAATGCTCCCAACTAGATTTGTTGGTATATTGACATTTTTTATATTTGGAAATGAAATCTCACCGATAGGTTTAAGAATCTTGTACTCTTTAATTCCAATATTAGTTTTAATTGTCTTTTCAAAGAGAATTAGACAATCAAAAAACAAATTATTTATATTATTTACAATTGCACTTGCAATTTCAAATCCTTATTCATTATTAATAATCAGAAAATTATGGACCCATGGTGGTCCAATTACAATGGCAGGGTATCTAATAATTTTTCTTTTGTTTTTTACTAGAAAACAAAAACGAGATAATTTATTACTCGGTATCTTTACTTGGATTTTAGTAACGCTTCATACTACTGCTATTTTGTATTCAATATCCCTCTCAATTGTGTTTTTATTTTATTTTTTTAAGAACAAAAAAGAACTAACTCAATTTATTTATGGGAGTGTTATTGGATTACTTATTTCTTTGCAATGGATATTAAAAGTAATTGGCAGCATAGGAGAATCAAATAATCTTTTAAGTTCGCAAGGAGAATCAGCTTACTGGATATTACTATTTCAATATTTGAGACTTGAGAATATTAAATTCGATATTGGGTTAGATTTTTTTGCAGATTCTTATATGAACGAGATAAGTATTTTTGCTGGAGGTTTAGTAGTTGCAATAATTATTTTGAATGTAGTATCTATTGTTTCTATTAAATCAAAAGATTTTATATTGTTACTGCCATTTGTTGTTACAGGCGTCCTATTTATATATTCAGACTTATATTTATATCCTCGTTATGTTGTATCTTTCTGGCCATTGGTATATCTACCACTTACAGTCACTATGCTTCCAAAATATCAACGATCTCAAAACAGAAAAAGAATTGTATTCTTGCTATCAATCCTTATAACCTTAAATGTATTTCAATCCACCTTGCTTTTTAGGGAAATTGTAGAGAATCCAGAAAACATCACTGGAAATATAGGAAAAGTATATGAAATCTGCGGGGTCAGCGCAGAAGATGCTAGGTTATGTAGATAATTTTTTTAACTACAGCCTAAAGAGTTACCACAATTAAGGCATTTGTAACATGAGCCATTTCTGATTGTTATATGTCCACAATCAGGGCAGGCTGGAGCATCACCCATCATATCACCAAGGACTTCTTGAACTGTTGCAACTGAGTTTTCTGTTTGTTCAGCAGCTACAGGTTCTGCTTTCTGCACAGGCGCTACAGGTTCTGCTTTCTGTTTTTTGGCGTTACAGTTTCTGCTTTCTGCACAGGCGCTACAGGTTTTTCTTCAACAGCAACAGGTTCTGTTTGTGGCTTATCTTTTGGGGGAACTTGAACAATATCAGTTCTATCAAGATACTCAAGTCCAAGGGCTCTGAAAACATAATCAATGATTGAGTTACTCATTTTAATGTTTTCGTGTCCTTCAACCATTCCTCTTGGTTCAAAAGTTTGGAATGTAAATGTATCTACAAACTCTTCAAGAGGGACTCCATATTGAAGACCTTTAGATACAGCTATGGCAAAACAACCCAAAACTCCTTTGAGTGTTGCTCCTTCTTTTGCAATATCTATAAATACTTCACCTAATGTTCCATCAGGGTATTCTCCAGTTCTTAAGTAGACTTTATGTCCTGCAACTCTAGCTTCTTGAGTCCACCCTTCTCTTCTCTCGGGAAGTAAGAATCTTGGTCTATTCACACCAGCATATGCTTTTGTTGGACTTGTTCCTGGAGCAAAATTGCCTTGAATTAACATTGCTTCTTCTTCAAGAATCTTGTTAACTTCTGGATCACTCTCGTCTGAGTCGCCTTCATCAGAAGATGCAGATAGTGGCTGAGATGCTTTAGAACCATCTCTATAAATTGCAATTGCCTTAACACCAATCTTTGCTGATTCAAAGTAGCAGTCTTCAATATCTTGCACAGTTGCTTCATTAGGCATATTTACTGTTTTGGAGATAGCACCAGATATAAATGGTTGCGCAGCAGCCATCATTCTTACATGTCCCATATAATGAATAAATCTTTCACCATCTTTTCCACACTTGTTGGCGCAATCGAAAACATCTAAATGTTCATCTTTCAAATATGGTGCACCTTCTATTTTTTGTGTTCCACAGATTTCAAGATTGGCTTGAGCTATTTCATTTCTTGAGAAACCAAGTCTCTCAAGTAGATTAAAGTCAAAAGAAGTATATTCTTCTTCGTCTATACCAAGACCTTTTAATGTCTCTTCACCAAGAACAAAAACATTAAATGCATGTTGGATTTCGAAAGCTCCTGGAAGAGCTCCTTCAATTTTTACGATATCCTCTTCACTAAGACCTTTTTCCATTAATGATTTCTTATTAATGTAAGGTGAGTTTTCAAGCGACATTGATCCAATAACATATTGAATGATTTCTTGTACTTCATTTTCTTCATATCCCAGAGCTTGAAGTGCTGGCCCAATTGATTGGTTTGCAATCTTCATATAACCACCACCAGCAAGTTTTTTGAATTTCATTAGTGCAAAGTCTGGTTCTACGCCAGTTGTATCACAGTCCATTAATAGGCCAATAGTTCCAGTTGGAGCTAGTACTGTTGCTTGGGCATTTCTATAACCATTTTTTGTACCAAGTTCTACAGCTTCATCCCATGAAAGTTGAGCTGCTTTTAATAGGTCTTCAGGACAAAGTTCTTGATTGATAGCTATTAAGTCGTGGCTTAGTCCTTCGTAATCATTTGAATCATATGCTGCTTTTCTATGATTATTCATTACACGAAGCATATTTGTAGCGTTTTCTTTATATTTTGGAAATGGACCAACAATTCCTGCCATTTCTGCAGATGCTTTGTAAGCCTCACCAGTTAACATCGCTGTTAATGCACCAGCAATTGCTCTTCCTAAATCAGAGTCGTATGCAATACCTTTTCTCATAAGTAATGAGCCTAAGTTTGCATATCCTAAACCAAGGGTTCTGTAGTCGTATGATCCTTGAGCAATTTCCTTTGATGGGAATTGTGCCATTTCAACAGATATTTCAAGAACAATAGTCCAGATTCTGAGTGCATGTTTATATGAATCAATATCAAATACTTGTGTCTCATCATCATAAAACTTAACAAGGTTGAGACTTGCGAGATTGCAAGCAGTGTTGTCTAAGAATAAGTATTCTGAACAAGGATTTGATGCTCTAATTTTTCCACCTTCAGGTGATGTATGCCATTCATTTATTGTGGTGTCATATTGAACGCCAGGATCAGCACACTTCCAGGCTGCATCTGCAATCTTATTCCATAGTTCTCTTGCTTTGACAGTTCTAAAAACTGAACCATCAGTTCTTGCAATTAAATCCCAGTCTCCATCTTCTTCAACTGCTTTAACAAAATCTGATGGAACACGTACAGAGTTGTTTGAGTTTTGTCCTGATACTGTTGCATAAGCTTCACCGTTGAAATCTGCAGGATAACCTGCAGCAATTAATGCACGAGCTTTGTCTTCTTCAATGGCTTTCCACTCAATAAAGTCTTCGATATCAGGATGGTCTAAATCTAAGATAACCATTTTTGCAGCTCTTCTTGTAGTACCACCTGATTTGATAGCACCAGCTGCTCTGTCACCGATTTTCAAGAAGGACATTACACCAGATGAAACACCTCCACCTGATAATTTTTCTCCTTCACCTCTTAAATTAGAAAAGTTAGTACCAGTTCCAGAACCAAATTTAAAAAGTCTTGCTTCTTTTACCCAAAGATCCATGATGCCACCTTCATTGACAAGATCATCATCTATGGACTGTATGAAACAAGCATGTGGTTGAGGTCTTGAATAAGAATCTTCACCAGGAGTTAACTTACCTGTTTTTGGATCTACATACCAAAATCCTTGGGCTGGACCTGTAAGGTCATATTTGAAGTTAAGTCCTGTGTTGAACCATTGGGGACTATTTGGAGCAGCCATTTGTGTGGCAAGCATGTACTTAAGTTCATCTTCAAAGGATTGAGCATCTGCTTTTGTGGCAAAGTAGCCTGTTTTTTCACCCCAGTGTCTCCATGTTTCGGCCAGTCTGTCAAAAACTTGTCTTGATGAAGTTTCAGGTCCGAGGACTACGTCTCCATTTTCATCTTTTAGTACATTTCCATCAGCATCAGTTTGAGGCACTCCTGCTTTTCTGAAATATTTTGAAACCATAATGTCTGTTGCTACCTGAGACCATGTTGAAGGAATCTCTACGTCATTCATTTCAAAAACAACTGAACCATCTGGGTTGGTTATTTTTGAACTACGCTTTTCCCATTCGATGTTGTTATAGGGATTACCCGGTGTTGTATATTTTCTTGTAACTTTTAGCCCTGATTTCTGTGCCACTTTATCTCCTTTTTATCACTAAATATTGTATGGGGGATACAAAAATACACTAAATGTAGTGTTTGTTAACTATATAATAAAGTTCTTTAATTTTCAAGCTTATCCAAGTAAAATTTTCGCGAGGATGTTTCAAATTCAACTTAGATATTTCCAATATATTTTATCTTTAGCAATATTTGTTGGCATATTGATTTCAAGCACACCTTTAATTTCATCTTGTTTTGTTGGCTTGACTCTTGTTTGGCTTACAGAGATGCTTTCTGGGCAGTTCGATATCAATAGTGACAAGTATTATGTAATATTAATCCTTCTGCTGTTGTCTTTTTCATCTGTTAGTTTCAAAAACCTTTTTTCTTCTATAGAACCTTATGAGACATTCATTATATTTCTTGTTGTCTTAATGATTTACTTCCTATTTCAATCAGATGTAAATATTTTTAAAATAGGAAATTCTATATTTATTACGGTTATTACTTTTTTGGTAAACGGGTATATCGTTGATCCATTTTTTCAAGAAAATATCTTTTACATAGCTTATATTTTCTTACTTTTGCTTTTTTTGAAAACTCTTGCAACATATTTCAATGTACAATTTGGTAATTTTCAATTTTTCTTTAATTTTTTCTTGATATTTATAGTATTTAATGGAGTAAGTACTTTTTATGACTACAAAACAGTAAATATCTTTATTGGAGGAACATCAATAGCACTATTTACCACTTTTATAACCCATGTTTTTACCAAATTACGTTTTGAGTATGAAATTACTTCAAAATTATCGAATCAAATATATGTTTTTGATTATATGTTTGCGTTTGTATTGTCACTGTACTTAGTTGATGCACTAAATGTTGTAAATGGTTTATTCTAGTATCTGTGAAAGAACAGGTATTAGAGTCACCGTTTTGTAAAAAAGAATTTTTAGAGTTAGTCGATATTGTAAGTGAAGTAAAAACAACAAAGCTCACAAACTATGCAATCTCTGACTCATCTATTGTAAATATTGGAGATAGAGATTTTGTAGATTACAGGCCAGATATTTCTATCGACCCCCAAGTTTTAAAAGATAATAATATATCTAGTATCAGTTTTGATTCTTTACATTTTTTCCAAGTTCAAAATTTAGTTGAGGAAATAGATACCAAGTCTGTAAAAATTAAAAAATCAGATGTTGCTGTTAATTTAATTTTGCCAAAAACCTACGAAGAGTATCTGGAAAGCTTGACCAAAAAAAACAGACACGAATTAAGAAGAAAAAAAAAAGAAAATTTGATAATGAGACTACTTCTTATGAACTAGGAGAATCTAAAGAACAAGATATTTTTGATATTTTTATTTCTCAACACAGAGAATCAAAAGGTGAAAAAGGGGAGTTCATGACAGAAGTAGTCGAGACATACTTTAGAAATCTTTTGAATTTGCAAGGATGGAAAATTTACTATACAAATACTGATAAAGGCGTTCTCTCAACCGCATTTTGTTACGAGAATGATGATGGGTGTTATCTTTATAACTCAAGCAGAAATAATGAATTTAACTCAATAAATCCTGGAATAGTTCTAAATGATCTAATAATTCAGCAACTTATTGATAGAGGTATGGCTTTTTTTGATTTTCTTAAAGGTACGGAAAGATATAAGTATGATTTGGGTGGAAATTCAGTTCAACTATATGACTTGGCAATTGAATTATGAATATTCTACAAATAAGCTTTCATACGTCACCTTTTGGTAGTGTTGGTAAATTTGATTCAGGAGGTCTTAATGTTTATGTACAGCAAATCTCAAAACAACTATCAAACAAAAATAATGTAACTGTTGTAACTGCAGAAAAAGCAGAAAATTTTAAAACAGATAATCTGGATTTTTATTCACTAGATTTATTTGAACCAGGTCTCTCTGTCGATGATAAAGAAATACACTTACAAGAATTCAAAACAAAACTAGAAGAGAACTTTGAATTAGAAAATTTTGATATTATTCATGCTCACTATTGGCTGTCTGGTTTAGTAGCAAAACAAATTTCAGAAGAGAAAAAATATACCCTATGTATTTTCGTCACATAGTTTGGGAGTGTTCCTTGAGGGATACAACAAAGAGCGTGTAGATTGTGAAAAAATGGTAATGACATCTTCAAACTTTGTAACAGCCTCGTCTCATTATGAACATGTTATGATTTCAGAAAATTATAAAATTGATGAAAATAAGATAAAAAAAATAACTCCCGGTCTTGACCGTAAAATTTTTACTCCTGACCTAAACCTCCCTAGAGAAAATATTTTTCTTTCAATAGGCAGAATACAAGAACAAAAAAGACAACTTGAGACAATAAAATTTTTAAATAATTTTAGAAAGATTGATAGTAACTTTTCTGTTATTTTATTGGTGGTCCAAGTGGTAAGTCTGGAGATGATTATTTGGCTGAACTTAAAGGAGAGTGTAAAAGAATTTAATCTAGAATCTCACGTGGAGTTTTTAGGAAATTTACCTCAAACAAAAATTAAAGATTTTATGAATAAATCAAAACTGTTAATTCATACATCACAATACGAAACTTTTGGTCTAGTTGCTATTGAGGCAAACTCTATGGGCGTGCCAATCTTATCCATTAATACAGGTTCACTGATAGAGATTATAGAAAACAATAAAAATGGCTATTTTGCTGAAGATTTTATGGATAATCATGCAAATAATTTTGTTAAAGACTTATTAAACGACGATGATTACTTCAATAATGTGATGAATCAATGCATTCAAAAATCAGAAAAATATAATTGGGAAGTAACAGCTGATAGTCTATTAAAGACTTATCAGGATGTTAAGTTGTCTTGAAAAAAACGAACAATTATCTGTTCGAATTCATCTGTATAAGTCCACAAGCTTTCAACGTGTCCTGCATCTTCATATCTGTATAATTCAGTTTGGATACCTAAGCTGTCAGCTAGTTCAACCAAATCTAAACTATGATGAGGAAGAACTCTTTCATCAAGCATTCCATTGAATATTAAGATTGGTTGTTTTGCACTTCTTGTTAATGAAGTTTCAGGTGTTATATTTGTTAAACTTATTCCTTCAAATATTCTTGCATAGTGGCTTGTAGGCTCAAAAAGAAAACCAGGAAAACCTTGGTACTCCATTTCTTCTCTAACCAAAGTTTCAAAATTTACAGGAGGATCATGAACTGCTATTGCAGCAAAATCATTTGTATGTTGAGATGTTGTTAAAGCTGTAAGGGCACCTAAAGACTGTCCATATATTCCAAGAGAATTAGGAGGTATTCCTTTTGTATTAACTAACCAGTCAACAGCTGCTGCAGAGTCATAAGATTCTTTTTGACCAGCTGAATAATAACCATCTTCACATGTACTGTCTCCATGGTCTCGTAAATCAATAGCTAAGACATTAAAACCATTTCTGTACAATATCCCTGAAGCAAGCAATATTCCAGAAGAGTACTTACTGCTTGTAAGTCCATGATTAATAATTACCGTAGGACCACCGGGATTTTGCTCCATCCACCATCCGCTAATAGTTACATCATCAGTTGAAGGGAAACTTACATCTTCATAACTATCAATGAAATAATCAGAGGCATTTATTGTATCTTGATAATCTTCCCAGATTTCAAAATTGGAAGGTGTATTGCTTTGTTCGCCTTCCCAAACTGCACATGGTACTGATGCTGCAATATCATAAACGTAATATCCTGCACCGAAATAGCCAACAGTAATTAAAACTAATAAAAAAACTAAAAATTTTTTAATATATCCCCCTTGCTATCCCTCAATATAATCCATAAAAAAAATTTTGCTAATTATCGTTCAATATTATCTTGATTTCTATTCTCTTTATAATATGAGTTATGAAAAAAATTATCTCTTTTGCCTCTGACTTTGGAAATAGCGACGGGTCAGTTGGAGTAGTAAAGGGAGTTATTAATCGAGTTGATCCAGATTTAAAAATTATTGATATATCTCACGGCATTCCTGCCCAAAATATTAAATATGGGAGCTTGCTTCTTATGAGAGCAATTCAGTATATTCCCCAAGGAGTTCTTCTAGCAGTAGTTGATCCAGGTGTTGGCTCAGATAGAAAACCAATTGCAATAAAGACAGATTGGGGAGTAATGATTGGGCCTGACAATGGATTACTCAACCTTAGCCTGTGCAACAGTTGGTGGTGCTCAACAAGCATTTGAATTATCAAATGAGAACTGGATAATTCCACACGAGGGCGAGACTTTTCATGCAAGAGATATCTTTTCTCCATTTGCTGCAGCTTATGCTTCTGGTCAACTCCAAATTGAAGAATTTGGGAAGAATTAAATTTAGAAGACCTTAAACAATATTTAATCCCTTTAACTGACATTACAGAAAAAAAATTAAAGGCGAAGTTCTTTATGATGATCATTTTGGAAATTGTCAAACAAACATTTCACCAGAAGAACTAAAAAAAAAAAATTTAAAGTTGGAGATAATTAAGCTCTTAAAGTTGAGAATCAAGATTTAAACAAAATGGTGTAGCAATTATCAAAATACTACTGGAGGAGTTGGAGTTATTTACAGATTCTTGGGGTATGATTTCAATATTTCTATCCAATGGGGATGCAAGCAAACTTTTAAATTGCAAAGATGGTTCGAAAGTAACTATTAAAGCTGAAAGTTTGACAAAGCGATTGAACCTGAAATGAAAATAATCAAAATTAGTAATATTACAAACACCAAAGTCCAAGGTCTCATAAACTCATAATACATGTCAAATCTAATCTTTGTAACTTCAGAAAACTGTGAACTATGTAATAAAGCTTTTAAAAAAATTAAATTTATTAATTTTTTTTCATCAATAAAGAAAGTAGATGTAACCGATGGATACGAAGAGTATCTACTTCGCATCCCAGTCTTATTAAAGAATGATGAAGTTGTGGATGAAGGTGTCTTTAATATTTGGAAGATTATAAAAAAATTAGTTTTTTAAATATCTATAGGTTTTGATTTATCTCTATTTGCATGTTGTTCTTCTAAGTATTTAATTATTTCATCAGCTACATCAATACCTGTAGCCTTTTCAATTCCTTCTAATCCTGGTGATGAATTTACTTCAAGAACCAAAGGCCCTCTATTGGATTGGATTAAATCAACACCTGCAACAGACAATCCCAATACTTTGGCTGCTTTTATGGCACTTTCTTCTTCTTGACTAGTTAATTTGTAGTCTTCAACTCTTCCACCTAGATGTACGTTTGACCTAAATTCACCAGGCTTGGCAATCCTTTTCATAGAAGCGACAACTTTATCACCCACAACTATGGCTCTTATGTCCTGACCGCTTGATTCACTAATAAATTCTTGGATAAGAATGTTTGCATCTATCTTTTTCATAGTCTCAATGGCGCTTATTGCTGCTTCCATTGTTTCTGTCAAAACAACTCCACGACCCTGAGTTCCTTCTAGCAATTTAATAACATACGGTGGAGTGCCAACAGTTCTTAAAACAGCTTCAATGTCTCTTGATAAATGCACATAACCAGTAATTGGCATTTCTACACCACTGTTTCCAATTAATTGCAATGCTCTTAATTTATCTCTAGATCTGCTTATTGAAGCAGATGAATTAGCAGACAGAGCACCCATTAATTCAAACTGTCTTACGACAGCCGCACCATAGAAGGTCCATGTAGCAGCAATTCTTGGGATTACGACATCGAAATTGATTTCTCTACCTTGAAAAAAAATTCTAGGTTTTGCTTTTGCAATATTCATGTAACATCTCAGATAACTCACAACCTCAGTGTCATGACCTCGTTTTTTTGCTGTCTCAAATAATCTGCTTGTTGAATACAGTCTTATGTCCTGGGATAAAATTCCAAGTTTCATTTTTTATCTTCTTTTTTGGGAGTAGTTAAATAACTGATTGCTGGATTAACAAGCCATCTTCTTCCAAGTGCTTTTTTTCCAATGAGCATTGTATAATCCATTGGCCCTCTGTCAGTAAGTGTCAGTTCAATTTTTTTACTTATTCCATCCATAAGCAATGTTGTTTTTACGTAAGGCCTTCTTTCTACATCGCCATTAGAACTTTTTATTCTTTTATATCCTGCTAAAGGAGCTGAAGTTTTACGAACAGTATTATTTCTTTTCATGACTTTAAAATTTACGTATTTAACACCTTGTCTCTTTACGACTTTAATTTCTGAAGCATCTATTGAAGCAACACTTGCGCCGGTATCAATTTTTGCTATTACACTTTTTACTTTTAAATCGGGAAGTGCGACATGTTCTTTCCAACCAACAATTCTCTTCTCTCTTTTTTTCTGTGCCATATTTAGAGAATGACGTAAAACAAGAGGACACTTACGATAATCAGTCCTAGATGAAAGTACATAACTGGAAGCATAGAAAAATTGTAATTAGGTTTTAGAAAGAAACAAACTAGTTTTCTTGAAGATCTTCTTCTTTCAGTTGAAATATCTTTATTTTCGTTATCTGCTTTTCTGAAATACAGAAAGAGTGTTATAGATATTGCAATAATATGGTGGATTATCATAAGGTTAAGCAAAGAACGTAATACTACCGCTTCTCCCCACATCAAAAAGAAACCAATGGTTGTGAATGTCCTTAATATATTTGATAAAAGAATTAAAGTTCTATTTTTTGTTAGTGCAAAGTACATATATAAAATGTTTATTGCTATTCCAGGAAGAAGTACAAACTGAAACCATACAAGGTCATTAGTGGCAAAATTTGCTCCAAAAATATCAGATAGTAATTTTGGAAAAAAGAAACCAAATAGGGCTCCAGCAGCTACAGAGAGACCATCAAAAAAAGCAAAAATATAAAGTAATGATTTTTTATCAAAAATGGAGAACTTTTTCATTTAAGGAGAAGTACTAACTGCCTCTGTAGTTACTTCTTCTTCCTCTTCTTCAGTCTCAAGTAATCCACAATCAATTAAAACTTCTTCAGTATCTCCACCACCAAAAACAACTCTTTCGAATACAACTACTGCATAGATTTCATCTTCAGTGAGCTTTCCTTGAAAACCAGGCATACCTCCAATTGAGACAGTATTCTCAGCTCCATATGTAGGGCCAACCTCTGCCTGCCATCCTGCAGAACCTAGTTGTATCCATTTTGCATGATCAGCACATGTTGGGAATGTTGTATATAAAGCACCGCCGGTAAATGCAGGTCCAACACCTCCACCTCCACCGCCACCATGACAGCCAGCACAAGCACCTGCTCCTGCATAAACTTCTTGACCTATTGCTATGTAATTAATTGTGTTTGTAGCAGCAACGCCTCTACCTTCATAAGGTGATCCATCGCAGTTAACAGCCTGTTGGGACTTTCTATCTACGTCTAACATTCCTCTTTCACCACACTCTTGTGTATTAGATGAACTGATTAGACCAATAAGTATAAATAATGGAATAACTACAAAACTAAAATTTAGCCATTTAGGCAGAATGGTGTCAGAGTTGGTTTTAATAGACATAGTTTCATTAATAAATGAAACTGATTTTTTTATTTGTTTGGTTGCTACTGTTTCAGCAACAGGAGCTTCCTCTTTTACTTCTTCAACAGGAGCTTCCTCTTTTACTTCTTCAACAGGAGCTTCCTCTTTTACTTCTTCAACAGGAGCTTCCTCTTTTGGAGGAGGTGTTGAACCTGATGCTACACTTTCACCACCAGCCCAGGAATTTAATACATCATCAACAGAGACGCCAGACGCCTGTGCTCTTGCCTCTGCAGACCTCTGCACAAGATCAACTGGTGCGTTTAATAATTCAGCTACTTTATTTACTAAATCACTCATTTATTTCGCAACAACTTTCGCTACTACCAATAGTTGATAAGACTTTAGCTTGAGGATAAAAACCTTCTGGGTATGTTGGACAAACAGCTTGTATTGAACCATCGTTTAGTTCTAGAACCATTCCTTCAAAGTTCTTTGCTTGCATGTATTCTTCAGCATCTTCTTTACAACAAAAAGGTTTAGAGCACCTAGAGATGTCCCAATCATTATTTTTTAATAAGTCATTCATTTATCTCTCCTAATGATAGTAAATAGGTTACGAGATACTCCAAATCACTGTCATCTAGAAATCCATAGTTTGGGTGTGGTATATCTCTATTTACTGAAGAAGAGTCAGTTAGATATCTTCTTAGCCACTGAGAATTATTAGTTGGTTCTCTTGTAGCATTGGTTGAGAGATCTGGTCCCAGTCGAATAGTGCCTACATTTCTAATAAGAGCTTCATTGGCATATTTGTTCTTAAGGACTTTACCATTTTGAGTATCTGGAATTAAAGTTCTTACATTTTGAGTGTGGCAAGATTGACAATTTAGTTCACCATATATTTCTGCACCTTTTAGTACTTCACTTGAGACACTTACAGAGTTATTTAGAGAACTTTCCACGGCACTTATTGATTGATTTTTTGGAATTACAAAGGCAAAGACAAATGTGAATATACCAATTAACAACACTCCACTAACAAAAGCCAATGAACTCTCTTTTTTTAATTCAATCACTTCTTCAACAATTTCTTCAACAACCTCTTGAGCTTCAATTTCTTCAACTAATTCTTCTGGAGCTTCCTCTTTTACTTCTTCAACAGGAGCTTCCTCTTTTACTTCTTCAACAGGAGCTTCCTCTTTTGGAGGAGGTGTTGAACCTGATGCTACACTTTCACCACCAGCCCAGGAATTTAATACATCATCAACAGAGACACCAGACGCCTGTGCTCTTGCCTCTGCAGACCTCTGCACAAGATCAACTGGTGCGTTTAATAATTCAGCTACTTTATTTACTAAATCACTCATTACTAAAAACCATTTCCTCAACTGTAGTTACATCCCCAGAACTAATTGATCTTGCCACTGATACAAAGAATAAAAATGATAATGCCATTAATAAGAGTGAAATAAAAGTGTTGGTGGAGTAGTTGATTCCCACAACACCCCACAATATGTTAAAACCTTCACCATAGATTGTTGGACTACCAGTATTTGCCCCAGCATTCCAAGAATATCCAGAATTTACTCCGATAAGAAAATTGTTGATTAATAGAACAGGGTATAAAAATTTGAATCCAGAAAAAATTAAATCCTCAAGCCTTGAATATTTAACAGACCTACCAAAAAGCTTGGGAACGAGATAATAAACAAATGAAATCATTGCAAGGACTAAAGATCCAATATATCCCTGGTTTATTACATTTTGAAAATTAGTTAACCCTACTAAAGGAAGTATGTTTTCAAAGCTTGAAATAATATGAAGTAAATTAGTAATCAAAAATATTACTACTGAAAAACTCATTAAACCAGAAGATTTGTTTCCATCATCCTCTTTAGTTTGAATTGTTTTTACATAATTTACTGAAAATGCAAGTAGAGGTATTAATAAACTTAGTGAAAGATAAATTGATACATTTTCAAGCCAATTAGGCATCACAGATCCAAAATAATACTTAAAGTTTGTCCAAGGAAGCAAAAACAAGAAACCCCAAAAGGATATTGCTGTAAGAGTTTTATTAAAAAGAGTTGCACCTAAAGGCTTTGTCATTAAGAAGTGAACAATTGCAAGAAAAATAAATGAAACTGAAACATACTTTAGTGAGGATGTATGAAGAGAAGCAATCATAAGAGAATCAGTAAATACAATTAACTCTGAACGAGATATCAATAAAGAAATAAAATAGAAAACTATTGCTCCATATATAAACTGAGCACTAGCAAAAATTGAATTTTCTTTTTTTGCTAATAGATTTAAAGTAGCAAGACCAAACAAACCAAATCCAACAAGGACTTTAAGAATTATTAGTAATGAGTTGCTGCCAGTTAGGCTAATTCTATCTTGATAAAAAAAGCTGAAAACGATATCTAAAAACTCTGTACCAACAAGCCCTAATAATGTGAGAAATAAAAGAGGAAAAAGCACTGCAATTCTTCCTAGTGATTTTGAAAATAGATAGGTGAAAGACAAGCAAATACATGTTGCAAATAATAAACCGTAAATTACTTGATTATTTAAAATGTCTAAAAATCCATAATTAAAGATTTTGTTATTTGGTATTAAGTTGGCAAATGTAAAGTATGCATCTTTAAGGAAAGAAGTAAATGATGCAAGCAATAGGGTCAGCGGGAATATCAAAACAAAAAGTTTTGAAAGCTCTTGTTCGTTTTTTGGAATCAACTTCAGTTTCATAAATTTAGCAAGTATTCAATTTGACTTTACTATTATATTAAAAAAAAGTGACTTGGTATAAGCTAAATATTTTTAAAAAAGATATCGATTTCAATTTATATTTTTCTTCAATATTGCGATATTATATGTAGGTAAGGTTTGAGGAAATTTGATTTATACAATTTATAAATTTAAGTACAGAATAGGTTTGATTTCAATTGTCTCCGGTTTAGGTGGTATGACTATAGGAGTTATAATTGCTCATTTTGCTGGATTTCCAAAAGGTGAAGTTATTGATTACTTCAACTGGATTCCAAGAGGATGGCTACCTCAAACTATTGGTCAGTTGATTGCTTTTGGTGCAAGTCAGCTTTTACTTCTTGGTCTTGTATTGATTGTCTGGAACGACAAAGAGTTAACATGGGCAAAGGCTACTTATTTTGCTTTCCTCACTTGGATCGAGATGTCTATTCTGCTTGGTATTGTTCCTTCAGAATGGCTCAACTTATCACAAGGACCTCTTGAGTGGACTGGTCAGAGAGAGTTTATCCAATTTCCACCAATACTATTTTTAAATAATGAAATTGGTCTAAGCTTGGCAGCTCTTAAAGATATTATTCAGCTTGGTATTTCTACCAACTTTTTAATTGCAGGTTTAGTAGTGGCCTATTTAATTCAAGACATAAATGACAAAGTTGAAAAATCAAAATCTAGAATTTCTGACTATGGAAAAGAGGTTGTAAGGGTGGAACAAGATGCCTAAATCAGAAGTTCTCATAGAAATGCCTGAGTTTGAAAAAAAATACAATCTTGCAATGGTTGAAGCAGAAAAAGTAGCTTCTAGAGTCAGGCCAAAACAGTTTTTACATATAGATGAGTCAGAGTGCATTCTTTGTGAAGGATGTGTAGACATTTGTCCATGGAAGTGCATTCATTATCTATCTGTAGATGCAATTGATGATTCTATCAATGTAGAAGCACCAGATGGAGAAGAATCGACAGGATTTTTTGTTGTTGATGAGGATGCTTGTACAAGATGTGCGCTTTGTGTGGATAGATGTCCTACAGGTGTAATCTCACTAGGAAAGTTTGCAGGCTCCCTTGCAGACCAAGCAGTAGAGAATGGAATTTACAAAGCACCTTGGGATGAAGACTCTGGTCAAAGAAGTGACAGACACGGTTATATATATGGAAGGCTTTAAAATAATATAATGCAAAAACTTTCTTTACGAGACAAAATAAAAGAGGCAAGAATTAATGCCGGCGAAAGTTTCAAAGGCGGAAAGCTTTGGTCAAGTATTTTTCGACCAGGTTCACCTTTTAGAAAAGGTTATGTAGACAGTCCTAGAAACAGATCATATGTTGTTATGAACAACGTTTTGTATCACTTGCACCCAGTAAAAGTAAAAAGACACGGGGTACGTCTATCCTATACTCTCTGCTTAGGTGGATTGAGCTTCTTCCTCTTTATAGTTTTAACCATTACTGGTATTTGGCTAATGTTTTACTTCCGTCCGACTGAACTTGCTTATGTAGATATTCAGAACTTACAAACAAGCATTGCTTTTGGTTCATTAGTAAGGAATATGCATCGTTGGGGAGCACACTTGATGGTTCTTGTAGTTTTTCTTCACATGTCTCGAGTTTTTTATCATGGCGCATATAAAGCACCTAGAGAATTCAACTGGGTAATAGGAGTTATTCTTTTACTTTTGACTTTGTTGCTTTCATTTACAGGATATTTATTGCCTTGGGATCAATTAGCGATATGGGCTGTGACAGTAGGAGGTAACATGGCTGGCTATACGCCGGTTATTGGTGCACAGGCGAAGTTTGGTCTTTTTGCAGGTCTAGAAGCTACGACCGCTACATTATTAAGGTTTTACGTTCTTCACGTACTCTTCTTACCATTTATTATCGTCATATTTATGGCTGTTCACTTTTGGAGAGTTAGAAAAGATGGCGGAATTTCAGGGCCTTTATAAGGAAAATATATGGTAGATATTCCAGAACATTTATTACTCAGATCAGCAGAGGCAAGAGCAAAAGCACTTGGAATTAGTGTTGAACAAGCCTTAGCTGAAATGAAAGGTGAGTCCGAACCTACAGTAGTATCTAAGGACCCAGAAGTAAAAGTTATTGATGAAGCACCCGCAGCAGAAGAAACACCTGCACCTCCAGCTGAAACACCTGCACCTGCACCTGCAGCTGAAACACCTGCACCCGCAGCAGCTGAAACACCTGCACCCGCAGCTGAAGAAACACCTGCACCTCCAGCTGAAACAAGCACCTGCACCCGCAGCAGCTGCAGTTAAAACTGATGCTCCTGATGAAGTAGATTTTGCACCTGAAGTAAAAGTAACCCAAAGACTTCTCACAGTTGTAAAAGCTAAACCAATTCAAAAGCCAGTAGCCGAACCAGTCGATAAAGTCAACACATGGCCACACCTCATGCTTCCAGAGTTTGTAGCTCTTATGGCTATGACAGCATTTTTAATTTTTCTCTCAGCAATACTTCAAGCTCCATTACTTGAAGAAGCAAACCCAAACGTCACGCCTAACCCTGCAAAAGCACCTTGGTACTTTTTAGGTCTGCAGGAATTGTTGTCGTATTGGGATCCGCAAATAGCTGGTGTTATGATCCCGCTAGTTCTTGGCGTGGGTCTTTTTATGGCTTTTCCTTATATTGATAGAAATCCAGAGACTCATCCATCTAAAAGAAAATTTGCAATTATGTTTTATACATTCTTCTTAGCTGGTGCTGGAGTTCTAACCATCATAGGTGTGCTTTTTAGAGGTCCGGGTTGGAACTGGACGTATCCTTGGATTGATGGAATATGGTTTGATGACTTACTTGATTGGATACATTTCGAATGAGCATCGTTGAATTATCATTTGCAGGGTTTGTTTTAGTTGGTTTATTAGGGATTGTTGGCATTGTAGTAATTGTTACTGGAAGAGGTCCTAAAAATCTCAATTGGAAAAAAAATGTTGAAAAGAAAGCCTTAAAAGAAGATAAATCAGCAACAAACTTTCTCGAACCAGATTTACCAAAAGGCGAGACAGAAACCATCATTGACGAGGAAGAAGAGCAAGAAGTCTCAACAGATGGTTCTGTTAAGTTAGAAGAAAAAGTAATTTATGAAGAGCTTTCTGAAGAAGAAATCGGTATAAACAGGAGACAGTTCTTGACTAAGGCACTAAGAATTTCATTCGGTGCTTTTGCAGGCATACAACTTATCTCTTATTTAGGTTTTATATGGCCAAAAGTGTCAGGTGGTTTTGGTTCTAAAATTGATGCAGGCTCAATTGAGGAAATAAAAAACCAAATATTTCAAGCAGATGGATCTGTTATACCTGCATTTATTCCAGCAGCTAGAGCATATGTGCTTCCTTTAAGTGATGCTGCTGCAGCTAATTCACAGTTTGCTTCTGGTTCAACAGTTACTGATGGACTTGTAGCTGTTTATCAAAGATGTGTTCACCTTGGGTGTAGAGTGCCTTGGTGTAATTCATCTCAAGGATTTGAATGTCCTTGTCATGGATCAAAATATAATATGGTTGGTGAATACTTTGCTGGACCAGCTCCAAGAAATTTAGATAGATTCAACGTAGCAAATGTATCAGGAAGATTAATTATTGATACAGGAACAATAATCGAATCTCCAAGAGCACCTGGAATGTCAGTCAAATATCCTCAAGGTCTTTCTTGCATAGCATTAACAACGGAGGAATAACAGTTGTCTAGCTCTCTTTTCATTACATTAATTGCACTAGGTATAATTGGTGGTCTTGCTTTTTTTGTTTCCGCAGGATTCAGAGGCTCAGGCAAAGCTATTGATGTAGCTCCTAATTTATCAAAATACAGAAATGATGATGACCTCGAAACAAAAACGTTGGACAGAACTTTAACTGTTGCTGTTCTTCTTGCCTCACTTTTGACAATAATGATTCCACTTTATTACTTAGGTGAACAAAACAGACAAGAAGAATTTGCTGTCGAATTTGATGAAGTCTCTGTTGAAAGAGGAGAACACCTATATGAAGAGTTTGGATGTGGAAATTGTCATGGAGTAGATGGTTCTGGTGGAGCAGCATCTTATGTTGAAAAGAGAAGTGGAATTAATGTTACATGGGCGGCACCAGCTATAAACAATGTTTTCTATAGATATGATGATGAAGAAGTTAGATATTGGTTAATTTATGGCCGAGCAAACTCACCTATGCCTGCCTGGGGTCTTGAAGGTGGAGGCCCAATGAACGATGGTCAGTTAGATGACTTAATTGAGTACATGCATCATTTTCAGATTCCACAAAATGAGGAGCTTGCGACTATAGAATCAAATATAAACAGCTCTTTGCTACGACTTGAAACGTCTGAATTACTCGTAGAAAATGAAATTGCAAGACAAAAAGAGTTAATTCAAAGCGTCAAAGATGCTCCATCGAAACTGCCAGTCATACAAAAAGCTGTAAAAGATGTCTCAGCCATTCTTGGAAAAGAAGGGGGTATAGACACTGATGAAGACGGCCTTAGTGACTCAGCAGAAGTTGATTTATCAACTTATAGTGCAAATATCAATGAAGTTTTAGGTACCTCGATACTTAACTTAGATCCTGATAATGAAGAATCAGTTCCAGGTAGGAAAGATAAATCAGTTGCAAATGGATTCCTTTCTCAACTTGAGTCAGAATTAATCAATATAACAATCGTTGCCGAGGGTTATGACAAATTTTTGAATGAAGCAGAAACAGGTTTAGCTTTTCTTGAAAAAGCATTAGATGAAAAATTGTGGGAAGTCTCGTTTGAAGACATTGCAGATTCAACTTTTGATGGCGATATTGATAAGGCAAAAAGAGCAGTTGGATTGTTTAACGCATACTGTGCTAGATGTCACACAGCTGGATATTCTGCAGGCGTAGCTTATACAAAAGAAATTGGTTCAGGTGGATTAGGTCCTGCACTAAGAGCAGGAAGAGCCAATATCCAATTCAAGCAGAGAGAAGACCTGATAGACTTCATCGTGAAAGGCTCAGTAAATGGTAAAGCTTACGGCGTCAATGGAGTTGGTGGCGGAAAGATGCCAGGATTTGGAGCTGTTTTACCAGAGTCTGATATTGCATTAGTTATAGATTATTTGAGAGGAATGAAACCCGATGCGTGAAATAATGAGATCCTTACTTTCAGCAAACCTAACGGTTACTGGAATTCTGATGTTTATTGGGTCAATTATTGTTTTTAGCGGATCAGTTTATTTAATCAACTCTACAAATGTAGGAAAGAGGCTTGGTTTTCTAATAACTGGTGCTGCAACTTTTGGTTGGGGTGTAATTAATTCTATATTCTTTATTCTTTATGCACCTCGAGGTCCAGCTCCAGCTTCGATTGATGGATTAAATGCTTTTGAAATAAGAATTATTCCTATTACTTTTTTAATAGGTTCTTCAATATTATTTATTATGTTTCTACTAGCTATGAATCGTTTTGAGCAAGAACAACTTGAAAAGGACAATCAAGATAGTTAGATTGTCAATATGACACAGATTTGGTTTATAGCTGCTGCAGTTTTAGTACTTGCTGAACTATTAGTAACAACCTTTTTTATGTTGCCTTTTGCAATTGGAGCGTTTTCTGCTGGCATTGTCTCACTGATTACCGATAGTCAGGATATTCAGCTTGGGACATTTGTCGTATTCAGCATTGTTGGGGTATATATTTCTGTAAAAATATTTGGGCCCAAAAGAAGAAAAAAAGAAGAATCAGAAAGCTTTTCTGAAGGTGTAAATAAATATATAGGTACAACTTTCGTCACAACTGAAGAATTAGATAAATATGATCCAACCCTTCAGCATGTATATGGCGATGACTGGCAAGTAGTATCATTAGATAAGAGAATTCCAGAAGGTACTGAGGTAAAAGTAGTAAATGTCAATGGTACAAAATTAGAAGTACAAACGAGCGAGGAGTAATATAAGGTTATGGAATTTATATTTGGATTAGTTAGATGGATTTTAATAATTGTATTCCTAGGGGTAATACTTTTTAGAATCTTCAGAATTATTAGACCCTTTGAAACTGGCTTGGTTGAAAGGTTAGGTAAGTTTCACAGAGAGGCAAGTTCAGGATTAAATATAGTAATACCTGGACTTGAGAGAATTATTATTGTTGATATGAGGGAACAAGTGATAGACGTTCCTCCTCAAGAAGTTATTACTAAAGATAACGTAACTATTACAGTTGATGCAGTTATTTACTATGAACCAACTGACCCTAAGAAACTCGTTTATAACGTTGGAGATTTTATTACTGCAGCTACAAAATTAGCACAAACTAACCTAAGAAATGTTGTTGGTGACCTTGAGTTAGATGCTGCTTTAACTTCAAGGGAAACAATTAACACTTCACTTAAATTAATACTTGATGAAGCTACTGATAAGTGGGGAACAAGGGTTGTAAGAGTCGAAATTCAAAGAATTGATCCACCTCAAGACGTTCAAGATGCCATGAACAAAGTTATGAAAGCTGAAAGAGATAGAAGAGCTGCTGTTACTGAAGCAGAAGGTGAAAAGAGAGCAGCAATTCTTACTGCAGAAGGTAGGAAGGAATCGCAAGTTCTTGATGCTACTGGTGAAGCCGAAGCATTAAAGCAAGTTGCTGATGCGCAGAAGTATGAAAAAATTGCAATTGCTGAAGGTGAAGCTGAAGCTATTGAAAAAGTTTTTGATGCAATTCATAAAGGCGACCCAACAAACGACTTAATTGCAATCAAGTATCTTGAATCTTTAGAAAAAGTTGCGAACGGTAAGGCGACAAAGATATTCTTGCCTGCTGATCTTTCAGCAACGCTTGGAAGCATTGGGGCAGTGGCAGAATTATTTAAAGATGATGATGCTAAAGGTTCAAAGAAATCTACTAAAAAATAGATAGATTCCAATTAAGACCAAACAAATACCACTAATTGTATTTATTAGTTTCTTTGTTTTAATTGAAGAAGTTTGGAAAAAGTAACTACTCATAAATGCATAGCTAATATCTGCAATGAGGTTAACAAATATAGTTACAATCCCTAAGTAGATTAACTGTACAAATACATTTCCACTTTCTGTAACAAAAATAGGTAATACAGAAAGATAAAATACCCACATCTTTGGATTAATGAGGTTTAGTTTCATTCCTGCATTAAATGATCCACTATTAATAACTTTACTTTGGGTCTCTACGCTGAATCTAATAGTGCCCACTCCTTTGTATATAATGTAGATAATTCCAACGATATAAATAATGGTTAAAATTTGAGGAATTAAATTAAAAACAAATGTTACAACTCCAGCCGTAATAATTGTTATAAAAACTGCCCCTGTAGCTGCACCACCTGCTACTTGAAGCCCATTTTTTCTACTTTTTTGTACAGATTCATTAACAATTAGAGCAATTATTAAACCAGGGCTAAAAGCGACACTAATTTGAAGAATTATTAACTCTATTACTGCAGAGCTTGAAACCATTAAGCAAGACTTTGCTTTAAAAGATTATAAAACTTGTCTCCATGACATCTCTGAACAACCCGCACTTTTGGTGCATCAGGTTCTAAATTAAGATAATCGAGAACACAACCACCTCTTGTCATTCCGTCTCTTGTATCAACTCTTACATTTACTTCGGCAGATTGACTAATAATTTCATTATCTAAATAAACCGAAATCGCTAGTGGATCAGGCAAGTCATAACTATCACTTCCAAATATATCTTTCATCATTTCCCTTAGGACAACTTGAATATCATTTGTAAATTTGGAATATTTTGTACCAATAGATTCTATTTCTTGAATTTTTTCTGTATCTATCATGGCATCATATAGTGATGGATCCCAACCAATTACTGTAATTGGAATTCCAGAGTTTAATACAATATCTGCAGCCTCTGGGTCTACCCAGAAATTATATTCAGCAAACTTAGTAATATTTCCTAATGCATTTGAGCTTCCACCCATAATGTAGCAGTGTTTTATTTTGTCTAATTTATCAGAATTATTTTGCACCAAACCAGCAATATTTGTCAGAGGCCCTAATGTCACGATTTCAATTTCCTCCTGTTCTTCCAAAATCTGCTTATAGAAATCTTGTGCAGATAGTTTTTCAATTTTATGGTTTTGGGGCTTAATACCAATATCACCTAAGCCATCTACACCATGTACATTCTGGGCTGAAGTAGAATCATTTCCATAGCTGAGAGCTATTTTTGTTGATTCATCTGAATCATGAACTTCAATGTAATTTCTCTCTAGGGGCTTCTCTGCTCCTTTGTATATTGGGATTTGTACTTCACAAAGTTCATTTACATAACTTGTATTTATTAACCCCTGTTCAAGTGGGACATTTCCTGCAACTACTGTAATTCCAAGTATTTTATCTTCTGGTAAATTGCGATATGCCATTAATAAGGCAACTGCATCATCTGATCCGGTGTCAGCATCAATAATTAATTTTGTCATGATGATTTAACCTTTTTAATTTCAGGAACCCCCTGATTTAGTACAACATCACAGTCTTTGTATTCTGTTGCTATCTAACCTGCAGTAATAATTAGGAGTTCTAATAGTGCTTCTTTTTTACCAGACGAAGAACCAAATGTTACTGGACTACTATTATATTCTTTCTTTATAGTCTCAAAGATTTCAAGAGATTCTGTTTTATTAAATTTGGTATCTAATTTCTTTTTTGTTGATACTTCAAAACTTTTTCTATGTCGCCTAGGTAATTCAAATTGCATAAATGTATTCTAACTATTTATTACTAGCTTTTGTAATGAGACCTCATAATCTTCAGAATATTTTACACTTCCAAATTCTTCAAAACCAAAAGATTCATGAAATTTGAAAGAGGCTTCATTAATCGACGGAAGCAAGTTTATTTCAGCAGTTAAATGTTCAATAGAATTTTCTTTTGCAAAATTTAATATATTTTTATAAAGACTTGTTCCTAACTTATTGTTTCTATATTTAGCATCTACGGCAATTCTGTCGATGTACAAAAAATTATCAACCCTATTACTAATTTCTTTAAAGTTTTTATGTTCAGTTCTCTTCATGTAAGATTTTGTTAAATCATTGTCTTGGAAACACACCACAAATCCAATAACTTTATTATCAAAAACAATAGCTTCGTTATAGTCTGAGTTTTCAATAGAATTTGTTAATCCTTCTAATGAGCGAGATCCAACATTGGGTACGTTCTTTTCATTTAATTCATGACACTTAGCAGCTAGGTCACTGTCTATAGGAGAAAAAGAGTATTCTTTCATATGTAAAAATATACATTTAATGTATAAAAATGTAAACTGTGTCTATGTCTCAAAAAATAGTTTTAATGAGTTCCCCAGAGTATTTTAAAGTTGAATACGCAATAAATCCTTGGATGGTTCCAGGAACAAATGTTGACCTCGAACTAGCAAAAAGTCAGTGGAATGGTCTTAAACGAACAATTGAAGAAGCAGGAGCAGAAGTAAAAGTAGTGCCTCCAAGTGAAAACCATCCTGATTTAGTTTTTACTGCAAACTCAGGAATAATCAAAGGAAATGATGTGTTAATCGCTAACTTCAAATTTGAAGAGCGTAGGGGTGAAGAGGAAATTTATCTCAAATGGTTTGAAGAAAATGACTTCAATGTTTCAAGAATTCCCTCTGGTTACAAATTTGAAGGTCGGGGAGATGCTTTTGTTTATGGAGACTATTTAGTTGGATCGTATGGAATAAGAAGTGACAAAGAGGCACTACTTTATATTGCAGAACACTTTGAATTAGAACCAGTCATTGTAGAGCTAGCCCAAGAAAAGTTCTATCATTTAGATACCTGTTTTCAACATTTCTCTAATGGGCATGCAATTTTCTACCCAGAGGCTTTTAAAGATAGTTCTTTAAGCGCATTTTCTGAATTATTTGAACTGATACCCATATCTGAGAGCGATGCCAACGAGCTTGCTTGTAATGCAGTTGTTATAGAAGATACAGTTATTTTTCCATCCGAAAACATAGATGCCATAAAAGCAGTTGAAGATCTTGGATTAACTTCTAAAGTCGCAAATGTTTCAGAGTTTTTAAAATCAGGCGGTGCATGTCAGTGTCTCGTCATAGCATTAAACTAAAAAATATATGTTTAAAAGATTATTTAAGTTAGTACTTTGGCCTGTAAAAAAGATTGTTCTTTTTCCATTAAAGTTTTTGCTATATTCACTTTTAATATTTATTGCAATAGTTTTGTTTTTTCAATACAGAGCAGATTATGAAGTTGACACAAGCCCTCTTACAAAAATCGAATATGAAAATTGTGTTGAAGTCATTGACAGCTATGAGGTGTCTGTAAATCTTCTTTCAGAGTATGTAGATAATTTAGACAGTTATCAAAGAGAATTTTTAGAAGAGAGATTGCCTGATAGCTTACAAATATTATTAGAACCTCAAACAATTAATCCAGATGAATTTGAAAACATTAAGGGAAGCCTTAGAACATATTTACAAGGCGGAAGATTTCCAGGTTTTAATGGACAAGCACTACTTCCTCAAGCAGCTAGTTTATGTAGATCTGGCTTAGGTTAAATCTAAAACCTCTGCTTTAGTAAGCTCAACTAACAATTCTGGAGAGAAAAAAATTTAGATACTCTATTTCCTGCACCTATAAATAGTTTTTCTCTATTCATAACATTTTCATCAATAAATATTTTCAGATTTTCTGGAAGTCCAAGAGGGCTAATTCCTCCATATATTTGATTAGTAACTTGCTCTGCTTCTTCTCTTGATGCAAAACTTACTCTTTTAGCACCCATGGCATTTTTTGCTTTTTGATTAACGTCCAATCTTGTTGACCCTAAAACACAAAACATTGCATAAAATTCCTCTGGTTTCTTTGCTTTTATAAGAATTGCATTGCATGAATCTTCAATATCAAAACCATAGTGATCACAAAAGTTTTGCGTGTCAGAGAATTCGTCTTCACATTCGAAAATTTCCAGTACTTCTTTATTGTCTTCAAAGATTTTTGCAACAGTATTATGAATTTCCACCATAGAGATTATGATATCTTAAAAATGATTAGTTACAATTCCTCTATGGAGTTTAAAACAATCATTGAGCCTTTTAAAATTAAATCCGTCGAGTCTCTACCTATAACTACCCCTGAAGAAAGAAGAAGTTTTCTTGAAAGAGAACATTGGAATGTGTTTGGCCTTAAGTCCCAAGAAGTGACCGTAGATCTTTTAACTGATTCAGGAACTGGTTCAATGTCTTCTGAGCAGTGGGCAGCAATTATGAGAGGTGACGAAGCCTACGCAGGCTCACATTCATGGCAGAGATTTCACGAAGTTGTTTCAGATCTTACTGGATACAAACACATAATTCCAACACACCAAGGAAGAGCAAGTGAAAAAATTCTTGCGACAATCACTTTAAAAGAAGGAGATATTGTTCCGAGCAACAGTCACTTTGATACAACCAGGGCAAATTTCGAATTCGCACAAGCTAACCCAATAGATTTACTTTGTGAGGAGGGCCTAGACCTACTTTCTCCATCACCTTTTAAAGGAAATATTGATTTAGCTAAGCTTGAGGAACTATTAAAGGGTCCTGAAAGTGAAAAGGTGCCTTTTGTTTTAATGACAATAACTAACAATACTGGCGGAGGGCAACCAGTATCCATGGATAACTTAAAGAAGGTAAAAGATCTATGCTCAAAATACAACAAAATGTTTTTACTCGATGCCTGTCGTTTTGCAGAAAATGCATGGTTTGTATCGCAAAGAGAAGATAAATATAAAGACGTTGAAATAAGAGATATTGCAAAGGAAGCATTCAGACTAGCCGATGGATGCACAATTAGTTTAAAAAAGATGGGTTTGGAAATATTGGTGGGTTCTCGCACTTAATGATGATTCTCTTGCAGAAGCAGCTCGAAATCTATTGATTCTCACAGAAGGTTTTCCTACATATGGAGGGCTTGCAGGTAGAGACTTAGATGCTTTAGCTCAAGGCTTGAAAGAGATAACAGATAAAAATTATCTAGAATATCGAGCAAGATCAATCTCATATCTTGGAGAAAAAGCAATGAGTTTTGGTATTCCTGTTGTTCAACCTGCAGGTGGTCATGCCTTGTATATTGATGCAAAAACATTCTTGCCTGACATTCCACCGCATGAGTACCCAGGGCATTCGGTAGCGTGTGAAATATATTTGTTAGGTGGAGTAAGAGCAGTTGAACTTGGTACACTTGCATTTGGAGTAGCTGGGGAAAATGGCGAACCTGATACTGCTGCTACACATGAGTTAGTTAGATTGGCAGCACCAAGAAGAACATACACACAAAGTCATTTTGATTATGTTGCAGAGGTTTTAGAAAAATTAGCTGAGAAAAAAGACCAGCTTAAAGGTTATAAAATTACTGAGCAACCAAAGCTCCTTAGGCACTTTACAGCTAAGCTTGAACCTTTAAAATAATCTTGATGAAAAAATTCAGCATACTTTTTGTGATATTTTTTATATTTTGTTCTCAACCTTCATCAGTTGTTGAAACTGTTGATACAACTACTACAACAGTCTTAAATGAACAGAGTATTGATGAAGTAGAACCAGAGTTGTATGTAATGTTAATGTGGCATCAGCATCAGCCATTTTATACCAAAAATGACGATGGTTACTACACAAGACCTTGGGTTAGAGTCCATGCCACAAAGGACTATCTTGACATGGTCGAGCTAGTTGCTGATTATCCAGAAATGAGAGCTACATTCAATTTAACGCCTGTTTTATTAAGACAACTTGAAGATTTTTCAAATGGCGCAAAAGATTTATATTGGTATTACACAGAAATCAACGCTGACACTTTGACTCAAGAAGATAAAGATTTTATTGTTTCTCGTTTTTTTGATACAAATCCGAAAGTGATTGCAAGATTTCCAAGATATGTAGAACTTCGAAACTCGAATCAAGACTCTTCTTCATGGACAAATCAAGACTTTAGAGACCTACAAATGTTATTTAATCTTGCATGGACAGATCCAAAATATTTATCACAGGAACCTTTGAAAAGTCTTGTTAGTAAAGGCAAGACTTTATTCGAAGAAGATAAAGCTGTTCTTTTAAATGAGCATTCAAAACTAATTGATAAAGTTATTCCAACACACGCTGAGTTATGGAAGACCGGGCAGATTGAAATAACTACTACGCCGTATGCACATCCAATTCTTCCATTAATATTTGATACAAACTTGGCTGCAGTAGGAGATATTGGAGCTGAGTTACCAACAAATAGATTTAACAAACCTACAGATGCTGCAATACAAGTTGAGAAAGGGCTGGATTTAGCTGAAAAACTTCTAGGCCAAAGACCAACTGGAATGTGGCCAGCAGAGGGAGCTGTTTCACAAGAAGTCTTAGGCATGTTTGCTAAAGAAGGTATTAAGTGGATTGCAACAGGTGAACATGTATTGTCTAAGTCATTAGATATTCCAACTTTTAAAAGAAATACAAAAGGCATTGTCACCAATCCGGAAGTGCTTTATACACCTTGGTACGGTCAATTAAATAGACAAGAAGATGTTGCTATTTTCTTTAGAGATCTATCTATCTCTGATCAAGTTGGTTTTACGTATAGTGGAATGTCTCCTGAGATGGCAGTGGCAGATATGATGAAAGCACTTGAAGCTGCAAGAGAAGTAAGTGTGACAATGGATAGACCACTCGTTGTCTCAATTGTGTTAGATGGTGAAAATGCTTGGGAGCATTATCAAAATGATGGCATAGATTTTCTAAGCTTAATGTATGAAACACTTACTACTACAGAATGGTTAAAAACAACAACTCCAACTGAATATATTGAAAAATATGGACCACAAATTGATAAATTAGATAAAGTATTTCCTGCATCGTGGTTTCAACCAAATTTTGCTACTTGGATAGGAGAGACTGAAGAGACCTATGCATGGGACTATCTGCAAAAAACAAGAGCTTTCTACGATAGATCAAATGCATCTGGTGAATATACAGTAGAACAGCTAGAAAAAGCATTTGATTATATGTTGTTAGCAGAAGGTTCCGATTGGTTCTGGTGGTATGGAAGCGACCAATCAAGTGGAAATGATGATTACTTTGGTTCTGCATTTAGAAATCTTCTAAAAAATGTATACACGTCACTAGATCAAGAACCTCCAGCTTATTTAGATATTCCTATTATCTCTCCTGCTGCTCAACTATTTGATAAGCAATCAGATTCAATTTTGAATTCAAATCAAGCTTTACTTGTTAATGGAACTACAAATACAAATATATGGAGTGATGCTGGGGCAATAGAGACTTCAGATAAAATTTCAAAAATACAATATAGATTCTCAGATGAACATTTATATATTTCTATACAAAAATCTTCCTCGGCTATGCAGGAAGCTAATCCTTGGCAAAACTCAGATCTAGATATTTATTTAGAAAGTCCGTCTAGAACAAAGATCAGAAGGTCTTCAGTTCCATTTAAAGATGGCGAAGTTTCAAATCAAGAATTTTTAGGCATTGAAACCACGCAAGCAGTATTTCATAGTGGTGAAAAACTTAAAAATGGTTCATACTTTACCTGTACAAAAAGAGATTTACCTAACGAGGGAAGCGTTAAAGAGGAAACATTCTCTACAGACTGCTTAACCAAGGAAACAACAGAGGTCTCTGCTTTTGGAAATGAACTTTATCTAAAAATTCCACTAGGTGAATTAGGTTCACTGAGTTTCGGAGACAAGATTAAACTTCGACTTTATTCAGACTCTTTTGATACCAATATCCAGCCTTCTAGGCCTTTGGCATTATTTGTTCCTGAAGTATCAAATGTTGAGTTATTTCTAGATATAAAAGATCCTATTAAAGATGATCATGGAGAAGGTTCATACACCTATCCAACAGATGGAGTATTTATACCTGGAAGTTACGATTTTGAGGGCTTTTCAGCAGGCATTGCGGATGGAAGTCTTGTTATGAATTTTGATATTTTAAGTGCTGTAAAAAACCCGTGGGGATCTCCAAGGAGTCTATCTGTTCAAACTATTGACGTGTATATTGATAAAGACTTTGGATCTGACACTGGAGTAAAAGAGTTAGGTAACTATAGGTTTGCAAAAATGCCAGATGGGTCTGGTTGGGAATATCATATTGTGATTGAAGGTTGGGAACCACAGATTTGGAAATCACTACCAAGTGGAGAGTCAGAATTAGTGACTAATCAATTTGATATTGTCGTTGTACCGGACAAAGGTGTAATAGTTGTAAAGCTTGACATTGAAAACCAGCTTGGTGGTGGAAATCCTGAAGAATGGCACTATGGAGTAGTTATGATGTCTCAAGATGGCTATGGTCCAAATGGATCAAGAATTAGAGAAATCAATCCGTCAGCGGAACAGTACAGAGGTGGTGGAGCTCCAAATGTTGTAAATCATCCAAATATTTTTGATGTCATTTTCCCCGATGAAGGAGTGCAGGAAGACTTTTTAAGCTTATATGGAGAGTATGAAGGTTCTGTTGATGATATTCCTACAGATTTACTCGCAAGCATTCCATTGGTGAGTAAAAATTCATGATAGGATACCTAACATGAAGAAATTAAACTGGCCCTTACTTGCAGTAGTCTCATGGTTTTTAGCTTTTGCAACAGGTGTTTGGGCTGATATGCCTAATCCAATAAATATTTCGAATGCTTTGACTTTCTTGGCTTTTGTGGCTTTTTTTGTCTATTACAGAGGTATACAAAAAAAGAAAAATGAACTTTGAGCTTGAGCTAAGCAAAGGTAAGCAAAATTCTCTTGGAGAAACTTTAAAAGTTGTAGATTTTATTAAAAACAATCCAAAAAAAGTAGAACATTTATTTCAATGCTTTTATTCCGAAAATTCACTTGTTGCAATGAGGGCAATGAATGGAGCAAAGAGAATTATCAAAGACGACATAAAAGTTTTTCTAACAAATAAAGATAAATTTTTAAATGAATTTTCTAATTCAAAACATAATGTTGTAAAACTAGGACTCATAACTATTTATTTTGATTTTCTAAATCATTTTGAAGAAAAGGAAGTTAGTAAAATTAAAACAATTGTTTTGAACTGGACAAAAAACAGTAGCGATTGGATGATTCTTGCTCAAGGCATGAAGCTTCTAGAAAAGCTTTCAAAGTCAGACAAGTCTCTTAAATTAAAGCTGATAGAAGTTGCTAAGAGATTAAAAAATGATGAAAGGAAAGTTGTTAGAACAAAGGCTCAAAAAATTTTAGAAGATAACTAGTCTTGTTTGTTTTGTAGCTTTTGCTTTTTTATTGGACTGGAACCAGTTTCTAAAATTTCTTTATAGGCTTTGTCAAAAGCCTCTAACTGCCAACCTGACATTCTTGATCTGCTTATTTCAATTACTTGTTTTTTCTCTTCATCTGTAAATTTTGACCACTTAGCTATTTCAGGCGTAGTTCTTGCACATCCGTAACATAAGTCACTACCAGGATCTGTTACACAAACACTTATACATGGCGAAGGAATTGTCATAATGAGATACTAATGCTTTTGTATTTCTTTAATTAATCTGTATGTATTTTATTAAATTCTTAGTAAGTTGCCAGCATATTTAAACTAAGAAAGTATGAAAATAGGATTTTTAACAGATGTTGATGGATACAGGGCTCCAATACACCCTGAATCTATTGAGAAATATTCAATAGATGTTCATTTGGAAAAAAATATATTTGATTATCTAAATTATGCAGACTCTTCTAAAGATAACGTAAAAACTATATCTAACTTAAGCGATTTAGACATTGTTGCCTGTGTAGAAAATATCGAAGATAAAACAATAAAGGAACTTAAAGAAGGAGCAGTTCTTATTGGCATATTTGATTTTGATAAGATCGAAGAGATAAAAAGTTTAAGACCTGATCTAAAAGTATTAAGTTTTTTTAAACTTCCTAGAATTTCTAGAGCTCAAAACCTAGATGCACTTTCTTCTCAGGCAAACTTGCTTGGTTACGCCTCAGTCTTACGAGCAGCAAAAGAGACATCAGACGTAATCCCTATGATGACAACTGCAGCAGGAAATATACAGCCATCAAAAGTATTAATTCTTGGAGTAGGAGTTGCAGGCCTTCAAGCAATTGCCACTGCAAAAAGACTTGGAGCTAGAGTATGGGCTTTTGATATTAGAAAAGAGGCCAAGGACCAAGTGGAGTCTTTAGGTGCCAAATTTGTTGAAGCAAGTACTGAAGCTCAAGATAGTGTATACGCACAAGAAGTCTCAGAAGAAGAGAACCAGAAAATTCAAGAAGCATTAAAGAAACAAGTAATTGATAGTGATATTGTTTTAACATTTGCTCAAATACCAGGCAAGAAAGCACCTGTCTTGATTGAAAAGTCAACTGTTGAAAATATGAAAGAGAATTCTGTAATTATTGACCTAGCTGCTGGTACTGGTGGAAACTGTGAAGGCACAGAGGTGGACAAAGTTGTTGAGATTAATGGTGTAAAGATAGTTGGTGAAACAGATATCTTAAACACTGTTAAACATGCAGCTACAAAGCTGTATTCAGAGAATGTAAGAAATTTAATTGAACTGTATATAGAAAATAGTGACGATGAGATTTTTGTGGAAATGAGTTCATAATGGAAGCAACGTTCTTACTCACATTGTTGATAACGTTTTTAGCAAGCTTTATTGGATATGAACTTATATCTAAAATTCCACAGACATTACACACTCCGTTGATGTCTGGTTCCAACGCTATTTCTGGAATTACATTGATTGCAGCAATTCTTATCTACCCAGAAGTAGGAGAGTCTCAATTACTTAAAATTATTGTTTTAATTGCAATAGCATTTGCAACTCTTAATATTGTTGGCGGGTTTTCAGTGACTGGTCGAATACTAGAAATGTTTAAGAAAAATGATTGAAATAATACTACTTGTCTCATCTATTTTATTTATCTTTGCTTTGAAGCTATTTGGAAGACCTTCAACAGCACATAGAGCAAATACCTTTGCTATGTTGGCTATGGCACTAGCTGTCTTTAGTGCTTTTAATTTTGATTTTTCAAAATATGATTCTGCTTTTTACATCACAATTGTTGTTTCTGGATTACTTGGAGTTTTAATATCAAAAAGAGTTCAAATGACACAAATGCCAGAACTAGTTGGTTTATTTAATGGCTTTGGTGGAGGAGCTTCAGGTGCAATTGCATATGTTGAGCTCTCCGGTAATTCTTTACCACTTTCTGATGTTTTCGTAGCAATCTTTTCAATGGTTATTGGAATATTTACATTCTCGGGAAGCCTTGTGGCTGTAATGAAACTACGTGGCAAACTAAATAACTTCAATAAAAAATTAGCAGATATATTTTCATTGTTTCTACCTACGATAATTGTTATTCCAGCTGTTTTAGAAATGGATGACCTTTTAATGGAATTTATTATATTAGTTGCATTAATTGCTGGAGTTATAAGAGTTGCCGTCATTGGTGGAGCAGATATGCCAGTTGTCATAGCATTCTTAAATTCACTTTCTGGAATTGCGGCGATGTCAGCTGGGTTTATTGTAAATAGTATTATTTTGATCGTAGCTGGCGCCTTAGTGGGCGCATCAGGAATAATTCTTACACTCCTTATGTGTGCTGCAATGAATCGTACGCTTCGAGACGTTCTTAAAGGTGGTTTTGGAGCTACGACTATTAACAATGAATATGAAAAAGATCCAATTAGCACTTCCCCTGAAGATGTTGCAATCCAGTTAAGTTACGCAGAATCTGTTGTTATTGTTCCTGGTTACGGAATGGCAGTAGCTCAAGCACAGGCAGCTGTTAAAGAATTAACAAATACCTTAAAAGATAAAAATATTGAAGTGAAGTTTGCAATTCATCCAGTTGCTGGAAGAATGCCTGGACATATGAATGTACTTTTAGCTGAGGTAGATATTGATTATGAAGATATGTATACCTTAGAAGATATTAATTCTGAGTTTTCTTCAACGGATGTTGTAATTGTTCTTGGAGCAAATGATGTTGTTAATCCATTAGCTAGAACTGATGAAAATTCTCCAATCTACGGCATGCCAATACTCGATGTTGACCTGGCAAAACAAGTCATTGTGATAAAAAGATCTATGTCACCAGGCTATGCAGGTATTGCAAACCCACTATTTATTAATGAAAATGCAAAAATGCTTTTTGCAGATGCAAAAGAAGGTTTAGAGAGTATAATTAAATCTTTTGAACTAGTTTAAGGATAAAATAAAAATTATGTCATTAATCGATGGTGTATATACAGATTTAGAAAAACCACTACTATATATTCATATTTTGGCTGGGTTTGTTTCTCTAGGAACAGCTTATTTACTATTATTTCTGAAAAAAGGTGACAAGCGTCATAAAAAGTATGGAATGTATTACGTCTATGGTATGTCAACTATTTTTGTGACCGCTATACCACTAAGCATGATGGGTGTTGTGCAACCATTTTTGTTTGCTATCGCAATTTTCTCTTTTTATTTTGCTTTTGCTGGATATCGACAAGCAAAAGTGCGAACTGGCGCTAGGGAGAATGTGGATAAAGCTTTGACATTACTAATGTTCATTGCCGGTGTGATGTTGTTATTAAATGCTACAGATGTTCTGTCGTTTGGATTTTACGGTCAGTTTGAAGGATTGAGAACAGTTGCGTTAATTTTTGGAGTTGGTTGTTTGGTTGTTACGGTATATGATCTGAACAGGTATAGAAGAACTGACAAGCCAAATTTTTATGACAGATCTAGCACTCACTTAATTCTTATGCTTTCTGGAACAATTGCAGCCACTACAGCGTTTATAAGCACTATTGAATTGTTTCCACAAGAGTGGATGAACTGCTATGCCAAATGTAATTGTTCCTTTTATTGTGTATCTAGCACTCACTTAATTCTTATGCTTTCTGGAACAATTGCAGCCACTACAGCGTTTATAAGCACTATTGAATTGTTTCCACAAGAGTGGATGAACTGGGCTATGCCAAATGTAGTTATTGTTCCTTTTATTGTGTATTTCTCTAGAAGAGAGTTAGCGAAAAAAACTGTTTAAACTTCAAACAAACATATTGCTAACAAAGCAATCTTCTTATTATCATTATCTTCAATGAGTGAAAAAAAACAGTTAGATGGTCGGTCAACAAGAGCACAAGGCATCTATAAACTTACTCATGATTTACTTTTAGAGTCAGCAATAGAGTTGTTAAACAATCCAAAAATGGACCCAGAGAAAGTAACACTTGCTCAAATTGCTAAGAACTGTAAGCTTTCAACTGCTGTAGCATACAAACATTTTCCAGATCGAATGATGGATGTGTACGGAGGGATAATAGCAAAAGTTAGTGATGGATTGCTTGAGGATTTACAGATAGCAGCATTAAAAGAGAAAGACCCTATAAAGTTACTTGAGAGAATGTTGACTATTTTTACAGAGTCTGCAATTGAAACAGGTCATGCTACAAGAATTGCGTTTTCTAACAGACATACGCTTCTTCGTGAAGAAAAATGGATAGAGCAACAACCTGTCGATACCTTGACGAAGATATTATCTGGAGTACCTAAGCTACAGGAAAAGCCTAGAGTCGTTGCTCAGAGAATGCATTATATGTGGAATGGGTTACTGTTTTTGTGGATAAGTTATCAAAAAGATCATCATATTTATAGCAAATATACTGATGCCTGGTTTAGAAAAGAATCTAAGAATATTGTTGCTTTAGCTTTACAGAGTTAATCTTTACGGATAATCAGGATCGAATGGATTAATCCAGTCTTCTCTGGCAAGACTTCCACCTTGACCACTTGTTAAATTAGTAACCTCTGTTATCGTTACATTTGCAGATGCCGCAGCAGCTAAGAAGGCATTATATTCTCCTTGAACCGTAGAAGTAGTCATACTTCCTGAATTATCAACCCAGAGAATTACCTCTGCACCGCTTGGAAGACTACTACCACCGATTCTACTCCACCAATTTGTCCCACCAGCACTCTGTATATATACCGCTTTCACCCCAGCTTGAGCCTCTGTTACGAATGCTGTAGGCAATAAGATATTAGATGATGGACCCCAAAGTGATTGGTCTAGCCCAGTCCCAGTTAAATCAGTGCAATTAGGGCATCTGGATGTGTAAAAATGTTCTATTAGGAAAAACTTTCTATTTGGCCATAGTGTTCTAAACTCACCCCATGCACCATTTACATCACAGTAACCATTGTGAGTTGGTCCGGGAAATTGGTTACACCAATTGGGACTGCCCCAGCACAACTAAATGCTCCACCAGTTTCATTAATAACAGCAATTACCCATCTGTTTGCACTTGTAGTTGAAGCGGATGCAGTGCTATATGTCCAGTTGAACTGTGTAGCAGCTGTATTATCTGTACCAAATGCATTCGTAAAAGTACTTCCAGCAACATCAATAGTTGTAGCCCCTTCAGCACTTGGTGTAAAGGTTGCAGTATACGTTGTTCCTGATCCAGAGAAATTACTGAGTGTTCCATTACTGACAGAGATATCACCTACAGCAAAATCAGTTGTACTCTGGCTTGCAGTAAAGGTAAGTGAGAGGGAACTATCTGATGACGTATCTCCATCACTGACTTCAGCTGCAGTAATTGTCATAGTAGGTGCTGTACTATACGTCCAGTTAAACTGTGTTGCTGCTGTATTATCAACACCTGTTGAAGCATCTGTAAAGGTGCTACTAGCGACATCAATAGTTGTTGCACCAACTGCACTTGGAGTAAACGTAGCAGTATAGGTTGTACCTGATCCTGAAAAATTACTGAGTGTTCCACCACTGACGCTAACATCTCCTGCTGCAAAATCAGTTGTGCTTGCACTTGTAGTAAAGGTGAGTGAGAGTGAGCTATCTGATGACGTATCTCCATCACTGACTTCAGCTGCAGTAATCGTAATGGATGGTGTACCAGGTATAGTTGTAGTTGTAGTTGTAGTTGTAGTAGTAGTTGTAGTTGAAACTTGTGTTGTTTTTTTAAACTGTTTTGTCATTGTTGGATTATTTGTAGAACAATTTCCTGCCTCATCGCATGCTCGGACTTCTATAGTGTGATAATTATTTCTGATTAAGTTAGTGATTCTTGCATTAACTCCACTACTTTGGCTACTACATTTTGTTTTACAATTTTTACCGGGAATTGTTGTATAGAGCTCTCCATCAACATAGATTTGATACTCATCAATTCCAACATTATCTGTTACATGACCCCAGAGAATAGTTGCTCTCATGACAAAAGGTAATGCCCAGTTACTGTTGACATTAATAACAGTTAGAGGATCTTCTGCCCACTTTGGTGGGTGAGTGTCAACAAATGTTGTTGTAGTTGTGTAAGCTGTCTCTCCCTGAAGTAATTTAGGAAAAGTCTCACCACCAACTATGCCATCTATTTTTTCTAAACCAGCTTTTTCCTGAAATGACATGATTGCTTTCTGCGTTGCTTTATCGTTCACTCCTGTTGCTGGAGTATCTAAAAGACCAAGATCTATGAGTATCTCTTGTACAAAGGTGGTGAAGGGGTCTCTATCTATCTCATTTGCTAAAACAGTTGTTGTTTGCAAGAGAAGAATTAGAGATAAAAACACAGCCATTTTTTTCATAAAAAAAATTATAGTATAATAGAATCTGTTCTACTAAATTGTATAAAGTTTTAAATCACATAAATGTTTTCAAAATAATTTATATTAAATATTTTTAAATATGTATTGATTGAAAATGTCCATCTTCTCTCTCCAATCATCTTTATAGTAATGTTGAACGGTGGCAGCAACTGAAGACAGCAGAGCATTGCCATCTTGTGGTGTAAAGCAGTATCCAGTGAGTGCATTATCTTTTACATGAAGTGACTGCTCAGCAACAATGCCATGAGATAATAATCTTCCGTGATAGCCATGGTCTCTACCAAAAGAAAAGACTTTGTTTGATGACATTTTCTCTGTAGCCATTAAAAACTCACTGCTATAAAGATTATCCATTATTTCTTCATGGTTTATTGGTTCAGCAAAACGTAAGGTAAACCATAAAGTGTGCATGTATTGTGTTGGCAATTTTATCGCTGAGGAAAATAAGTTTAGTGCTTTTCCTTCTTGGGTAAATAATTCGTGCACGTCTCTTGCATGGTGTGTACCAAACTCTTGATTTGAATGCTTTGTAATAGTTGGTGATGGAGAAAATGAGTCATTTTGTGAGACATCATTAGCTCTTCGCAAACAAACAAATTGACCCTCAACAAGTTCTCGATTCTGATCTAACGCAAAAGTTTTAACTATTGATGCAATGTTATGGGTATTGCATGATGCAATCAGATATCTGTTTGATTCATTTTCAAGAACATCATTATTTATACCCCAAGCAAAAAATGGACCAAATCCATGTTCAGAACCTTGCGCCATAAATCTTTTTGATTGATCAAGAGATGAATATATATTTTCCCAGTTGTCGTTGCCACTTGGAGTGCAATCAATAATGACACCTACATCTTCATATGCATTCTCTACATCTTCAATATCTAAAAATCCTAATTTTTTAAAATCTGATAATGCATCTGAAGTTGAAACTATCTTTGCACCTTTTCTAAGCAAAGCTTCAACTTTCCCTTTTTCATCTGAAAGGGGAGTTCTCTTAAAAAATATGACATTATCTAAACCAAGCGCATCTTTGTGTTCTGCTAGCAGACCGATAAGAGGTTCTCCAATAGTACCCGTTCCGATAACCATTACATTTTTAGACATTTTATTTTCCCCCTATATAATTAGATAATATAAGGGGATGATTTTTAATCTTGGCCATGGAAAATAAATTTATATTTGAATTCTCTAGAAATAAAACTGATGGTGACTCTTCTCTTAACAATCTTCTTGGTGGTAAAGGTGCAAACTTAGCTGAAATGTCAAATATGGGAATTCCTGTACCTCCAGGTTTTACAATAACAACAGAAGTCTGTAACTACTTTACGGAAAATAAAAAGCTTCCAGATAATTTAGATACGGAGATTAAAGAATCGGTAAATAGGCTTGAGAGCTTTTCTGATAAAAGTTTCGGTGGTACAGGTACTCCTCTTTTGCTATCTGTAAGGTCTGGTGGAAGAATCTCTATGCCAGGGATGATGGATTCAATTTTAAATATTGGACTAAACGATGGTAATGTATCTCAACTTGCAGAAGCATTTCATGATGAGAGGTTTGCTTTAGATTCATATAGAAGACTTATTCAAATGTATGCAAATGTTGTTTTAGGAGTTGAACATGAACGATTTGAGGCTGTAATAGCTAACAAAAAACGTATGGATGATGTTGAATCTGATGCAGATTTTAATGTTGATCAGCTCAATTGGATAATCAATGCTTACAAAAACACAGTCGAGAGATTTACAGATGCTGCATTTCCTCAAGAACCACACGAGCAACTTATAGGTGCAATCGAAGCAGTTTTTAATAGCTGGCAAAACAAACGAGCTGTTACATACAGAAAAATAAATAATATACCTGATGCATGGGGTACAGGCGCAACAGTACAGACAATGGTCTTTGGAAATCTCAATGATAAATCAGGTACAGGGCGTAGCTTTTACAAGGAATCCATCGAATGGAGATAAAGAACTGTATGGGGAGTATTTAATCAATGCTCAGGGAGAAGATGTCGTTGCTGGTATAAGAACTCCACATCCAATAAAGAAGAATAAAAAAGTCGAACAAGAATCACTTGAATCTAAATTTCCAAAAGCATATAAAGAGATTTTAGAAATTTCAACAAAATTAGAAAATCACTTCAAAGAAGTTCAAGATATTGAATTCACTATTGAAAATGAAGATATCTACTTACTTCAAACTAGAAAGGCAAAAAGAACTGCTCAAGCAAGTGTAAAAATTGCGATTGATATGCAAAATGAAGGAGTTGTTACAAAAGAAGAAGCTATAACAATGGTTGACGCAAACAGCATCACTAACCTATTACATCCACAGTTTGTAGATTCTCAAGAAAAAGATTTATTTAATAAAGCTTTAAATGCTTCACCTGGTGCTGCAGTTGGTGAGATTGTGTTTGATGCTGACAAGGCTGAAGAGGAGGCAAATAAAGGAAGAGACGTTATTTTAGTGAGGGATGAAACAAGTCCTGAAGATATTCACGGAATGCATTCCTCTGTTGGGATTTTGACAACCAAAGGTGGAATGACGAGTCATGCAGCAGTTGTTGCTAGAGGCATGGGTAAGCCCTGTGTTGTAGGCGCAGAAAGTTTGATTATTGATAACTCTTTAAAGACTATTTCAAATGGAACAATAACTTTAAACGAAGGTGACATAATATCAATTGACGGCGGGTTGGGTGAAGTATATATTGGTCAACTTGAATCTGAACCACCAAAACCTTCAACGGAATTTAATACACTTATGGATTGGTGTGATGAATTTAAAAGTCTAAAAATTCGAGCAAATGCAGAGACAATTACTGATACAAAAAAATCAATAGAGTTTGGAGCTGAAGGAATTGGTTTGTGTAGAACTGAGCATATGTTTTTTGAAGGAGACAGAATTATTCCTATGCGTGAAATGATTATGTCAGATACAAAACAGGGAAGAGAAAGAGCATTAAGTAAATTAATCACATATCAAATTTCAGATTTTGAAGCATTGTTTTTACTTCTAAAAGATAAGCCAATAACAGTTAGGTTACTTGATCCACCAATGCATGAATTTTTACCAAAAAGTGATATAGAAATGACTGAGCTTGGAAATGCCATCGGTGTATCTCCAGCACATATACGAGAGATGTTAGTAAAGCTATCAGAGAGTAATCCTATGCTTGGCCACAGAGGAGTCCGACTTGGATTAAGTTATCCTGAAATTTACGAAATGCAAGTAGAAGCAATTCTTAGGGCTGCTTACAACCTAAATAAAAATGAAAAGCTAAATGTTTCACCCGAGATAATGATTCCATTAGTTATGAATGCTGAAGAATTAAGTCAGATGAAAGAGTATCTAATTGAAAAAATAAATCAATTAAAAGAAGAATTGAAATTTACTTTTGATTTCACAATCGGAACAATGATTGAATTACCCAGCGCTGCTCTAAATTCTTCTTCTATTGCTGAGCATGCAGACTTCTTTTCTTTTGGTACAAACGATTTAACACAGACAACTCTTGGTCTTTCAAGAGACGATGCATCAAAATTTCTCAATACTTATGTAGAAAATGATATTTTTTCAGAAGACCCCTTTGTATCAATTGATCAAGGGTCAGTTGGAAGAGTTGTAGAGATTTCAGTTAATGAAGGTAAAAGTTCTAATAAAGATTTAAAAATAGGGGTATGTGGTGAGCATGCTGGTGAAGCAAACTCAATAAAATTTTTCAACACACTACAAATCGACTATATTTCGTGTTCTCCCTTTAGAATTCCTACAGCTAAACTCGCTGCAGCTCAAGCTGAAATAATTCAGACAAATCAATAATAAGATTTAGCATTTTAAGATATAATTGCTTTTATGAATTACAAATTAATTAACAGACTAGATCCATTAATCTACTTGGGTTTAGTTTTGGTTGGATTTATATTACCAGAGGTCGTCTACAGGTTATTTTTGTTTGACTTTACCGCTGAATTTGCAACAAACCAAGAGGCAATGATAGTTAGATCTATAGGCTTGCCACTTTATTTTGCTGCAATGGCCTTCTTTTTGCTTGGTGGCAATGCTGAGAACGGTAAACAGCTAAACATAATAAGATATAGTGGCGGTCTTGGATTGATAGCTTTCGCTGTATTTACTGATTTCAATGGATTTTTTCTTTTTGGATTAGTTGAGATTGGACTCGCAGTTGTAACAGGCAATTCTATAAAAAAAGAAGAGCAAGCAACAGGCAGTTTTACAACTGAAGAACAATAAAAGGTATTATTTCCTGATACATATTAACTAATTAATTGGGCAAAAATTTATAGGACAAATATGATTTTAAAAGATAAAAAATTTCTCATCACGGGAATTCTTACAGACAAAAGCATAGCCTATGCATCAGCAAAAATTGCTATTGAAAATGGAGCTACTGTTGTTGCTACTGGTTTTGGCAAAGGTCTTCGTATTACTGAAAGAGCAGTAAAAAGACTTTCAGATGATATAAATGTATACTCTATGGACATTGAAGACCAATCAGAAGTAGATGAAGCCGTAAAAAGCATCGAAAAAGAAGTTGGTTCTTTAGATGGCATTTTGCATGCAATAGCATTTTCACCAACAGATGCAATGGGTGGAAATTTTTTAAATACAAATGTTTCTGATGCTGTTAAAAGTTTTGAAATTTCTGCATTTTCTCTGAAAAACTCTAGCAACATCCTTTCAACCAATCCTCAATAACCCTTCTTCAATTGTTGCATTAGATTTTGATAATTCTCAGGCATGGCCTGGATATGATTGGCAAGGTGTTGCAAAATCTAGTTTGCAATCAATTGTTAGATATCTTGCATACTACATGGGAAAAGACGGGGTTAGAATAAACGCTGTTGCTTCTGGTCCTTTAGCAACTACAGCAGCAAAAATATTCCAGGATTTTCAGAAATGAATGAAGAATGGGATCAAAGAGCTCCTCTTGGTTGGGATACTAAGAATCCAGAACCTGTTGCAAAGGTTGTAAATTTTTTACTTTCAGATTTATCTGAAGCTGTAACTGGAGAAATTATACACGCTGATGGAGGCGTTCACTCAATCGGCGGGTCAATGCTGCCTAAATAGTTAGGATTTTGAAAAAACAAGTACTCCATTGTGGCCACCAAAACCAAAAGAGTTCGACATAGCAATATTAATATCTTTATTCACTGCATTGTTGGGAGTATAGTTTAAGTCGCACTCCTCATCTTTAGTGTTTAAATTAATGGTTGGAGGAATTACACCTTTTTGAAGTGAAAGGATGCAAACCATTGACTCAAAAGCACCAGCACCACCAAGAAGATGTCCTGTCATAGATTTAGTCGAAGAAATATCAATTTCATAGGCTTTAGCACCAAATAGAGTCTTTATTGCAGAGGTTTCATTTCTATCATTTGCTGGGGTAGATGTTCCATGTGCATTTATATAATCAACATCATCCACAGATAAATTAGCATCTTTTAATGCTCGATCCATTGCTCGAACTGCGCCTTCTCCACCTTCAACAGGAGCTGTTATGTGATGAGCATCAGTTGTAGATCCGTAACCAACAACGTAACCATAAATTTTAGCATTACGACTCTTAGCAGATTCCTCACTCTCTAATATCAACACAGTTGAACCTTCAGACATGACAAATCCATCTCTATTTTTGTCAAAAGGACTACAAGCTTCTTCAGGGGTATCATTTTTTGTTGAAAGTGCTCTTATTTGGGCAAAAGCTCCTATTGTCATAGGTGTTGTTCCTGACTCAGTGCCTCCAGCTACTACAATATCAACAATTCCATTTTCAATCATATTTTTGGCTTCACCAACAGCATTTGCTGACGCAGCACATGCAGTTGTAATTGTAAGTGATGGTCCTTCTATTCCAAATTTAATTGCTACTTGCCCAGTACTTGAATTTGGCATCAACTGTGTTATTGCTAATGGGTTAATTCTCGAAGCACCTCTCTCATCATAAACTCTTACTGCATCTTCTGTTGCGCCGATCCCTCCAATTCCAGTTCCAAATACAATTCCACAATTTGTACCCATTCGTTCTTCTGTGCTAAATCCTGCATCTAATAAAGCTTGTTCTGTGGCATAAATTGATAAATGTGCAGACCTGTCTAATTTTCGTGCATGTTGTTTTCCCATGTACTCATTTGCATCAAAATCTTTTACTTCGCCTGCAAAAGTAACTGGGAGATTTCCAGTGTCAAAACTTGTTATATTATCAATACCAGAAATTCCATTGGTAAGCTTTTCCCATGAATCGTTAACATTATTACTAAGAGGGTTAATTGTTCCTAGACCGGTAACGACTACACGTCTTTTAGACATGATGAGATTTAGATCTTAGAATGAAGTAATTTAACAGCTTCACCAACAGTTGAGACATCTGCTAGTTCTTCATCATCTATTTCAATGTCGAACTCATCTTCAAAAGCCATTACAACTTCAACAATTCCTAGAGAATCAATTTCTAAATCTTCTTCTAATTTTGCTTCCATTGTGACTTTTGATTCATCTATTCCAAGATCTTCAACAAAAAGACCTTTTACCTTTTCAAAAACTTCATTTGTTTCCATAATTACTCCCTAATTACGTTGTTAAACCACCATCTACTGGTATAACTTGTCCTGTTATATATTCTGACTCGTCATTGCATAAAAAAGATACTATGTTTGAAATATCTTCTGGCTTACCAATGCGTTTAATCGAAAGTTGCTCTATAATAATTTCCTTATTTTGATCATCTAGAGAAGAAGTCATGTCTGTTTCAATATATCCAGGGGCAACTACATTTGACGTTATATTTCTTGAACCCATTTCTTTACTTATCGATTTTGCTAATCCTATTAATCCAGCTTTTGAAGCAGCATAGTTTGCCTGGCCCTGGTTACCTGATAGTCCAACTACGGAAGATATGAATACAATTCTTCCCCATTTATTTTTCATCATAAGCTTTATGGCTCTTTGCGATGTATAAAAACTTCCTGTTAGGTTTGTTTGAATTACTTCAAGCCACTCATCTTCCTTCATTCTTGGCAATATATTGTCTTTCGTAACCCCCGCGTTATTGATTAAAACATCTACAGAGTTGTATTCTTTTTCTATTGTTGTAAAGGCATTATCTACAGATTCAGCATCAGATATATCAATCTGAACTGTACTTGCGCTTCCACCAGCAGCGACAATTTCTTTAACAACATTATTGGCTTTGTCTTCTGAGTTAGCAAAACCAACTACCACATGAAAAGTTTTTCCTAGTGCCAAAGCAATAGCACTTCCTATGCCCCTAGAGCCTCCTGTTACAAATGCTGTTTTCATATCAGATCTAGTTTGTCAGGAATTTGATACTCAATAGCTCTTCTAATCGTATCAACTGCTTTTCCATCAAAGTCAGGAAGCTTAGCATCAGAAGTATTGATTGGAGTAGTTCTCTCACCTAAACGTACTGCGCATGCGCCCCAAGAAAGCCCAGCACCAACTGCTGTAAAAACAGCAACTTCGCCACCTTTAATTTCGCCTTCTTCTAATGCATCAACTAAAGCTGTTGGTATTGAGGCAGCTGAAGTGTTCCCGTACTTATGAACCTTTTTTATTGTCGTTGCGTTGGGTAATTTCAACATTTTTTCTAAACCTTCAACAATTCTTAAATTCGCTTGATGTGGAATTAATATATCTACATCTTCTTTAGTTAAACCAGATTTTGTAATCACTTCATCTGATGCTTTTGCCATGGCTCTTATTCCGCCTTTGAAAATTTCTTGTCCATCGAATGTCCATGTAACTCTTGCAGCTTCATCTGTTTTGAACCTATCCATAGCTGATCCAAAGTTCGGAACCTCCAGAATGTCCAACTTATCTGAACTTAGCCCATTTACAAAAGAAAATATTTCACCATCTTCGTAATCTTTGCTTTCTTCTACAACAACAGCTCCTGCACCATCTCCAAAAAGAACAGCAGTGTTTCTATCAGACCAATCTAGTAACCATGTAATATGCTCTGAACCAATAACTAAAGCTCGTTTATACAAACCACTTTCAACAAAAGCTTTTCCTTGCTCCAAAGCATAAACAAAACCAGCACATGCCGCATTGACATCATAAACTGCAGCATTAACAGCACCTAATTTTTTCTGCACATGAGCTGCCGCAGATGGAACAATACTGTCAGGAGTACAAGTTGCAAGTATTACAACATCAATATCCTCTGGTGTTAATCCTGCACACGCTATTGCATGGTGACCAGCAACTGTTGCCATATCAGAATTGTTTACATGGCAAAATCTTCTCTCCTGTATCCCGGTCCTTTGCTGGATCCATTCATCGGAAGTGTCTACAAAAACTGCTAAATCATCATTTGTCATGATGTTATCAGGTGCGCATTTACCCCAACCGGTAATTGTTGATTTCAAAAATTCTCCTATTTAAATATCGTTTAAAGAGTCTAACGAATTGACTACCTTAACACTCTTACTAGATATAGACTTTTTAACCATCCCAGCAGTTACATTTCCAGGTCCGATATGATACCAAGTCTCAGGTTGTTCAAACTTCTCAATATTTAATATTTGGTTATAAAACATAACACTATTGTCTATTTGATTTACCAATCGTTCTTTAATTGTTGAAAGTTCTGCGATTTTTGCATCAATATTCATATAAACACTAAATTGACCATCTCTTAACTCAATTTGTTCAATTACTTTCTCAACTTCCTTTTTTGCAGAAGAGACTACTGGAGAATGGAATGCACCTGCCACATCAAGTGGAATAACTCTTTTTGCATCTAAATCTTTAGGGTTTGATTTCAAATAATTAATATCTTCGTGAGATCCGCCAATAACAATTTGAGAAGCATCATTGTAGTTTGAAATATTTATACCTATACCTTGTTCAATTAAACCCTCCACAGCTTTAATTGTTGCCTCTAAATTTGAAGTAAGCACTGCAGCCAAAGTTGTATTCGATCCCTCTACAGCTTCCTGCATAGCCTTACCTCTTATGGATATAATTTCTAAGGCATCTTTATAACTCAAAATTCCTGAGAGCGATAGAGCTGTATATTCACCAAGCGAGTGTCCAATACCTACTTTAGGTAAACCAATTTTTTCAATTACTTCTAAGCCATAACAATATGAAATAGCAAAAATGTATGGTTGTGCAATGTTTGTTTTTGTTACTTCTTCTTGATTACCTTCTAATATAATTTCCTGCAATGACCAACCCAGGGTCTCTTCAAAATCATCAATTAGTAGATCTGAGTATTTGTCTAGTAACTCTTTACCCATTCCGGCTTGTTGAGAGCCTTGTCCGGGAAACATTGCAACCCAACTCATTTGTCTAATTCTGAAATGGCAAAAGCAATTGCCTTATCCTCTTCGTGAGATAAAGAAATATGAATATTAAATATATTCATTTGTTTAGCTAAATCTTTAGCTTTTCCATAGAGAATTACTTCTGGTTTACCTCCACCAGTTATTTCAATATCTTTCCAATTGATTTGTCTCCAACCTTTTCCTAAAGATTTCATGATGGCCTCTTTTGCAGCAAATCTTGCACTTAATCTTTTTGCTGGATCAGAAAATCTTTTTGAGTACAAAATTTCATCAACTGTAAAGCACCTATTCTCAAATTTACTTCCTGATTTTTCTAACAGAGATCGAACTCTTTTTACATCAACCTGGTCAACACCAATACCAAAAATCATTAGAATCTTGTTTCTATCTCAACTAAAAGGTCACCTTTTTTTACGGCTTGTCCTTTTTGAACATTGTAAGTTTTTATAACTCCATCAATCGGTGAAGTTATCACATTCTCCATTTTCATAGCTTCAAGAACAAATAAGGAGTCACCTTTTTTAACTTTTTTACCCTGCCTCGTCATGGTTTCCATAATTGTTCCCTGCATCTCAGCAAAAATCAATCCTGGATTTCTAATATTTCCTGTTAGATCCATTCCAATTTTTTTTGGTCTTTGTGGAGCAAGAGTTGGATTGTTATTGTCATCAAGAGAAATTTTTACTTTACTTGGCCTATCTGAAGAAATTTCTTCATCCTCAATATCACGAATTTCAAAATTTTCCTCAAGGAACTTAACGTGAATTTGACTATTTATAAATTCTTTAGTTTTTAAAATATCAGCGAGCACATTTATTGTTGTTGGGATTCCTCCAATGATATATTCCTCTAAACACCTTATACCTTTTGATCTTGCTTCTTCTCTTGAGACCCCCCAGACAATAAGTTTTGAAATTAGATTGTCATAAAAATGTGTTATTTGTGTTCCAGTTCTTGCCCATCCATCGACACGCACACCATTGCCAGTTGGTTCTCTGTATTCTGTAATTGTTCCAGGGGTTGGTAAAAAATTATTGTTAGGATCTTCAGCATTTATTCTAAATTCGATACTGTGCCCTCTAGGCTCTAACTTGTAATCTTCAAGTGAATTTCCAAGTGCAATTTTGATTTGCTCTTTTACTAAATCAATACCGTATCTCATTTCTGTAACAGTATGTTCTACTTGTAATCGTGTATTCATTTCTAAAAAGTAAAAATTTTCATCACTATCTGCCAAAAACTCAACTGTACCTGCATTTACATAATTAGAAGTACTTGCAATTTTCAAAGTGTATTCTTTGAGTCTTTCTCTTCCATAATCTGAGAGCCATTCTGGGGGACTTTCTTCAATTAATTTTTGGTTTCTTCTTTGAAGCGAACAGTCCCTCTCTCCTAAATAAAGTGTATTACCGTATTTATCTGAGAGAATTTGTGTTTCAATGTGACGAGCTGGTTTTATAAACTTCTCAACATAAATCTGGTCCGAACCAAAATAAGCTTCACTTTCTCTTTTTACTATTTCAAAATTTTCGATTAACTCTGCTTCATTTTGCACAATCCTTAAACCTTTTCCTCCACCACCGTGTGCAGCCTTTAAAGCAACTGGATATCCAAAGCTTTCAGCATCTTTTATAGCCTCACGTCTTAGTCTTGATGGCTTGAGTTGGCCCGGTACAGGATTTAAACCTAATTTTGAAACAAGCTTTCTTGATTCAATCTTGTCTCCCATTGAACTAATTGTGTCAGGGTTTGGTCCTATCCAAACAATCCCTTTTTTTGAATAGCTTTTGCAAAATCAGCGTTCTCAGCAAGAAATCCATACCCCGGATGAACTAAATCAGCTTTTGTATCTGTAGCTGCTTTAACAAGTTTTTTTAAATTTCTGTAGCTTTCTGCAGGAAGAGAACCACCTAGATAATAAGCTTCGTCTGCTCTTTTGACATGAAGAGCATCTTCATCTGCATCTGAATAAACTGCAATTGTGTAGAGATCCATTTCTTTTGCTGAGCGAATTATACGTAAAGCAATTTCACCACGATTTGCAATAAGAATTCTTTGTTGTGACATTGTTATTTTAATTTATAAGCAAGTGCTATTGCGAGGAAGGATTTTATTAAGTCACCAATCAAGAATGGAACAACTCCTATAGTGATTGCATTTTGTAACGATGTATTCAAAATTAAAATTAATCCAGCCACTCCGCAAGAATAAATAATTAACGAACCGAACAGAATTCCAATAATAGGTCTATTTGCAAACTGTCCAATTGCATATGCAGCGAGAAAAAATCCAACGATATAACCGATAGTTGGGCTCTTAAGAATTGCTAAACCGGCAACACCTGCAGAAAAGAAAGGAAGACCTGACATTCCTATAAATAGATACATCAACATGCTTATTGCACCAAAAGTGCTTCCTAAAACAAGACCAGCTAATAAAACTACAAATGTTTGTCCTGTTATTGGGACTGGTGATATTGGAATTACTATTCTTATTTGCGCACTTAAAGCTGTAATGATTGCAAAACCAAGTGAAAGAAATAGATTTCTTGCCAAGCTTCCTTTTTCAACCCAAGCTATTGCAATATTTTTAGAGGGGTATGTTTCCATGTTTATCTCCCAACTCTCCCTTATTTACCAAATCTTTAAATGAGTCAACAATTACTTTTCTTGTCTCACTTGGTTTAATAATATTATCAATTAATCCAAGTTGAGCAGCAATATCTGGATTACTGAATTTTTCATTGTACTCTTCAACAAGTTTTTCTTTATAGGAATCTCTATTCTCTGCTTCAGCTAGCTCTCTTCTATGAATAATATCTACTGCACCCTCTGCTCCCATTACAGCAATTTCACCACTTGGCCATGCAAAAAGCTTGTCAGCACCAAGTCCAATTGAATCCATTACAATATAGGCACCTCCATATGCTTTTCTAATTACTACACAAACTCTTGGAACAGTTGCTTCAGAGTATGCATATAAAAGCTTTGCACCACTTCTAATTATTCCACTATGTTCTTGTTCAACACCTGGAAGAAATCCAGGGACATCAACTAGTGTCAAAATTGGTATGTTGAAGGCATCACAAAATCTTACAAACCGTGCGGCCTTTTCTGATGCTTTAATATCTAATACTCCTGCAAGCTCCATTGGTTGATTAGCTATTATGCCTGTTGTGTTTCCATTTATTCTTGCAAACGAAGTAATAATGTTTGTAGCGTAATTACTTTGTATCGGATAATGTTCACCATCATCAACAATATCCAAAATTATTTTTTCCATATCATAAGGTTGGTTTCTGTTTTCGGGTATAAAACTATCTAGTGATTCAATAACTCTTGCTGGCTCATCTTCAGTTATAAACATAGGAGGTTTCTGAGAAGAAGATTGTGGAAGAAAGCTCATAAGATATCTAATTTCTTCAAAAGCCTGTTCTTCAGTCTCACACACTTGGTGAGTAACTCCAGATTTTGTTCCATGAGCTTCAATACCACCCAGTTCTTCGAATGTTACATCCTCGCCTGTCACAGTTTTTACAACTGCCGGACCGGTGACATATAGTTGTCCGATATCTTTTACTTGAAAAATAAAGTCGGTTAAAGCAGGACTATAGACAGCCCCTCCTGCAGATGGTCCAACTACAACTGAAATTTGTGGAACTTTGCCCGAGGCTTCTACATTTTTTTTGAATATTTGTGCATAACCGTATAGAGATGAAATTCCTTCTTGGATTCTTGCACCACCTGAATCTTTTATTCCAATAATTGGAGCTCTAGCTTCTAAAGCATGGTCCATGATCTTTAGAATTTTTTTTGCAACTACTTCACCAAGACTTCCTCCCATTACAGAAAAATCTTCACTAAATACAAAAACAGGTCTTCCATGTATTGTGCCAGTTCCTGTGATAACAGCTTCACCCTCAGGGTTTTCTTCTGATGCTACATGCTCATCAATTTCGCTAAAAGAACCTTTCATCTAAAAAAAATCAAATCTTTCATATGCTGTTAATTTCCTTTTAGGATGTTGAATTTTTCTTGGCTTTTTCATTACGAATTTCAGCTAAATTTTCGTCTGACATGCCCATCTTTCCTGTTTATTGTTAATGTATGTATTTGACCTATATATATGTAAAGAAGTAACACTATGAAAACCTTTTTTTTTGATTCCATACACAATACACAAGAATTTGCATTAGAAGAACAAAATAATGAACCAGTACTGGTAATTAGTTTTCATCAGGAAAAAGGTAAAGGAACATCAAATAAAAAATGGTTAAATGCTGACCAATCATTAGCTTGTTCTTTAAGCATTTTTGAAAGATGAAATCAATCTTTCAAAACTTTAATACCTCTTACTTGTCAGGACTCTGTTTTTACAAAAGTAGCTTTCAGATTAGAAATATTTTTAAAATGGCCCAATGACTTAATAGTTGATGATTTAAAAGTTGGGGGTGTTTTAGTTGAACGTGTTGAGGAAAAAATTTGTATTGGTATAGGTGTTAATTACTTTTGGAAAAATCCTGAAAATTCCTAATGCTGGTGCACTTTTTATGAAAAAAAGAATAGCTAAATTAAAAAGATGCAATTAAATGGGCTGAAAAAGTTATTAACATATCAAAAAATAGTTTTTCATTAGAACTTATAAAGAAAAACTACAAACATTAGGAAAGATTGTTGAATATCCACAAGGAAGAGGTTGGGCAGAAGATATAAATCAAAATGGTTCATTAAGAATTAAGACAACTGAAGGAGAGATTATAAATTTAACCTCTCCCTTAATTTCAGAAGTAAATTAGTTATCATTAATAAGCAGGAAACAAATGAAACAATTAGTAGTTGAGAAGAATAATCCAGATCCTATTCTTTTGGATACACCAATTCCGAAACCTGGTCCGGGAGAAGTACTTATTAAAAACCACTATTCTGTTGTATCTTCCGGCACAGAATTAGCAGCTATCGAATTTGCAAACAAAGGTGTAAGTGAAAACTACAAAATAGTTCAAATATAGAAAAAGGCTTAAAGCTATTAAAAGACGATGGATTTAGAGCAGTTTGGAATGCAGTTTTTCCAAAAAATATATTACCTCTTCAATTAGGCTACAGCTCTTCTGGCGAAGTTGTTCAAACTCGGAAAAGGTGTTACAAGATTTCATGTGGAGATAGAGTTGTTTCAAATGGAAATCATGCAGAGTATGTTGTCGTAAATCAGAACTTTGTACTCGAATTCCAGATAACTGAACAGAGATTAAAGAAGCTTCTTTTACAGTACTTTATCTAGTATCGCTCTTCATGGATTGAGACTTATCAAAGACAACACTTGGATCAAAAGTTGTTGTTATTGGTTTAGGAATTATTGGACAATTAGTTTGCCGTTTAGCTGAAGCACAAGGATCTGAAGTTATTGGTATTGATCCAGATACAAAAAGAACTGATATGAGTGCAAATTTTTACACTTCTGTTGAGGAAGCAAATATGACAAATGTAGATTCTGTAATTATCACTGCAGCAACATCTAGCAATGAGCCAATAGAGGTTGCTACTAAAATTGCAAGAAACAAAGCAAAGATTGTAGTTGTTGGAGACATACCGTTAAATATTTCAAGAAATGATTTTTACTATAAAGAATTGGAGCTTGTTGTTTCAAAGTCTTATGGTCCAGGAAGATATGACAAGCAATATGAAATTCTTGGAAAAGATTATCCAATTGAATATGTTAGATGGACTGAGAATAGAAATTTTGAAACCTTCATTCAGTTATATCATCTCAAAATCAAATTCAATGTTCTAGATTTAGTTATCTGAAGAAATTCCTTTTGAAGACGCACCTTCTATTTATTCTAAGTTTTTCTGAAGAAGATAAACCTTTTCAATTGTTTTGAGATATGACATTAAGTCAGAACCTAAAATTGATTTTTTTATCAACAGATGAAAATTTGAACACTAAAACGACAAAGTAAAGATTGGCAATTTAGGTGCTGGCAATTTTGCTTCTACAACAATTTTCCCAATTTTAAAAGAACTTAAAAAAGACTGTCAATATTAGGAATAGCCTCTGCAACAGGTTTTACGTTCAGAAACCCTGGCAAAAAATTTTAAAATTAAAAATAAATATCCAACCGAAAATGAAATTCTTGATTCTGAAGAAATTGATGCAGTTTTAATTTTGACCCCACACAACACAATCATCAGATTTGGTAATTAAGCTCTTAATAAAGGAAAGCAATTTACGTTGAAAAACCGCTAGCTCTTTTAGAAAAGTCTTTAGTTGAAATTGAAGAAGCTTTCTTTAATGCAGAGAATCCAAAATTATTTATTGGTTTTAATAGGAGATTTTCAGAAAGCTATTGAATTTATTAAAAAAGAAACTCAACAAAAGAAATTAACTCTATTACTTTTAGATTTAGCGTTCCTCCTTTAGATAAAGATCACTGGACAAACATTAAAGAGATTGGTGGTGGAAGAATTGTTGGAGAAGCAATTCATGCAATTGATTTAGCGTGTTATTTGTTTGAGTCATTGCCACAAAGCATTTCTTCTTCAGCACCAATTAATAAAGAATTAGATGAAGCTAATGAAAATCAAGTATTTATTGGTGTTAACTTTGCTAATGGCTCCCATGCTGCAATTCAATATTTTTCCGAAACAAATCAAAGCCTTGCAAAAGAGAGAATAGAAATTCATGGTGGAGGAAATTCATACATAATTGAAGACTTTCAATTACTAAGATATTTAGAAAACAATCAAGATAAAAGTAAAGTATTTTCAACAGGCAAAGGTCATAAAGAATCATCTGAAGAATTTTTTTTGAATACGTTCGAGGTGAAATAGAAAACCCGTTTACTTGGCTGGAAATTAAAGCTGTCTCAAAGTGCTGGAATTTATGCTCAAGACTATATAAATTCTGGGAAACATCATCTGTCTAAAAGCATGAATAAGTTTTGATATTCAAAATTAAAAAATGCAGTTTATGAATCTGCTGAGTTAATTAAAGATTTAAGAAAAGACATTGAAGTATTTTCTAAAGATCAAAATGTTGATCTTGTTACATCTGCAGATTTTCAGTCTGAAAAAATTCTCATGGATGCAATAAAATCAAATTTTCCTGATGATGGAATTATTTCAGAGGAATCTGAGATTCATAACCCTAATTCAGACAGGTTCTGGATAATTGATCCACTAGACGGAACAGTAAATTATGCAAACAATATTGATCAAGTTGCAATTACAATTCTAATGTTGTTTGAAGAAGAAAGAACCAAAACAAGCTTTTATTTATGATATTTACAACGAAATTTTATATGAAGGCTATAAAAATTTTGGTGCATTTAAAAATGGAGAAAATTAAAAGTTTCAAAAAACTACTTCTAGATAAAGCAATTATTGCAACTGGTTTTCCATACGATAGAAATCTTTTCTTCGGATTATATACCTACTTTTGAAGCTGTGTTGAAGAATACAGGGGGAATTAGAGATTTGGATCTGCTGCATTAGATGTTTGTTGGATTGCTGATAATAAATTTGATGGTTATTTTGAATTTTTTATGAAACCATGGGATACACTTGGGTGCATGTTTAATTCTTGATGAAGCTGGTGGAAAAGTCATCAGATGAAAATTTTCCAAATTTAATTTTTGCCAAATAAAATTATTCAACACAATTTCAAAAACTTGTATTTGAAAATTTGACTGAGAATATTAGACCTAGAATTTTTGAAAACTTTTATTGATCATAAGCAAACCCTAAATTTCATCCAAAATAGGTTGCACATTGTTGTTAAAATAACTTTCAATTTCCTCAGGTGATCGAGATTCTGCAATATCTTGTGCAACTTCTTTGTCTTGTTTAAACAATTAAGAGAGCGGCCTCGGCAGGATTCGAACCTGCGACACCAGGTTTAGGAAACCTGTGCTCTATCCCCTGAGCTACGAGGCCATTTAAAATTTGACTCTTATTAGTATTTACAAAGTACAAATTTACAATTGTAGGTAAATAAATGTTAGCAGTTGAAGTAAAAAATATTAAGAAAACATTTCAAGCAAAACAGGAAGTCGTTGAAGCTGTTAAAGATGTAAGTTTTCAAGTTCAACAAGGTGAAATTTTTGGATTGTTAGGACCTAATGGTGCTGGTAAATCAACTACCATTTTGATGCTTACGACGCTTTTACAAATTACAGATGGTGAAGCCTTTATTTTGGGTGATGATGTAGCAAAAGATGACAAATCTGTAAGAAAAAATATTGGGGTAGCACTACAAGATACAGGAATAGACAATCTCCTAACTGCAAGAGAGTTATTTTTTACAACATGTAGATTGTGGGGTTATTCGAAACCAGACTCTGAAAAAAGAACCAATGAGTTACTTGAATTAGTTGGTTTAACTGATGCAGCTGATAGAAGAGTTAAAACCTATTCAGGTGGTATGAAACGTAGATTAGATCTTGGTCTAAGCTTGGTGCACTCACCAAAAGTATTATTTTTAGATGAACCAACTACAGGATTAGATCCAGGATCTAGAAGAGTACTGTGGGATGAAATAAAGCGATTACGTGATAGCGGTGTAACAATAATTCTTACTACACAATATCTTGAAGAGGCTGATGAACTAGCAGATAGAATTGCAATAATTGACGAAGGATTAGTTGTTGCAGAAGGTACTTCTGACGAACTCAAGGCAAGCATTGGCGGAGATGTTATTACCTTTACATTTGAAGATAAAGAATCAAGCGAATAAAGCTAAAGAGGTTTTAGAAAACTCTACTTTAGAAAACAATAATCTTTTGATAACAGTAGAAGAAGGAGCAAAACAAATTCCGACATATATTAAGAATTTATCTGACAACGATATTGAAGTTAGTTCAGTTACAGCCAGTAAACCAACTTTAGATGATGTGTTTTTAAAGGTTACAGGATACAGGCTTGAAGGTTCTGAAGAATCCAAAGCTTCGGAAGGAGCTAAATAGCTTATGAATTCTAATTTATCTTTCATAACTCAATTAAGTGTTTTAACAAAAAGATTAGTTCTGAGAGTACTGAGAAGACCACTTGCAGAACTACCTAATATATTTATCTCTGCATTTTTCTTATTTGTATATGACGGTGCATTAGGTGGAGTCTTTGGAGGTTCTGCGGTTGGCACACCTTTTGATTTTGCTAATGGCAATTTTGTAAACTTTATTCTTCCTGTCTCGATTGTTTCAGCATCAGTTAGCGGTGGTGCTTCTGGAATATATCTAGTGGAAGACATTGAGTCTGGAGTATTTAAACGATATCAAAGTATGCCAATATCCAAATGGGCAATAATTTTAGCTCCAATGATTGTCGGTGCAATGCGAGTGTTACTTCAAGCTAGCTTGATTATGTTGATTGGAAAAATAATTGGTGCAGACCCTGCAGTTGGAACAGTTGGCTTCTTTCTTGTTCTATCCATAGCTTTTTTATGGGGGATGGGCTTTGCAGGTTATTCAGTTGCTGCAGGGGTAAGATCTGGATCGTCACAGGGTGCTCAGGCTGCTTCATTTTTATTTTTTCCTGCTCTATTTCTTGCACCAACATTTGTTCCTAGAGAGGCTCTAAGAGGATGGCTTTCAACTGCATCAGCTTATAATCCAACAACTTATGTAATAGAAGCAATGAGGGCAATTATGGTTGACGGATGGGTCATAGACGTTATAGCAAAAGGGTTTATTGCTTCTGGAACATTCGCTCTTTTGACATTAACTTTTGCAGTTTTGTCTGCAAGAAAGGCTACAGAAAAAGCGTAAAATCTTATTTGAGTAGTAAATAAATTTTATTACTCTATATAATTCGTAAGGAAATTATGGAAACTAATTTAAAAGCAATAGTACGAGAAGACATGGGCTCTGCAGAGTCTAAACGTCTAAGAAAAGATGGAAATATCCCAGCAGTTGTATATGGTATGGGAATGGATCCACTATCTGTAGCAGTAAATGCACGAGAATTCAGAAATGCTTTAAAAACTGAAGCTGGAACTAACGTAATTATAAATCTCGAAGTTGGTTCAGATAATTACACCGCATTAGCAAGAGAAATACAAAAACATCCATATAGAGATGAATATTTACATATAGATTTAATTCAAATCGATCTAACTCAAACTGTAGAAGCAGATGTTCAGATTGATTTTGTTGGAATACCATTAGGTGTTAAAGAAGAAGGTGGTTTGGTTCAAACTGTCAACTCATCAATTTCTATATCCGCACTTCCAACCAACATTCCTACCTCAATTGAATTAGATATATCAGCATTAAATGTTGGTGACAATTTAACTGCTACTGATGTGAATCTACCAGAGGGTGTTGAGCTAGCAAACGAGGATGATGAATCACTTCTAGTTACAATTACATTGCCAAGAGCTGCAGTAGAAGAAGAAGAGAATCTTGACGAGTTAGGCATGGAAGGTGAAGAGGGTGCTGATGGCGAATCTACTGAAGGAACTGTTGAGGAAGGCTCCTCAGATGAGTCTGGAGAATAATAAAGCTCTAGTTGTAGGTCTTTGGAATCCTCAAGAAAAATATTCTAAAACAAGACATAATATTGGTGCAGACATTCTCAACCATTTTGTTGAAAAGAATAAACTTAATTTTAAAGTAGATAAATCTGGTAGTTTTAAAATCACAAATTATCAAATAGATGAATTTCAAGTAGATGTAGTATTACCACTTGTTTCAATGAACAATTCAGGTGATGCACTAAAGTCATACTTTCGCTATAACAATGTAAATAAAGAAAAGATTCTCATAGTGCATGATGATATTGATTTAGCTTTTGGTAGATTAAGAATAAAAAATGCTACTTCAGATGGTGGTCATAATGGAATTAAATCTATAGATAAAACTCTTGGTACAAATGAGTATTATAGATTAAAAGTAGGTGTCGGTAGACCACCAAATGGCATTGATCCAGCAAAGTTTGTTTTATCTAAATTTTTTCCAAATGAACATGAAGAAGTAGAATTTATTATCGAAGATTCAATTGATATTATTCAAGAGTTTGTTGTAGACAAAGAAAGTGCAATAAAATCTGCTTCTGAGAGACGTATAATTGATGTAGTCTGATGAAAAATTATATACCTGACCTTCTTGCACTTTTTAGAATATTTTCTTCTCCGGTAATTCTTTATTTAATTCTTGAAGATGGTTCGTCAACAGGTCTTATGCTCATACCTGCAGTCATAGCATTCATAGCTGCCTGGACAGATTTTTTTGATGGAAGACTTGCACGAAAATGGAATGTTACTTCTAAAACTGGTGCATTTTTAGATACTATTGCTGACAAAATCTTTATTACTTTCATATTCATTGGCTTTACTTTTATAGGAAGAGTGGATATTTGGATAACTGTCTTACTAATAGTAAGAGAATTTGTTATTACTGGATTAAGAGGCCTTGCTGGAAACGAGGGTATTATGATTGCGCCAAGTATATTTGGAAAATTAAAAGCAAGCATGCAGTTTTGGGCAATAGGATTTGTGTTAATGGACTTTTCAATTTCATTTAGCTCAGTTTCATTGGCAGATTTTGTTGTTTATGTCGCATTATTTTTATCTTATTTTTCTGGCTATCAATACATTTCTGAATATCTCAAAAATTCAAAATGAACTATAAAAACATTTTTATAACAGGTTCAACTGGTGTTGTTGGAAAACCTTTATTAAAAAAACTTTTACAAAATGGTCATAACGTGTACGCATTGGCGAGATCAAAAAACCAATTTCTTGAAGATGAAAATGTCACCATTATTGAAGGAGATTTATTTTCAAAAGATCTTTTGAGCAAATTAGAAGATAAAGATATTGATGCAGTTTTTCATGTAGCAGGCGTAAATAAAATGTGTGCAAAGAATCCGCAGAATATGTTTGATGTCAACATACAGGGTACTGAACAAATGCTTGAATTAGGAAATAAATTAAATATTAAAAAATTTGTTTATACCTCTTCAGCAGTAACACTTGGTGAAGGAAATAATCAAATTGGCAATGAAGATGTAACTCATAGAGGACATTATTTAAGCAAATATGAAGAGTCTAAGTTTTTAGCAGAGAAAGCTGCATTTAAATTTGATAAAAATTTTGATTTTGTTTCTGTTAACCCCTCCTCTGTCCAAGGACCAGGAAGAGTTTCTGGAACTGCTAAATTATTAATATCAACCTTAAGAAAGAAATTTCCGCCATTAATTAAAAACAATATTTCAGTTGTAGATATTGACGATTGCACAGAGGGTCATTACAACGCTTTGCTTTATGGAAAAGATTCTGAACGCTATGTTTTAAATAGTTTTCAAACATCTACACCAGATCTCATAAAAAAATTAAAAGACATTTCGGACTGGAAGGGAACGCCTGTTTATGCTCCAAAATTCTTATTAAAATTTTTTGCTCCTTTAGGAGATCTCGTAAAGCTACTTAGCTCTTCATCACCTTTGCTCTGTAGAGAATCTGTGAGAGTTTTAACTCACGGACATATATATGACGGAAGCAAAGCATCAAAAGAACTAAATCTTAACTACACCAACTTAGATTCGTTTATCAAAAAGACTATTAACTGGTTAATTGATGAAAAACGAATTCAATTAAACAAGATTTAGGACATGAATGTAGAAGTTCAGAATATATCTGAAGAATCTCTTGCACCAGTAATAAATTTTAAAAGTACTGCGTCTCAAAAATTAATAGTTTTACCAACAGATAAGGATGCTGAAAAGTTTTACCAAAACTATATTAATTTTTCAGAGAATACTTATTTGCTTCCTAGTTGGGATACCTTAACATACGACTCATTTATTCCTTCATTTGAGATACAAGGTAAGAGGCTAAATGCTATACACGCATTACTTACCAAAGAAAATTGTGTAATTGTTTCAAGCATTAAATCAATATCACAAAAGATATTTTTTGAAAATTTGGAAGTTATCGAAATACAACAAGGGCAAGAAATAGATTTTGAGAGCTTTATTGAAAATTTATATCATCTCGGATACAAACAAAAGGATAGAGTTGAAAGCAAAGGCACTTATGCAATAAGAGGAGGCCAAGTAGACGTATTTCCTTTAAGTAACACCGAGCCTGTAAGAGTCTTATTTGATGCAGATTTAGTTGAAGAAATTAGGGTTTTTAATCCTATTACTCAGAGGTCTGAAACAGCCATCCAAAATCTTTTGATTGTTCCTGCTTCAGAATTATTTCAAATTAATAAAAATTCAATTTCAAATTTTGCAAATAAAGATACATTTGAAGACTTCGAATATTATCAATATTCTCAAAATATTATTTCATGTCCACCTTTGATTAAACATTTACCAGAGTCAGTAGAAATTCATGTAGTTAATTTTGATTCTATAAATCTTGAGATGAAAAATATAACAGAAATTGAAGAAGATACTTTCAACGGACTTAGCGATTATTTGAATATAAATATTTCTTTCCAGACTAGATATGATGAAGTATTTAGTCTGCTAAATCATGAAAATGCAAATTTCATTTCAACTGTAAATTTATCAGAACTCCAATATGTACCTCGGTACTTTCAAGATTTTCAAATGGAAAATGTACTAAGCGAACTCAGTAAAGTTGATTCAATTTATTTGTATTCTGAAAATGTAGATTTTATTAAAAAGTTCAATAGTTTAAATAACTTAAAAATTGTAAAGAACCAGTTTACGAACTCTTTCTTAATTAAAGATTTAGGTATTGGATTACTTAACGAAAGTGATTTTCACGGGAGACAATTTGTTAAGAAAAAATCAAAATCAAAATCAATAAGTGATGAATCGTTATTGGTTCCTAATACTTATGTTGTTCATACTTATCATGGCATTGGACTTTATGAGGGTACTGTAACAAAAGAAATCAAGGGAGTAGAAAAGGATTACCTTTCAATTAAGTTCAAAGGTACAGATAAATTATTTGTACCTTCTGATCAAATTGGAGATTTAGAAGTTTATGTTGGTGGTGAAAATCCTAAGCTGTCAAAATTGGGTGGAGCTGAATGGGAAAAGGCTAAAGATAAAGCAAGACAGAACGCAAAGGTAATTGCAAATAGGGTTCTGCAACTTTATAAATTACGAACTCATGAAAATAATTCTTTAATTATGAAACCAGACACTCCATGGCAAAATCAAGTTGAATCTGATTTTGAATTTGTAGAAACAACAGATCAACTCCAGGCTATAGAAGATGTTAAAAAGGATCTAGAAAAAAATACACCAATGGATAGGTTAATTTTTGGTGATGTTGGGTATGGCAAGACCGAAGTCGCCTTAAGGGCTGCAATAAAGGTTGCATTTTCAGGCAGTCAAGTTGCAGTTTTAGCTCCAACTACAATTTTAGTTCAACAACACATAGATACTTTTACTGAGAGATTAAAAGATTATCCACTTAATATCAAACATCTCAGTAGGTTTAGCAAAAAAAGTGAGGTCAAAGAAACTCTTGAAGGTGTCAAAAATGGAACGGTAGATATATTGATTGGCACTCATAGAATTCTAAGTGACGATATAGATTTTTTAGATTTGAAATTAGTCATTATTGATGAAGAACATAGGTTTGGAGTAGAGGATAAAGATAAGCTTCATTTTCTATCAAACCAAGTTCACAAGCTTACACTCACTGCAACACCAATACCAAGAACTCTTGAGCAATCATTAATGGGGATAAGGGATACTTCCAAAATTGAGACGCCTCCTGAAAATAGATTAGATACCTTAGTGCATGTTGGATTGACCGATGAGTCCGTAATTTCTTTAGCTATTCAAAGGGAGATTTCAAGAGGAGGACAAGTCTTTTTTGTCTTAAACCGAATTGATGAACTTATTAATTGGAAAGATAAGATAGAGAAATTATTTCCTAAATTAAGACATAGTTTATTACATGGACGACTTTCTTCAAATGAGATTGAGTACACCATGCAACAAGTTTGGGATCAAGAAGTTGATATTTTATATGCTACAACAATCGTAGAAGCAGGAATTGATTTGCCAAAAGTAAATACTCTAATCTGCATGAGGTCCGAACTGTTGGGGATGTCACAACTATATCAATTAAAAGGAAGAGTGGGGCGTAGAGGGGAACAGAGTTTTGCTTATTTTTTTCATAAGTCAGAATTAAGTATTGATTCTGAAATGCGACTCGATGCTATCAAGTCAATCGGTCAAACTTCTACAGGATATTCATTAGCAATGAAAGATTTACAACTAAGAGGATCAGGCAGCATACTTGGTGATATTCAGTCAGGATTTATTGCCAATGTCGGTTTAAATATTTTTAATAGTTATGTTTTAGAGTCACTAGATGAGACTATTGATACAAAAATTGATACCAAACATAACATCAAAAATTTTGACTGTTACTGGAGTTCTTCAATTCCAAAGACTTACATAAATTCAGATACAGAGAGGATAGATATTTATAAAAGGTTAGAGAAAACACCTCATTTTGAAGTTGATAATTTTATTGAAGAATTAAAAGACAGGTTTGGAGACATTCCTAAAGTTACAGAAAATTTATTAAACTCTGCAAAAATTAGGTCTATCATCACAGAATTTAAAATATTTAAATGCATAATTAAGCAACAACAAATCGAATTATTTCCCATTGATTTAACAGATGATTTAAAAAATAACCTTGACAGCACAAAGATAAAATTTCAGTTTAGAAATAAAAGATTATTAATTACTTTTAAAGACCAGTTAACTTCAAAAAGAGCTTACGATTTTTTATCTACTAATCTTTCACTATGAGAGAGTTTGATGAGCTAACTGAAATTGTTTCAAAATTAAGAAAAGAATGCCCTTGGGATATGGAGCAAACTCATGAATCATTATCTAAACATTTAATTGAAGAAGCATACGAGTTACTTGATGCATTAGCCAATTTAGATCAATCTGAAAGTTCAAAAACTTCTTTAAAAGAAGAGCTAGGAGACCTCATGCTCCAAATCATGCTTCATGCAAAAATTGCAGAAGATAATAATTTCTTCAATATTTCAGATGTCATAAATACATTAAATGCAAAACTAAAAGAGAGACATCCTCATGTGTATGGAGATGTTAAACTTGAAACTGCTGAAGATGTTGAGAAACAGTGGGAAGAGATAAAAAAAGAAAACTCTTCTGATTCAATATTTTCAGACCTTAATCAGAATTTACCTCCTATTTCAAAAGCATTTAAAGCACAGAGAAAAGCAAAAAAGCTTAATCTTTCATACGCCACTTACAATGAAGCACTAGAGGATTTACTTTCAGAGGTTGAAGAATTAAAACTTGCTTCAACTGAAGAACATAAAAAAGATGAAATCGGAGATGTTTTGTTTGCTGTATTAAATGTTTGTAGATATTTAGATACAGATCCTGAAATACAATTAAATAAATCAACAAAAAGGTTTATAGATAGAGCTAAATATGTTGAGAAGCATATTGATGAAAATTCAAATATTGATGAACTATGGCAGGAAGCAAAGAAAAACCTTAAGGATTAACATAACCTATTAATATGTGCTAAATTCTTAGTAACAGGGTTATGAATAGTAAAATAAATAAAATTCACGCTAGATATGTTCTAGATTCAAGAGCTAATCCCACTGTTGAGGTTGAAGTTGCCTTAGAAGATGGCTCATGGGGAAGAGCTGCAGTACCATCCGGTGCGTCTACAGGAACATTAGAAGCTCATGAATTGAGAGATGGCGGAGAACTTTTTTCTGGCAAAGGAGTTCTTAAAGCAGTTAACAATGTCAATACTCTTATCTCGGAAGCACTTTTAGGTAAAAACGCTGAAGACCAAAACGAAATTGATGATACTTTAATTAAGCTAGATGGTTCTCAAAATAAAAACAATCTTGGCGCAAATGCGATTTTGGCAGTGTCGATGGCAAACATGGTAGCTTTTTCGAAATATTCAAAAAAATACATATATGAATTAATTCCAAATATTTACGGCGCTCCCTCTTTACCAGTACCATTTATGAACATTCTTAATGGAGGAGCACATGCAGATAACTCTGTTGACATTCAAGAATTTATGATTGTTCCCCATGGATTTGATAAATTTGATGACGCACTTAGAGCAGGAGTTGAGGTTTATCATGTTCTTAAAAAAAGATTAAAAGAAAAAGGATTGGCAACAAATGTTGGCGATGAAGGTGGTTTCGCACCAAATTTCTCATCATCAAAAGAAGTCCTTGATGAAATTATGTTGTCAATTAGTGAAAGTGGGTACAAGCCTGAAGAAGAAATTTCACTTGCTTTAGATGCTGCAGCAACGGAATTTTATGTCAATGAAGAATATGTTATTGAAGGAAACAAGTTAACAAGTTCTGAAATGGCTGATTATTTAGTGGAGTTAACGAGTTTATATCCGATTGTGTCAATAGAAGATGGTCTATCGGAAGATGATTGGAATGGTTGGGAGTATTTAACTTCAAAGATTGGAGACAAGGTACAACTTGTAGGTGATGACTTATTTGTTACACAAGAAAAAATCTTGAAAAAAGGTATTGATAACAAATGTGCAAATTCAATTTTGGTTAAAGTCAATCAAGTTGGAAGCATTTCAGAAACAATTTCCACAATGAAACTTGCAGAATCTCAAGAATATACCTCGATGGTCTCACATAGATCTGGAGAAACAGAAGATTCGTTTATCAGCCATCTTGTTGTAGGCACTTCAAGTGGACAAATCAAAACTGGAGCTCCAGCACGTGGGGAGCGAACTGCAAAATATAATGAAATACTAAGAATTGCTGAAGAGGTTGGTTTTGACAATTTTAATAATTCAAAATGGAATCTCTAAAAAATATTAGAAATTCAATAATTTCAAAAATATTTGTTTTCTTCTTGATGGCTACTTTTTTGTTCTTCCTATTTGAAACATATCAAGATAGCTATAGCAACTATAAGCAGCTAAAGGCATCTGTTGCAGAGAGACAAATTGAGATCGCAGAGATTAAAACTCAAATTGATGAATGGAATCTTCAAATTGAAAATCTTAATGATGTAGAAAAGCTTGAGCAGATTTTAAGAATGAGAGGGTATGGATATCCAGGCGAAGTTCTTTATCGTTTTGAGGTTCCTGAACCTGTAACTCCTATAGAGGAGACTTTGAAAGCCAGAAGATCTAAGAGTGTAATTGAACAAGTAGTTGAGTTTATTGTCGGGGTCGATGGTGAATGAAGATAAAGAAGTTATTGAATTACAAATTGGAAGACCACTAAGAAGTAACTTCACAGTGTCTTGTCGATGTCATTTAGACTTACCGGCTGTTATTAAAGTACCTCCTAAGTTAGATGACAGTACACCTTTTCCAACAACTTATTGGTTGTCATGCCCGATGATGAATAAAAAAATTGGTGCACTTGAATCTCAGGGTTTAATAAAAGCATTAGATAAAGAACTACAGGACAACTCTCAACTCAAATCTGCTTGGTTAAAAAGACAAGAATCATATAAAAATGAAAGGGAAGAATTGGATGATCAAGATTCTTACCCAAAGGCCTCAGGAGGAGTTGGTGGTGCTGAAAATTCAATTAAATGTCTCCATTCTCACACAGCAGATGAATTATCAACTGGGTTAAATCCAATAGGAAATATTGTTCTTGAATCAATAGGCACTTTTAATTGTGATCAACCGTGTATAAATAAAGAGTCTATGCAGAAGAATGAAGGATGGAGTGTTGTTTGGTAAAGACAGCATCAATTGATTTAGGATCTAATTCAACAAGATTATTAATAGCCGAAGTGACCGATGGTGAAGTTACTACAATTTATAAAACTCATAAAGTTACCAAAATGGCAGAGGGGCTTGAAAAGACGAATCTGATTTCAGACTTAGGACAACAAAGAGTATTAAATGCACTTAAAAAATTCCAAAAAATTCTTATAAAAAATAATGTTGAAAATGTAAACCTTGTAGGAACTGCAGCTCTGAGAGATGCAAGCAATGCAGACTATTTTCTCGAATTAATCAAAAAAAAATGTGGATTTGAAGTAGAAATTGTAACAGGTGAACAAGAAGGAGTTTTAACCAGTCTGGGTGTTTTGAATTCATTTGCTGAACTTAACGAATATATAATTATTGATATAGGTGGTAGAAGTACTGAATTCATAACTCAGACAAATGATGATTTTAATTCAAATTCAGTAAATATTGGCGTTGTAACTTTAACGGAAAAGTTCTTTAGCAGCTTACCAATTTCAGAAGATAGTTCATTAAGTGCAAAAAATTTTATTAATGAAAATATTGCAACTATAAAATTTACTGATGAAATGGAGTGTGTAGGAGTTGCGGGTACATTTTTATCTATGGCTTCAATGGTAAAAAAACAAAACAGTTTCGATGAATCAGTTCTTCACGGTTCAGTCTTGACAAAAGAAGATATTAACCAACTAACGGAAGAAATATTAAAACTTAAAGAGTTTGAAATTTTTTCAATTTTTAAAGGAATTGATCCAAAGAGAGCACCAACAATAACCTCTGGAATTTTCATGGTTAACGAATTAATTAATAGATATAATATAAAAACAATTAAAGTTTCAAATAGTGATATTTTAGAAGGTCTAATATTAAAAAAATACTAGATTAAATATTAGCCCGGGTGGCGGAATTGGTAGACGCGACGGACTTAAAATCCGTTATTCGAAAGGATGTGGGGGTTCGAGTCCCCCCCCGGGCACAATCCATATTCACAATCAATCAATATTGTGATAAATAATTATGAACCAACTTTTCGTTTTTATAACTCAAATGTATAATTCAAAGTGCTAAGAAACCTTATTCTTAGCATACGTACGTATACATAAAGGGGAAATTAAATAATGAAGAAACCATTACTTGTGGCTTTCTTACTTGTTACTTTAATCCTTGGTGCTTGTGGTGGCGGAAGCCTTGAAGGCGAAGAAGTCACAATCACAGGTGCTCTTATTGGTGAAGATCAAGAAGGCTTTAGAGCTAACTTCGAAGCATTCACTGAAGAAACAGGAATTATTGTAACTTATCAAGGTTCTGATAACTTTGAGCAAGAAATCCAAATTCAAATGGAATCTGGTGATACACCAGACTTTGCATTATGGCCACAACCAGGTGCAGTTGTTGATGCTGCATCAAGAGGTATGTTAACACCACTTGAAGATCTAGGAATTGACCTAGATGATTATAAGACAAACTTCTCATCTTACTTAGTAGGATTAGGAACAGTCGACGGTGTTATTTATGGTGGTGCAAATGCAGCTAACCTTAAGAGTATTGTTTGGTACCAACCAGCAGAATTTGAGGCAAGAGGATATTCTGTTCCTGATACATGGGATGAAATGATTGCACTTGCAGATCAAATTGTTGCTGACGGAATGAATCCATTCTGTTTCGGTATGTACTCTAACGGTGCATCAGGTTGGTTAGCAACAGACTGGATGGAAGACATTATGCTTCGTACCGGTGAAGGTGTAGTATCTTACGACAAGTGGGTAACAAACGAACTTAAGTTCGGAAGTGAAACTGTCACAAATGCTGCAACACTATTAAGTCAAATCATGCATACTGAAAATTATGTTGTTGGTGGTACAGACGCTATCGTATCAACATACTTCGGTAACGCACAAGATCCTATGTTCTCAAAAGATGCTAATGGAAACCCAGGTTGTTTCATGCATAGACAAGCATCTTTCATTCCAGCATTCTGGCCTGAGGCAGCTCAAGCTGGTGTTGGTGTTGAGACAACAGTATTCCCATTCCCAGTCATCGATGAAAGCCTTCCAAAGGCTGCATTAGGTGGTGGTGATATGTGGGGTGCATTTAATGATAGAGAGGCTACTAAAGCTGTAGCGGAATATATGCTTAGCGCAGAGTTCCATCAAGCAGCAGCTGCAATGCCTAATAATGCTAGATTAAGTGCTCATACTGGATTCGATAATGATATTTATTCAAAAGATATCAATAGAATTCTAGGAACAATTATTACAGATGCATTGTCAGCAGACGCATTCAGATTTGATGCTTCTGACTTAATGCCTCCTGAGGTTGGTGCAGGTTCTTTCTGGAAAGAAATGATGAACCTAGCAGTTGAAGGTCCAGGATACATTAGTACTGCAATGGATAATATCGATAAATCTTGGCCGTAAGCTAGGATAAATCTTTAGATTGATAGCCACCTTCTCGGGTGGCTATCTTTTATCTGATAGTGTAAAATATTTAAATCATAATGAATAACGGGAAACAAAGTAAATATCTAACATTCGGAATTTCTACACTAGCATTAGTTATATTTCCTTTATTTTGGTTTCTTTCTCAAGCAATTTTATTTAGAGAACTTACTGAGCAAGTAACGAGAAATATCCTAGTTCTAATTGCTATTCCTTTTGGTTCTACATTTATTTTCCTACTTTTTTCTGGTATGAATAAGATTATTAATTTAGCTCCAAAAGATTCTAGAGATGGTCTTGAAGCACGTATGTTTGTTGGGCCTTCCATATTTATGATTGGTCTATTTTTGTTTTATCCATCAATGAGAACAATTTATTTAAGTTTTAAAGATAGGTATAGCAATGACTTTATAGGTATCGAAAATTACATTTGGGCATTTACAGATGCAGAGATGATTACAACAATTAGAAACCAAATCATATGGCTTGTTGCGGTAGTTACCCTAACTCTTATTGTTGGTCTTATTGTAGGTTGGTTGACAGATCGTTTAAATAAAGGTGAAGCTTTCTTTAAATCTATTGTTTTTATGCCGATGGCAATATCAGCTGTTGGTGCAACAGCTATCTTTAAATTTATATATGAATACAGACCTCCACCTCTTACACAAATTGGAATAATTAATGGTATTAGAGTGTCTGGTGGAGAAAACTGTTGGAATAATAGAGAAATCAATGGCGAGTTCAAAGGATATGATGATGCTTCTTGTGTTGAACCTGTAGGTTGGTTGCAACAAAGAGATTTGTCGGCATTGCCAATTGCGGAAAATTTAGAAGCTGGGGGATGGTTATCAAATGTATTAATCAACTTACCAATTAATACTTTGTTGCTGATGATAATTATGGTTTGGATGTATACAGGTTTTGCTGCAGTTGTTTTCTCGGCTGGAATTAAAGCAATACCAGCTGAAATAATGGAAGCTGGACAAATAGATGGAGCATCAGAAATTAAAATATTTACTTCAATTGTTGTGCCTTACATTAAAAGCACAATCGTAGTTGTTGGCACATATATGGTTGTTACTGTTCTCAAGGCATTTGATATAATTTATGTTTCCACAAGAGGAGATCTTGAGACGAACTTATTAGCTGTAAAAATGCTTGATGAATTTTCAAAATATCGAAATTTTGGTAGGTCATCAACAGTAGCGGTTTTGATTTTTATTTGTGTTTTACCAGTTATTATTGGAACAGCTTTAAGAGAAAGAGATAACGTAGACGCATGATTAGAAGTAACCAAAAATGGTATGACAAACCGTTAACAAAACTAATACTTGTTTCAATTGCCTTGACTTGGATGTTTCCACTTTTTGGTTTTGTGTTAAGTTCATTTAGACCGGGGGAAAGTATCAAAAGAACTTCTTGGTGGGATGCGGTGTATACAGGCAAGGTATGGTCTGAATTAAGTCTTCAAAACTATTCCGAAGTCTTTAGAGCTGAAAATCTCGATAGATCATTTTACAATTCTTTAGCTGTCACAATCCCATCTACAATAATTCCGATTACGATTGCAGCTTTTGCGGCATATGCTTTTGCGTTTATGGAGTTTAAGGGTAAAAATATACTTTTTCTTTTTGTCGTTGGATCAATGATCATTCCATTGCAGATGTCATTAATTCCACTTGTTCAATTATTTAAAGATGGAATTGAAATAGCTGGAATTCCTATTATTCCTGCCTTAGATTTAAATGGAACTTTTGTGGCTACGTGGTTTGCACACACTGGATTTGGATTACCACTTGCTACGTTTCTACTTAGAGACTTTATGATGGGTCTACCTAGAAGCGTCATTGAATCCGCAAAAATAGACGGTGCAACGAACTTCACTACATTTTTTAGATTAGTATTACCATTATCAGTTGCAGGTATTGCAGCCTTTGCAACTTTTCAATTTCTTTGGGTTTACAACGATTTCTTAGTTGCAAATGTATTTTTAGGTATATATAAGCCAGAAAATTTAGTTGTTACTTCTCACATGTCTCAAATAGTTGTTGGACGTTTTGGAGAAGCATGGCATTTAAGAACCTCTGGAGCTGTGATTTCTATTTTGGTACCACTTGGTGTATTTTTTGGATTACAAAGATTCTTTATCAGAGGCCTAATTGGAGGAGCTGTCAAGGGTTGATCCCTAGAATTGCCCTTTTCTTAGCTTTCTTTACCTCTTGTGTAACTGTAAGTTATTCCTATCAAATAGATTCTTTAGAAATTAGTGAAATTGATTCCAGGTTAAACATTGATATTGATTATTTAAATGATGATCAAGTAGATCTCTCAATACAAATATTTCCACAAAAAACAGACTTTGTAGATGAGTATAAATTAGTTTTTGATATGAAATTTCGGGAAGATTATGATTCAGAATTTAATGGAATTTGTATAGGTCCTTATTGGAATGATTTTGGCTCAGGTGAATTTACCATAATTTTAAAAAAGGAAAATAATTTTAAATCAAATATAAGTGGTACTTTTAAATCAGAAATCGACGAAAGATGTGACACCTTTTACTTTTATTTAAGATACTTTGAATTAGTGTCAGCAAACTCCAAAGTTTACCAAATTGGTGTTGCAACAGATTATGCAAAAGATTTTCCTGATGCGCCAGAAGTTTGGGTTTTGGATAAAAATTTAAAATTAGAACTAGTTGGTAGTACTACAATAGAGAAATACAGTATAAATTTTGTCTTAGAGAGATAATATGAAGGTCGGAATTGATTGGGGCGGAACGAAGATCGAAGCAATTGCTTTAGATGTTGAGTCTAGTGAAGAAATTAATAGAATTAGAGTCGATGCGCCAAAAGATAATTATCAAGATATTTTAAATACTGTATACGATCTTATTAAAACAATTGCTAGTGATGCTAAACAATATTCTGTTGGAATTGGTATGCCAGGTTCGCTTCATCCTCAATCTGGTTTAGTTCAGGTTTCAAATACAAAAGCTCTAGAAGGGCAAGATGTTAAAAAAGATTTGGAAACCAGGTTAGGTTTTGAAATAAAAATTGCAAATGACGCAGACTGTTTAGCACTATCCGAAGCAATCGATGGTGCCGGTAAAGACTATAACTCTGTTTTTGCAGTTATTTTGGGAACAGGTGTTGGAGCAGGATTTGTTCTAAATAAATCTTTAGTTGTAGGTCCAAATAAACTAACTGGTGAGTGGGGGCAAAATCCAATACCAGGTCCTATGGATGAATATGAAAAGTCAATCAAAAGGCATTGTGGAAGAATTGGAGCTATTGAAGTTTTTATATCTGGTCCTGGTTTAGAAAATCATTATGAAAATCAAACAGGAAATAATATAACTTCTAGAGATATTGTCGAATTGTTTCAAAATGAAGACGAACAAGCAACTTTAGTAATGAATAAATACTTTGAGCGTACTGCAAGATCTTTTAGTACATTTATAAACATCTTAGATCCTGATGTGATTGTCTGTGGCGGAGGTATGTCTGATATTGAAGAACTGTATACACAAGTACCACAAAAAATTATTCCTTATCTTGCTTCAGATACATTTTTAACTCCAATAGTTAAAGCCCATCACGGTTCAAGCAGTGGTGTAAGAGGTGCGGCACACTTATGGTAAATAAATCAATAGTATTTATTTTCATTATTACAACTTCAATATTTTCATTTCAAGCTTACAAACCAGCTGACGTAGTTATAGCTGGGCCATTAATGACAGATCAAGAATTATTTGATGAAGAGCTTGAAATTTTATCCGAAGCTACAGGGTTGAAGATTAAATATATTGAATTAATAGATGTAGAAGATTATTTAATAAATGATAATTCTGATTCAGAAGTTGATCTTGCATTAATTCCAAACCCTCAAGGAGTGGTAAATTTAGGTGAAAGAAATATTATCATTCCTATTTCTAAATTAATTAATGATGTTGAGTTAATGAATAATTTTTCAAATCATTTAATAGATATCACTACATCTGAAAAAACTAAAGAAAATTATGGTGTGTTTTTTAGACTATTGCCTAATTCATTTATTTGGTATGATATTGAAAAATTCCAAGAAGCTGGTTCTCCAGTTTTTCAATCTTACGAAGAAATGGTTTCCTTTACTCGTGAAAGAGCTAATAATGGAAATGAAACCTGGTGTTTAGATAGTGAAAGCGGGGCGAGTACAGGTTGGATTGCTACTAATTGGCTTGAAGATTTAATTTTGCATGAATATGGACCAGAGATTTATGACGCTTGGTCTCAACAGTCACTTCTACCAGGAAGTAAAGAAGTAATTTTATCAATCAATGAGATTGGAAAGTTAATTTTTATTGAAAATGGAGTTTATGGAGGTAATAAAAGAATTGTTAGAAAAGAGTTTAGAAATAATTTCATAAACTTATTAAGCGATGAAACAGACTGTATTTTTTCATGGTCTGGCCAATATGCAGACTACTACATGCCAGAAGGATCTGAATTCGGAATTGAATATGATTTCTTTAAATTTCCTTCACTCAAAAACCCTGATGCGATGGTTGGAATCGGAGATATTTTGGTAGCACTTAACAATAACTCAAATTCATTAATTATTTTTGAAAAATTAATTTCGGATCAATTTGGATCTTCTTGGATGCTTAATGAAAACTCTTCATATGTTCCAGCAAATATGAATAACAATAATTTAGTTTCAAATAAACTTTTAATTAAGCAAATAGAATTAACTAAGCAAGCGCTTCGAAAAGATATATTTAGATATGATGCCAGCGAGGTAATGGAAAGAAGGATAGGTGCTGATAGGCTGTTTGCTTCATTGAAGGAATACATAGACCTTGGTTCAGAAGAGGCTTATAAAAATCTAGAATTAATAATTGAGGATTTGCAGAGTTCTTTTTAAGTAATTGCTAGACCAGTCTCAGGATCAAAATAATGTAATTTGGTTGGGTCTATTTTCAATTTAATTTTTTGCCCTTCTTCAACTGTTGCATTTGGATTAATTCTTGCAATAAACTTTGTTTCAGTACCTAATGCAGAGATATCTTCACCTTCATCAGCTAGAATTTCTTCAATAGCTTTTGTTTGAACAGGTTTTATATCTTTATAAAAGTGAATGTAGGAATCTGAACCCAATTGCTCAAGTAGAGTAATCTCAACGGGAAAATCTTCAGTAAATTCTTTTCCAGCATAAACAGAGTCTTCAAATGCTTCTGGTCTAATACCAAGAACAATTTCTTTGTCTTTAAATTCAGTTAAAGTCTTAGGTGCAGTCGGTGTTTTTATTTCAACATCACCAATTTTGATTTTGAAAGACTTTCCTGAAGGTGAAACAGTTGCATATACAAAGTTCATTGAAGGGCTACCTATGAAACCGGCAACAAAAATATTTTTAGGATATAAATAAATCTCACGAGGTGTATCAATCTGTTGAAGAACTCCTTTACGAATTACTGCAACTCTATCGCCCATTGTCATAGCTTCAACTTGATCATGTGTTACATAAAGAGTTGTAGTTTGAAGTTGCGAATGTAGTTGTCCTAGCTCTGCTCGCATTTGAACTCTAAGTTTTGCGTCTAGATTAGAAAGCGGTTCATCCATAAGAAAAGCTTGAGGGTTTCTTACAATTGCACGTCCCATTGCAACTCTTTGTCTTTGTCCTCCAGAAAGGGCTTTTGGTTTTCTTTCTAATAATTCATCTATTTCCAAAGTTTTGGCTGCATCTCTGACCTTTGAATCAATTTCATCTTTAGGTAGTTTCCTAAGTTTTAAAGAAAATGCCATATTGTCATAAACGGACATGTGAGGATAAAGTGCATAGTTTTGAAAAACCATAGCTATATCTCTATCTTTTGGGGCAACTTCGTTTACAACTTTGTCAGCGATCTCTATTTCTCCTTCTGTAATGTCTTCAAGACCAGCGACCATTCTTAATAGAGTAGTTTTTCCACAACCTGAAGGACCAACAAGAACAACAAATTCACCATCTTCAATAGTAATGTTTACATCTTCAAGAGCTCGAGTACCGTTAGGATAAATTTTTCCTACATTTGAAATTTCTATTGCACCCATAATTAACTTTCTTATTTTACCTCGAAACTTTGAATTCTGTAAATTATAAAGTCATATTCTCGTTCATAAAAAATTTAATTTATTTTAAAATGTATTTTATGGTGCAAGTACCTATTTCCAGAATAACTACACTAAATGACTCTCAGCCAGATGTTAAAAAATCCGAATATGTAGTTTATTGGATGATTGCTTTCAAACGTGTTGAATACAATTTTGCTCTAGAAAGAGCTATTGAGTGGGCAAATAAATTATCTCAACCTTTAGTGATTTTTGAACCTCTAATATTGGATTATCCAATGTCAAGTATAAGGTTCCATAAGTTCACACTTGATGGAATGAAAGAAGTTTCAGAAACTATTGCAAAATCAAATGCTTTATATTATCCATTTGTTGAAACTAAGCCAAAGGAGTCAGAGCAATTACTTGGTGAATTGGCAAAAAAAGCATCTGTTGTAGTTACTGACGACTATCCCACATATTTTGTTCCACAAATGATTGCAAAAGCTTCAGGAGATATAAATACAAGGTATGAACTTGTTGACTCAAACGGTTTGGTTCCAATTAGATTGGCTGAGAAAGAGTATGTAAGGGCACATGATTTTAGGAGGTATTTACATAAAAACTTAGAAGACTTTCTAATAGAAGTTCCTGATCCTGAACCATTAAACCAGTTAAATAAAGAATTTAATTCAAAATCTATTGAAAATTTATTTAGTACTTGGAAACCTTTTGATTTTGAAAACACTGATATAAATTCATTTTTAGATGAACTAGAAATCGATAAGTCAGTTGAAGTTAGTCATATAGAAGGAGGTCGTTCAAAAGCTATAACTAGAATGAGCAGTTTCATTGAGAATGGCTTTAATGACTATGCACAACATAGAAGTGACCCATCAAAGGATGCCAGTAGTAGATTATCACCTTATTTTCATTTTGGTCATATTTCAACCCATGAAGTGTTTGAAGTTGTTTCAAAACATGACAAATGGTCTTTAGAAAAAATTAATCCAAAAATGGTAGGCAGGAGAGAAGGCTGGTGGGGTGGATCAGATAATTTTGAAAGCTTTATGGATGAGTTAATCACCTGGAGGGAGCTTGGTTACCATACGTGTGTTCGTCGGGCTAATTACAACCAATATTCTTCATTACCCGAGTGGGCTTTGAAAACGTTAGCTGAACATGCAAGCGATAAGAGGGAGTACTTATATAATTTAGATGAACTTACTTATTCTCAAACTCATGACGAAATATGGAATGCAGCTCAAAATCAACTTAGGTTAGAAGGTACAATGCAAAACTATTTAAGAATGCTCTGGGGAAAAAAGATTTTAGAATGGACTCCAAACCCTCAACTTGCTCTTTCTTATATGATCAATTTAAATGATAGATTCTCATTAGACGGTCGTGATCCCAATTCATACTCTGGCGTTTTTTGGATTTTAGGTAGATACGATAGAGCTTGGGGACCAGAGAGAGATATCTATGGAAAGATTAGATATATGACTTCTGATTCAACTGCCAAAAAATTTAAGTTAGATTCTTATTTGAAAAAATGGGGTAACGAGAATTTAACTGCCACTACTAAAAACTAAAAATTAAGTTACATATTTTCTAAGAAACTTCTTCAAATTTCCTTCACAAATGCACAATCGATTTACAGTAGACATGTGAAATATTTCACAAATAATCAAATTATAAAAGGAGTAGGCTTAAATGACTGAACTTACTTATAGACTTTTCATGGTCGCAGAAGTAGGAATGTTGGCTGGTACAGTGTTCTTATTAGCGTCATCAAGAGAAGTTGATCCTAAGTGGAGAAAAGGAGTATACATTTCCGCAGTTGTTACAGGTATCGCTTGGTATCACTACCAAAAGATGACAGTATCATTTGCATCAGGAGATTTTGACACTCCATTACGTTATGTTGACTGGGTGCTTACAGTTCCATTGATGTTAGTTGAAGTAATTGCAGTAACATCAGTTGGTGCAGTAGCTGCTGCAAAATTCCGTTCATGGGGATTAGCTGCAGTAGTTATGATTGGCGCAGGTTACTACGGTGAGATGGCAAGTGCTGGATCAGATCAATATTGGATCGGATTCGTTCTTTCTATGATTGCTTATGGGTATATCTTAAGAGAACTTCAAAATGAAGGAAGTGGCCTTAAAGCTGCTGAAGCTGCACAATTTGAAAAAATTAAGCAGTTAATTCTCGTTGGTTGGATAATTTATCCACTGGGGTATCTTGCACCTGTTGTCAGCTCAGATTTAGCTGACCTAAGAGAAACTTTATACACAATAGCTGATATTATCAACAAAGTTGGTCTTGGTGTATTAGTTCTTGGAATGGCAAGAATTAAGTCTGGAGAAAAAGTCTAATTTTTCTTTAGAAATAAATTTGTGATAGGCGGCGTAAGCCGCCTATCATTTTTTATAGGGTTATTTTATGGACTTAATAATATTTTTTAATTCACTATTTGCTTTTTTTACATCAATTGCATGGGTAAGTTGTGCAGCAATTATTTATTTTCTAATTACTAAAAAGCGTTTTAGTAAACTCATAACTGATCAATTCTATAATTTTGCTATTAGTGTTGCAGTATTTTCATCCATCGGAAGTTTAATTTATTCGGAAGTTGTCGGTTTTATACCTTGTAAGTTTTGTTGGTATCAAAGATATTTCATGTATCCAATTGCTTGTATCTTGCTTATAGGTCTTTTTAAAAAGTCTGTTATTAAATTTGCGTATGTAAGTTTTATTGGCTTCTGTATTGGTATTTATCATATTTATCTACAAAATGGTGGTGGCTCAGGAGGGTCATGTGCTATCGATGTTCCTTGCAATTTAAAATATGTTGATACTTTTGGTTTTATTAGCATTCCTGTAATGGCTGCGACTGCTTTTTTAACTATATTTTTGTCACTCTTGTATTATGATTTATCGAGGAAGGAAATTAGTGAATAAAAACTTTATAATTGCTGGATCAGTGCTTCTGGTAGTTGGACTAGCTGTTGCTATTGGAGTTTCCTTAGTTGATGAACCATTAGATGGAAATTTACCTGTAGGAGAAACTGCGATTGAAGGCGATTTTCTTCCTGAGTTTGCCGGAGAAAATGACGATAATATTGCTAGAGGTTTACAAGCGCCAATATTTTCAGGACCAAATGAAAATTCTGAAATTGTCTCATTAGAAAAAAATGGTAATGCAAAGGTCCTGCTTTTCTTAGCTCATTGGTGTGGATACTGTCAGAAAGAAGTTCCTGCGGTCCAGGAATATATTGACTTGATTGGAATACCTGACGGAGTAGAGATAATTGCAGTAGCAACATCAATTGATAGAGCAAGAGATAACTACCCTCCACATGACTGGTTAAAAGAAGAAGGATGGTCTGAATCTCAAATTTATGATTTAGATAGGGAGATTGGTACTGCTTATGGTCTTAATGCTTTTCCTTACTGGGTGTTTCTTGATAAAGAACTTAATGTAGTAGCAAGAAGAACTGGCAACCTACCTCAAGATCAAGTTGGACAACTGCTCCTTGCCTTGGCAAATCAATAAAAATTATTTTTTAAAAATAGTTAAATAAACAAATCCAAATAAACCCATTCTTTTGATTTCGATGCTGTTAAAAAGATGTTGTTTAAAATTTACTTCAGGTTGATCATATTTATCAAGAGATGTATGAAGAAATCTATAGTCTCTTATATTTAATGTCAAAACACCTATAAGAGTTGTAGTGATTAGCGTCCCAACTCTATGAATTACACTTAAAATTTTATTTTTTGGCCTCGTCATGTCAAGAAGGATAAATACTCCATTAGGTTTTAGCACTCTTTTTACCTCAGATAGAGCTTTTTGAGTATCATTTATATTTCTCCAAACAAATGCACAATAGACTGTATCAACTGAATTATCGTCTAGTGGTATGTTTTCAGCATTTCCAGTAATTTTTTTTGAAAACTTATTTAATTGAAGCATTTTTTCATCTGGATCTAAAGCTGTAACATTAAACTTTTCTAATTGTTTATATGCTGCTCCAGTTCCGCTACCAAGGTCTAACACATTGTTGCCAACAATATATTTACTAGCTTTATTTCTCCAAGATTTGTCAAAACCTAAAGTTAAAACTGTATTTACTAAGTCGTATACTTTATATATATTTGAAAAATTGGCTTCTTTAGACAATTAAAGAATGTAAGCAACTGTTAATAAAATACTTGTTAGAAAATGTATCCCAATAGTTGAAACATTTACCAGAAGAAGTTCATAAGGTACTTTTTGGCGATCTGCTTCAGGATTGTTCCATTTAATCATCCATTCGTCAGCCATTTTAAAGGCTTTCCAAACAAGTGCTAATGGCAACAATGCAATAAAAGCATATATTGTTCCTAAGTCTGTAAAGAAACTCAACAAACCAATTAAAGCTACTGCAATAAAAGCTTCAATCATGAATTGCTTGTAAAGCTTCATTGGTTTTTCTAGCTTCATCCATTCACCTTGTTCAGCTGTTCTGACAACCCAAGTATTTTTACCAACAGCAGCGTCAGATGGAGCATCTTGGAACTGATTAATCCAAACAATTAACATAACTAAAATTGCAACTGGAATAGATGCAATTAAAGCTTCAGCCCAGTCCCAACTAGATAAAACATTTTGGTGAATTGATTCTGTAAGTACGTAATGTGCACCCATTACCATTACTGGTCCAAAACCTAATGCAATAGCAATTTCTCCAAAACCTTTATAGCCTAAACGTACAGGATCACCTGTATAACCCAAAGCAAGAAAAGTTCCTATAATTCCAGTCCATAATATCGGTGTATTGCCAAAAACAGCACCACTTACCTGTTGATTTAAGTAGAGTCCTATACCTACGGTTCCAGCAATGCTTACAAGTGCAGTTAACAGTACTTGTCCAGGTGTCATTAGCCCAACTTGGATAACTCTACTTCCACCATTAAATGGGCTTGCTACTTTGTTTATCTCATCAGCATTTGATGTATGATCGAAATAGTCGTTTGAAGCATTTGTTGCAACTTGTGCAAGGGAAGCTCCTAATAATGTTAGCCAAAACATATTCCAAGACCATGAAGAACTTAGACCAGCTTCTTTTAAGTCACTCCATGCAACGGCGGCACCAACAAAAATTGGAGCAAATGTTGCAGTTAGAAAAGGGGCTCTTACTGTTCTGAGCCAAAGACCAATTCTTTTTAAGCCAAGACGAAAGGCCATTTTTAACGCAGAAGTCTTGTTTCCCGGATAAGTTTTCCATTCAAACTTTTCATCTTGATAGAAGTTAACATATTTAATAGTTGTGGGTTTAATTCTATAATAACCGACTACATCGTTATCAATGAGAAATTGGTCATCCATAAACTCTTTAAAAGCTTCAGTGGTATTAAGCACTAGTTCGTATGCTTCTTTTTTTTCATTTTCATCTTTAATTTTGTAGCATTCGCCATCAATTTGAAGTCCTTCTATTCCTTCTTGTCCTTTTGGCCAAATCACTACATGAACACGTGGATTTAATCTTATTTGTTCAGCTTTTCTTGTAGGGTGAAATGTAAAAAATACTAAATCTTCACCATCTCGACTAAAAAAGACTGAAGCACCTGAAGAATTACCACCTACACTTGTGGCTATAAACATCCTGTCTGCTGAATCCAATACGTTTTCTATTTTTTTATCTAAAACATCACTCATGAATCAAAGAATAATATGCTTGTGAAATAATGCACAAACTGTGCGCAAAGTATTTTTATATTATTTACTCAATTAGTATGGAAAAATGTTCAAAGTTTTCAAAACACCTGAATTCAATAAAGCAATAGGTTTTTTTAAAGAAGGAATTAAAAATAACAAGAGAAATTTTGTTATTTCCATGACCTCAGCTGTTGTTTGGTGTTTTTTAGTAGTTGTTCAACCATACATTATTAAAAGAATCATAGATGATGGCATTGTGTCCAAAAACAATCAGATCTTAGTTGTTTTACTTTCGTTTATGTTGTTAGCTGGATACACAAGAGCAGTTTCAATTGGGACAAGAAGATATTTCGGTATGAATGTGTCTTTTAGTTTTGAAGCTGAAATTAGAAGTAAAATATTTACTCATATGCAGAAGCTTGCATTTAATTATCATGACAAAGTTCCAACCGGTGAATTAATGGCAAGAGCTTCAAGTGATGCTTCTCAAGTTCGACTAGCATTTGCTATCGCACCTCTAGCAACTGCAAACATAGTTCTATTAGTTATTCTTAGTATTACTCTATTAGTTCTCAGCCTTCCTTTAGGTAGCCTAGTTTTACTTTCAATCCCAGCAGTTTTGTGGCTAGCTTCAAATTTCTCATCAAAAGCTATGGGAGTTTCTCTTAAAGTTAAAGAAGCAGAAGCAAAAATGACAACAGAAGTTGAAGAGCAATTAGGTGGTATTAGGGTTGTAAAAGCTTTTGGTAATGAAGAAATTGCTAGTGGAAAAGTAGAAGACGCAGTTGAAAATATATATAGTACTTCTCTTGATTATCTAAAGTTAAGAACAAGGTTCGTTCCTTTATTTGAATTAATCCCCATGGTAATAACTCTTGTAGTCCTTTTGTTGGGTGGCTATTTAACAATAAATGAGAATATTTCTCTTGGTGAATTCATAGCTTTTACTCAGTATGTTTTTCTATTAATTTGGCCATTAAGAATTACTGCTTGGTTTCTTTCAGAAATTCCATCAAGCGTAGCAGCAGCTGGAAGAATTTTGGATTTGTTAAATGAAAAACCATTTATTACTTCAAAAGAAAACACACTTTCTTTACCTGAAGATGGTTCGGGGAGTCTAGAGTTTAATGATGTTTGCTTTAGATATGGAAACGAACAAATATTTAATAATTTAAGTTTTAAAGTCGATGGAAAGAAAACAGTTGCAATTGTAGGTTCAACAGGATCTGGTAAATCAACACTTGCATATCTATTACCTAGACTTTATGAACTTGAAAGTGGAACTATAAAAATTGATAATGTTGACATACAAGACCTTGCTCTTAGCGAACTTAGAAAAAATGTATCACTTGCATTCGAAGAAAGTTTTCTATTTTCAAATACTGCAAAAGATAATATTTCTCTTGGTCTCGATAATGTATCTCAAGAAGATATTGAGTCTGCTGCATCAATTTCACGAGCTCACGAGTTTATTTCACAATTACCTGAAGCTTATGAAACCAAAGTTGGTGAAAGAGGCTATGGTCTTTCAGGAGGACAAAGGCAAAGAGTAGCTTTAGCTCGAGCAATTTTAAGAAAGCCAAGAGTTTTAATACTAGATGATGCTTTATCTGCTGTTGATGCCTCAACAGAAGAAGAAATTAGGCAAGAACTTCAATCAGTAATGTCAAACATGACTACTTTAATTATTACAAATCGAGTCCCAACTATTGAATTGTGTGATGAGGTCGTCTACTTAGAGGACGGCAAAGTAAAAGCACAAGGATCACATGATGATTTAATAAAAAATGTTAATTCTTATAAGAGTTTGTTTCTGGAAAGCCAAAAGAGTAAGTAGTTATGAAAAATAATACTTTTATCAGATCTATAAGACTTGTTCCTGAAATTTATAAGCCTTTTCTTTGGAGCTCTTTAATAGCCGTGGCCGGAACAATTATTAGAATGATAGGCCCTCAATTAATTTCTAGAGGAATCGACAATGGTGTTGTTGTAAATGATTATGAGTACTTGCTAGAACAGTGTTTATATTATTTTGTTACATTAGTTATTTTGTATTTTGTTGCAAGTAAAGCACTACTCTCAATTGGATTAGTTGGAGAAACATATGTTAAAAATATACGACAAAAACTTTTTAGACATATGTCTTCATTAGACATAAATTATTTTGAAAAAAATAAAACAGGCGTGCTTGTGGCAAGAATGACCTCTGATATGCAAAGCTTGAATGAGTTTGCAAGAGAAGGCGCAAGTAGCATTTTGACATCTCTACTAACAATTTTTGGTGCAACTGTCGCTGTGTTTTTAGTAGACGTACAGCTAGCGTTGTTGTCTTTTGTAATACTTCCTCTTTTAGGAATAGCAACAAAAATTTTTAGAAAACACGCAGATAGAACTTATTGGGCTGTTCGTGAATGGATAGGTCAAGTGTTATCTTCTCTACAAGAAGGTATATCCGGAGTAAGAGTAATTCAAGCTTACGCAGATGAAAAAGATCAATTAAGTAGGTTTCAAAAAGTAAATAATGAACATCTAAAAGCAAATATGCAATCTGCAAAAAATATTGCTATCTATTTTCCATTTTTAGAAATTACAAGAGTTTCCACAACAGCCATTGTTATCTGGTTTGCTGCAAGAAGAATTTCAGAAGGCTCATTAACAGTTGGTGAGCTCGTAGCAATGTTGTTTTACCTAAATTATTTTTTTGATCCATTAATTCAACTTTCATTTAATTATGACCTTCTACGATCAGCAGGTTCTTCAATGAAAAAAGTTTTTTCTATTTTGGATGAAGAGCCAGTCTTGACGAAAAAAGGTGAGACTCATCCAGTTGAAGATACAGATAAAGTAATCCACTTTAAAAATGTAGATTTTTCATACGGAAGAGAAACAGTTCTTCATGATGTAAATTTTGAAATTAAAAAGGGCGAAAAAATAGCCATCGTTGGTGAAACTGGTGCGGGAAAGAGTACAATAGCAAAATTAATATTGAGATTTTACTTACCTACAAAAGGTGATGTTAAGTTTTATGATGTTTCAACTGAAGAAGTCAGTCAAAAGTGGGCGAGAAAAAATATAGCTTACGTACCTCAAGAAAGCTTTTTGTTTAGAGGAAGTATTAGAGAAAACCTTGTTTACTCAAATCCAAATTCAATTAGCTTAGAAAAAGAATTGGCAGAAATTGGAGTTCTGGATTGGTTTGATAGATATGAAAACAGACTTGAACAAGAAGTTGGTGAAAGAGGATCTAACGTGTCTGCTGGAGAGAGGCAGTTCATTGCTCTCTTGAGGTCAGTTCTGGCAAAAAGGGAAATAATTGTATTTGATGAAGCAACAGCAAATTTAGATATCGAATCTGAAAATTCTATTCTTGAAGCAACCGACAAGCTTTTACAATATCAAACTTCAATTGTTATCGCACACAGACTTGAAACAATACTAAATTCTGAAAAAATAATTGTTATGGATAAGGGAAATTTAGTTGGGTTTGATAGTCATATTAATTTACTTGAACAAAATGAAACTTATAAAGAGTTGTTCTCTGCGTGGAATTTAGTAAATTAGTTACAGTTTTTTATCCGTTCTTTGGATAATTCAACATATTCCTTCTTGATTTCATAACCAATATAGTTTCGCCCTAAGTTTTTTGATGCAACTGCAGTTGTTCCACTTCCCATAAATGGATCAAGTATAAGATCTTCTTCATAAGAAAAAAGCTTAATGAATCTCTCTGGTAATTCCTCAGGGAATGGTGCTGGATGTCCAATTTTTTTTGCTCTAGCAGGAGTAATATTCCATATTGATAGTGTTGAATCCATAAATTCATCTTTTTCAATTGTAGAGTGACCTTTCACTGCACGTTTAAAACTATGTTTAGAAAAAACTAAACAATATTCATGTATATCTCTAATTACAGGATTAGATGCAGAAAGCCAGCTACCCCATGCAAAATTAGCATTAGCGCCTTTTGATTTCTGCCATATAATTTCACCTCTCATCAAAAAACCTATTTCAGTTAATAGTTCAGTAAACATTTTTGTCATAGGTATATACGGTTTTCTTCCTAAATTAGCTACATTAACAACTAGCCTGCCTCCAGACTCGGTAACTCGATAAACCTCTGTAAATATTTTTTTCATCATTGTTAAATACTCATCATCAGTTAAATCAATATCACTATCTTTACCAATATTGTATGGAGGTGACGTAATTGTTAAACCTATGCAATTATTGGGCAATTCACTCATATCCACAGAATCCTTGCAAAAAAGCTTGTTCTTTACAGAAGTGGTATTATTTTTTTCATGAAATTCTTCCAAATCGGTATTTTTTTGGAAATCTGAGACAAATCCTTTACGCGATCCTGAACCTTCAGTAAATTTAGATTTTTTTTTCATTTATACCCATTTAATTATAAAATACCTACATGAATTTAAAGAGCCTCTTTGCAGTATCTTTCTTTATTACTTTATTTTTTATTACCTCACATGAAGTTCAAGCCAGATATAAATACGATCCTTTCCTGGATAATCTTGTCTTCCCTGTAAAACATATTAAGTCTCATTTTTATGATGACTGGGGTGAGATTAGAGGTAATGGAAACAGAACACATGAAGGGCTTGATATTAAAGCCCCAAAAGGTTCTAAAGTTGTTGCTATTGCTGATGGAAGAGTAAACACTATCGCTTACAGTGAAGCCTCAGGTTATTATATAGCAATTGATCACGGGGATGGCTGGCTTTCATTATATGTGCACTTAAATGATGATTTAGTTGGAGATGACAATCTTGGAGGGAGAAAAACTGCTATTGCTGAGGGGGTATATTTAATGTCAGAAGTTGTAGCAGGCCAGACAATTGGTTACGTTGGAAATTCTGGAAATGCAGAAGGAACAGTACCTCATATCCATTTTGAAATCCGTTATAGAAATAATCCTATTCAGGTTTATGACTATATTCTTCAATCTTGGGAAAGATTTGATAGATATATTAGATTTCCTTTAAAAACTAACAGCTACTCAAAGTTTTAGTTCGATATATTTTTCATCAATTTCTTCAGCCTCTTCTAGAGACAGGATGAGATTATTGTAATTGGAACCTTTTTGATATTTTACAAATACTAAATTTGCTAATTTTTCAATATCTTTATCAATTTCAAAAGACGATATCCATATAAATCTTTGAGCATTTGAATCCAGAATAGATGAAATAAAAGGTTCTCTTAGTGTTTGATCTTCTCCTTCAAAATAGATAGCACAAAATGCACCTTCTGAAGCAGTTGATATATGAGTATCATCATAAATATCTCCAATTGCTTTTTTACCAGGAAACGTTTCAATTTCTTCTTTTTGTAATTTGTCTGAAACAAAAAGTCTTAAATCTTGATTTTGCTCATTCAACTCAAAGAGAAAATCGTAGTGCTCATCTTTATTTGGATTTATAAATATTGCTGGCATACCTAGATTTTACTTCATTACATATATAAATAATCTCCTGTGTTTTTTAGCTTTGAATCAAGTCGTTATTAATATATCTATATGGCAAATATTGATATTGATTTAGGTAAGTATTCACTTGGATGGTCAGATCCTGAAAAAAACGTTTTTAAACCTGAAAAAGGTTTGAATGAAGACATCATTAGAAAAATGTCTGAAATTAAAGAAGAACCAGAATGGATGCTAGATTTCAGGCTCAAAGCATATCAAAGATTTTTAGATAAACCAATGCCTGAATGGGTTGCTAAAGAAAAACTAGATTCATTAGATTTCGATGATATTTATTACTACATTAAACCAACCGAAGAGCAGGCTAGCTCATGGGATATGGTGCCTGAAGAAATAAAAGAAACATATGAAAAATTGGGAATACCTGAAGCTGAGAGAAGCTATTTAGCAGGTGTAACTGCTCAGTATGAAAGTGAAGTTGTTTATCATAAAAATCGTGAAGACTTAGAGAAATTAGGTGTTTTATTTTGTGACATGGATACAGCTGTCAGAGAGTATCCAGAATTAGTACAAGAGTATTTTGGAACTATTATTCCTCCCGGAGATAATAAATTTGCAGCTTTAAACTCTGCTGTTTGGTCTGGTGGATCTTTTATTTATGTTCCAAAAGGGGTACATATTGAAGACCCTCTTCAAGCTTACTTTAGAATAAATGCTGAAAACATGGGTCAGTTTGAAAGAACTCTAATTATTGTCGATGAAGGAGCATCTGTTCATTATATAGAAGGTTGTTCCGCACCTGTTTACTCAACAGATTCTCTTCATTCTGCTGTAGTGGAAATTGTAGTAAAACCTTCAGGTACATGTAGGTATACAACAATTCAAAACTGGTCAAATGATGTATTCAACTTAGTGACAAAAAGAGCACAAGCTTTTGCTAATGCAACAATGGAATGGATTGATGCAAATATCGGTTCATCTTTGACTGTAAAGTATCCTTCAGTATATTTAATGGAACCAGGTGCACATGGAGAAGTTCTCTCTGTTGCATTTGCCAACTCTGGTCAGCATCAAGATACTGGAGCAAAAATGGTACATTTAGCTCCTGATACAACTTCACTAATTACTTCAAAATCTATTTCTAAAGGTGGCGGTAGAGGTGCCTACAGAGGCTTGGTCAGAGTAGAGGATGGATCAGAAACTGCTAAAAGTTTCGTAAGATGTGATGCTTTAATCTTGGATGAGAATTCAAGATCAGATACATATCCTTACATGGAAATTGAAGAATCAACAGCAGAGATTGGTCATGAAGCTACTGTATCAAAAGTTGGTGAAGATCAACTATTTTACTTAATGAGCAGAGGTCTTACAGAAGCTGAAGCAACTTCAATGATTGTTGCTGGCTTTGTTGAAGAATTTACAAAAACTCTGCCGATGGAATATGCCATGGAGTTTAATAAATTAATTGAACTTAACATGATTGAAGCTGGCGCAATAGGTTAAGGTTTTTACAAATTGACTAAATTTAAATTTTCTAGTGATTTAACTTCGAAATCTTATATTGATTTACAAGAAGTTTCTTCTAAAGACGAAGATTGGAAATATACAAATATTTCACAATTTGTTAATGAGTTTGGAAAACAAGAGAATACCAAAACAGTTCAAGAAGATTCCGAATATGATATCAATTTCAATGGAAATGAAGTTCTTTCTAAAGAGAATGAATTTTTTAGTATTTCAACATTAAATGAAGACACTGAGCCGTTGATTGAATCATATTACAACAGGCCCGTTGATAGGTTTTTAGCTCAACAATATCAAAAATGCAGTGGTGGTATTGTTGTGAATTTTAAAGAAGACAACGAAGATTTTGTTACATTGAATGTACAAACTGAAAGCTTAACTGTTCCTTATATAGGCTTAAATATCGAAGCAAATAAAACAGCTAAGATTTTAATAAACTTTGGCTCAATGGTAAAAGCTAATACTTATCCAATAATTGAAGTTCTTTCAAGTCAAAATTCTAACTTAGAAGTAATTATTGAAACAGAAACAAAAAGCCAAGTTGAAATTATCAATTCAATTTATGCAAAGATCAAAAAAGATGGATTCTTTAAAATACATACGGTTAGTACTGGTGCTGAATTTTCAAGAAATAGAATTGATATTGATTTAAGTGAAGATGGTGCTGGGTTTTATATTGATGGTATTTATTTTGGTGAGAATGATCAAATTCATGACAATAGGGTTTTTGTTAACCATATAGCTAAACGAACAACTTCTAATATGGTCACCAAAGGTGTTCTAGGGGATAGTAGTAAATCAGTCTTTACTGGAACTATTCATATTGCTGAGGGTGCGGAAAAAACAGAATCATTTCAAGAAAATAGAAACATTCTTTTATCAGACACAGCTAGCGCTCAATCAGTTCCAAATCTAGAAATATTATGCGATGATGTGATTTGTGGACACGGTTCTTCCGTAGGTCCAATAGAAGAAAACCTATATCATTACGTCATGTCTCGTGGTATTGAAAAAGTTGATGCAGAGAAGCTTTTAATTCAAGGATTTTTTAATGAGGTAATAAATGAAGATGGTTGGGAAAATATCTCGGAAAAAGTTTCAGAAGAAATTATGCAAAAGTATATGAATGTTTTAAGTAGGATGTCATAAATGGTTGAGATTGCATTGGACTCTTTTTCAGCTTCACCTGTTCAAACTGTTGAAATCAATGGGAGCGTAGTTGCTGTTTTTAAAGTTGATAACGAATTTTTTGCTATTCAAAACAGATGTTCTCATGCTGAAGCCTCGTTGTCTGAAGGAGAAGTTTACGATTGCAAAGTAGAGTGCCCACTACATGGAGCAGAGTTTGATTTAAAGACTGGGGAGGCTTTAACCTTACCTGCTACAAAGCCTGTAGCTACATACACCACAGAAGTGAATGAAAATTCTGTATTAGTAAAGGAAATGAAGGATGCTTAAAGTAGAAAATCTCAAAGCAAATATTGGAGAAGTACAAATTCTTAATGGCATAGATCTAACCATTAACAAAGGAGAGCTTCATGCAGTGATGGGTCCAAATGGTTCTGGAAAATCAACTCTTTGTCATGTTTTAATGGGTAATCCAGATTATGAATCATCAGGAAAAGTATATGTTGATGAAACCGAAGTGCTCAAAACACAGCAATTTGAAAGATCAAATAAAGGAATTTTTCAGTCTTTTCAATATCCCGTTGGTCTTCCTGGAGTATCTTTGCTTGAATTTGTGATGGCGTCTAATGAAGGATTGTCTAAAGATGAAATTATAAATTTAGCAAAAAAGTTTAATGTTGAACAGTTCTTAGATAGAGATGTGAATGTTGATTTATCAGGTGGAGAAAAAAAGAGATCCGAACTATTTCAATTAGCATTAAAAAAACCTAAACTAGCTTTACTCGATGAAATTGATTCAGGATTAGATATTGATGCCATCAAATCTGTAGCAGGTTTGATAAACGAGAATAGAAATGAAGAAACTTCATATATAATTGTTACCCATTATTCGAGAATCCTAAGATATTTAGATGTGGATAAAGTTCATATTGTTGTAAAAGGAAATATTGTAAAATCTGGAAGCAAAGAACTTATTGAAGAAGTTGATTCTGGTGGATACACTCAATATCAGGAACAATAAATGACAAGTGAATTCAGAATTGAAAAAGACTCGATGGGAGAGTTCAAGGTTCCAGTTGACGCCAAATATGGGGCTTCTACAGCTAGGGCAGTAGATAACTTTCCTGTATCTGAACTTAAATTTTCTAGAGCGTTTATCAAAGCACTTGGAGAGATTAAAAAAGCTTGTGCTGAAATAAATTTTAAAAATAATCTGCTCGATGAAAACACAAAATCTTCTGTAGTTCAAGCAGCACAAAAAGTCATTGATGGAGACTATGATAAAGATTTCGTTGTAGATATCTTTCAGACAGGATCAGGAACTTCAACAAATATGAATGCAAATGAAGTTATTGCTAATGTTGCTTCAGAAATTTTAGGGGATTCGATTCACCCCAATGATGTTGTTAATATGAGTCAATCTTCAAACGATGTGATTCCAACAGCCACAAATATTGCAGTAGTTCTAGAGATCACAGAACAATTAATTCCAGAAATAGAAAATTTAATATCTGCATTTGAGGATAAAGGTAAATTATGGAATAAAGTTTATAAAAATGGTAGAACTCATCTGATGGATGCAACTCCAGTATCTCTTGGGCAAGAGTTTGATGGCTATGCTGCATTAATTTCAGAAAGGTTGGGTGATATTAAATCATCACTCTTAAACGTTAGCAAGCTTGCAATAGGAGGTACAGCTGTAGGGACTGGTATAAACGCTCCAACAAATTTTGGATCTCAAGTAGCAGATGAGATTTCTTCATCCACCGGTACTAAATTTTCTGAAGTTGAGAATCACTTTATTAGACAAGGTTCTCGTGAAGAAATTGTTCAGTTATCAGGGTGTTTAAAAGCTTATGCTGTGTCGATGTTCAAAATTGCAAATGACATTAGATGGATGGGAAGTGGTCCAGTATCAGGCTTAAATGAATTGAAGCTTCCAGCTCTTCAACCAGGTTCTTCAATAATGCCTGGAAAAGTCAATCCTGTAATTCCTGAAATGATGATGCAAGTTTCCTCTCAAGTTATTGGTAATGACCATACAATAACTTTTTGTTCGTCAAATGGTAACTTTGAACTAAATACAATGTTGCCGGTAATGGCACACAATATACTTGAAAGCATTTCACTACTAACTTCAAGTACACGTATCTTTAAGGAAAAATTAATAATAGGTTTAGAAGCAAATACAGAAAAGTTAGAAGAAAACATTCAAAAAAATTCAATTTTGGTCACTGCTTTAGTTCCAAAAATTGGATATGACAAAGCAGCTGAGGTTGCTAAAGAAGCAGTTTCAAAAAATGTAACTATTAAAGAAATTTTAGTTGAAAAAGCGCTTCTACCTGAAAGCGAAATTGACGAATTACTTGATGTAGAAAAATTAATTTAATGATTCAAGACTTAGCAGTTGCGTCAGATCATGCGGGGTATGAACTAAAACAATTTTTAATTAAAAACTTAAAAGACAATCTAAACATAATTGATTTTGGTACTAACGATTCTGTTAGTTGTGATTTTCCAGACTATGCTAAAGAAGTTTGTAATTATATTTTAGAAAACAAAACATTCAAAGGTTTACTTATTTGCGGAAGTGGTGTTGGAATGTCTATAGCTGCAAACAAAATTCATGGAATTCGAGCTTCAAACGTTACTGACGAAGCTACAGCTATACAAAGTGTTGAACATAATGATGTTAATGTTCTTTGTTTAGGATCTAATAACGTTTCTAAAGAAAATGCTTTGTCTATAGTAAAAAAATTTCTAATCTCTGAATTTATTAAAGAGGATAAATATATTCGAAGAGTTAAAAAGCTAGAAAATTAAATCGAAATCTGCCAAATAGCTTTTATCCAATCATCTGAAATTTTATTTCTAGCAAAAACTACAATCCCAATAGCACCATCTTCATATACTTCACGCATTGAAGTGCCAGTTGTATATACATCATCACATATAAGCAATGGGTCACTATCTTTATGTGAAGAGTATTGTTTTAATGCATTTTCAAATGGAATCCCTCCACGGGGTATTCCCTTTACATCTCTAAATTCAATTTTTTCACTTACAATTTTAGCTAAAGCTTCGTAATCATTTTCAGTAAGTGCATCACACTCTACCTTCCAAGTTAAAGGAAGGCCTGCATGAGAAATAAAATCTTCTTTTATGAATAAATTCATATTAACTTTCTTAAGTTTAGTGGATTGAAGCAAACACTTCCAAGACTTACATGATCTGCACCTTGATCAATATAATAATTTATATTTTCAATTTCTGTAATGCCCCCACCAGCAATTACTTCTATTTTTGGATAATTATTTTTTATATGATGTATGAATTTTGATGTATATGGAATAAGTTCTTTTCCACTTAAACCTCCATTTGGTACTGGTAATGTGTTGCACGCGTGAATTTGTTTAAAATTAAATTTATTAATATATGTCTCTAGGTCATTGAAAGTAGTCAAAGGTGAAATTTTTCCTATGAACCACTCTCGAGTTTTAGGATTAAACATATCAATTCCAGTAGTAAAATGACTATCAATATTTGGACATGACATATTGACTTCTAAATTTATATTTTCTGGAATGATTTCTGCAAAAGTTTCCCAATCATTTTCATTTATCCCAGCAATTGAAAAAACTTCATTTTGCTTGTGTTTTTTAAGACCTTTTTTGAATCCAGGATTTCTCAAGCCTATTTTGTTTACCCACCCTCTTTTCGTATAACGTAGGGTTCTGAGTATTTGAAGCACTCTTCCTTTACGTTGTTCAATGGTCCAGCTACCTGTAACCGAAATTGTATTTGCTGTGTTTATATAGTTTCCAAAAGGTGCAGCGATAAATTTTTTCATATTTGAAGTTCGTTAATAATGTAATTTAAGTTTTTTCTTATCGATCTGCCCATAACAAGAAATTTTGCACCTTGATTAAGAGCAAATTGAGGAGTGGAAATATTTTTTTGATCATGTTGTTGTTCGTTTTCAAGCCTAATACCTGGGGTGACAATTAATTCAAACAACTCTTTAGTTTTTGCAATTTCTGAAGATGGACATACAACACCATCCACACCGTTCTCTTTTGCAATTGTGAATTCTTTATTAACTTTATTACTAATTTCTTCACTCATTGCTTTACTAGTCAAAGCATTGCTTACACCTAAAATTTTAAGATCTGAACCTTTATTGACTGTTGCTTCATAAAGAGCTTCACTAGATGAAGCAATATGAATGGTAAGATAATCTGCACCAATTGCCGATGCACTTTTTGTTGCTTCCTTTACGGTATTGGGTATGTCATGTAGTTTTAAATCAAGAAATACAGTCCATCCTTGGTTTTTTAATTTTTCGACCACTTTTGGTCCTTCTGATATAAATAACTGAAGTCCTACCTTAACTCCATAAATATGCCCCTTAAGTTTATTAAGTTCAAATTCAAATTCATTTAGAGTTGTTCCGTCTAAAGCAAAAAAAATAGGTTTAACTGACATTTTGTATCGCCTCCATATCTTTAAAAATATTCTCTTTTTCTTTAAAAGCCATTAAAAACGCTTCGGCTTCTCTAACTGAGGAGACAACAGCAACTCCTACTTCATGTGATAGCCTTCTAATTTTCCAACCATCCGTATATTCATTTGCAAAAGTAGGAGTGTTGATTACTAGTGATATTAACTTATTTTCTATTATCGTTAACGAAGTAGGAGTTATATCATCTGCTCTACCAACTAAAACTGTTTCAATACCATTTTGATTTAAATATTTTGAAGTACCTTCTGTTGAGTAAATTTTAAAACCTAGTTTTATATAGGTTTTAATAATTTCTACAAAGTTTGGTTTTTCAAAGTCACTCAAAGAAACAAAAACTCCTTTTTTGTTTTGGTTAATTTCTACACCTGCTGCGGAATAAGCTTTATTTAACGCAACTCCAAAATTGTTACCTATACCCAGTACTTCTCCAGTTGCCTTCATTTCTGGACCAAGCATTGTGTCCTCAGCTGGAAATCTTGTCCATGGAAAGATAGCTTTTTTTATTGCAATTTTTTTAGTTGAATTATTCAAGTATTCTGTATTTTTTTTGATTGAATCTAATGAATGACCTAACATAAGCAACGTACCAGCCTTAATAATCTGATTGCCAGTAACTTTAGATATAAAGGGCATTGTTCTTGATGCTCTTGGATTTGCTTCAAGTATAAATATGTTATCGTCTTTGATAGCAAACTGGATATTTAACAGTCCTCTAACTTTTAAAGATTTTGCCAATTTAATACTTTTGTTTTGGATTTCTTTAATTAATTTTTCAGAAATACTAAACGGAGGAAGTACAGCTGTAGAGTCGCCGCTGTGGACTCCAGCAGGTTCTAAATGCTCAAGTATTCCAGCAGTAAATACTTCTTTTCCATCAGAAATTAGATCAACATCAATTTCGATTGTATTAGTTAAAAATTGATCAACTAGTAAGGGTCCAGAGTTAAAAGGGTTTCCATCTTCATCTGATGTGGAAAGGATTGATAGGTAATTTTTTAATTCTTCATCATTTTTAACCACTCTCATTGCTCTTCCGCCGAGAACATAACTTGGTCGTAATAGGACAGGGTAAGTAATTTCTTTTACAGCTTGAATTAATTCAATTTCATTAAAAGCTATTTTTGACTTTGGTTGATCAATTCCAATAGATTCACAAAGTTTTTGAAATAATTCTCTATCTTCTGTAGTTTCGATAACATCTAAAGAAGAGCCAGCAATTTCAAATCCAGAATCTTTAATATTTTTTGCTAACTTTAGAGGAGTTTGACCACCAAGTTGAATAATTACTGAATCAGGCTGCTCTCGTTCAAGAACCGCCTTCACTTCAACCCAGGATAGTGGTTCGAAATATAGTTTGTCAGCAGTATCGTAATCTGTTGAAACTGTTTCTGGGTTTGAGTTAATCATGATTGCTTCGTAATTATTTTCTTTTAAAGATTGAATGCCGTGTACGCAGCAATAATCAAATTCAATTCCTTGCCCTATTCTGTTTGGTCCTGAACCAATTACAACAACTTTCTTATTTTTAGTGGTTAAATCATCATTTGATACACCAAAGGTTGAATATAAATATGGGGTTTTTGATAAAAATTCAGCCGAACATGTATCGACTAATTTATAGACTCTATTTTTTTCCAACTCTTCTTTAATCTCTAAAGAATCTAGATCATCGTTTGTCCATCCAAGCATTTTCAATATTGAGCTTGGAGTTGATTCGGGTGTAACGTTAAAACTTTTTTCTATCTCATTTAAGAACCAAATATCAACTTTTGAAAGTTTAGAGATGTCCTCTATTGGCCAATTTCTTCTTATAGCTTCTAATATTGCAAATATTCTTCTCGGTCTTGGTGTCTTAATTTCTTCTTGCAATTCAACTTTAGGTAGATTTATAAATCTATTATCAATATTTCTTATCCCAGTTTTTCCAATCTCTAATGAACGTATAGCTTTTGTTAGGCTTTCAGTAAATGTTGAGGCAATAGACATTACCTCCCCAACGCTTTGCATTGAAGTCCCTAAAATATCATCAGTTGAAGGAAATTTTGGAAAATCAAACCTAGGTATCTTTACAACAACATAGTCTTGTACAGGTTCAAAACTTGCAGGAGTTGTACCCGTTATATCATTATTTAATTCTGTAAGACTGAACCCTACAGCTAGTAATGCTGCAAACTTTGCAATTGGAAATCCTGTTGCTTTAGAGGCTAATGCAGATGACCTTGAAACTCTAGGATTCATCTCAATAATCCTTCTTTCACCATTTTTTGGGTTTACGGCAAACTGGACATTGCTTCCTCCAGTTGCAATTCCTATTGTGTCTAAACATAACAATGCTTCATCTCGCATAATTTGATATTCTTTGTCAGACAGAGTTTGAATAGGTGCAACAGTAATAGAATCACCTGTATGAACTCCCATGGGGTCAAAATTCTCAATACCACATACAATTACCCCATTCCCATCACTGTCTCTCATAACTTCTAGCTCATACTCTTTCCATCCATATACAGATTCCTCTATGAGTACTTCTTGTGTTGGCGATGCATTAAACGCTTCTTGAAGTTTTTTTTCAAGCTCTTCTTCATTGTTTACTAAACTTGTCCCTCCTCCGCCTAATATAAATGAAGGTCTTAGCATCAATGGAAATCCTATTTCCTTGCTAGCTAAAATTCCATCTTCAATTTTTTTTACATACATTGCTTGTAATGTTTTTATACCAACTTCTTCCATTGCATTTTTAAACAACCACCTATTTTCAGCTATTTCAATAGAATCTGCAGATGCACCCAAAAGTTTTATATTAAATTTATTAAAAATATTTTTACTCTCTAACTCCATAGCAAGATTTAATGCAGTTTGACCACCTAAAGTTGGTAATACTGCATCAGGTTTTTCAATTTCAATAATTTTTTCCAAATAATCACATGTTAAAGGCTCGATATATGTTGCATCTGCCATTACTGGGTCGGTCATAATAGTTGCAGGGTTTGAATTTACGAGAATCACCCTATAACCTTCACTTTTTAAAGCTTTTGCAGCTTGTGAACCTGAGTAATCAAACTCGCAAGCTTGACCAATTACAATCGGTCCAGAACCAATAATCAAAATACTTTTTATATTTTTATTTTTTGGCATAATTATTTTCCATCATTTTTACAAAAGGTTCAAATAGTTGAAGTCCATCTGAGGTACCTGGTCCAGATTCAGGATGAAATTGGACTGAATAAGCCATAGAATCCCAAATGCTTAAACCCTCATTGCTTCCATCGTTAAGGTTTACTGCATAATTTTCAATTTTGCCAAATTCTTTATGAATTATTTCAGACTTAATATCCTCTACTGCAAACCCATGATTTTGAGATGTTATAAGAGCTTTTTTGACTCCTTTAATTCCAACTGGATGATTAGAGCCATGATGTCCGAACTCCAACTTCCTAACTTGCAAACCACATGCAAGTCCTAATATCTGGTGGCCTAGACAGATACCAAAAAGAGGAATTTTTCCGATTAACTCTTTTACTGTAGAAATTACACTAGTCAACGATCTTGGGTCGCCTGGACCATTTGAAATTAACACACCCTTTAGATTTAAAGATAATATATTTTCAGCATGTTCATTTGGCGAAATAGCAACAGAATCAAGGTTAAGGTTTTTTAATACATTTACAATACTTTGCTTGGCACCTAAGTCTATAATTCCAACTTTTCCATTGGTTTCATTTCCTAATTTAAGATTTCCAGCAGTAAGTGCAGAATTGTCACCAATAATATTTTGTGCCTTATCAAGTAGTTGAAGAAGGGATTCTTTGTCAATATCTTGACCTATAGCATACATAGCAGAACCATTATCTCTTAAATGAGTTGTGATATTTCTAACATCAAATCCTCCACTGAATGGAATTTCATATTCACTTAACCAGTTTGTAATTGAATTTTCTGATCTCCACGAAGATGGCGTGTGAGTAAATGAGTTACCGATAGCTGCTTGTACTTTAGGCTTGTTAGATTCAAAATCAAGCTTTGACATTCCATAATTTCCAATATGAGAAGATGTAAATGTGATGATTTGGTTAATATATGAGGGGTCGCTTAAAATCTCTACAAATCCAGTCATTGCAGTGTTAAAAATTAATTCCCCAGTAGTCGGCTGAAAGTCATTAAAAGACCATCCTGTAAATTCATCTCCATTTTTATTTATTAATAAAGTTTTTTTATACATGCAATTCTTCTTTCATGACACTGACTTCAAAATTTTCGAAAGCAGAATTCTTATGAAATGATTTTGTTTTGTAAACATTGCTTTTTTGAATCCAATTGTTGGATTTACTAAGTGCACTGTCGTAACCTAGTTCTTTAAGTATTTTGTTTGGGGTTAATGACATATATAGAGTAAGCTCATCAATCGTAAACAATTCAGAAGATAAAAGTACTGCAAAAGCAGATTCAAGCCCTACGACACCTCTTGCTGATTTTTTAAAACTCACTTCTTTAGTTTCCTTTACATGAGGTGCATGATCTGTTGCTATTACATCAATAACTCCACTTTTGAGTCCATTTATTAACGCTAATTGATCTTCACTAGTTCTTAGAGGTGGATACATTTTTAGATTTCCAGTAGCTAGATCAATGTCTGATTGATTTTTTAACAAATGATGTGGTGTTACTTCTGCAGTCACTGGTAAATTTTTTTCTTTTGCTATTTTGATTAGCTCAACACTTTTTTTGGATGAAAGGTGCTGAACGTGATATCTTGTTTTGTATTTTTCTACAAACTTCAAATCTCTTTCAATAATTTCAAACTCTTCATCGTCAAAAATTGGAATTAAGTCAGAAATGTTTTCTCGAGGCGCAATGTCTCCAGGGTTTGTATGACAATTTTTTTCACAATGTTGAAATATTGCTCCACCAAGTTGTGCGATTTCTTCAAAAGCTTTTTCAGCTAGCTTATTATCTACTAAAGTTTTTCCATCATCAGAAAATATCTTTACTCCTTGATTTATAAATTCTTTGAAGTTGACTAATTCTGTGCCATCTAAATTTTTTGTAAGCGCACCTACTCTATGAACTTTTATATCTAAATTTTGATCCAAACCCCTTGCAATTTCTAGGTTCTCAATGGAGTCAATCGGTATCTCAGAATTTGCCATAGCTAAAATTTCTGAGTAACCACCGTATTTCGCTGCTTGATTAATTTCACTAGTTGGAAAATTATTTTTATCAGGAAACCTTGTATGAGTGTGAAGATCTATAAAATTAGGAAGATTTATCATATTTCTCCATATGCAAACTGATAACTAACCACTCTTGTTTTTGTCGCAAGTTTCAACTGTTCTTTATAAATAAATCTATTATTATTCAACGCTTCTTTGTCTATTTCTATTCCTATATTGATTGGCATAGGATGCATTACAATAAAATCTTTTTTTGCAGATTCAAGTATTTCATTATTTAGCTGGAAATTTTTTATGAAATCTTCAAAATCAAATCCATCTAAATTTTTTAATCTTTCTTTTTGAATCCTTAAGAGCTCTACTGATCCGGAGTATTTAATAACTTCTTCCCATGAATTAAAGATATGTAAATTATCTAGGTTATCTGGCAACAAATCTTTGTTTGTTAAAACACCAACTTTATAGCCTAATTTTGTTAGTAGTTCTCTTCCTGAAGAAAACACTCTTGAATGCTTTAAATCTCCAACATACGTAATAGGTATTTCATAACTTAATTTATCAAATTTTATGAGCGTACTAATGTCAATCAATGCCTGAGTTGGATGAGAAGAGTTTCCAAAGCCCCCACTAATAACAGAGAAATCTTCAAAATTTTCATAATCTACAATGTTGTTTTCTTTTGTTCTAACAACAAGAGTTTCTACTCCAAGGGATTTATAAGTATCTATTTCGTGGTCTAAAATTTCACCTTTTACTCTTGCTGATATAGCATCTTGATTTTCGAGAATTTTTAAACCAAGCAATTGTGCAGCAACATTAAATGACAGTCTTGTTCTTGTAGAGCTTTCATTAAATTGCAATAAAGTCATGGAATCAATTTGATTTAAAGTTTTTAAATTGATGCTTAAGATGTTTTCAATAATTTTTTCTAAATTTTCTTTGTCAATATTTTTAAAATTGAGCAAGTTTTCCACTTATTAACCTACCTCAACTTTATCTTCATCATCTATTTCTTTTAGAAATACGGAAACATACTCTTTTTCATTAGTCGGTATATTTTTACCAATAAATTTGGGTGTAATTGGTAGTTCTCTATGGCCTCTATCCACCAAGCATAAAAGCGATATTTGCTTGGGTCTTCCTGAGAACATAACAGATTCAATAGATGCTCTTAATGTTCTGCCTGTATAAATTACATCATCAATTAAAACAACATCTCTATCTTGAGGATTAATAGTTAGATAATTTTTTTCTACTTCTTTTTCGAGATCGTCTCTAAACGGAAGATAATCGACTGTATCTATGTCATGTTCATAATTTAAATTCTTAAGATTGAAGGAAATTCTTTTTGCAATAAGATCACCTCTTCTTGGAATACCAATTAATAGGGGATTAGAAAATTCGGATTCAGTTATCTCTTTAGAGAGACGGTAAATTACTTTATCTATTTCCAAGATACTACCTTTCGATACTCACAGGTATCATTTAAAGCTCAAGTTATATTACCAAATTATTTTATTAAATATTGTTGTTTATCTATTTTCTCTAAAAAAAGGTATTCCTATATTTTTAGGAGCGCCCGTATTACCACTTTTTACAATTGTAAGAATCACAAGAACGAGAATTGTAATTATGTAAGGAGTAATTTTTACGATATAAGGACTTAATTCAAATCCATAAGTTTGCAAACGTGGTCCTAAAGCTTCTAAAAATCCAAATAAAACTGCGCCAAATGCAGTTCTGTATGGTTTCCATCCTCCAAAAATAACAAGTGCTAAGGCTATCCACCCTCTTCCTGAAGTCATTCCATCAGTCCAGTAGGGTACATAGCTTAGTGTTAGATACACACCAGAAAGCCCTGCAAAAGCACCACCAACACAAGTTGCAATGAATTGAGTTTTAGTAATCTTTAATCCCATGGAGTCAGCAGATTTTAAATCTTCACCAATTGCTTCAAGTCTTCTTCCGAACATAGTTTTTTTTAATATAAATGCGGTAGATATCATAAATAGAATTGCTAAGTAAAAAATTATATTTTGATTTAAAAATACTTGAAGAATATTTGTAGGTTCATCTATATTAAATAAATTTTCTAACTTAACCTCGAGTTTTTTTCCTACATATTTCTTTCCTATTAGTGAAGACAATGAAATACCAAGAATAGTCAATATTAAACCTGAAACTGTTTGGTCTTGCTTTAATACAACTGTAACGAATGCATGTATAGACGAGAACAAAGCAGCTGAAATAATACCAACTATTACGGATAAAAATAAATTTTGTGTGTTGATTGCAGTAATGAATCCTGTGACAGCACCTATGGAAATCATTCCTTCTACACCTAAATTTAGTATTCCTGATTTTTCTGTAATAAGTTCTCCTAAAGCTGCAATAAATAATAAGGTTGCTGCTTGTAGCGTGGCATTCAGTAGTCCATATAGCTGTATATCAAACATTTTTACCTTTTTTAATTATTTCATATGAAAAAAAGAATTGAGCAACTAAAGCTCCAAACAGCGTTGTTGCCTGAATTATCTCAGCAATATACGAACTTACTCCAATTGTTTGGATTACAGATCCTCCAATAGTTAAAGCACCAAACAAGCTTCCAACTAAAAATATTCCAATCGGTCGCATACCAGTTATCGCAGCAACAATTATTGCTGTGTACCCAAATCCTTGAGAGATTCCTGTAGACACACGATGTGTTTGGCTCAACAATTCTATTGCACCAGCAAGTCCAGCAAAACCTCCTCCTATTAACATTGCAAAAAATGCTTTTTGTTTGGCACTAATTCCTGCATAAATTGCTGTTAATTCAGATCCACCAGCTATTCTCATTTCATAACCAAATACACTTTTGTCTTTTATGTAATAAGCTAAAAAAGTAAATAGTATACAGATTAAAAATCCAGAACTTAGTTTTCCCACCACAATAGGTAAATAAACAGATTCATCAACATATGCTGCTGCTGGAAAATTTAAAGACGCAGGATCTTTCCAAACTCCATTAATTAAATAAATTGTTATCCCAATGACAATGTAATTTGTTAATAGTGTTGTAATAATTTCATTAACGCCAAATAAAACTTTTGTAATAGCTGGAATTAATATGCAAACAGATCCACCTATGAATCCAGATCCAAGAAGCAAAATTATATATAAATTAGGATTTTGAATAGATGTATTTATATATACAAGATTTAGAGCTATTGCGCCCATAAATATTTGACCTTCAGCACCAATATTCCAAAGTTTTACGGAGTTTATTATTGAAATACCTAGACCTGCCAATATTAAAGGAATAGCTTTATTTAATGAGTTGCTTAAGCTGTTAATGCTTCCTATTGACAATTTGAGCATTAATGAAAAAACATCAATCGGATTTTTTTCTTGAATAATTAATATCAAAGAACCAACAATTATTGCAATAAAAAAACCAATTAAAAAGGAATAAAATGTAGCTAATTCATTTCTATAAAGCTTCTTAGATAAAATATATCTATTCATTTATTCCTGCCATTGCCAACCCTATAGACTCAATCGAAGCATTTTCAATTTCTACTTCTTTCATTATTTTTCCTTCATACAAAACTAATATCCTGTCACTTAACTTAAAGAGCTCATCTAAATCTTCGGAGATTAATAAAATAGCTGAGTCATTATCTCTTTGGTTAATAATAAGTTTATGAATGGAATCTACAGCACTAACATCTAAGCCACGAGTTGGTTGGGCAGCGACTATTACATCTGGGTTAGAAATTAACTCTCTACCCATTAAAAGTTTTTGCATATTACCACCTGAAAGAGTTGAGATTTCAGCTTTTTCATCAGGTGCTTTAATTGAAAATTGATTAATTAAATCACTTAGATAATTGACCATTTTACCTTTTGAAAGATGAGGACCATAACTGGATTTAAAATATTCTTTTATTGCAGAATTATCAAGAACAGATACCCCTGGTGCTAGCCCCACACCCAATCTATTTTCAGGTATATAAGAGAGGTTTAGCTTTTTTCTTGACCTGACACCTTTTAGAGAAACGTCTTTTGCATTTATTAAAACCTTTCCTTCAAAACTTCTTTCAATACCACAAATCACATTAGCCAATTCAACTTGTCCATTTCCAGACACACCAGCTATACCTAAAATTTCACCAGACTTAATTGATAATGAAATATCATTTAAAAGTACTTGACCATCATCATTCGAAAGTGAAATATTTTTTGTTTCCAATTTAACTGGACCTTTTGCATTGTTTTTTTCAAAAATAGAGGTTTTTATTTCACCCATCATAAGCTCTATCAGTTCATTATCATCAACATTTTTTGTATCTAGTGATCTAGCAACCATTTTGCCGTTTTTCATTACAAAAATTTTTTCCGTAAATTCTTTTATTTCTTTTAATTTATGAGTTATTAAAACAATTGTTTTTTCATCTTCCTGAGAAAGTTGCTCTAATGAATTCTTAAGTTGGGAGGTTTCTTGAGGAGTCAATACTGCTGTTGGTTCATCTAAAAGCATTATGTCACTGTTTTTGAAAATTAATTTCATAATTTCGACTTTCTGCTTTTCACCAACTGAAAGTTCATTAATTCTCGTTTCGTAATGAGCATTTAATGCAAAAATATCAGAGTATTTTTCAAATGCTTCTTCAAAGTTATCTGAAAATATATTTGCTTTTGAGAGAGTCAAGTTATCTTTTATAGTGAAACTTTCTATTAATCTAAATTCTTGATGTACCATTCCAATTCCCAGAGAAGAGGCTATATCGGGATTCATTTTTTCAATATCAGTATTTTTAATTCTGATAGTTCCTTCTTCAGGAATATAAATACCAGATAAAACATTCATTAGTGAAGATTTACCTGCACCATTCTCACCAAGCAAACCATGAATTACTCCTTTTTCTAGGAAAAAATCAACTTGGTCGAGTGCTTTAATATTTCCAAAAGTTTTGGAAATGTTTTTAACTTCTAATATAGGGGAATTCATTTAAAAAGTGCTTTAGCACTCCAGAAAAACTGGAGTGCTAAAAAAATATGTTATGGGGTTACTGTGCCAATAACATTATCAATAAATTCGTCCTCAACAATTGGAGGGTCAAAAGAACCGCTAATTATTTCATCTGTTCTTTGAGAAATTAATTCAGCAGTATCTGTTGGTACATCTGATGAAAGTTCGTAAAGAGAAACTAATCCAGTGTCCATTCCACCCCAATATGCTTCAGCAACAAATTCGTCATTGATTATAGATTCAACAACTTCAACATAATATGGACCCCAGTCCCAAACAGGTGCTGTTACGAAGGCTCCAGGAGCAGCATCTTGTCCGTATGCCGTGTTGTAAGATATCCACTTAGCACCAGCAGCTTCTGCTGCGATACCTGTTGATGGTGAATCTTGATGTTGAGCTAAAACATCAACTCCAGTTTCTAACAAAGCATTAGCTGCTTGAGTTTCTGCTTCAGGTCCAAACCAAGTAAAAGTCCAAACTACTTCAACAGTAGCATCAGGATTTACTTCTTTAACTCCTGTAGCAAAAGCATTAATACCTCTAATCACTTCTGGAATTGGAAAAGCTGCAACATACCCAATTTTGTTTGATTCTGTCATTGCACCGGCAGCTAATCCTGATAAATATCTAGGTTGATACATCTTTCCAAAATAGTTTCCAAAGTTTGTATCATTTTTTAGATAGCCAGAGCAATGCAAGAAAATAACATCTGGATATTCTTCAGCCATTTCTGCCATTGCATCTAAGTAACCGAAAGTTGTACCAAAGATAATATTGTAACCTTGCTCAATATATGCCTCGGCAACTGTTCTGAATTCTGTAGCATCTTCTGGAACAAGCTCTGTGTAAGCTGTTTCAATTCCAGTTTGTTCTACAAGAAATTGTCTTCCTACATCATGTGCTTGTGACCAACCACCATCGTCTGCTGGCCCAACATACACAAATGCAGCTTTGTAATCATCTACGGATGCGGCTCCACCGCATGCCATAGTAAGAATACTGATTATAAGTAGGCCTACCGCCCAACTTCTACGCATCCTTACCTCCTTTTCATACGGTTATTATATATCAGACTCTAGCTAGACCAATTCAATTGATGTTAAATATTTATTTCTGCTGAGAGTAAAACAATAAAAAAAAGTTTGATACAATTAATTTCTACGAAATGGAAAAGTTAATTTATACCTGGGAAAACCAAATGTCTGATACAGATATGATCTGTAACAAAATTGAAGCAGACAATTTTATTCCTGATGTTGTAGTTGGAATTAGTAGAGGGGGATTAATCCCTGGAGTGATGATATCTCATAAGCTTGGTATACCATTCAAGCCTGTCCATGCTTCAACAAGAGACTTTCCTCACTGGGAAAACTATTTACCAAAACCTAATGATTCAAAAGTTTTAATCGTTGATGATATTTGCGATAGTGGTGAGACTTTTGAAAAGCTTTCAGACTATATAAAAGAAAACATAAATCACGAATGTGATGTCAGGTTTTCAGCTCTTTGGTGGAATAATGAATGTGATTTTGAACCTCATTATTATTCTAGAGATATTGCTAAAGACTCTGGAGAGGTATGGATAATCTTTCCTCATGAAAATTGGTGGGAAGGATCAATCAGTTAGCCCAGAGGCGAAATCCTTAATTTTTTTTAGCATACTAAAGGCACCGTTTCTTCTAGCTGGACTTAGTATCACACCGAGTTCAAATTCTTCCATTAAGTCAGCTTCAGAATTTACAATATCATTTGCAGTTTCTCCAGAATAAATAGTGGAGATTAATGTTACCAAGCCTTTTGCAATTAGCGCATCCGAATCACTTTTAAAATATAGTTTGCTGTCTTGTTCTTCTGGCACCAACCAAACTTGACTTTGGCATCCAATTACTTTAAATTCATCAATTTTTAAATTTTCAGGAAAATCATCATTGAATTTAGCTTGTTCAATTAAATATTGATATTTTTCTTGTGGATTTGGAAATAAAGACAATGTTTTTTTGTAATTATCAATCTTTTCCTGAATACTCATTATTTAAGTAATCCCACACAGTCTTCAATAGCAGAAGCTAATATATCAAAGTCTCTTTCATCATTGTAAATGTATCCTGTTGCTCTAAAGGTTGAATCTAAGTCTAGTTTTCTATGAAAAGGTTGAACACAGTGATGGCCTGACCTAACAGCTACTCCATGAGTATCTAACATAATTGACATATCAGAAGAGTGAACTCCGTCAATACTCATTGCAAAAGTGCATCCAGCTATTTCAGACGAAGAGTGAATTATATTTAATCCTTCTACATTTTCTAATTTTGATTTAGCATAATCTCTTAGACTATTTGAGTGCTCTTCAACAGCTTCCATAGTTAGGTTATTCAAATATTCAACTGCAAAACCTAAACCAATAGCTTCAACATAAGGTGGTGTGCCTGCTTCAAATTTATGCGGTATTGGTGCCCAGGTTGCAGATTCATAAAAGACTTCTTCAATCATATCTCCGCCACCATAAACAGGCTCCATGCTTTCTAGAATTTCTTTTTTGCCCCAAACAACTCCGATACCTGTAGGACCGAGCATTTTGTGGCCTGAAACACATAAAAAATCTATACCTAATTTTTGGACATCAACTTTTCGATGAGGTACAAGTTGTGCGCCATCAACTATGAAGTAAGCATTAGATTTGCTTTTTATTAATTCACTCATATTTTTAATTTCCGTAAGCATGCCAGAAATGTTTGATTCACCAACAATAGAAACAATTTTTGTTTTTTCAGACAATAATGAGTCAAAGTGACTCATATCTAAATTAAAGTTTTTGTCAATTTTTACAAAGTTGATTTTTAAATTATGTTTTTTAGCAGCCATTTGCCAGGGAATTAAGTTTGCATGATGTTCTATTTCAGAAAGAATTATTTCATCACCGCTTTCTAAATTTTTAGTTAAAGAATTTGCTAAAAAATTAAACCCTTCGGTGCAACCTTTCGTAAAAATTATCTCATCAGAAGAATTAGCATTTATAAAATCTTTAAAAATATTCCTAACATTTTCATATTTTTGAGTTGTTTCAGCTGAGAGAACATAAGTACCACGATGAACATTAGCATTATTTTCTTTATAGATGTCTGACATAGCATCAATTACAAGATTTGGTTTTTGAGAAGTTGCACCTGAATCTAGATAAGTCAGGAGTTTTCCATTAACCTCTCTCTTTAATATTGGAAAATCTTTTTTAATTTCTGAAACATTCATTACAAATAGGATTCATATCCTTCTTGTTCAAGTTTATCAGAAAGTTCAATTCCACCTGTTTCGATTATTTTTCCATCTACAAATACATGAACAAAGTCTGGCTTAATATACTCGAGTAATCTCTGGTAGTGAGTTACAACCAAGTATCCTTTATCAGGTGTTTTAAGTTTACTTACACCTTCACCTACAACTTTTAATCCGTCTACATCTAAACCAGAATCTGTTTCGTCTAAAACAGCTAATTTTGGATTTAAGACAGCTAATTGAAGAATTTCATTTCTCTTTCTTTCTCCTCCAGAAAATCCCTCATTTAAATACCTATCTGCAAAATCGGCAGAAAGTCCCAATTGTTCCATTGCTTCTGCAACTTTAAGCCTAAGTTCAAGTGTTGTGTATTCAGTCTCTTCAATATTTGTAAGTGCTGTTTTGAGCATATTTACAATTGTTACACCTGGTATTGACTCAGGATATTGAAACGCAAGGAACATTCCAAGCTTTGCTCGGTTATCAACAGGTTCTTCTGTGATTTCTTCATTTTCAAAAATTATTTTTCCATCAGTGACTTCGTAAACAGGGTTTCCCATTATTACATTAGCTAAGGTTGATTTACCTGATCCATTGGGGCCCATAATTGCATGAACCTCTCCCGGATTAATTTCTAGATCTACTCCCTTAAGAATTTCTGTACCGTCAATTTCTGCGTGTAAATTTTCAATTTTTAACATGTTATATATGTTAATTACGATTGAAAACAAATTGAATTTGAATAGCAGAAATAAATAAAGAAAATTACAATAAAATAATGCAATTCTCACTAAATGAAGTTCAAAAAGAAATCCAAGAAAACTCTACAAAAATACTAAAAGATAATATTGATTTATTAAACACAATTCAACAGGTTGATGAAAATTGTAGAATCGATAGAAAAATATGGTCATTAGTTAATGAACAAGGTTGGTTAGCTTTAGATGTTCCAGAAGAATTAGGTGGGCTAGGTTTTAGTTCTGCTGATGCTTCAATTTTGTCTGAAGCTTTAGGATATTTTATGCCAATTATTCCAACATTTTCTTCGGGAATTGTATTCAAAAATTTATTACTTTCTTCTTCTGAAAACATAAGAGATGAATTATTACCGGGGATAATTTCTGGTGAAAAAATTGGTACATATGCAATTTATGAGAGTAGTAGCTATGAATTATCAGTCGAAAATGTGAGTTCGGAACTTTCTACATATCCTGATGGCTATGTGCTGAATGGTTCAAAAAAATATGTTATGTTTGGCGATGTGTCAGAATACATTGCTGTTCTAGCTAAATTTGATCAAAACTTGATGTTTGTACTAGTCAACGCAGAACAATCTGGTGTAACAATAACCGAAACAACATCATTAGATCAAACAAGACCTATGTGTTCAATTAATTTTGAAAATGTAGAAATTCCATCGAGTTCTGTAATGATTGAACTAGATGAGAACTTAAGTCAATGGGAGCATGTCAAAAATAAAGCCCTAGGATTTTTATCAATGGAACAAGTAGGTGGCGCTCAAGCTTGTTTGGATATGGCAACTCTATACGCCAAAGAAAGAATCCAGTTCGGTAGACCCATTGGTTCATTTCAAGCAATACAACATATATGTGCAAATATGTTGGTTCAATTAGAGAGTGCTAAGTCTGTTGCTTACAGCTCAGTTAGGGTTGATGAATCGGATCAAGTTGAACTTGAAATGAGTACAATGTTGGCTAAATCTTATTGCTCAGAAGTCTTTAATAAAATAGCCGGTGATAATATACAAGTTCATGGTGGAATCGGATTTACATGGGAACATCCTGCTCATTTATATTTTAAAAAAGCTAAATCAGACTCCTTATTGCTCTCTACACCAAAAATCGCAAGAGATAGAATAGCTACTTTACTTAGTATTTAATTATGAGCGCACTTGATCGATTTGAAAATCATCAAATTTTGGGTTTTCGAAAAAATATGAAAGCTTATGATGTTAAAAATCAACAACACTTAGATGAACTCCTAGTTTTAATAGAAAAACACGAAGCTTTAAAAAACAACCTAATTCAAACATTTGCACCTGATACATTCGATGAAGCTAAAAATAGGGGATTTAAACCCTTAATTTAATTTCCAAGTAGATTTACTACTTGAAGTATCGTGAAAAAGTACATTTTTGTTTTCTAAATATTTAAGGTGTGACATAGTTTCTTGAAAAGCTAGTCGTTGGTTTAGTTCATCTAGTTCTCGTGGAAAAAGTTCAAGCATAATATCCCAGCCATTTATGTTTTTACCTTTTAAAATATTTAAAATTTTTTCGGACCTTCTTTGGTGATGTAATTTCATTTGTTCTATTCTTCTATGTGGTTCTTCAATTAATCCAAAATGCCCAGGTGCAATAAGGTCATGTTCAATGTTATAAACCTTGTCTAGAGATTCTATATATTTTGTTAACAGGTCCTCTTCTTGATTTATAGTTGGTATGAAAGGAGTAATCCTCGGCAAGATATGGTCACCAGAGAAAATAATTTTTGAACTCTCGTCAAAAAGTGATATTTCTGTAATGTCATGGCCGGGAGTAAAAATCGTATTAATTTTTCTATTTAAAAATTTTACAGGCCCTTCTTCAAGCAAAATGTCGGGTGTTTTAACTACACCTGAATGACTTGGTGTTTTTATTTCTGATAAATTTTCTAAAAATGATTTTGGGGCACCTTCTTTTTTTGCATAATCATGAAGCTCTTTAAATCTTATGGACCAATCGTTATAAACATCTATAAAATTTTCAGAATTCTTATATAGGGCAAATGGAATATCAAGCTCTCTTAAAGAAGAAGATAAACCGATGTGATCTGAGTGCATATGTGTGCCTATTAACAACTTTATGTCTCCAAAATTAAAATTTAACTTATTAACTTCAGACTCAAGAAGTTGTAAAAATTCTTTTCCATTTACACCACAGTCGATCATTACTAGGCCATCGCTATCTTCAATTAAATATACATTTACGTACCCGGGAGAGCTCCAAGGTAATTTTAAAGGGATATGGTAGATGCCAGATTTTAAGGTAAAAGATTCCAATTTAAAAAGTTGCCAACCAAACGCTAAAAGATATAAGAATAAAAATTCCTGTTAATAAAGAAGCGATAATTAAGTGTCTTGTTTGCATATATGTATATTAACTATTTTTGAGATAAACTTAATTTTGAAGTTTCGTCAAACTTTAGTAAATTTATATATGAAATAACAATGACCTTTTTAAATGGCGACCCCAAATAAAGAGTAGTTATTATCTCGATTAGATAGAGACCCTATCTGGAAAGAGGTAATTTGAAAAAATTAACCATCATAGGCGGTGGACCCGCTGGATATGCAGCTGCATTATATGCTAGCAATTTTGAGGACATCCAAATTACGTTAATTGAGTCAGACACACTGGGCGGAACATGTTTGAACAGAGGATGTATTCCTGCAAAATACTGGCTTCATGTTGCAGAATTGAACCATGAAATATTAACCTCAAGTGATTTTGGTATAAATATTGAAAATAAAACATTCGACTGGGCAGCGACAGCACAAAAGAGATTCGATACAGTCAATAAACTGGTTGGTGGAATAGGGATGTTGCTTAAATCTAAGAAAGTGGAAGTCATAGAAGGTTGGGGATCGATAAAGAACAATACAACTGTTAATGTTTCGAAAGCTGATGGAACCTCACAAGACATAGAGTCTGATTATATTGTTTTAGCTACTGGTTCTAAGCCACGTTCTATTCCAAGTATTGAAGTAGATGAAGAATTTGTAATTACATCTGATACAGCCCTGAACTGGGAACAACCACCCAAGAAAGTATGCATTATTGGTGCAGGTGCAATTGGATGTGAATTTGCAAGCTTGTTGAATGATTTGGAGTCTGATGTAACGGTGGTTGAGCTGGATAAGGAAATTTTACCTGGTTTAGATAAGAGAACATCTGGCGAGCTTAGAAAACAACTTGCTAAAAGAGGTATTGAATTCAAATTAGGTACTTCCGTAGATTCAATTGATGGAAAGAATGTAAAATTTTCTGACAATACTGAAGAAAGCTATGAATGTGTTTTGGTAGCTGTTGGAAGAGCTCCATTAACTGAAAATATAGGATTAGAAAGTACAAAAATTAAGTCAAATAATGGTTATATAGAAGTTGATTTAAATACACTTCAAACAGCTGAAAGCAACATATATGCACTAGGAGACATAGTTTCTGGTACACCTCAATTAGCACATGTTGCATTTGCAGAAGCAGTATGTTCCATAACTCATATAGCTACAGGATCAACCACTCCTATAAACTACAATGCAATACCATACGTAGTTTATACGAGACCAGAGCTTGCGGAAGTTGGTTTAAATAGCGATAAAGCTAAGGAAATGAATATTGAAGTAGCTCAAGCTCAACATAGCTTTGCTGGCGTCGGTAGAGCCATGCTACAGAATCAAAATCAAGGTTTAGTAAAAGTATATGCTCAAAAAGAAGGGCCTATTATCGGTGCGAGTGTCTGTGGACCTTCAGCTGGTGAAATGATACATGAATTAATGTATATGGTTGGTTGGGAGGCAGTTCCTGAAGAAGCTGCAGAATTTATTCATGCTCATCCAACTCTTAGTGAAATTATAGGAGAGTCTTTAATGAGTTTAAATGGTAGGGGGTTACATTAATGCAAGTTGAAAAAATAATTAGAAAAGGATATTCAGCTACTCTTTCAAAAGATCAGCTTTGGGATATTTATAAATCAATGAAAACACAGAGAATTCTTGAAGATAGATTATTAAAAATGTATAAAGGTGGTCAGTTAAGTGGTGCTGTTTATCCAGGAATCGGTCAAGAAGCTTCAATGGCAGGTATAGCTGCAGGTATGGATGATAAAGATATTTTTGGTGGGACCCATAGAGATTTAGGTGTTCAGATTAAAAAGGGAGTTACCTTAAAAGAAATAGCTCTTAACTTCTTTGGAAAAGATGATGGGCCTTCAAAGGGAAGAGATGGAAACAGTCATTTTGGAGTTGTTGATAAAGGAACTTTAATGGTAGTTTCTCCTCTACCAGATTCAGCCCCTGTTGCAGTAGGTTGGGCACTTGCTTCTCAACAGAGTGGTTCTGGTGTTGTAGCCGTAGCTAATTGTGGTGAAGGTGCAACTGCCACAGGAACATGGCATGAAAGCATAAATATGGCGGGCGTTTTAAATTTACCTGTTGTTTTTACAGTTCAAAACAATCAATTTGCATATTCATCTCCAAATGAAACTGAGTTTGGAACCCCTAATGTTGCAGATAGAGCTGCTGGTTATGGTATCCCAGCAAAAATAATTGATGGTAATGACATTTATGAAGTAATAGATGTAATGCATGAAGCATGTGAAAATGCAAGAAACGGCAATGGCCCTTCATTAATTGAACTTGTTACATTTAGACACTTCGGTCATGCTGGACATGATCCCGCTGAATATGTTAACGATGAAGTAAGAGATTTTTGGATGAAAAGAGATCCCATAGCAAGATTTGAAGACTCTTTAGTTTCAGAAGGGTTATTTACCACTGAGCAGTTTGTAAATTTACAAGATGAACTAGAAGCTGAAATCAAAGAGGTTCTTGATTGGGCAAAAGAACAAAAAGATCCTGATCCAGAAAATGAAATAAAAGATATGTTTGCATCAAGAACATCACCGGTAATTCAAAATGACGGAAGTTCATTAAAAACAATGAACTTCATTGAAGCAATCACCAATGGTCTTGATGAACTCATGGAAGCTGATGAAAATGTTTTTATGATGGGTGAAGACATTGGTGTTTTTGAAGGTGCATTTAAAGCAACAAAAGGTTTATTTAATAAATATGGACCTTTTAGAGTTATCGATACATCTATTTCTGAAGGTGGTTTTACAGGAGCAGCAGTTGGCGCAGCTTTAGCTGGTAAAAAACCTATTGTTGAACTTCAGTTTTACGATTTTGTTTATCCAGCATTAGACCAAATTACTACGGAAGCTGCAAAATATTATTGGAAAGCTGGTAAAGCTGTCCCTATGGTTGTTAGAGGACCTACGGGGGCTGGAACAAGATCTGGTCCATTTCACTCAATTAGTCCGGAATCAATGTTAGCACACCATCCAGGAATAAAAGTAGTAGCACCTTCTAATCCTTACGATGCAAAAGGATTACTTGTTGCTGCAGCTAATGATCCAAACCCAGTTATGTATCTAGAACATAAAAAGCTTTACAGAAAACCAGATTTAAAAATGGACATACCTCTAGGTCTTTATGAGGTTGAAATTGGAAAAGGAAAAATTGTTCGTGAAGGTAGCGATGTAACAATTGTTACATGGTCTGGAATGGTATCTGTTGCTCAAGAGGCTGCTGATATTCTAGCAAAAGAAAATATTTCAGTAGAAGTAATCGACATTAGAACTATTGTTCCACTTGATGAAGAGATTATCCTTAAATCCGTGGAGAAGACTTCTAATCTTTGCATTCTTCAAGAAGATGTTCCGTTTTCTTCTGTTGCTTCAGAAATATCTTCTGTAGTTGCAGAAAAAGGATTTTGGAACCTAGACAATCCAATAGTTAAGGTTACAGCTCCGAATACTCATATCCCATTTGCTCCAGTTTTGGAAGATGCTTTTATTCCTAATGCTTCAAAAGTTGTAAACGCAATTAAGGAACTACAATAAAATAATGAGTCAATTAGTAACTATGCCCCAACTTGGCGAAACTGTGACTGAGGGCACTGTCCTAAGATGGTTAGTAAATGTTGGTGATGAAGTAAAAGAAGATGATCCAATTTTGGAAATTTCTACAGACAAAGTTGACACAGAAGTTCCTTCACCATTTAGTGGAAAGGTTACAGCTCTACTAGTTGAAGAGGGAGAAACTGTTGAAGTAGGAGCATCTCTTTTAGAGCTAGATGGAGAAGGTTCTCAATCAGAGAGTTCTGATGTTCAGACTGAGGTAGTAGATTTCCAAGCTTCTCAAGATGATACAGATAAAGAAAATATTGTAGAAGTTGAAGAAGAGAAGAAAGAAAATGATCCTATCCCTCAAAAAGTTATAGCAAAAGAATCAAAACAAAAACTATCACCAGTTGTTAGGAAGTTAGCATCTGAAAATAATGTGGATTTAGATCTTATTGCAGGTTCCGGTCCCAATGGTCGTATTACTAGAAAAGACATTGAGAGTGCTTTAAATTCAGAAAAACCAACTAAGAAAATTAACGATACTAAAACTACAACTCAAGAAAATCCAATCAAGACTGAACATGTCCAAAGCGAATCAAATTCGGAAAATATTTCGAGACTAAGAAAAAGAATTGCTGAAAATATGATTATGTCAAAACAAACTTCTGCACATGTTATGACATCTGTAGAAGTTGATTTTGAAAACGTAGAAGCATATAGAAGCAGTGTTAAAAAGAAATTTAAAAATGAAAATGGTTATTCTTTAACTTACTTACCTTTTATTTCATTAGCTACAATTCATGCTCTTAAAGACTATCCGACAGTAAATAGTTCTTTCGATTTAGAAAAAAATATTCATACTCTTCACGGACATATCAATTTGGGTATAGCAGTTGATATTAATCAAGAAGGGTTATTGGTTGGAACCATTAAAAATGCAGACAATTTAAACGTAAAAGGGTTAGCTAATAATATTTTTGATATTTCTAACTTATTAAGAGATGGAAAGTTTGGATTAGAAGATGTATCTGGAAGCACATTTACTATTTCAAATAATGGTTCATTCAATTCATATATTACATCTCCGATAATAAATCAACCAAATGTTGCGATCTTATCAACAGAGTCTGTTAAAAAAAGACCAGTTGTTATTGAATCATCAGATGGAACAGATTCAATTGCAATTAGACATACAGGAATTCTTAGTTTGACTTGGGATCACAGGGTTTTTGATGGCTCTATCGCCTTATTGTTTTTAAATTCAATAAAAGAAAAATTAGAAAAAACTAATTGGTCACAGGAAATAATTTGAGAAATCTAATTGTTAGGTGGCTAGGGAAGCTTCCCTACCAAGAAGCTTATGACTTACAACTTGGTATTCATAAAGATGTATCAAACGATAATAGTTCAGATGATTATCTTTTGTTACTTGAACATGACAAAGTAATTACAGTTGGTAGATCTGCAAAAGAGGAGAATTTATTAGTTGAAAAAAAAGAATTATTAACAAAAAAAGTTGAATATGTAGAAACAGATCGTGGTGGGGATATAACATACCACGGAGAAGGACAGATTGTTGGATATCCAATTATTCGATTAACTGATCCAAAAAAGGTTATTCCATATGTTCGAGATTTAGAGACAGTAATTATCAAAACCCTAAAAAAGTATTCAATCGACTCTTTTACAAAAGAAGATGATACAGGAGTTTGGACCAAAAAGGGTAAAATTGCATCGATCGGAATTAAAGTAAGCAAATGGACAACGTATCATGGCTTTTCCTTGAACATTTTTGATTCGCTTGATGGGTTTGAGTTAATTAATACATGTGGAAATGAGAGTGAAAAAGTAACATCAATACACTCCTTTAATAGCAGTATTTCATTTCAAGATGTTGCAGAAGAGATAACAAAAAATTTTGTAAAGGTTTTTAATTATGTTGAAATAGACAAGCAGTTTTCTCAATTTACACCTCGGCAATTAAAAACTAACAAAGAGTTCAATATTGATAGCATGGTGAAACGTGGAGTTTTTAATCCAAGTAAGGTATCAATACCATTAACAATAAAAGGAAACTTGCCAAATGAACCAAGTAGACCTGATTGGATGAAGGTAAAGGCAAATTTAGGTAAAGATTACATGTCTTTAAAAGGGTTGCTGAAAGAAAAAAAATTAAATACTGTTTGTGAAGAAGCCTCTTGTCCTAATATTTACGAATGTTGGTCTATGGGTACAGCTACTTTTATGATTATGGGTGATGTCTGCACAAGAGCTTGTGGGTTTTGTGATGTAAAAACAGGAAAACCTGGGTATTTAGATTTAGAAGAACCACTAAGAGTTGCTGAAAGTGTAAAAAGTATGGGACTCACTCATGCTGTTGTCACCTCTGTAAACAGAGATGACCTAGAAGATGGGGGTTCTAAATTTTTTGCTGACACTATTTATGCTATAAAAAATTTAAACCAAGATTGTTCTGTTGAAGTTTTAATTCCTGATTTTAAAGGTGATAGAAAAGCTATTAATAATATTATCGAAGCTAATCCTGAAGTGCTTAATCATAATTTAGAAACCGTACCAAGACTACAAAGAGAAATAAGAACAGCCGCTTCTTATGGTAGGTCTCTATCTCTGCTTTATTATGCAAAGCAACAAGGGTTTTTAGGAAAGACAAAGACAGGATTAATAGTTGGTATGGGAGAGACAAAAGAAGAAGTTCTTTCTGTTTTACGGGATATTGCAAAATTACAAATTGACATAGTAACTATTGGCCAATATTTAAGACCAACTGTAAAGCACAGAGCAATAGATAGATATGCCCCAATAGAAGAATTTGAGTTATATAAATCATATGGAGAGTCACTAGGTATACCTCATGTTGAATCAGGACCTTTAGTTAGGTCTTCATATCATGCTAAAGACTCTTTCGCCTCTGTTTAATTTTATATATAATTGTTTAGATGTTTAATAAAGTTACTAAATCTGTAAGAGTTTTATCAGCAGCTGGAGTTGAAAAAGCAAACTCCGGACACCCAGGAATGCCTCTTGGAATGGCCGATGTTGGTGTAGCTTTATATAAAAACTTTATAAAAACAACTAACAAAAAACCTGATTGGATAAACAGGGATAGATTTGTTTTGAGTGCTGGACACGGATCTATGTTGCTTTATAGCTTACTTCACTTCAATCAGTTCAATATCTCAGTTGAAGATATAAAGCAGTTCAGACAATTGGATTCAATTACAGCTGGACATCCTGAACTGGATACCAATTTAGGCATTGATATAACAACTGGACCATTGGGACAAGGTTTTGCTACAGGAGTTGGGTTAGCGTTAGCAGAATCATATTTATCAGGCTTGTTTGGTAAAGATGTAATCGATCATTATGTTTACGGAATAGTTTCAGACGGTGACTTAATGGAAGGTATATCCTATGAAGCTGCTGAGTTGGCAGCAAATTGGAAATTAGGTAAATTGATATATGTCTTTGATGACAATAATATTTCTATCGATGGCAGAGTTGATAAGGTATCAATAACAGATCAGAAAATGAAATTTGAGTCTCTTGGATGGCATGTTCAAGAGATTGATGCTCATAACGAACAAGAAATAATATCAGCTATCAATCATGGAAAAAATGAAACTTCAAAACCATCTTTAATTATTGCTAAATCAAAAATTGGTAAATTTTCACCAAATAAAGAAGACACTAGTTCTGTACACGGTTCCCCTTTAGGCGAAAATGAAATGGAACTTTTTTTGCAGAATATTGGCTGGATTGGTGATGTATTTACACATGATAGAGGAGTTTATGAATATTTTTCTGACAAAAGAGAAGATGATTTAATAGATTTTGAAAATTGGAGTACAAATTTAGAAGAAAAATTACAAGACAAAGCTTTTAAAGAATTGTGGGATAAATTTTCTAATTTTGAAATTGAAGTTCCAGAGATTAATTTAAAAGACGATGTTGCTACTAGAGTTGGTGGAAGCAAAATACTGGAAGAAATAGGTAAAGTTAACAAATTTATATTAGGAGGCTCTGCAGACCTTGCTGCCTCTACAAAACAGATTATTTCATCAGAGTATTATTCATCTGAAAACACTATTGGTCAAAGTCTTGAATTTGGAATCAGAGAACATGCTATGGCAGCTATTACAAATGGGATAAATTTACACAGTAATTTGTTTGCCTATTGTTCCACATTTCTTGTGTTCTCTGACTATATGAGGCCAAGTATTCGACTTTCTTCTTTAATGAAATTAAATTCTTCTTATATATTTACTCATGACTCAATTTATTTAGGTGAAGATGGACCAACACATCAACCTATAGAACATTTAATGTCTTTAAGGTTGATTCCAGATGTTGATGTTATAAGACCTTCAAATAGTATTGAGTTAGTTCATTCCTATAAACACATGTTTTCAAATACAAAATCAACAAAAATCTTATCTCTATCTAGACAAAATTCAAAATTTTTAAATTATGATGTTTCCTTTGACGATTTTATAAATGGAGCATTTGAAATTGAGTCTGGTGAAGATATAACTATTTTTGCAACAGGCACAGAGCTCGAGTTAGCTTTAGAGATTAAGGAAGAATTATCTGAATATAGTGTGCAGATTATAAGTGCCCCAATTTTAAATAGAGTTAATAAAGAGTTGATAAGCTCACTTAATATTTCTGAAAGACTATTTACCCTAGAACTTGGTCGATCTGTAGGTTGGAATACTTATTTAAAAAATATTACAAAATCTTTTAGTATTGATACTTTTGGTAAGTCTGCCCCACAAAGCGATTTAATGGAAACTTTTAAATTTACACCTAAATTAATTGCTGAAGATATTCGCAATATTTTATAAAATTAACATCCTGTATAAGATCGCATTTCTGATTTAGTCCTGTTTCCAACAACTCCATCTGGTATTAAACCTACTTTTCTCTGGAAAGATTTTATAGCCTCTTTAGTATAGGAACCCATTTTTCCGTCAATTATTCCAGGATTAAACCCATTGTTTGCAAGGTAGGTTTGGATATCTGAAACAGTATCTAATTTTGCTCCTGTGTTATCTCTAGCTTTACAGGTATTTGAAGACTCACAACCTGTATAAGTCTTCATTGCTGCCTTTGTCTTGTTACCAACAACTCCATCAGCATATAAACCAGTAGATTTTTGAAACGCAACAACTGCTTGTGTAGTTTTAGCGCCTCTTAATCCATCAATGGGTCCAGGATTAAATCCATTAGTAGCTAAGAAGTTTTGAATATCAACGATTGTATTGAGAGATGTATTTGTATTATCTTTAGGTACACAAGCATCGTTCCCTGCGTTAGGATTAGAAACAGCAGTAGTTCCTGAGTCAGAAACTTCTCCTCCAGATGGTGTCCAAGAATTGTTGAAGTGATTTGTGTTAAACAAGTCATTTGAAATAAGAGATTTCTCTATTAGAGCACTAACAATATATGAAACTTCTCCTATAGTAATTTTTCTATTAGGGCAAAATTTATCATCAATAGAGCTGCAAGGAGGAATAACATCATTTGCTGCGAGAATATTAATTTCGCTTGTCCAACGGCTAGCACCCTCATCCGAGTATTTATCTAATGAGCCATTTAAATTTTCAGTAACACCAGCTCTAATTGATTTTATGATTAAACATGCAAACTCTTCTCTTGAGATTTGTTCATCAGGTTGAATCTGAAACGGACTACCAAAACAAACGTGCATGCCATAATAAGGAAGGCCATTCAATGGCTGTTGAAAAATATTCTGATCATCATCACTGTATGCATTTGGAGCGTCAAGAGGAACTCCACCAAGAACTGCTGTCACAGCAGATGCTTCAGCTCTACTAATGCTTTTAGCTTGACATGCTGTAGAAGTTTCACTACAGCTGTACAAAGTTCCAGACTTAGCTAAGACATTAAGACCTGCTGATGAAGTTGCATATTGCGGTGTATCACCAGATGAAGAACTCGAAGAAGAGCTATTGTTAGAACTTGAAGTTGAATTGGAATTTGTAGATACTGTCACTGGTCCTATATTTAAACTTGATACATCTGATGCACTAGTAGTTTTAAAATAGTGGGAAGAAAAACCGAGTTGAGATTTAATATTTCTACCTGATTTTTCTACAGTTTTTGGTGCGCCATTTTTAAATCCTTTTAAGGTTACTTTCAAAGCAGCACCAGATGCTGCAGCTGAGGATACATAAATATCTGTTACCGAATCAAAGCATGAAATATCTCCACATAATATATTTTTTGCTAACTGGTAGGAACTAAAATCATATGACCATGCTGCTTTGGAGTTACCAACTCTATTATCAACAGACCAAGGATCATCGACAGTATTTAGATAGGGCCATTTTGTAGCAGAACCAAAACCAACTACATTATCATTAGTTTTTCCACCCGTTGAAGATGAATAAAATGCCTGGATTACACCACTCTGAGTGTAGCCTCCGTCATAGGTAATAACCTTACCTGAAGTGTTATTTACAGCTTGAACCCAGTTAGGACCTGCAATCTCTTTAAGATAACCATAATAATATTGGCTTGATGCAGTAGAGCCAATATGGCACCAACAATAAGCTTGACGTGATGTTGACAGGCCTGCACTTACACTTGTTTCTTCGGAAGGCGTATTGTTACGAAGATAATGGTAAACCGCATAACTCCTTCCAACTAAAGCTTGAGCTTCTAGAGCTTTAACATTCCAATGAGATGGCATTTCAGCCAAGCCATATAGATATTTTTCAAGATTAACAGCAAGAGAAACATGATAGCCAGAAGAAACATTTTTACTTCTTAATTTTAAAATACCGTGCTTATGTTCTCTAGGTCCGACACGAATTCTTCCACCATCCGACCAAGATATACCCATATTGCAACTTGCAGATACTTTAGCAACTAATGGGTGACCAGTTAAGTAACAAGATCCATTTGAATAAATTACATTAATAGTTGCACCACCAGAAATTTTAAGAGGACCAAAATCTGATTCACATGGTCCATCAGTTCTGGCGTCTTCTTTTATTTTGTTTAGTGTGGTTTCGTCGATTGAGCCAGATTGATTAATTCCAACTGATGCTTGGTAATTTCTAAGAGCATTAGCAGTTCTGTCTCCAAACGCACCATCAATTTTTCCAGGATCAAAACCTCTAGAAGTGAGAAAAACCTGAACACCAACTGTGTTGTTGTACCCTTCTTGGCAAATAGATAATGTTGGAGGGCTAGATGATGGAAGTGTTGTAAGTGTAATTGAACTAGCATTTCTTGCTAACCCAACCCATAGTTCATTCGCATCTGTTGAAATTTTTGGTGAGCTTAATGACATATCATTCATATTTTTTACACTTGTCTCTTGAAAGTAATATTGAACAACTTCAGTTGAAGAGCAAGAACTTGTATTAGAGCAAAAGTCTGCACCTAATTCTGTTAAACCTTTTGCTCCATATTGACTTAATCCAACTCCATGTCCCCATCCACTTCCTTTAAAGGTAAATGTTGCAGCACTATATCCACGCATAGCTTGTCTAGTAGCAGGTCCCACAACACCATCAGGAGATAGTCCTACAGTATATTGAAAGCTTTTTATTGCTTGAGTTGTTTTTGCCCCCGTAACTCCATCTAAAGGACCAGGCTCAAAGCCATTGCAATTTAAAAAAGTTTGAATATCTAAAACACTACTCAATGGTGCTACAGCATTTTCTGCACAACTAAAATTTTGACTATATCTTATTTCAAAAGCTGCTGCATTAGATTTAAATCCAAATAAAACAAGGAAAAATGATGTTACAAAAATTATTTTTAAATATTTATTTTGGCCCTGTCTCATGTATTTATTTTAGGTGTTTAGATTTTAAATTCATAATTCCATCGTTTTTTTCCAGTATTTAAAAATTTTTAATCCCAAACGAAAAAGAAAATATATAAAAAAGACTTCAATTGTTATTGGAAATAGCTCTCCAGCAAGATTTGATCCAAATATTGGTGCTAAAAATGTTGTACTTAAAAATAAGATAACACCAACAATTTTATTAAATGTATAGGCATCAATGATTATCAAAAACAGCATCGAATAAATTAATGATGAAATAGAGTAGCTATACAAATTAATCTCTAATTCTTTATTACTTATATTGAAAATTAATAAAATATTGAGTTGAGAAAGTAAAAACGGCAAGAAAACGTATTTTTTTACATTAACTTCTAACATATATATCATTGTAAATAACCTATGCAGTTGGGCGAATTTACTTATATCTTTTTAGCATTATGTATTCCTTTTCTTGGGTACATCGTTAACTCAACAAGCCCAAAGAAAGGTTTCAGCGTATTGTTTATTTCGATAATTTCAATTACAGGATTTTTACTTCCAACAAACTTTACTTTTTTAGGTATTTTTTTTCTATTTATTTACTTAAATAGTTTCAACTGGAATCAAAAAAATATTCTATTAATTTTTAGCTTAATAAGCTTTGCTTCTTCAATTTATAACATTGTAGGCTCAAATATTTTGATGGTTTTGTTACCAATATTATTAGTTTCATCAGTGTTTTCTCTCATGATGATCGGCCATTGGTTTTTAGTAGATCCAACAATTAAAAGAGAAGGAATGAAAAATATAGCAAAATTTTCCACTACGCTTTCAATATTGTTAGGAATTTTAATTGGTTTAGATGTCTACAGTAGTTCGTCAACTATTTTTAATATAATTTCAACAGAGACATTGAATTTTGTATTGATTGGATTGTATATTTCTGCAGGTCTATTGTCGTTTGGGTCATTTAAATCTCTTCAAGAAAAATCCTATACAGGTGTCATGGCAAGTACCGGTCTTAGTTATTTATCGCTAATTGTGTCAATGGGCGCTTCAGGTACATTATTACTTTCGTTATAAGGCTAACCTACAAATATGAAGATTTATACAAAAAAAGGTGACAAGGGTCTTACTAGTTTACTTTTTGGAAAAAAAGTTTCTAAAAACGATATTGCACCTGAAGCATATGGATCTGTTGACGAGTTAGTCGCAGCATTAGGACTTGTAAGACATGAAGAAAAGCTTCCAATTGCAACTAAAGAGTTAATTTTAAGAATTCAAAGAGATTTATTCATAGTTGGCGCCGAATTGGCAACAGACAGTGAAAACAGAAATAAACTGGAAGAGGGCAAAACACTTGTAACAGAAAATATGGTTCAAAATTTAGAAAAAGATATCGATTATTTATCTGATAAAAATGGAATTCCTGAATATTTTGTTGTACCTGGAGAAAATAGTATTGCAGCAAAACTTGACTGGTGCAGAGTTGTTTCTAGAAGGGCGGAAAGAAGATGTGTAACATGGAAAGACATGACTAAAGTAGAAAATTCTTTTGTTGGAGTTTACTTAAATAGATTGTCTGATTTACTTTGGATGTTGGCAAGAGATTTTGAAGAAGAATGGACAGCTAGTAAATGAATTTCAATGTCGTTTTAATTAATACATTAAATGAAAAATTCTTTGATTTATTTAATAATAAAGATGATGTAAATGAATTAATTAATTTAAATTCATTTACTCCTGAAAAAAATAATTTTCTTAAAATCTCAAAAAATTTAACAAAAGATAGTGAAAATATTTTATTAGTCGGGACCAACTCTTGCGAGAGTACTTCTGATTGGGTTAGCATCGGTGCAAACCTTGGAATGAGTTTGAAGTATGATGCAACTTTAAATTTTGTTGATATGACTTCAGATGCAAATATTGAATCTCTAGAATTTGGTTTTTACTTAAGTCAGTATCAATTTGATGAATTTAAATCAGAGAAAAATCAAAAAAATACCTTATCTATTGATCAAACTCAATTTACTCAAGAAATCAAAAATAAAATTAATTCAATTTTTTGGACAAGAGATATGGTCAACACTCCTGCACTAAACAAATCTCCAGAATTTTTTGAAGATAATGTGAAAAAGTTAATAGAAGAAACTGATATTAAATTAACTTCATATGATGATGTTTGGTTATCTGAAAATAATTTTGGTGGAATCTTAGGTGTTGGCAGTGGTTCAACTAGAAAACCAAAATTATTAATTGGTGAGTACAATCAGGGTGCAAAATTTCAAATTTCTATTATTGGAAAAGGTGTTTTATTTGACTCAGGTGGTCTTTCATTAAAATCCCCAGCTGGAATGGAAACTATGAAGACAGATATGGCTGGTGCTGCAACTGCATGGGGAATTATTACATTGGTAGCTAAGCAAAAGTTAGAAATTGGATTAAAAGTGTACACTCCTTTAGTTGAAAACATGCCTAGTGGAAGTGCTATCCGACCAGGAGATGTATTGACTATGAGAAATAACAAAACGATAGAAGTTTTGAATACTGATGCAGAAGGAAGACTTATAATGGCAGACGCACTTGCTTATGCATCTGAGTTCAAACCGGATGTCATTTGTGATGTTGCGACATTAACTGGTGCCTCTTATGTTGCTTTAGGAGTAGATATAGGTGCAGTATTTTCTAATGATAAAACCCTAGAAGAAAGCTTTATAAAAAGTAACGCGTTATCTCATGAGTTGTACCATGCACTTCCTTTAGAACAAAGTTATAAGAAATTGATAAAATCTGACATTGCTGATATGCAAAACACTGGTGGAAGGTTTGGAGGTGCTATAACTGCAGCGCTATTGTTGGAAGAGTTTGTAGAGGGAATACCTTGGATTCATTTAGATATGGCTGGCCCTGCACGATCAAGAAGTAATGATGTTATCAATCCAAGTGGTGGAACTGGTTTTGGGGTTATTGGCTTTTATAATTTTATTAAAAATAAAGTTACTGATCTTCAGTAGGCTCTTCGATTACAGTATCGTCAATTATAAATACTAAAGAATCTCCTGTTGAAACAACACTTCCTTGCGCTACGTTTGTTCCAATAACCTTACCTTCACATCCTTGAACTTCAGAAGTTTCAAAATTCTTTTTAATAAATAAAATGACACTATTTTCTCTCATAAATTGTTTAATTAAACTTTCCGCCTCATCTGGACTTAGCTGACATGGTGGAATGTTAGGAATTGCTGCTGAGTTCTTAACTGAAGATACTTCTAGCTGAATTACAGTACCTTCTGCAACTTCTTCGTCTTGTTCAATATTTTGAGTTAAAACTAAACCAGGAGCTTCCTCTGATTCAACTAAAACTATTTCTGGTAAGAGGTAAGAGCTAAATGCTATTTCTTCAGCATCTAAAATATTTAAACCTATTAATTGAGGTATATTGACCGTTGGAATTTCATAATATTTATTAATATCACTCGGATCATCTGGCCACTCTTCTATTGGAAGATTTTCAACCACCTTTGTCATAAACTCTTTCCAAATAGGTGCTGGAACTCTACCACCAGATACATTTCTAATTACTTCACCTTTAATTTCAACATCTGTCAGCGGCAGCTGTTCCTCTGCAAATCCAATCCATATAGATGATGTGTATTGTGGAATGAAGCCTATGAACCATGCCTCTCTAAATCCTTGGTGTGTACCTGTTTTTCCTGCTATTGGCCTATCATCTAGTACAGCTCTTGTTCCTGTACCATATTGGGCTGCAACTTCTAATGTCTTTCTTACCGCAGCTGCTGCACCAGGGTCAGGAATAGAAATTCTTCTTGAAACAATATGTTGGTATAAAACGTCTCCATTTGAATCTTCAATTCTTTCTATTAAGTATGTAGGAGCTAGTACACCGTTTGTTGCGAAAGAAGAGTATGCTGATGCCATTTCGATAGGAGTTACTGCTCCAGCTCCTAAGGTTAAAGATATTACAGGATCAATTTCTGATTCAATTCCAATTCTGTTTGCAGTATTTGCTAATTTTTGTCCACCAATTTCAGAAGCCATCTGAGCAAATACTGTGTTAATAGATCTTCTAGTTGCTTCTTCTAGTGAAATCATTCCTGAAGTGTCTAATAATTTAATTGATCTGTTGTACTCACTTTTATCAGCACATGGTTTATAGATAAACTGTGTTTCACTTTCAATATCTATTTGAATTAAGTTTTCTTGTAAACTAAATTCTTCTGAAGATTCGTCATAGTTTATAACTTCTCCATCTTCATCAAATTGATTAAGTGCAATACCTATCTGTGTAAGTTTTTCTATTTCATCTTCAAATTCATCAATATTTTCAAGAAGAGGAAACTGATCAATAAAGTCTTTGTTTTTAATACTGTCAACATGAAAACCTACACATTGGAGTTCAATTGCTCTATCTTGTGCATCAATTTTGTTTAAATATCTATCTGCTGTAATTGATGTTCCGTAGTTTCTAACTACCCATTTAGTTCCTACTCCATCTGGTGCACATGGATACCCACAGTCAATCTCTACAGGACTTCTGGAGTCTCTGTTGCTATATAATTTAGAACCTGACTCTAAAGCAGCTAATAAAGTAATTGGCTTAAAGGCCGAGCCTGGATTTCGTTTTCCTTGAGTAGCTAGATTATATTGCTCTTCTTCAAAAGGAATTCCTGATGCCATAACTTCTATGGCACCTGTTGAATTGTTAATAAGGGTTATTACTCCAGTTGGCTTAGGTTCATCATCAGAATTTTCATCATCTTTAGCAGCAGGTACCCAGTTTTCTAATACTGTATTTGCGTGTTCTTGAAATTCTAAGTTCAAAGTGATGTAAACACTTAAACCACCACCACCTACACAAGTTGTATCGTCTGATGGACAACCAAAGATTTTCTTTTTTCTTTCATCTTTTGTGTTTCCAAGCACAGCAAACTGAGGATCATTTAATAATTGTCTTTTTACTTCAGCAACGACATGTTCAGCTTGTGATACCTGATTTTTTGATTCAACTATCGTTAAGGGTGCTAACTTTGCTGAACGTGCTTGTATGTCTACAATAAAGTCTTCTTTGAGCATCACATCTAATACATTATTTCTTCTCTCCAACACTCTCTCTGGATATTTTCTTGGATTGTAGTATGCAGGGCTTCTGATAATAACAACTAAGGTTGCAGCTTCATCTAAGGTAATATCTCTGACGTCTTTACCAAAGTACTCATATGCTGCTGATTGAATTCCGTATGCACCTGAACCCCAGTAAATTGAATTTATATAGTACTCAAGTATCTGGTCTTTTGTATATCTTCTTTCAAGCTCTGCGGCAACAACAGCCTCAGCAACTTTTCTTCGTATTGATATTTCGTCTCCAACAAATGACTGTTTAGCAACTTGAGATGTAATTGTTGAACCACCTCTTGTTACACCTCGTAAGTTGTCTAAGACAGCACTTAAAATCGCAATAAAGTCAACACCTTCATGGGTATAAAAGTTGCTATCCTCAGCAGCTAGAAGAGTATTTACTACAAATGGTGGTACATCTGACAATGCAATAGGGTCTCTGTTAAGTCCATCATGAAGCTCATCTAATATTTTATTGTCTGAAGTTATGATGGTTGAGGGTTCAGAGAGTGAGACAAAATTTAGAACCATACCTTCTGCTCTTGGTAAAAATTTTTCTTCAAGATTAGTAACTACTTCCATTCCAGATTTTATTGGTAGGAACAAGAAAAATCCTATCCAGCCAGCTATAAGAGTAGTGATAGCAAATATAATTACTCCAGCAACAAAACTAGATCCAAATCTAGATTGCTCCTCAAGTTTATGTATTTCAGCCATATTGAGATACTAATCTTTTTTTATTCAAATCATCAGTTATGGCATTCATTTTTCTGGCCTTAATCAACACTTTATTGTACAATTGAACGATGGATTATTCCCCAGGTCTCAGAGGTGTCATAGCAGGTGAAACTTCTATTTCAACCGTAGGTAAAGAAGGTACCTCACTCAGATACAGAGGGTACGACGCTATAAAACTTACTGAGGAATACACATATGAAAATGTTGCTTCGTTAATCCTCAATGATGATTTAAATAGTGAAAATTTTAATAAATTTTATACAGAACATTACAACAATCTTAGTAATGACAATTACCTCAATGGTTTAATAGAAACTTCTAAAGAAAATTTACACCCAATGGATGTTTTGAAAGTTGTTGTTTCATTTTTAGGCGAGTCAAGTTCTGAAGACAAAACTGAACAGACAACCAGATTAATTGCAGCAGTTTGCTACGTCATTGCTAGTTACAATCAAGAAGATTCAAATGAATTAGATGAAGAATTTTTAGTTGCAAGTTCACTACTGCCCAATAATTCAAGTAAAGAAAAACTAGAAGCATTAGATGATATTTTAATTTTATACGCAGAGCACGGTTTCAATGCTTCAACTTTTGCTACAAGAGTAACTGCATCCACAAGATCAGATTTAACTAGTTCAATAGTCTCTGGAATTGGCACACTAAAAGGAGAGTTGCATGGTGGTGCTAATGAAAAAGCAGTTGAAATGATTTCTCAATATTCCACTGTTGATGAGGCAAATGATGGAGTCTTAAAGTTATTAGATGAAAAAAAGAAAATCATGGGTTTTGGGCATGGAGTTTACAAGATACAAGACCCTAGAAGTCCTGTAGTTAAAAATTGGGTTGAAGTTCTTAGTACAACAGATGAAGCAAAAAATAAATTTGAAATAGCTAAAAAAATTGACACAATAATGGACAGTGAGAAAAATTTATTTCCTAATGTTGATTTCTATGGAGGACTTTTGCTTCATGAATTAGGATTCCTAACAGAATTATTTACTCCTATTTTCGTAGCCGGTAGGACTGCTGGATGGGCGGCACATTATTTCGAACAGAGACAACAGGATACTTTAATTAGGCCAGCAGCAAAATATATTGGTCCTTCTGAAAGATAATCTCTTAGTTGACTGAAAATCTAGACCTTTCCATTTCAAATTATCTTTCAAAAAAAATAATCATTGATGAGGAACTTTTATTAGCTGCTAAATTAACAATTCTTGATACCTTTGGCTGTATTATTGAAGCATCTTCTCATCAAGAAGTAATAAATTTTGCATTTCAATCTAAAGAAGTTGGTGAAGGTAGTAATCCATTTGAATTAGTAAAGGAAATTCAAGACCCCAAAGATATTAGTTTTGCACTTACAGTGTTAACAAGGTGGTTTGACTATAACGATACTTTTTTAGCAAAAGAATGGGCTCATCCATCGGATAATTTTGGAAGTGTTTTTAGTTACTTTGTTAACAATCAGCATTTACTATTTGAAGATTTCATTACTTCTTTAGTCCAGACTTATGAAATACAGGGATCTCTATGTTTAGGTACATCATTAAATAAAGAAGGTTATGACCATGTCTTTTATGTGAAGCTTGCTTCTGGAGCAGTTTATTCATATTTAATTAACGATGGCAACAAAGAAATAATAAGAAGGACAATAAATAATATTTTATTAGATGGTCCAAGCCTTAGAAGCTATAGGCATTTTCCTAATGTTGGTAAAAGAAAAAGCTGGGCTGCAGCAGATGCATCCAAGAGAGGAATGGAACTAGCTCAATTTAGTAAATTTGATGATGAAATTTACTCAAACTATTCAAACAACTGAAAATTGGGGTTTTGAAAAAAATTATCTAAATGATTTAAAACTAGAATTTGGAAAACCATTAAATGATTGGGTTATTCAAAATGTTCTTTTCAAAGTTTTGTTTCCTGCTGAATTCCACGGCCAGTCTGCAGTAGAGTGTGCCATTGGATTAAGTAAAGAGTTCAACAATAATAAAGAAAAAATTAAACAAATAAAAATATTTACTCATGAGCCAGCAATAATAGAATTATTGCAAATAAAGAACAATTACAAAATGCATCAGACAGGGACCACAGCCTTGAATATATGGTTGCCGCTGCTTTGTTATTTGGTAATTTAGAGTACGAAATGTATGAAAGTAATTTTTCTGGTATTGATCAAATAGAACAAGTGAGAAAAAAATAATCTCTGTTGAAGAGAATGAGACCTTTACAGAAAATTATTACAATTTTTCAAAAAGACATATTTCAATCTCTTTAGAGCTGGAATATGTGGATGGTAAAGTTTCAGAATTAGTAACTATAGACAATCCGATAGGACATCCAAGTAGAAGAGAAGAAGCTATACCCCTTATTAAAAAAAAGTTTGTCAACAACACAAAACATTTATATGCAGAAAACAAATCTCATGAAATTTGGGATAAAATAATTGAATTAGATAAAAATACAAAAATTTCCGTATTTTTAAATATTTTCTCTGAAAATGAATAGTATTTACCTTCTTGTTGGCGGAGAAGCAACAAGATTGTTTCCATTATCTAAAGATATACCAAAAGCTCTGCTTACAGTACGTGGAAAAAAAATTATAGATATAATACTTGAAAATTTTTTAAGCTTTGGTGATTTTGATTTTAATTTAATTTGTGCATATAAACATAAAAAAATTTGGGAGATTTACAAAAGTAAATCTAAGCTCCCTATTAATTTACACTTTGAAAAAGAAAAGTTGGATACGGCAGGATATATCGTAAAAAATCTAGATGTTATGCCAGAATCTTTTTTTTGTATGAATGGGGATCTGTTACTTGACATAAATCTGTCTGATTTTATTAATAATTCACTGATTTCTAAAACATCACTTATTGGTTCTATAGAAGTTGACGATCCTTCTAGATATGGAGTTATTCAAGTTGATGAATATTCTCGTGTAATAAAGTTTGTTGAAAAACCAAAAACAAATTCATTTGGTAGAAAAATAAGCATAGGCTTGTATCACTTATTTAAAAGAGATATAAATGAAATTAAAAATGGATTAGAGATTCCATGTTCTTTCGAAAAAGATGTTTTTCCAAAATTGGCTGAAAATAGTCTTCTAAATACATTTACGGTCAATGGTGAGATGGTAGATGTAGGAACTCATGAATCGTATATATCTGCACATTTATATGAGGGTGATACTAATTGGATTTCATCAAATAACACATCTATTAGTGAAAACATAAAGCTTAGTAATTCTGTAATTCTCGATAATTGTATTATTGAAAATGATGTCGTCATAAATAATTCCATCATTTGTCCAAATTCAATTATTAAAAAAGGAAGTAGAATAGACGGAAAGATTATAAGAAATATTTAAAGATGAAAATTTTAATTACTGGTGGAGCTGGATTTATAGGTTCACATCTCGTTGAAGAATTAATCAAAGAGGAAAATGATATATTAGTAGTTGATAATTTATTAACTGGAAAAAAAGAGAACTTAATTGTTAATGATAAAATTCAATTTCTACAAGATGACATAGGCTCTGAGTCAGCTTTAAAAGCTGTATTGGAATTTAATCCAAATATATGTTTTCACCTTGCTGCTCAATCTTCAGTAGTAATATCAGTAGAGCAACCAGATTTAGATTTTGATCATAATATCTTACAACCTATCAAACTTTTAAAAGTTCTTTTAGAAACAGATTGTTCAAAAATTGTTTTTACCTCATCTGGAGGTACTATTTTTGGAGAGCCCATAAATATTCCTACTTCTGAAACAGACTTTGCAGGCGAACCCGAATCACCTTATGGTGTTGCAAAGAAGTATTTAAATGAATTCATTATTGAAATTACAAAAGGGACTGGATTAAGTTACTCAATTTTAAATCTAGCAAATGTATATGGTCCTCGTCAAGATCCCCATGGCGAAGCGGGTGTAATATCTATATTTTCAAAAAAATATTTAAACAACCAAGAACCTATTGTCTATGGTGATGGAAATCAAACAAGAGATTATATATATGTTAAAGACATTGTTAGCGCATTGGTTCTTTCCTCTAAATTAAAAAACAATACATTTTTAAATATTGGCACTGGTATTGAGACGTCTGTTAACGATTTAGTAACAGCTATTAAAGATGAATTCGACTCCAATATAAAACCAATATATTTAGCAGCTAGAGAAGGAGAGCTTCAAAGAAGTGTACTAAACAATTCAAAAGCTAAAGAAGTATTAAATTGGAAACCAGAGGTATCTCTTTCAGATGGAATTAAGCAAGTAGTGAATTGGCTAAAGAATTAAAGGAAAAAATCTTCAGATTTATCTCTTATTAATATATTTGCGTTTTCTTCTGAATTCTCGTAATTAAAATTTCTAATTAAAGCTACTGGAATGTTTAAAGATTTTTCCATTACTAATTCAGCTGCACTAGCTATCTCATCGATAATTGCGATTTCAGTTGCGAACAATTCATTACCAAAAGTATCGAATTCTCCGATATAACTATTTAAAGGTGTAATTCCTGAAGATCCAATTGCAAAATTAACTTGTCCTTTTCGCCAAGCTCTACCAAATGTATCAGTAATTATTACTGCTACATTTTTTTTTGTTTCTTTTTCAATTTGATTTCTAAAATTATCTGCAGATTTATTGGGGTCTCTAGGAAGCAGAAGTACTTTGCTTTTGTCTATATTAGATTTATCTATACCAGCATTTGCACAAATTATTCCATGTTTTGTTCTTGCAATAACCAGATCACCTCGTTTACGGATAATTTGATCAGTTTCAAGATTTATTAATTCATCAAAAGTGAATTCATTTAGATCTCTATCCATACCTTCACTTTTTGATACAATTTTCTGAGTGACCACAAAGATATCTTTGTCTTGCACTTTTTTACCTATGTTTTCTAGAGAGTTTAATGTTAATGATGCTAAATCATCTCCCTTGCTAATTTCTGGAATACCCGTAATAGGAATAATTGAGATTTCGTTCATAAGGCCATTATTTTACTAGCTAGTTTTTCTGAGTCTTTATTGGAGTTGAAAATTATATTTTCTTCATATGTATTTGATGAATTATCTGAGTCTTCAAAATGAACAATAAACTTTTTTCCTATATTTTTATAAAACTGTTTAAGACCATGAATATCTGGTGTGAGTCCCATATCTAAAAAATTATTTTTTGAAGGCCCTTTCAATGCTTTATTGTTTATAAACGGACTTATGACTATTACATTTTGATGTTCAGTAAGTACTTTTTTTATTTGCTTGAGTGACAAAATAGGGCCTATTGAAAGAAATGGATTGGATGGTCCAATAATTACAATATCGCTATTTTTTATCTCTTTAAATAATGTGTTTGAAACTTTTGCTAGTTTAGATCCTTCATAAATTATTTTTTTAAGTCTTGGTCTTCCTTTTTTCTCAACAAAATATTCCTGAAAATCTAATTTCTTACCAGTTTTAGTTAAGAGTTTTGTACTGACTATAGAATCCGACATAGGGAAAATATTGCACTTTATTTTAAATTTATTTTTTATTTCTTCGGTCACTTCAGTTAATGATTTACCATTGTTTAATTGTTGAGATCTAAATAAATTAGTAGCTAAATCTTTATCTCCAATCATAAAATTTGATTTTAAAAATTTATTTAAGTGATTGTGTACTGTAAATTTGTCATTCTTAATACCCCACCCAAATTTACCTTCAATTCCAGCAAGATTGTAAATTACAGTATCTACGTCAGGTGATAAAAATACACCATTAATTACTTCATCGTCACCTGTATTTACAATAATGTTTAAGTCGATATTTTTGATCCGATAGAGGCCTTTTGCAAATTTTGCTCCTCCGACACCACCGCTAAGATAAAAAACTTTTTTCAATTTTATGTCCTTATTATTTAAAACCTTTCAACTAACATTTTAGTAATGATAGACAAAGACATTCTCGAAAGTTTAGCAGATTTAAATGACGCGGAACTTAAAAGAGTAAAGCTACTAATTGATAATAAATTAGATTTAAAGTCTAATTCTAAAGTTTCTTACAGGACAAAAAATATAAAATGTGGAAAAGAATCTTGTGTTAAATGCCCACATGGTCCTTATTGGTACGCAGAATGGACAGAAAATGGTAAAAGAAAATCTAAATATTTAGGAAAAAGACTAAGTGATATCTAACTTAAACCCTTTTAAAATTACATCAATATTTTTATATTCTGTTCTACTAGTTTTTTTGAGAATTGATCTAGTTATTACAAATACTCTTCCAACTGGTGGGGATATGGGAGCACATGTAGTTCCAGTAAAGTTTTTTGTTGAAAGTTTAATTACCAATTTCCAATTTAGCGGTTGGTCATCAGATTGGTTTGCGGGTTATCCTGCTTTTTATTTTTACTTTCCTTTACCACCTTTAATAGTTTCTTTTTTTAGTATCGTTTTCCTTTCAATGTTTCATTTAAATTGATGGTAATTTTTTCTCTAATTTTGTTAGTTTTATCTATTGATTGTTTGTTATATAAAAAACAAAACCGGACTCCTTTTTTAGGTTTTGCTGCAGGAGTTGCCTTTTTACTAACAGAATCTTTTACAATTTTTGGAGGAAATTTAGCATCAACGCTTGCTGGACAATATTCTTTTACATACTCCATGGCATTTGGGAATTTAGCTATATATTTTCTTACTAAATCTGAAAATAAAAATAAGAATACATTAAGTGCTGTAATGATTGCAGCCTGTTTGTTGTCACATATAATTCCATTTATTTTTTATAGCATTGTATATTTCATAAATTTCATCATCTCTGTAGAAAGCATTAGATCAAAATTAATTTCTACCTTGTTGTGTCTTGGTTTAACACTGAGGTTTTCTACTTCGTTGTTTTTTAACTTAGAGTTCACTACGAATATGACATATTCACCTTATACCAAATTAAGTGATTTGATTAAACCCGATGTACTGCCTTACATATTTTTAATTTTTATATTGTTTTCAATAAAGAAACAATTTATTCAAAATCTAAAATTATTTTCTTTTGAGTTCTATTTAATATTTCTTTCAGTTGTTCTTTTCTTTTATGGTCCAGAAGGTGCGTTATGGAACGGAAGGCTTGTTCCATTTTTTAATTTAGGATTAATTATAATTTTCTTTAAATTACTTAGTTTTTTACTTAGTGAAATTGAAAATAAAGAAATTAGTAATTATGCTATCACGAAACTAATATTCACTGCTGCCCCTATTTTATTATTTCTCTATTATGAAAAATGGCAAGATCGCTACTTAGTCACAAGTGTTTTCATTTGTTTTTTATTTTTAGTTTTATTTTTAGTTAACTTTTCTAACACAATCTCAGTAGTTTCACTTTCAACAATAGTATTAATATTTGCTTCTATAACCTTTTTACCTCATTGGTTAAATTGGAATTTTACAGGTTATGAAAGTAAAGAAAATTGGAGTGAAGTTAATGATCTTTACCTAAAATTAAATAGCTTAGAACCTGGAAGAATAATGTGGGAACCTAATTCAGATAAGAATAAATATGGCACTCCTATGGTTTTGATGACAATTCCTTTATTTACAGAACATGAAAGTGTCGAGGGTTTATACTTTGATTCTAGTATTACTACACCTTTTCATTTTGTAAGCGTCTCAGGATTAGCAGAAAGTCCTTCAAATCCAGTTGGGGGATTAAAGTATATTAATGGAAATTTTGATAAAGGTGAAAAGTTTATGAAAGAACTTGGAGTAGATTATTTTATTTCTTATACAGATTCAATTAAAGATAAAGCACTTACATCATCTAATCTCAAGTTCTTATTTGAGAGTGAACCCTTTACAGTTTTTCAATTAGATTCAGATAAAATTGAGTTAATAGACTCTAGACTTATTGAGTATAAATCAACAACTCCAGTTGAAGGAATAAGCGGATCAATATTTCGAGATACATCTAATGAAACATTCGCAAAATTATCTATGGATGAGTTTATGAATGAATTAGATTATAGATATATTGAAGGTTTAAAAAAATCAGATTTTGAAGATTTAACTTCATCAAAAGGATTAAACATCAAAAATCTTTCAATAACAAATTCAACAATTAGCTTTTCTACAAATTTACCTAATCAATTACATTTAATTAAAGTATCGTATTTTCCAAACTGGAAAATAATAAATGGGCAAGGTCCATTTAGAATTTCACCATCTTTTATGGCAGTAATTCCTTACGACAATGAAGTGGTATTAGAATTTACAAATACTCGTATTGAAAATATTATTAATATCATCTCAATTATATTTCTATTAATGTCTGTTTCTCTAGCTTTTCTTAATAATAAGAAAGAACAAGTCGATGTTTAAAAATATTTTAAAAAGCAAGTCTTTAAAAGAATTATTTAGAACATACATAGTAGGTGCAATTAATTTAATTTTTGGATTGGTTGTTAGCTATTTTTTACAATTTTACTTATTAGCTTTTTTGAGTTTTCCTATTAGGACGTATATTACAAATGTAATTGCTTTTTTTCTAGGTATAGTTTTGGCGTATTTTTTATCAAGAAAATATATATTTAAATTAGATTTAATTGGCGGAACATTAAAAGAGTTTTTTAGATTTCTATTAATTAGTTTAATAAACTTGCTCGTGCCAATACTTGTTTGGTACTTAATAAATTTATTTAATCAAAACTTACAGCAAAATGAAATTGCTTTTTTACTTATCACAATATTAATTCATGGTTCAATACTTCCTATAAAGTATTTAATTTATAAATTTTTTGTTTTTAAAGATTCTTTATAAAAAATATATTTAAGCTTTAAAAGACTTTTAATTGTTCTAGGAATTTTATTTAATTCAGAATGGCAACAAGATGAAGTAGCTTTCCTTGTTATAACTTTTTTAATTAATGGTTTTATTCTGCCTTTAAAATACTTATTTTATAAATTATTTGTCTTTAAAGATTCTTTGTAAAATACAGTTTTTAATTTGATTAAGCTTTTTACAGTTCTTGGTATTCTTTTATAAATCACAGAAACACTGGGTCTAATTTCATTAACTATTGCTGGAACTTCTCTAATTTTCTTACCGCTTTTTTCGATTCTTATAAGCAATTCAGTATCAAAAATATCTTGTGTAGAGACTACAGTATTTATAAATTCATCTATGCATTCTTTTTTAATTGCTTTCATGCCATGAGTATCTGAAAGAGAGGTGCTAAACAGAAATTTTAAAAGAAGTACAAAACTGTTAGTTGCAATTTTTCTCACAAATCTTCTACCATCGTTTGACTCAGCTAATCTTTTAGAGGCTGTAATCGCAGAAAACTTATCGTCCAAACACAAAGCTTCATTTAAAAAATTCTCAGAATAATAATCTATATCAAATGAGACAACTAACTGATTTTTAGCTTCAAAAAAGCCACTTTTAAGTGCCATTCCATAATTAGGTATATCCGAATGAATCACTCTAATTTCTTCATGTTTGCTTGAAATATTTTTTGATATTTCCAATGTCGAGTCGGTTGAACCATTTTCTGAAAGAACTATTTCAAAATTAAGCTCAGTTCTTTTGCAAATTGAGAGTATGTTATTAACAGATTCCTCAAGAATTGCTTCTTCATTGAATATTGGTACGACAACTGAAAAAGAATTGAAACTAAACTTTGATTTCATGATGATTACAATAATTACATAATGGACAAAAATAAACTAGATTTAATTTTTAAATCTTATGACATTAGAGGTGTATTCAATGAAGAAATAACGCCTACAGATGCTTATAAAATTGGAAAAGCGTTTTCAAATTTTGTTCAATCTAAAGAAATAATAATTGGGCATGATGGAAGGCTTTCAAATTTAGAAATGTATTCAGCTGTTTCAGCTGGGGTAAGAAGTAACGGTGTAGATGTTAAGTACATAGGACTAGTTCCTACAGATGTTGTTTATTCTGTTTCAGGTCTTTTAAACTTACCAGGCATAGTGATTACAGCTTCACATAATCCAAAAGAATATACAGGCTTAAAGCTTTGCAATTCAGGCGCTGTTCCGATTGGTGAAAACTCTGGTCTTTTAGAAATAAAAAAAGATGTTTTAAATATGCATCATGAAGAGATTTTATTTACTGAACCTCAAGAACCAAGTTCAATACAAATATATTTTGATCACATTAATAATCTTGTAAATCCAACAGAATTATCAAATGAAATTCACTTTGGAATTGATGGCGGCAATGGAGCGATTGGTTCAATAATTGAAGATCTAAAAAAACAATACAATTTAAACTTTGAATCTTTATATCTAGATGTGGATGGAAGTTTCCCAAATCATCCAGCAGATCCGTCTGACGAAAATAATTTACAAGATTTAATTAAATTAGTAACAACAAATAAATTAGATTTTGGGGTAGCTTTTGATGGGGATGCTGATAGAGCAGTATTTGTTGATGATAGGGGAAAAGTTATTTCTGGTAGCATGATGACAACGTTTATTGCAGATTATTTAAATACAAAAAATAATCAATTAAAAGTTGTTCATAATGTAAATGTATCTCCACATGCTATAAATTTGTTAAATGAAAAAGGCATTGAACTAATTAGAACAAAAGTAGGACATTCGAATATTAAAGCGGTAATGAGAAATGAAAATGCAGATTTTGGGGGAGAACATAGTGCTCATTTTTACTATAAGGAAAACTTTTTTGCGGATTCTGCAATTCTTACATTATTAGTATTTTTGAGTATTGTTTCTGAAAAAAAGAAAAGCATAAATGAAATGATATCTGCATACAATTTTCCACCATGTAGTGGTGAAATAAACTTTAAGGTCGATAATATTCAAACTTCAATAAATAATATAGAAAATATTTTTGATGGAGATTTTGATTACTTAGATGGACTGTCATATTTTGGTAAAAATTTTTGGTTTAACATCAGGGGTTCAAACACTGAACCTAAGCTAAGAGTTAATGTTGAAGCTGAGACCGAAGAATTGTTAAGTGAGGTTTTAGAAAAAATTTCAAGTAACATATAGGGTGAAATGATAGAACACGTATACAATCTTGGAAATCAAATAAATCAAGAGTTACTTGTTTCAGACAATTTTGAAACTCCGGATTTTCAAAATTTATTAATCGTAGGCATGGGAGGATCCGGTGTAGCTGGAGATATTCTCAAGTTAGTAATTAACAAATACTCATCAATTAATGTAGAGGTATCGAAAACTTATGGAATTCCACCACATTTGCTAAAAACTAAACCAAAGTGTTTATTTCTATCATATTCAGGAAATACAGAAGAGACAATCAGTGCTGTCAATGAAGCTCTTGAACACGATTTAGATTGGTTTGCAGTTGCAAGTGGAGGGGAGCTCCTAGGCATTGCTGAAGAAAATAATAAAAATTATGTAAAAGTTCCAACAGGACTTCAGCCTCGAGCTGCATTAGGCCATATGGCTCGAGCAGTTTTACATTTTATTCCTGAGACCATAAAGTTTGATTTTAAAACTTCATGTGATGATGTTCAGAGTCATATCAATGGACTTCTAGAAGAAAATTCTCAAAGCGATATATTAGATTTGTCAAAAAGCTTGGCTTCTGCAATTGGAAATAAAACTGTTGTAATTTATGGAGGAACACCGGTTAGTTTTCTTGCTGCTCAAAGATGGAAAACTCAAATAAATGAAAATGCTAAATCAAAAGCATTTGTTGGCTATATGCCAGAAATACACCATAATGAGATTCTTTCTTGGGAGGCAGACAAACAGGGTTCTAAGAATAATTTTTATTTAATTTTTCTTAGAGATGACCAGGAAACTGATCAAGTCAAAAAAAGGTTTGAATTTACAAAAAAAATAATAGGAGATGATGTAGATATTTTCGAAGTCGAAAATATAGAATCCAATAATTTAGTTAAAAAATTATTTCATTTAATCTTATATGGTGATTTAGTGAGTGTGTTTATGGCTGATAATCTAAGCATTGACCCTTATGACATCACTAATATAGAAAATTTAAAGTCAATGTTGAAAGGTAATTAAATGTCAAGCGTTAAAGATTCCAATTTGGCAAGTGAAGGTGCAGCTGAAGTAAGTTGGGCACAGAGACAGATGCAAGTTTTGGAGGAAATTAAATCTGAGTTTGCTGAAAAAAAACCTCTAGAGGGATTAAATATTGGGGCATGTATGCACGTTACCAAAGAAACAGCAAATTTAATGCTAACTCTTAAGGCTGGAGGAGCTAACGTTGCGCTTTGTGCTTCAAATCCACTTTCGACTAAAGATGCTGTTGCAGCATACCTTGCTGAAAATGAAATTGAAGTACATGCAATTCGAGGCGTATCAAACGATGAGTTCTTTAAACATTTAAATCTTGTATTAGATACAAAACCGGATATAACTATGGATGATGGTGCAGATCTTGTTAATCTCTTACATACTTCTAGAGCAGATTTACCAATACTTGGATCTATGGAAGAGACAACCACAGGTGTTATTCGCTTAAAATCAATGGAAAAAAATAATAAATTACGTTTTCCAGTTGTTGCCGTAAATGACTCAGACACTAAGCATCTTTTTGATAACCGCTTTGGGACAGGTCAAAGTTCAATGGACGGAATTATTAGAGCAACCGATTTATTGATTGCAGGTTTAAATGTTGTTGTATTTGGATTTGGAGATTGTGGAAAAGGTGTTGCTGAGAGAGCATACGGTATGGGGGCAAAAGTTACAGTTGTAGAACCTGACTCAGTCCGAGCTTTAGAGGCGTTGATGCATGGTTACGAAGTAAAAACTAGTTTAGAGGCATCCAAAATTGCAGATGTAATTGTAACTGTAACTGGTAATAGACATGTTCTAGATGTCCAGCACTTCGATGCTATGAAAGATGGTGTAGTTTTAGCAAATGCTGGTCACTTCGATGTGGAGATTAATCTTGTTGAGCTAGACAATATATCTACAACTGTTAATCGTATTCGTGAGCATGTAGATAGTTATGAATACAAAGGTAAAGAAATCCTTGTTCTAGGAGAAGGAAGGCTTGTAAACCTAGCAGCTGCTACTGGACACCCTGCATCAGTTATGGACATGTCGTTTGCTAATCAGGCTTTAGCTTCAGAGTGGATTAAAGATAATTACAAAGACTTAGAAAATAAAGTTTACACATTACCAAAAGATGTTGATCAAAAAATTGCTGCTACAAAACTTAAACTTATGGGTGGCCAATTAGAAGTCCTTACGGAGGATCAGGTTGTGTATCTAGATTCTTGGGAGTTTGGCACTAGCTAGAGTGAACGTTTTTAAAAAAGTTCTATCTGTTGGAAGCGGTAAACTTGCATCAGAACTAAATTCTATTGTCGATAAAATCAATGCAAAAGAATCTGAATTTGAACAATTAAGCGATGAACAGATAAAATCAGGATTTCAAAATCTATCAAAACAATTAGAGAATGGTGTTGAGTCTATTGAAGTAGATTCTTTTGCTTACATTCGTGAAGCATCAAAAAGAACATTAGGTCAAAGACATTATGATGTTCAATTGTTTGGAGGACTAGTCTTGTTGAGAAGTAAAATCGCAGAAATGAAAACTGGTGAGGGTAAAACTTTAGTCTCAACTCTTCCAATATCAACTATGGCTTTGTACAACAAAGGAGTTCATGTTGTTACTGTCAATGATTATTTGTCAAAAAGAGATGCAGAGTGGATGGAACCAATCTATAACTTTTTAGGACTCGATGTTGGATTGGTTTATTCAAATCAAGACTATGTGGAAAAAGCAGAAGCTTATAAAAAACACATAACTTATGGAACTAATAATGAATTTGGTTTTGATTACTTAAGAGACAATATGGCAATTTCAAAAGAACAACTTGTTCAAAGAGAGTTATTTTATAGTGTAGTTGATGAGGTCGACTCAATTCTTGTGGATGAAGCTAGAACGCCTTTGATTATTTCAGGAAAGGTATCTGATTCAACAAAGTGGTATCAAGATTTTTCAAAAATTGTCAAAGGTATGAAACGAGATATTCACTTCGAAATTGACGAAGCTAAAAAACAAGTGCATCCCACAGAAGTTGGCGTTGAGTACGTAGAAGGAAAGCTAGGAATCAATAATCTTTATGAAAATACAAAAACAAATTTAATACATTATCTTACTGCAACTTTACGAGCTCATACAATATTTGCTAAAGACGTTGATTATATTGTTGCAGAAGGTCAGATTAAAATTGTGGATGAATTTACCGGTAGAGTTCTTGAAGGCAGAAGGTATTCTGATGGATTACATCAAGCACTTGAAGCAAAAGAAAATGTAAGGATTCAAGATGAAAATCAAACTTTAGCTTCAATAACTTACCAAAATTACTTTAGAATGTATGAGAATCTTTCAGGAATGACAGGTACAGCTAAAACTGAAGAAGCAGAATTTATCCAAATTTATAATTTAGAAGTAGTTGAGGTTCCAACAAACGTTCCAATACAACGTATTGATCAACAAGATGCAGTTTATAAAACAACAGATGCAAAATTAGATGCTGTTATCCAAGATGTAGTCGAACGAAATAAAAATGGTCAACCTGTCTTACTCGGTACCGTCTCTGTTGAGGCATCTGAAATACTGTCTAAAAGATTGACTGAAAAAGGTATCATTCATAATGTTTTAAATGCAAAAAATCATGAGCAGGAAGCACAAATAATTTCTCAAGCAGGTAGAAAAGGCTCAGTAACAGTCGCAACTAATATGGCTGGAAGAGGTGTTGATATTAAACTTGGAGGAAATGCCGAAGAAATGGCAATGCAAAAACACCTCAAAGACAGTTCGGAATTCAACCAAGATGAATTTGAAAAAATTATCTCAGAAATTCAAAAAGAAGTAGATATTGAAAAACAAGAAGTGCTAGATATTGGCGGGTTGTATGTACTTGGTACAGAAAGGCATGAATCAAGAAGAATTGACAATCAGCTTCGAGGAAGATCTGGAAGACAAGGAGACCCTGGTGAATCAAGATTTTTTATATCCTTACAAGATGAGTTAATGAGAAGATTTCAAGGTGAAAGAATTGAGTCGATTATGAATAGACTTAATCTACCTGATGAAGAGAGAATAGAGCAATCAATGGTTACAAAGAGTATTGAAAGAGCTCAAGCTCAAGTTGAATCTTTAAATTTTGAAATTAGAAAAAATGTACTTAAATTTGATCAAGTCCTCAACCAACAAAGAGAAGTAATTTATAAGTGGAGAAAACAACTACTTCTCGCAGATTCTATTAAGCAACTGATTACTGATTGGTTGGATGATGTAATTAGTCAGGTTTCTTCTAATTTCGAAAATTTGAAATCAACCTATGAAACTTTAGAAGAATTTGAGTCATTGGTATCAGAAGAGTTATCAGAAATATTAAGCGATGCGTCAAAAAATAAACTCTTAAAAGGAAAAAAAATTGATGATAGCTTAGATATTTATTCAGAATTAAAGTTGTTATTTGATCAAAATAGTCAACAAGATGAGAACAATTTTTGGAATTTAGGTAGAGCATCGTCTTTATCATTTATTGACCAAGCTTGGAAAGATCATTTAGCTGAAATGGATTATTTACGTTCAGGAATAGGATTGAGAGCTATGGGTCAACGAGACCCCCTAGTTGAGTACCAAAAAGAGGGTTATGATTTATTTGAAGATTTAGTAAATAATGTAAAATACTCAGTTATTAGGATTTTGCTAAATTTTGACTCTAGTTTAATAAAACAAAGTAATGATGAAAAAAAAGAAACTAATATAGAGACAGATAATAAAGTAGGTAGAAATTCACCATGCCCATGTGGATCTGGTAAAAAATACAAAAAATGTCACGGTTAATATGTCTAAAGAATTGATACTAAATATTGAAAAAATGTCTGAGAGACTGATCTCAGCAAAGGAGTATCTTTGACATACCAAAAAAAACAACTCAATTAACAGAATTAAACCAACAAATTTCAGATAAGAATTTTTGGAATGATCCAAATAAAGCTCAAAAGATTTCCAAGGAAGCTTCAGAGATAGAGAAGCTCGTATCTTCATTTACAAAACTGGAGAAAGATTTAGAAGATTTTAAGGAACTGTTATCTATTTCTTCAGGAGAATCTGACAATGATGATTTTGAAAATGAGATTAAATCCTTAGAACAAAAATTATCAGATATAGAAAATGAAGCCCTGTTCTTTGGGGAATATGATGATCTAAGTGCAATGTTAACAATAAATGCAGGCGCAGGTGGAGTAGATGCACATGATTGGGCTGAGATGTTATACAGAATGTACTCTAGGTTCCTTTCTCAAAACGATTTGAGTTTTCAAGTTGAAGAAATTTCCCAAGGTGAAGAAGCTGGAATTAAATCAGTGTCGTTAAGGGTCGACTCTTATAGAGCATATGCAACATTAGAGAGTGAGAGGGGTGTGCATAGACTTGTTAGAATAAGCCCTTTTGACAGCAATAAAAGAAGACACACAAGTTTTGCAGGTGTTGATGTAGTTCCATTAATCGAAAATAATGATGATATTGAAATCCTTGATGAAGAATTAAGAATTGATGTTTACAGATCTTCCGGTGCAGGCGGTCAACATGTTAACACCACAGATTCTGCTGTAAGAATTACTCATCTTGAAACTGGAATAGTTGTTGCATGTCAGGCTGAAAGATCACAATTACAAAATAAAAATAGGGCTATTGAGTTGTTAAAGTCAAAACTTTTATTAAAAAAACGAGATGATGAGCTAAAAAAACTAGATGAGATTAGAGGAGACCAGCATGAAGCTGGTTGGGGTAGGCAGATTAGATCTTATGTATTACAGCCTTATCAACAAGTGAAAGATTCTAGGATGGGTACAGAGGTAGGCAATGTTCAAAGTGTATTAGATGGAGAAATTTCCATATTTATCAATGACTATCTAAAATGGCGTAGGCAGGGAATAAATGATTAAGTTAAACAATGTCTCATTAGTGTTTCAAGGCGGAAGCGTAGCCTTGTCTAATATATCTACTCAAATTAATGAAGGAGAATTTGTATATTTAATTGGTCACTCAGGAAGTGGAAAGTCATCATTATTGAAAATGTTATATAAAGACTACTTTCCAACAAAGGGTGAGATTGAGGTAGCTGGCATTGATGTAGTAAAGTTACCAAAGTGGAAAATTCCAATTTTAAGAAGAAAAATTGGAGTTGTTACACAGGAACCTCAATTACTCGAAACTAGAACAGCTTTTGAAAATATTTCTTTTGCTTTGGAAGTAATGGGCACACCTTCAGACGAAATAGATTCCAAAACTAATACTTTGATAGATTTAGTAGAGTTAAATGAAAATGCTTTTAAGTTCCCTTCTCAACTATCTGGAGGGGAACAAACCAGAGTAAGTATTGCACGTGCACTTGCAAATAACCCACTACTTTTGCTTTGTGATGAACCGACAGGAAATCTTGATCCAGAATTAAGTGTTCAAATTTTAGGTTTACTTGAAAAAATAAATAGAGCTGGGACAACTGTAGTTATGGCAACTCATGATTCGACCATCGTCAATAGAAGAAAGAAAAGAGTTATTGAACTTTCTCAAGGAAAACTCAAAAGAGATGAAAAAAATGGTAGCTACTTAAAGGTATAAAATGAACAAACTCTCATACGCATTTAAAAATACTTTAGTAAATATGAAAAGATCACCTCTATTAGTATTTGCGACAATAATAGCTATTCTTGTTTCTAGCTTTTTAGTCTTCTCAACAATCTCTGCAAGAACAATTGTAGAAAATAATACCCTACGCTGGCAGAATGGAACACACGTCGTTATATTTTTAGATGACAGAGTTACTACAACTGCTCATAAACAGTTGCAAACTTCTATAGAAAACTATCCAGAAGTAAGAACAGTGGAGTATTTTACAAAGTCCGAAGCTGCAGATGAGTTTAAGCAATTATTCAGTGACCAACCAGATTTACTCAGTCAAGTAGATTATGAAATCTTACCATCTTCACTTAGAGTAAATTTAAATGACCCATCAGATTATGAGTTTATTATCGAAAGAACTGAGGGAAACCCTGCAGTTAAAGAGATAAGAGCTTCTGGTGAGGCTATTGATAGATTATTAGGATTAACAGATACTTTGATTATCGCAGCAACATCATTTGCAGTTTTAATTGGATTCGCTGCCTTTATTTTGATTGTTAATACCATGAGATTGACGGCCTTTTCTAGGATTAAAGAAATAAAGATTATGAGGCTTCTAGGAGCGTCAGCTACCTACATTAGATTACCTTTTATTTTCGAAGCTGTTATTGAGTCATTAATAGGTACAAGTATTGCTGTTGGTTTGGGTTGGGGTTTAATAGAGTATTCTAAAACTTCATTTATTTCTGATGGAATTTTTGAAATTAATTTTTCTGATAGTTATTTAATAACTCTAACTTTATTTATGATTTTATTTTCATTTGTATTTGGTGTAGTCGCTTCTTTTATTGGAATAAGAAGAGCGCTAAATGATTAAAAAAGTTTTATCAATTTTTGTAGTATTTTCAATTTTTGCCAATCTCTTTTTCATTGAACAATCTTCAGCTATTACTGCAGAAGAAAGATTAATTGAGGTTGAAAAGCAATTGCAAGCAATTGCAGAACAGATTGATAAGTATGAAGGTGAACGATCCGATTTAGAAAAAGCAATTATTGCCAATAATGCTGATTTAAAAAAAGTAAATTCTGACCTAGCTGCGGTTCAAGCAAAACTCAATGCAGCAGAAAGAGAACTTGAACGAGCTTTAGAAAATTATGATGGTACATTAACTGATTTGGCTTTAGTGCAACAAAATATAGTTAGAGAACAAACTAGATTAGGAAAAATTAAAACTGAAATCAGAGATGTAACTGACGAACTTTTTGAAACACAACAAAGTCTTGTTGAGGCTGATGAAGAATTTCAAGAACAAGCAGTTAGTTTATACATTAATGGAGTAATGAGTCCAGCTACTGCATTGTTTATAGAGTTAGAAGAACTATCTAGTTTTCTAGTTGCTCTTGGATACGCATCAACCATTGTTGATAGTGCGTATGAAATTGTTGAGCAGCTTAATGCTTTAAGAAATCTTGCAACAAATCAAACAATTTTTTTAACTGAGAGAGAGGAAGAGAGAACACAGATTGTTGAAACTCTCCAAAATGAAGAAGAAAGAAAAAATCAAATCTCTCTAGATGCTGAAGAATTTGCTAATGAGGTTGAACAAAAAAGAAATGCAGTAGAAAGAGAAAAGGCTGTGGTTGAAGCTCAAAAAATTCAAGTATTGAAAGCAAGGCAAGAAGCACAAAAATTACTTAATCAAGCTAATAAAGAATTAGAAAAACTTGATAAAGAGCACGCAGATTTAGAAAAACTTGAAGATGCAATTCAGGCAGATATAGATAGATTAAGTAGCTCTGGAGGTGTTGCTCCAAATCAATTGTCATGGCCTGTTACAACAGGTTATGTATCAAGTGGATACAAATGGAGACGACTTGGTGGAACAACTAGCTTTCATGGAGCAATTGATATTGCTGCTAATCGTGGCACTCCAATTAAAGCTGCAGCTGGAGGGGTAGTAATCTTAGCACGTTACTACGGTCTAGCAGGAAATACCGTATTTATAGACCATGGTGGAGGCATGACCACTCTTTATTTTCACATGGATAGAATTTCAGTGAATGTTGGTCAAACAGTTGTAACAGGAGATCAGATAGGTACTGTTGGAAATACTGGAAGATCTACTGGTCCTCATTTACATTTTGAAGTAAGACTAAAAAATCCAAGTTCTGCAAATTGTAGTCTGCCTTATTTAGACCCAACTTCTAGAGGCAGGGTAAATCCATACTGTTTCTTAAACTAATGAAGGTTTTTGCTGAAAATAGAAAAGCAAGAAATTCATATAATTTTGAGGAGTTTTTTGATGCTGGAATAGTTTTGACAGGTCCTGAAACAAAAAGTGTTAGAAATGGTGCAGCTTCAATTGTTGATGCATTTGCTGTTATTGAAGAAGAAGAGGCCTATATATATGAGATGAATATTGAACCATATAAGTTTGCTCAACAAACTGACTATGATCCAAAAGCAAGGAGAAAACTTTTATTTCATAAATCAGAAATTAAAAGATTTATTGGACTGACGTCTCAAAAAGGATATACGCTAATTGCAACTAAATTATTTGAAAAAAATGGATACGTTAAAATTGAAATTGCTCTTGCTAAAGGTAAAAAAGATTACGACAAACGAAAAAAATTAATTGATAAGCAACACAACAGAGAAATTAAGAACTACTAAAGACTGACTCTGTCCCAACTCTTATGTCAGCAGCACCATGAAAGCGATCTTTATTTTTGTAAATTGTGCTAATTGGACCATTTCCCTTCAGCATTTTATTGATAACTTCTATTTCATGACCTTTTGATTCAAGGTATGTTTTTTGTTCTTCGTCAATTTTTTCAAACTTTAATTTAGAAGTGCTGTTTTTTTGGAAATAATCAATTGTCCAACGAGGTTGTGTCATAATATTGCTAAATTCAATACCATCTTTGATATAGGGCAAAATTACTTGTGCCAATAATTGCGGTTGGTATCTTCCTCCTCGTGTACCAATAATAAATTCTAAGATGTTATCTTTTGTCCACAGTGTTGGAGAAAGAGTATGCAGTGGTTTATTTCCTGGTTGTAGATAATTTGGATGGTCAATATCTAAGTTAAAACCACACCCTCTGTTATGTAAGAAGAATCCATAATTTCCTACTCCAATTCTGCTACCTATTCCATAAAAATTTGATTGAATTAGAGAAACTCCCATGCCAGATTCATCAACAGTGGTCATATAAGCAGTTCCTCCACCATGTGGTTTTGGAGCATTAAATTTATTCATCTTTGCGTCATCTATCTGAGACACTATTGAATTAATGTAGTCATCATCTACTCCAGGAAATTCATTGACTTTATCTTTGTAGTCGTAAGTTATACGGTCACGATCTGCTGCAAAAGCTCTATAGGTCTCAATTAATTTATGCTGATCAAATTTTCCATTATCTAAAAGCTCATATCCTCTTAATGCACTTAATGTTAAATACCCTTGAGTTGGTGGAGGAGTTGTCCATGCATCATATCCATAAATATTCAATTTAAGTGGTTTTCTCCAAATTGCTTTAAAGTTTTCAAGATCATTTAGAGTCAGAATGTTATTTACACTTTTTGAGATTGAGTTTGCTATTTCACCGCTATAGAAAGACATTAAACCATTGTTTGCAAGCATCTCTAAAGTTTTACCGAGTTGTACTCTTCTTACTTTAGATCCCACCTCTAAAGGTTCTTCATTTCTGTAAAATGAATATCCAGACTCTTGTCCGCTTAATTCATCAACATGGTGATTTAGAGACGAATGAAGTTCTTCAGAAACTTCAAAACCGTTATGACATAACTCAATACCTAAGTTGAGAATGTCATTAATGTCCAACTTTCCAAATTTTTTACTTAACTCAAACCAACCAGCAATTGCTCCAGGCACAGTCACAGACATTGGGTGATTAAGAGGTATCGACTCAAAGTTTTTTAACTCTTCAGGGTTTACACCACTACCCGCATATCCAGCTGCATCTAAATAATAAGGTTCTTTCTCTCCAGGAATCCAAACAAGCGCAAACAAATCTCCACCTATTCCACATGTTTCTGGAGCTACTATACCCTGAATAAGATTTGTAGCGATGGCAGCATCAACGGCATTACCACCTTTTGCAAACACTTTAGAACCGATACTTGTAGAAAGGTAGTGAGGAGAAACAATTACATTATTCATTATTTTTAAGTATAAATCTTTAAGATAATTGCTTGTATAAACTCATCTAATATAAACTAAATTTTTGAAAAGGAGAAAAATTGAAAGATATTAACGCAGAAGAGTATTCACAGCTTGTGAATTCTGAATCACCAGTAGTTATTGACTTCCATGCTACATGGTGTGGGCCTTGTAAAGTATTAAGCCCTATTCTTGACGAACTATCAGCCGAAGTTGAAGGTGTAGAGTTTGTTAAATTAGATGTTGATCAATATCCAGAAATCGCTGGGGCCAATGGCGTTATGGGCGTACCTACCGTTGTGATGTTAAAAGGTGGGGAAGTAAAAGAACGTTTTGTTGGTGTTCAACCTAAAGAAGTTATAAAAGAAAAAGTATCAGCTTTAATATAAATTGCTAAAAGTAGTCCTCTTTTTACAGGTAGTATTACTGGTCTTATTTTTAGGAGCAGGATATTTTATTTATATTGAAGTAGGTGCAATTTCATCTGCATTAGAAGAAGCTATGGGTGTTATTGCAGACATTCAAGACTTGCTTCCAAAACTTGATGCCACAACTGAGGTAGTAACATCATTGCAAGGGCAGTTTGACGAAGCATTCCAAACTTTAAATGACTTATCATTATTTCTTGGTGGCTTTTTTGAATTGCTTCAACAAGCTGATTCGAATTCTTAACTATGAGTATTAAATTTTATACAACTGATTGGTGTGGTGACTGTATTCGCTCTAAAGCTTTACTTAAGAAGTTAAATGTACAATTTGATGAGATAAATGTAGATGACGATACCGCGGCAAATGAGTACATTACTAAACTACAAAACAATCAAAGAAGAATCCCTACTATTGTTTTTGAGGATGGTTCATTTCTTGTAGAGCCCTCAGATCCTCAACTGCATTCCAAATTAGAAGAACTAAATCTACTCTAAATTAATTTAAAATAAGTAAAGTATAGATTTATGGATAATAATTCTATCGATTTAGATTCTCTTAAAACTTTTATTAATGATGCTCTAAATGAGTCAGGAAAAATTGCCTTAAGTTATTTTAGACAAATAAGAGATCTGTCTCTAAAAGGGGATTCAAGTCCGGTAACTCTTGCGGATAAAGATATTGAGAAATTTTTGAGAGAAAGAATCTCTTCATCCTATCCAACTCACAACATAACTGGCGAAGAATTTGACACACTAGATAACAATTCCAATGTTCACTGGATTATTGATCCAATTGATGGGACAAGAAGTTTTGTAGCAGGTAAATATGATTTTGGAACATTGATTGCAATTGTAGAAAACAATGAAGTAATTGCTGGTGTAATCGATTGCCCAGCTTTAGAAGAGAGATGGTCATGTTTTGGTGATTCATTCACAGAAGTAAATGGCAGAAAGACTCAATGCAAATCAGTTCAAAAATTAGAAGATGCAGTAATGGCCACAACATCTAGTCATGAATTTGGTATGCAAAAATGGAGATCTTATCAGTCCCTAGAAAAATCAGTCAAAGTTACTACGACAGGTAGCGATTGTTACAATTATGGTCTCTTAGCAAGTGGACATATCGATCTTATTGCAGAGAAATTAACAGCTCCACACGATTACCTACCTTTAACAAAAATTGTTGAAGGAGCTGGTGGTATCATGACTGATTGGGAGGGAAAAAAACTAGGACTTCACGACAAGCATGTCTATGTATTAGCTAGTGCATCTGAAGAATTACATAATTTAGCCTTAGAAAAATTAAGGACAAAAGAATGAAGATACTTATTTGCGATAAATTAAATTCAAAAGTCAAAAGTGAATTAGAAACTATTGGTTCTTGTACTGATATTTCAGCCGTTGAAAACAAACAAGAGGCACTTATGGAAGAGATTAGTGATTCTGAAATTGTTGTTATTAGGAGTGGTACTACATTAACTGAGGATGTACTTCAACATGCTAAAGTCTTAAAAATAATTGCTAGATGCGGTGTTGGAGTTGACAATATCGACATGAGCTATACAAAAGAAAACAACATAAAAGTAACTAACTCACCAGCTGCAAACTTACTTTCAGTTGTTGAATTAACTGTAGGTTTAATTATTTCTTTAGCAAGAAAGATTGCTTTGTCCGATCAACATGTGAAAAGTTCTAAATGGGAAAGAAGTCAATTTATTGGAACAGAGCTTTATGGAAAAACTTTAGGGATAGTTGGATTTGGTAAGGCTGGAAAGTTAGTTTCATCAATTTGTCAAAGTTTAGGAATGAATATAGTTTTTTACGATCCTTTTGTATCAGATTGGGATGGGGTAGAAAAAAATTTGGAGTTAAATGAACTACTCTCTATTTCAGATGTTGTCACAGTACATGTTGTAAAAACTAAAGAAACTGAAAATTTATTATCAAAAGATAAATTAGATTTACTAAAAAGCAATTCAATATTTATTAATACATCCCGTGGTGGAGTAGTTGATGAAAAGTATTTAATAGAACTCTTAAGTGAGAATAAAATTTATGGTGTTGGTCTTGATGTTTTCTCAAAAGAGCCACCAGAAAATGTTGAGGAATTTAAAAATTTAAATATTGTAACTACACCACATATTGGAGCTTCAACACACGAAGCTCAATTCAAAGCAGGTATGGATACGGTTGAAAATATTAAAAAGATACTATCTGGAGATGATTCAGCTGTTTTATAAATCTAAAAAAACTGTTGTAATAAATTCAAAAAAATATAATAATTAAAATACATTTTAGTTGTTTAGGCTGGCACCAATAACTAAAAAAAACTTCTTGAATAGATCTCAAATTTGATACATAATATGACATGAAATATTTAGATCCAATTTTAGAAAATGTATCTTACAAATCGATACACAACGTAGTGGCCTTTTTTGCAGGACTATCTGCACTAACAATTGCTTTCGCTCCAAATACTGTTGCTAAAGTTTTAAATTTACAATATGTAGCACAAGATGCAGGATCATGGTTCAATTCCAATAGATTAGTCTCGCTTATGTTGTTATCAACAGCGATGTTGGCACTATGGTCTAGATTTATTGGCGAAGTATATGCTCAAAAAATTATCATGAGATTTTATAGCGTATTCTTTGGATTGATTGCATTAAATAACTTTTTTGGTGGAATTGAAGCAAGTGTTGCCGTTCACTCTCCAAGCATTGGCTTGCTAGGGGTTTTGTTCTTTGCAAGTTTTCTTTGCTGGGGAAAAAGCAGAGGTCTTGAACCAAATATTAAAGCTATCAACTCAATTTCAAAAATTTCATTAATTGGAAACGAAGACTCAAGCGAAGCAGCTGATACTTTAAAAGAATCTAGTCAATAGACTAAATACTAATCATTAAAGATTTGATAAATACTATTTAGTCTTTCGTACAATGGCCAACCATTTGGTATACATCCATTAGTTGTTACTGACTGTTGCATCATAAGTGGTGCTAGTGCTCCTTGAGCAGGACAACCTACATGACCCCAACCAAGAAAATGCCCTACTTCATGATTGATTAAATACAGTCTATAGGTTGCTAAGTCAGTACCAAAATCCTCAGCACCTGACATCCATCTAAAATAGTTAATAACTACATTGTTACCATTTCTACATGAGTAGTATCCATTTGTTTGTAAAGGGTAACAAAGCTCATCGACAATATTTGGTGTCGCAAAAATTATATTGAAATCTGCATCTGACTCATTAACTATGTTAAAAGATTTATCTTCCACACTGCTCCAGCCACGTTGATCATTTAAAATAGTTGAAATTAAGTTCGCCAGACAGTTTACATCTAGTGCAACTTCACTTTGAACACTTAAAGAAAAATTAAAAAAATCACTGTTGTAAGCATTAATAGCTTGAGGAGTGTTCCAAAGTAATCCGTTATCTTCAGCACTTGTTTGCCTGCATCCTTCATTTAGGTTAATTCCGGGTATAAATTTATTTTTTTCTAATTCGTCATCACTTGCAAAAATTGCAATTTCCGAAGTTTCGATACTAGCGCCATCGCTGTCTGGAAGGATAAAATCTTGTTCAGTTTCTTGAAGTAGCGGCAAAGTAGTAGTAGTAGTAGTAGTAGTTGTTGTACCTTCCTCAACAATTGGGGTAATAGTTGAAACAGGTTCATTTTCAATCTGGTTATTTTCAACACTGACAATATCTGGTTGTTGAATAGTAATAATAGATGAAACACTAAAGAAGAATATAAATACAATTCCAAAAATTCCAATTAATATAGTTGTCTGATTTATTCTCACTACAACTATGTTAGAAGTTTGTAGTTATTCATCAATAATTATTTTGTACCCTTTATTGTCGATAAATTTTTCTGGCTCAAGACCGAGCCCATCTGCAACTCTATTTATGTAATTAAAATAAGAAATAATCTGTACAATTTCAGATATCTCTTTGTCATTTAAATCAATTTCTTTAAGACTTTGATAATCTGATTCGGCAATTTTTCCAGGATTTAATGTAAGTTTTTCAGCAAAACTACATAGAACAAGTTGATTTTTAGTTAAGGAGCTGTTTTTCCAATCATTCGCTACTTCATCTACAAGTTGTTGATCTTTTGTCTCCGACCGGAGATCGTATAAGTGAGCACGTATTCAGTATTCACACTCATTTGCCATAGAAGTAATAACTGCCAACAATTCTCTATCAAAGCGAGAAATTGTTGAGTTGCCATGCATTGTTGAGTTATATAATCTCATTGAGTCTCGTAGTGTTTCTGGAGTCTGAGATTGGATTGTCAAAATATTCCATATTCGACCAGCACGTCTTATTCCTTTTTCATACTCATTTTTAAGAAGCCCAGTAGCTTCTTCAAATTTGAAAAGGTCGATAAATGCCATATTGATAATTTTTACCTAAAATTATTGTGTATGCAACTTCCAATAGAATTAAAAGATGCGATCGATAGTAATGCATTTTGTGCAATCTCAACTCATGCACAAAATGGTGAAGTCCAAACTCATTTAATGTGGATTGATTATATAGAAAATAAACTAATTATTAATACAGAGATAGGTAGAAAAAAAGCTCAAAATATAAGAAATAATAAACATATCTCCCTCGTAGTTTTTCATCCACAAGCTATGTATTCAAGCTGGGAAGTAAGAGGGGAAGTTAAAGAAATAATTGAAGATATTACAGCCAATGATCATATTGATAAGGTATCTATCCGATATACAGGAAAACCTTACAGAAGAGAATTAGACGAACCTTGGAAGGATGATGTTAAATCACGAGAGATGTGGATAATTAACGTAGAAAAAATAATTTCGATGGTTCGACCTCAGGCTAAATCTGAATCAGAGTAAAACTTTAAATAGGGATGGTTTTCAAATTCTAAGCTAAGATCTCCAAGGTGTTGTTTTATAACATTCTCTGCTTCAAGAGATATATCTCCACCCCGAGTGTCGATATGACCAGATTTTCGAAAAATATTTGTTGGTATCTTTTTTAAAAATCGTTTGAAATTTTCTTCAGAAATTCTTAAGTGTTTAGCTAAAGAAAGCTCCACTTTCACAGACGCTGGTAGTACATGGCAACTATATATGTATAAAGATGCAAACATTGACCAATCTAAATCACTCAACCTTCGACCTTTTTCAAAAGCTATAAAGTCGTAATTAAGAAAGTATGCATAGGGAGAGTGTCCAATTCCTGCTTTGTCCGACAGAGATTTAAAAATATGTCTATCAAGCAATTTGAGATCTAGTTGTGCAATATTCTTTTCAACTCCAGAGTTAGTAAATTCAAAATCATCTTTTTCATAGTTTATAGAAATTGAATTTATTAAAATTTTTCCAAAATAATTTTCAATTTCTGCAGATATTTTGAAGTTTTTAGGAATGTTAATTAAGCCTTCATTATCTGATGAATCTAATTCAATTTCAGCTTTTTCATTTAATTCGAAACTGTTCTTATTAATTTTCATATTTTAAAATTTACCAATCTACATTATAATTTACTAGCTTAGAAAAGTGTATGGGGGTGAACTGGCTTCGACTTTGAAGTGAGTCTCTCAGTAGCGAGTCGAGGGTTCTAGGGCCTCGTAAAAAACGTAGAAAAAAAAGATAACTGCCAAACCTAAGTTGGCTTTAGCAGCCTAACGCTGCTCGTCACCTATCGGGGTTCCCACCTCGGGTAGTAATGGCGTCGAAATGTGGGATGCTTAGTTAGGTTACCGACTAACTACTAAGATTTAGGTAAACCTGTTTGACTGTAGGTTCCGATAACTTGTTAAACAGTAATTAATCGGATGCACTCGGAGAAGCTGTTTGATAGCTTGGAAGGACCGGGGTTCGACTCCCCGCACCTCCACCAATATGGAAAAAGTATATGATTATGCAATTGCTGGTGGAGGCATAGTAGGTTTATCAACAGCACTACATCTTCAACAATCTGGAAAAAATGTTCTTGTTCTAGAAAAAGAAAAAACACCTGGTCAACATCAATCTGGAAGAAACTCAGGAGTTATACATTCTGGGATTTATTATCAGCCTAATTCATTCAAATCTAATCTCTGCATACGAGGAAGGGAGTTGTTAATTGATTTTTTAAATGAGCAAAATATTCCTCACAGAATTGAGGGAAAAATTGTAGTAGATCATAATGTTGATAAAATTTTAAATTTACTTTCAAGATCTGAAGCTTTGAATATGTCTGGGGTAAAAGTTTTAGAAAAGAATGACATTCAAAAAATTGAACCATATTGCAAATTTGATAATGCTTTGTTTGTTCCACAGGCAGGGGTTGTAGATTACAAAGTTGTTACAGAAGCAATTGCTGATAAATTTGTTTCATTAGGAGGTGACATTCATTTTTTTGAAAACCTAAAGACAATTGAAACTCATAAAGGCTTAAAACATCTATCAACAAATAGAAAAAATTATGAAGCTAGTTTTTTTATAAATTGTGCTGGTCTTTTTTCAGATGTTGTTGCTTTACAAGATAATTTAGAACCAGAGCTAAAAATAATTCCATTTAGGGGAGAGTATTACGTTATTGATGAATCTAAATCGCACCTTGTAAATAATATGATTTATCCAATAAGCAATCCAGATCTGCCATTCTTAGGAATACATCTTACAAAAACAGTTGATAACCATGTTGAAGCTGGACCAAATGCAGTTCTAGCTTTGGCAAAAGAAGGGTATAAGTGGACAAATATAAACTTAAAAGAATTTGCAGGTACTGCAGGCTATAAGGGTATGTGGAAGTTGGGTAAGAAATATTTCAAAACAGGCATTTCTGAAATGTACAGATCGCTAAATAAGAGAGTCTTTTTGAAAGAGATTTTAGAATATATACCCAATATTGAAATGAATGATTTAAAACCAAGAGTTTCCGGTGTTAGAGCTCAAGCTGTGAGTAGTTCAGGTGACTTAGTAGATGACTTTGTATTTCAAGAAGGAGAGCAGTCGCTTCATGTCTTAAACTCACCAAGTCCTGCAGCTACAGCATCATTTGCAATTGGTGAACATATAGCAAAGAAGGTTATTTAAACAGATTCCCCTGTTTGAACTGACCACAATTTATGATAAACATCTTTGTTTTGGAGCAACTCTTCATGGCTGCCTGATTCAATAATTTCTCCGTGTTCTAAAACATATATTTTGTCAGCATTTCTAATTGTTGAAAGTCTGTGAGCAATGACTATTACCGTTCTGTTTTGTTTGAGCATATCAAGAGATCTCTGAATTGCAGCTTCGGTCTCATTGTCAACTGCGGATGTAGCTTCATCTAAGATAAGAATTTCTGGATTTTTTAATATAGCCCGTGCAATTGAGATTCGCTGCCTTTGACCACCAGAAAGTTTTTGTCCTCTCTCACCAACTATTGTGTTTTCTTTGTTAGGTAATTGATTAATAAAATCAGTTGCTTCTGATTGATTTGCTGCGTTCCAAACCTCTTCGTTGGAAGCATCTAAGTTACCATAAGCAATATTTTCAAACACTGTTCCTTCAAATAAAAAGACATCTTGGCTTACAAGTCCAATATTTCTACGAAGACTTTCAAGTTTAAGCTGTTTTAATTCAGTTGCATCAAAATTAATTTCTCCAGAGTCTAAATCATAAAGTCTTAATAAAAGTTTTATTAGAGTAGATTTTCCCGATCCAGTACTACCAACAATTGCTGTTGTTTTCCCCGCATCAATATTTAAATTTATCTTTTTAAGCACTTCAAATCCTTTAGTGTATGAAAAAACAACATCGTTTAACATAATTCCACTCTCTAAAGTTTGATACTCTTTACTTCCATCAATAATTGATGGTGTTTCTTCTTTTAAATTTAAAATTCTTTTAAATGAAGCCATAGCTCTTTGATAAAGATCAAACGTATCTCCAAGTTCAGTTAATGGCCATAGAAGTCTTTGAGTTATGAAAAGTAATACCGAATACATAGCTACTCTGATTTCACCTTCTAAAGCAAGAAATCCTCCAATTAACAAAGTGGCAGTAAACCCAAATAAGATTGCAACTCTAATTATTGGAATGAAAGCTGCAGAAAGTTTTATGGCATGGTAGTTAGCACTTTTAACTTCATTGGATGCTGATCTAATTCTGTTGTACTCTACATTTTCTCTTGTGAAGCTTTTTACATTGAGGATTCCTGAAATAGAGTTCGATAAGCTATTGTTTAGGGTTTCAATTGTTTCCCTTATTTTTTCATAACGTGTAGCAATTGTTGTTGTAAATTTAAAAGAACCAAAAATAATTATTGGAATTGGAATAAACGCAAAAAGTGCAATTGTTGGAGAAATATATAAAAACGTTCCGCCAATGACAATAACAGTTGTTGCAGTTTGCAGAAGTTTGTTTGCACCAGTATCAAGAAAACGTTCAAGTTGATTTACATCATCATTGAGTATCGCCATCAAGCGACCTGAAGATTTATTTTCAAAGTAGGTCATATCTAGAGATAAGACATTTTTAAACGTATCGGATCTTAGTTTGTGTTCTATATCTTGAGAGATACCTCTCCAAGTTACTGCTGACAAGTAATCAAACAATGATTCGAGACTCCAGATTACAAATGTTAAAACGGCCAGAACTATTAGTTGATCTCTTCTATTTTGAATACCAAATGATGCAAGAAAAGACTCACTTCCTTCAACAACAATATCTATTGCAATACCAATTAATACTGGAGGAGCTAGATCAAAAAGCTTATTGAGAATGGAGTAAACTATTCCACGCTTTGCTTTGGTCTTGTTTTCTGTAGCAAATTTAAAAAGTTGTTTGAGATTACCGTCTTGCATTTAAGGTATCTTACTTACTTATTTTATTTATACCGTCTCGAATCTCTTTCAAAAGCTGCACTTCTTTAGATTCCGCAACACTGCCAGTATCCACTTCCTCGTCTGCAACAATATTTTCAAAGTGGTTATAGGCTTTAATTACTAAAAACATAACAAATGCAATAATTGTATAATTTATTATCTCGCCTAAAAAAGCACCAAAACTACCAGCTTGAATCCCTGATGAGGGATCTACATCTCCAAATAGTCCTAGATTTTCCAAATTAGGTAAGTTAATTAGTAAACCTATGACAGGTTCAATTAGCCTTTTTGTAAATACATCAACAAGAGATTTGAAAGATGCACCCATAACAAAAGCCACACCTAACTCAACGACATTACCTCGATTGATAAAGTCTCTAAATTCTTTAATCATTTTTCCTCCAATTAATTGTTAATTCTTACAATATCAGTATTCTTAATTGCTATGAGGAAATTATTTATAACTTTTTTAACACTAGTTTTAGTTGCCTGTTCTTCTGGAGATACTGAAGAGACTAGTGTTGTTGAAGATACAACTACTTCCACGACTACCTCTTCAACCACAACATCAACAACAACCACTGTATTTATTGAAGAACCTTGGGATGTTGATGAGTATGGGATAGAACTCATTGAAATGGGTCCAGAGATGAAAGCTCAATTTGATGAACTAATTAGTTTTGTTGAAAAAAGGGTTGGTTTGAAATTTACAGAATATCCTAAATTTCAACTCTATACAGTTAATGGCTATCAAGAATATAATGCTGTTTCTTATCTTGATGATTTCGATAAAGATTATGAAGAGGGTGAGTGGGAGAGAGCTGTTCTTTCAGAAAACATGTGGGGCTTAACAACTGCAACGCCTGAACAAATGAAGAATTTATTAACAGAGTTCCAGCGTTGCGCTTCTTCAGGGTCATACAATTTATTAGATAAGATTTTAAGAATTCCAGTTAAGAAAAATCAAAAAAAGTTTAATTTATGGGAACAAAGAGTTTTAGTTCATGAATTAACACACTCATTACAAGGACAGGTCGTAGATTTGTCTGGATGGTATTTAACCATGAAAGAAGCAGATGATTTCTCAGATTATCCAGGAAGACGAGCGGTTATGGAAGCTCAGGCTAATTTAATAGAAGCAAGATGGGAGAGTTTGTTAGACAGCTATGACAGGACCACTATGAATTCTCAACAGCCAAATATCTCTTGTGCAGTTGAGCTGCCTTCGTACTTTTATATTCCGTTTGATCTCTATTATTCTTTTGGACCTCAACTTATTAAAGAAATTAACTCAAATGGTGGTATGAATGCAATAAATGAAGCCTTGTTTGAATTACCTACAGATGAACAAATTTACAGTAGTGAAAAATATTTTTCTGGAGAAGTGTATGAAGATGTCTCTCTTGATGAAATAACAATTAGTAATTTTTCTTTAATTGATGAAGGAGATATTGGCTCATTAGATATGGTATACATTCTTCAAGATTTTATTGGTAGGGTTGAGTCAGTTAAGGCAGCTATAGGTATTGGTGGCGGTGCTTGGAAAGATTACGTAGATGAGAGTGGAAATCTTGTTATGACTTTAAAGGTATCTGGAGATACAACTCAAGACCTAACAGAAATTTATGATGCTTATTTATTGTGGACATCAAAGCAGGGTAGATTTACTGATGCTGAAAACTTTGCAAACGGACAATTATTTGCAGGAGATACTAATTTCTGGATGTACAATGATGGTACTTTTATAAGAATGGTGTTAACCCAAGATAGAAGCATTCTTGAAGAAATTGCAGATCAAATATTAGATTTTTAAATAATGGGTAGTTTATATATCTGCCCAACCCCAATTGGAAACTTAGACGATATCTCAAAACGAGTGATAGACACACTTTCCAGTGTTGATTTTATATATTGCGAAGACACAAGAAGAGCAGGTAAGTTGGTTTCCAAATTTGGTATTGATACTCCTTTAAAGTCATTCTTTCTTGGTAATGAACACTCAAAAAATGATGAAATTTTATCTTTATTAAAAGAGGGTAAAGACATAGCATTGATTTCTGATGCCGGAACTCCATTGATTTCTGACCCTGGATCTGAACTTATATTGGATTTAGTTAACAATGATTTGAATGTTGTATCACTGCCTGGACCTTCAAGCATACTTCCAGCATTGACAGTTTCAGGATTTAATCTTAACGAATTTCAGTTTCTAGGATTCATCCCAAAGTCTGGGAAGGAGAGAGAGTTGTATATGCAGAAATTAGTATCTTCAAAAATAACATCAGTCTGCTTTACTTCACCTAAAAGACTCAAAAAAGACTTATCTTTTTTAAATGAAAATGATTTCAAAAATAATATTGTTATATGTAGGGAAATATCAAAAAAATTTGAAACAATCTATCGTGGAAATGCCGAAGCTTTACTCCAAATTTTACCTGAAGACATCAAAGGGGAAATTACGTTTGTCGTTGAAGGTACTCCGTCAAATAAAACTAGAGATTTTGATTTAGAAAAGACGCTAAAAATACTTACAAACAGTAACTTGTCAAAAAAAGATATTTCTAAAGCAGTATCGGAGATTTCAAATTACTCTAGTAATGAAATTTATGACCTTATTAAAGATCTTTAATACTTGATAAGCAATCACCGCAAATGAAGTTATCTTTGATTTGCTGAACAATTTTTGCATTTTTACAAAAAGTACACAATTGATCCCTTTTTGTAATGATTAACTTACCTTCTTCAACATATAGTGAGATTTCATCTTCATGGGAAATATTGAGGGCTTCACGAATAGATTTTGGAATAACAACCCTGCCTAATTTATCAATTTTACTTTTGTTGCCTTTACTCATATTTTTTTATACACCTATTCTTATATAGTAGTGAAAAATAATGAAACATTATCGCAATATAAATGGGTAGATACCCACTGTCATCTTCAATTAATGAAGGGTAATAACAGTGAAAGTGATCTTTTTAATCTTCACTATGTGATTATTCCAGGTGTTGATGTGAACAGCTCTCTTAAAGCTGAAGATATGTCGGCAAACTTATCAATGGATTCGTATTGGTCAGCTGGTTTGCATCCTCACGAAGCAGATGATTTATCTGAATGTAGAACACAGTTGTACGAATTAATGGAACGCGCAGATCTAATAGGAGAGACAGGCTTAGATTTTTATCGAAATATGTCTACGCGTGAAAATCAGATTGAAAACCTACTATTTCATTTAAACGTTGCTGAAGAGTTGTCAAAACCAATCATTATTCACTGTAGAGATAGCTTTAAAGATGTTTACAGAGTTCTCGAAGAAGGAAGGTATTCGATGCCTGTCATTTTACATTCATGGACAGGTGGTAACAATTGGACAAAACAATTTAAAGAACTAGGCGTTTACTTTTCCATCTCAGGAATTGTTACATATAAAACTGCACATGATTTACAAGCTTCCGTTAAACAAATTCCTTTAGACAAACTATTGCTAGAAACTGATGTTCCATATCTAACTCCTGAGCCTTATAAAGGCCAATCAAATGTACCATCAAATATAATGTTCACAGCACAAAAACTCTCAGAACTTCTCGAGTTGGAGTTAGAAGAACTTTCAAAGACAACGATTCGCAACACAGACGCTTTGTTAGGAAGAACTCATGAGTGAATATACATGGATAAATAAATTGGATTTCAAACCTAATTCAAACTTAGGTCAAAATTTTTTGATTGATACAAATATATCAAGAAAAATTACAAAACTTGTCCAAGGGCAGTTAGCTGATCCAATACTTGAAGTTGGTCCTGGTACTGGGTCTCTCACCAATGAACTGTTAAAAGATCAATACAGAATCAAAGCGTTAGAAGTTGATTCTTCTGCAGTAGGAGTTTTACAAGAGAGGTTCTCTGAGGTTCCAAATATAGAGATAATAAATGAAGACGCAATGACGTTTGATTACTCTCAATTAACTGGACCGTGGTGGATTTTTGTATCAAACCTTCCTTACAATATCGGGACGCGTTTGTTGGTAAAATTGGTTACCGAGGTACCAGTACTTCACAGGTATGTAGTTATGCTTCAAAAAGAAGTTGCTCAACGCATTGTAGCTCAACCTGGTTCAAAAGATTATGGAGCAATATCGGTACTTTTTAGTTTGTATACAAATTCAAAACTCCAGTTTGATGTTTCAAGAAACTGTTTCCATCCTCAGCCTAAAGTAACGTCCTCTGTTGTCACAATCCAGAGAGAGGCCTTAATTGATGAAGCAATTCGATTTCAAGCTTTTGAAATATCAAAAACTGCTTTTCAACAAAAAAGAAAAAAGATTCGAAGCTCACTAAAAACAATACTTTCGGAAAGTCAGTTAGAAGAATTAGGTTTAGATCCAAATTCACGCGCTGAAGAATTGTCGCCTGAAGATTTTTACAAAATTGCGGAAGTGTCAAAATGATTTTTCAAACTGCGGCAAAGATAAATCTTAATTTAAAAATATACCCATTAAATAAAGGGGAGAGATTACATAATCTTGAATCTGATATGGTTCCTATAAGCTTGTTTGACACAATTTCAATCGAAGAAAGTGATGTAGATGAAATTCTATTCAATAAAGGAGAATTGAACGGAATAGAAAGTACGCTGCACACATCTTTGAGGCTAATGAGAGAAGCAAATCCTGAATTTGTTACAAAGTTTAAAATTTATGTTGAAAAAAATATTCCTCATGGAGCGGGACTTGGAGGTGGAAGTTCAAATGCAGGTGGTTTAATAAATTTTTTATCAAGTCAGTATGGTTTAAAGACACCTAACTACATAGATATTGCTAACAATATTGGAAGCGATGTTCCATTTTTTGTAAATAATAAACCAGCAAAAATTTCAGGTGTTGGAGATATAATTACTGACATAAATTTAGACAAAGTTGATGAACTATTGTTAGCTGTTCCAAAGCTTCATATAAATACAGGTGATGTATTTAAAGCATTCGATAAAAGAGTTGAACAAGGTAATGTTAATAAAACAAAAACATATTTTTCAAACGATTTATGGGAGGCTGCTATTGAGGTTGAACCTAAATTAGGTCAAAAGCAGCAAGAATTAAATAAACATTTTAACAAAGAGTTTGTAATGTCTGGCAGTGGTTCATCATTTTTTGCCCCTATTGACAATATTGATTACTTGGAATCAGACATCGAAAAACTTGATTTACAATTGTTTTCAATTTGTAAAAAAATTGATTCCTGTTTCTTTACAATAAGTGATTAGAATAAATGCATAACAATTGGGGGATGGTGTAATTGGCAACACAATGGGTTTTGGTCCCATCGTTGAGGGTTCGAGTCCTTCTCCCCCAGCCATTTTTGAAATGAAAATAGCAACAATCATTTTAGCTGCCGGTAAAGGGACTCGAATGAAGTCTGAATTACCAAAAGTACTTCATAAAGTTCTTGGAAAAGATATATTGCAATATCCAATTAAAGCTCTAGAACAATATCAAAATAATTATGTAGTTGTAGGGCATGAATCTGAAAAAGTTATTAAAACATTACCTGAGGATATTCGATATGTAGTTCAAGAAGAGCAATTAGGCACAGGTCACGCTGTCTCCATAGCGGTAAACGAGGAAAGTTTTATAAATGAAGCTAATGACTATGTTGTAGTTGTTCCAGGAGATGTTCCATTAATTCAGAAACAAGATATTGAGAACCTTGTTTCTAAAGTAAGTAAATCTGAAAGTGCCGTGGGTTTTTTAACTGCTGAGATAGACAACCCTTATGGGTACGGAAGAGTTATTAAAGATGGTACTTCAATAAAAATTGTTGAAGAAAAAGATTGTTCAGACGAACAGAGACTCGTAAAGGAAATTAATTCTGGAATTTACTGTTTCAATACGGATTTTCTTTCTCAACATATTAACCAGCTCAATACAGAGAATGCACAAGGAGAGCTCTACCTAACTGATTTAATTGGTATTGCAAATCTCGAAAATTTAGATATCGTTATAGTACAAGTAAGTGAAGAGTCAATAAAAGGAATTAACTCTATGGGTCAACTTAATGAAGTTGAAGACTTGATGCAAAAAGAACTAATTCAAAAGTTCTTGGACGAAGGGGTTTATTTCCAAGATCCTACCTCTACTTATATTGACTCAGACGTAACAATTGCTTCAGGCACAAAAGTTTATGCAAACACTCACCTTAAGGGATCAACAGCTATCGCTGCTAATTGTGAAATTGGACCAAATGCACAAATTAACAACTCATCAATAGGTGAAAACTCAAAAGTTCTGAACTCGGTTGTAGAGGATTCTATTGTTCATCAAAATGGAAATATTGGACCATTTGCACATATACGTCCTGGCTCAGAATTAGGAGAAAATGTTAAAGTCGGCGCTTTTGCAGAAACAAAAAAATCCAAATTAGGAAAAAATTCCAAAGTTCCTCATCTTGCGTATGTAGGTGATGCAGAGGTAGGTGAAAATGTTAACTTTTCTGCTGGTGCTATAACTGTAAATTATGATGGAAAGAATAAACATCAAACAACTATTAATGACGGTGCATTTATAGGTTCAGACGTGATGCTTGTTGCACCCATAACAATTGGCGAAGAGGCATTTGTTGGTGCTGGTTCTGTTGTTACAAAAGATGTACCTTCTAAAGCTTTAGCAATTGAAAGAAATAATCAAAAAAATATTGAAGGGTATGTCGATAGGAAGAAAAAAAATGATTGAGCAACCAGGTAAAAAGAAAATGTTGCTCTTTTCAGGCTCTTCTAATTTAGAGCTTGCAGAAAAAGTTTCTAGTCATTTAGGTACAGAGATTGCAGAGATGGAAGCAAAAGAGTTTGCAAGTGGGGAGCTTTATATCAAGCTTGGTGAGAGTGTTCGTGGTGCAGATTGTTTCGTAATGCAAAGCCACTCTGGTGATATTAATAAAACAATCATGGAACAACTATTAATTGTTGATGCATTAAAGAGAGCATCTGCAAAAAGAATCACCGCTGTACTTCCTTTCTATCCATACTCAAGGCAAGACAAGAAAGCCTTACCAAGAGAGCCAATTTCAGCGAGACTGATTGGTGATTTATTCGTAGCTTCAGGTGTTGATAGACTTGTCTCAATTGATTTACATACACAACAGATTCAGGGATTTGTTGATCAACCCTTTGATCACCTTACAGCTGTTCCTTTGTTTGTAGAATATTTCAAAGATAAACTCGATGGACCAATATCTGTAATATCACCTGATGCTGGTGGTGTTAAAAGAGCAACTACTTTTGCAAAACACCTTGAAGCTTATGTTGGCTTTGTCCACAAAAAGAGAGATCCAAAAATACATAATGAAGTACAGTCATTCACGGTAATTGGAGAAGTTGAAGACAGACACGTTATTATTGTTGACGACATTATTGATACTGGTGGAACTATTGCAGCTGCGTCTCGAATTTTAGAGCAAAAAGGAGTACTCTCAATCAACGTTGCTGCTACTCATGGTATATTTTCAGATGGCTCTGTTGAAAAACTTAAAGACACACCAATAGACAGCATTATTACAACCGATACACTAAAACAGAATGGTAATGCCGAAGAAATTGGAAAAGTTGAAGTTCTTAGTGTTTCACCAATAATTGCAAACGCACTAACATCTATATTCACAGATGATTCTGTCTCAGCACTGTTTATGGGAGAGAATGTTTTATAGGAGATAAAATGGCTGACAAAATTAAAGCAAAAATTTACATGGTAGGTGCTGCTTCAGGAGTAGAGGTAGAAGTAAAAGATAAAGACAAGTTCCTTGAGGAGTTATCAAAGCTTACTAAAGAAAACTCTTTTTATATGCACAAGGATGATGATGGTGAAATTGCTATTAATACATCTTTGATTCAAGCCGTTGAATTTAGTGAAGATAAAGATAGTAAAAGGGGAGCAGGACTAGTTTCCTAAATATTTACGACAAGACCAGTTTTTCTATACTGTCTTCTTATTGATTTTCTCTCTTCTTCAGTTGTTCCACCCCAGATACCGGAGTCTTGATTTGTGCGAATTGCGTACTCTAGACATTCATTGACAACAGGACAATCCATACAGACAGCCTTAGCTTCATTTGCCTGTTTCATGGCTTTCATGGATGAACCTACCGGAAAAAAGAGATCAGTGTCTGCATAAACACAAGCACCTTCAAGCATCCAATCTTCTTGTTCAAAATCTATTTTAAACATTTCACACACTTCCCAACTTTGTGAAAACTTTCACAATCTATTGTAGTAAACTTATTGTTGTAAGGACTGGGTTTTGAAAAATATTTTTTCACATAGAGGGCTACCTCGTGCATATGCAGAAAATACCTTTACAGGTATAAACAAGTCATATGAGTATGTTGATTTTGCAGAAGTTGATGTACGTATAACAAAAGATAATGAATTAATTCTTCATCATGATCCAAATATTGGCGACATAAATATTAATGAAGTTTCTTATGAAGAGTTGTCTAATTTATTGCAACAATTAGATATTGAAGAAATAGCTATAAAAAATAGGTCTCAATTTAGAGGAAAAGTAAATTTTGAAATTAAAACAGATTCACTCAATCAAACACAAAAAGAAATATTGTTTCAAAAAATGTTATCAATTCTTAACCATGAAGACATCATTAGTTCGTTTGATTGGCAGATGATATTGTCATTTAAACATTTATTTAATTGCCAATATGGAATTATTTTGCATAAAGAAGAAGAGCTATTTGAAGCAGAGGCAATAGGAATTCATGATGAAGAGATATTATTTATGGTAAATAAAGATCTTTTTGAAAGTAGAAACTTTAATTTACCAAAAGAAAGGACCGTCCTTTGGACAGTAAATAATGAGTTAGATTTTCAAAGATACTTAGAAATTGATTTATACGGAGTTGTCACTGACATTCCTGATACAATGCATTTATACAGAAAGTGAGAATATGGCAGTAATAGATGATTTAAGTAACGCTTTAAAAGAAGCAATGAAGTCTAAAGATAAAACAAAATTAGATGCCATTAGGCAAGTCCAGACTGAGGTAGCAAAGAAAAAAGCTGAAAAAGGTGAAGAGGCTACAGACGAACTAGTTCTAGGAGTTATATCTTCTTATGTTAAAAAAATGAACAAAGCTGTTGAAGAGTATGAATCTCTTGGAGATAGAGGTGTAGAAATGGCTGAAAAAATTAAAGGAGAAATTGATTTTTTGAGTACGTGGCTGCCTGAGCAACTTTCCGATGAAGAGGTAGAAAAAATAGTTGATGAGGTTTTGTCTGAATTAGGTGATGTTGATATGTCACAAATGGGAAAAATTATCGGTGCTGTTATGGCTAAAGCTGATGGGTTAGATGGTTCTACAGTTAGTAAAATCGTCAAAAGTAAAATTTCCTAAAAATTACACCTTGTTTCCTATAAATTAACATTTATCCTTACTAATTATGAAAAATAATTCCTACACAATTGCTGTGCTTGGAGCAGGAAATATCGGTGCTTCTGTTATTGATCGTCTTTTAGAAATAGATGAAGATTTAATTGATATTGAGGTAAAAAAAGTACTTGTAGCAGATACATCTAAAAAGAGAAGTTTCGACTCTTCTTTACTGACAGATAGCTTTGAAGATATTGTTCAAGATGAATCTATTCAGTTGGTAATTGAAGTTCTTGGCGGTCTAGAACCAGGAAAAGATTACATAAAACAATTATTAGAAAGTGGTAAATCTGTTATCACTGCAAACAAAGACATCATTGCTGATTGTGGCAAAGAGTTAATCGAGATAGCTCAAAAAAATAATACCTGTCTTTATTTTGAAGCTGCAGTTGCTGCGGGAATTCCAGTATTGAAGCCATTAATAGAAAGCCTACGAGGGGAAGCAGTAACTCGTGTAGCTGGAATCATAAATGGTACTAGTAACTATATTTTGACATCCATGGAAGAAGGAAACACATATAATAGTGCTTTAGAAAATGCTAAAGAACTAGGATACGCAGAGCCAGATCCTACAAATGATGTCGAAGGTATTGATGCTAAGTACAAAGCAATGATTCTCTCACTGCTTTGTTTTGGAGTTTCACCATCAGCCGATGATGTTTTTACAGAGGGTATTTCAAATGTTACAAAAGAGGATTTTGACTGGGCCAAAAAATTAAACAAAACAATAAAGCTAGTTGCGCAAATCGACAACGACACAAATGGATTTAATGCAAGGGTATACCCAGTTCTTGTTGACACTAAGCATCCTCTTGCTTCAATACGAGGTGCATTAAATGCAGTTCTTGTTGAAGGCGAAAACATTAATCAATTAGTATTTTCAGGTCCAGGTGCTGGATCTGCCCCAACGGCTAGTGCCATTATTGGAGATGTCCTTAGTGCATGTCATCAAATGAGCAGCGGTCAAACAAACTGGTATCCACTTCGTTCTCCAAAAGGAGAGATTAAATCAATGGACAATGTAGAGTCCAGTTGGTTTATGCGCTTATCAGTAAAAGATGAGCCAGGAGTTCTTGCTACAATTGCAGGATTATTAGGTGATCAAAATGTCAGTATTGAAAGCGTTATTCAAGAAGGTAGGGGAGATAATGCCGAATTAGTTCTTGTGTCTCACGAGGCGGCAGAGAAAAATCTTAGAACAGCAATCAATGAAATTGCAAATCTCGATGCTGTGAGCTCAGTAACTTCGACCATAAGAGTTTATTCTTAATTCAGTGATTGCTTACAACTCAACTAGAGGAAGTTCAAATACTCTATCATTTAAAGATATTATTTTATCTGGTGTTGCAGATGATGGAGGTTTGTATCTGCCAAATAAAACTTCGCTTGAAAATTTAAGCTTTTTAACACAAGAAGATCTTTCTTATGAAGACTTTGTAAAAACAATTTTTATAGCACTTGATAAAGATGCTGCACCCTATGTTGATGAATTAAAACTTTATCCTGGGTTTAGCACTTCTCCAGAACCAGTGCTCAAAGAAATATCTGATAATAAATTTGTTATGGAGCTATTTCACGGACCAACTAAATCATTTAAAGATTATGCGCTCCAACCACTTGGAGCTATTGCCGATAAAAGACTTTCTGAATTAGGTGAACGAGGACTAGTAGTTGTTGCAACAAGTGGTGATACAGGAAGTGCTGCAATTGAAGCTGTAAAAAGTTCAAAAAATATAGATATTGTAGTACTTCATCCTTCAAATAAAATTAGTGAATACCAGAGAAAACAGATGACTTCTGTTACTAAACCAAATGTGTTGAATATTGCTATTGAAGGTTCTTATGATGACTGCCAGAGAATAGTGAAAGAGATGCTCTCTAAAAATCCATTTAACAGAAGACTTATTTCTTTGAACTCTATTAACTGGTTGAGAGTTATGGGACAGGTTTCGTATTATGTCTGGTTAACAAATCAATTCAGTTCACCAATAAATGTAGCGATTCCATCTGGTAATTTTGGCAATGCTTATTCAGCCTGGTTTGGTAGATCACATGGACTTGCAATTAATAACATACTATGTTCTACAAATGTTAATGATGTATTGAATAGGTTCATTTCTTCAGGTGTTTTAGAACCGCAAACAACTCAGCCAAGCATTGCACCAAGTATGGACATTCAGATACCATCAAGTTTGGAGAGGTTGGTGTTCGATCTTGAAGGCAATACTACGTCACTTTACGATTCTCTAGTAGAAACACAAAAATTTAACTTAAGTGATGACAATATTAAAAAATTACAGCAAGTTTTTTCCTCTAAGACTTTTCTTGATGAAGAAATTAAATCAGAAATTGTTTCAGTATATGAGATGTCTAATATTATTTTTGATCCCCACAGTGTTACTTCTATTGGAATGTCACTTGAACAAACAGATACGCTTCCTACGATTGCTGTTTGTACTGCTTCTCCTGAGAAATTTAGTGAATCGATAAACTCGGTTATTTCTAGCTATGAAGTTGTTAATAACTCTGAAAGTGAAAGCTTTCTAACCCTTGAAAATACAGTGAGCGTAGTAGAGGAAGCTATAGCAGCTAGTTTTCAATAATTTACTTGGAAACATTTCTAACTTAAATTAAACTTATACGTTGTAGGAGTGAGTTTGATTAAATTAGCTTTGTTAACACAAAGTTTTATAAGTGTTTTCAGAAGAAAAAACATTTTTTATAAACTATTTAATAGCTTTTTAGCTTTTTTTCTTATATTCTCTCTTACTTTTGTAACTATTGAAACCATTGATCCAGAACCTGTTTTTGCTGCATCTTGGGACTGTTTTGACTCAAGTGGTAGACCAATTGCTTTTCAAACTAAATATTCAAGTGGCTCTCTTCAAGTTAAGAGATATAACTTTTCAACAAATACTGAAAATACAACTACCTTTAGCTCTGGCTTCTCAGGTAGTGGTGAAATAAATGCTTCGTTTATGGATTTAGATGGGAACTTGTATGTTCAAAGGAAGAAAACAGGCAGTAATGGGACTACAAGTAGAATGTACTTGGTTAATCCTACAGGCTCACCTACTTTAGTTTCCAGCAACTATACAGGAACAAACCTAAATGCTGCTACATTTTTTGTAGATAATGGTTATGAGTATGCAATTTACTCTAAAGGGCACTTTAGTTCTGGAGGAGGTTTTGCTCGATTTGCATCTAACTCTGACACCTCATTGGCAAAAACAGGTGGTTTTTCCACAAGCTATACTGGTAGCTACAATCCTGTAAGATCGAATGCTAAAGACTTTGCATGGATACAGGACAATTCATCATTTCCTTCAGTTTCAGGAAGTAACAAGCCAGACTTTATAGGTGTAGATGGGGCAAATCAAAAAATTTATGCATCATATTATACAATCTCAAACCAAGGAACATCCTCTGAGAGTATTGCGATTGTAACAAAAGCTTACAGTGTTTCAATTCCTTCTGCTGATAGAGATGCTTTTGGAGCAATTTATGGATTTGGTGGAGATGAGTTATATGTAGCAAATAATGACTCAGGAAATATTTATAAAATAACAACCAACGGTAGTTCTTATAGCATGACCGATACTGGAGACAATATAGCTTCCAGTAACAACAATGATGGTGCTGCATGTCATAGAGGAAGTCCTGACACCACATTCAATCCTTCTGTTACAGCTACACAGGGATCTTGTGATGGGTCAAATAGAGAGATTGATGTAACGTTGAATAACTCAAGTTCTAATAAAGCAGTTAACTTTGTTGTTACTTACACAGTAAACGGAGGAAGTTCAACAAGTTTAACAACGGGTACATCGGTAAGTTCTAGTTCAACAAATACTAGCCTGAGTGTTCCAGGACAAGCGAATAGTGCTAGTGTCGTAATTTCGTGGTACGCAGAATACACAACAGAAAATCTACGAGAACCTGAAAGCGGAACAACATCACTATCGTCAATAACCATAGATGCATCAAGTTGTACAACGGGATCTGTATCTGCAACAACATCGTTAGGAAGTTGTTCTAGTGGTTCTGCAACATCGAGTATTACAATTACTGCTTCTGATGCAACCATGTATGTTGATGTGCAGTACAAAATTGGCAGTGGTTCTTGGGTAACTCTTGAAGATGGTAATTCCATAGCTGCAGGAGGAGGAAACGCAGAGACGTATACGATACCTACAGCTCAAAGTCATGGAACGACAATTTACTGGCAGTACAGAGCAGACTCTTCAGGTAATCCAAGTTCAGGTTCTTACACATCAGCGACTTCAAGAACTGTAAGTTGTCCAACATATACTTTTACAACTTCTACTAGTGCAGGATCATGTTCAAATGGATCATCTACACCTTCTATTACTGTAAACAATACTGGAAACAGTACAGCATATTTTGATGTTCAGTACTCTACTGATGGTGGTTCAACATGGAGCGACCTTCAAGACGGAAACTCTATTACATCGGGTGGTAGCGAAACATATTCTTTAAGTTCGGCAGTATCTCATGGAACAACTGTTAATTTTCAAGTAAGATCAGGAGCATCCAATCCTTCATCTGGAGCATACACTGCTGCTGATGCGGTAACCATTAACTGCCCAGTTATCGATGCTTCTGCATCACAAGCTTTGGGAAGCTGTAGTGCTGGAGCACAAGTTTCTACAATAACTTTGACAAACTCAAACTCTGCTACAGTTACAGTGTATTTTCTAGTTGAGTACTCTCTAGATGGTGGCTCTAATTGGACTTCAAAAGCATCAAATCAATCTGTAGCTGTAAATAGCTCTGAAACCTTAACGCAATCTGTGTCTCACGGATCAGCAATTACATGGCGATATAAAACTTCATCCACATCAAACTCTTTCTCAGGAGACTACACAACTTTATCTGAGAGTTCTACAGTTGACTGTGATCCAGACTCTACTGTCTCAGCTTCATTTGGTTCATGTGTAAATGGTGCTCAAACTTCAACAATTAGTATTACAAATAATGATTCTGCAACAGCGTATTATCTTGTTGAGTATTCACTTGATAGCGGAAGTTCATTCACAACTGCGTCATCAAATTTAGAAGTTGCTTCTTCAGCTACCAATACAAGTGTTACTGCTTCAGTGCCAGATGGCTCAACAATTACTTGGAGAATTACAGACTCATTCACATCTGGAAACTTTACAAATATGTCAACTGAGACCGAGACTGAAACATCTTCTGTGGATTGCGACCCTGATTCAACGGTAGTAAATCCACCCGTCGTTACTTGTTCAGGAGGAAGCGGTACTGCAACAATAAATATTACCAATAATGAGTCTTCTACAGTTTATTACAAAGTTGAGTACCAAATTGACAGTGGCTCATTTAGCACTGCGTCTGCAAACTTATCAATAGCAGGTGGAGCTTCGGATACTTCTGTAACTGCAAGTGTTGCAAATGGCTCAACAATTACTTGGAGAATTACAGACTCATTTACATCTGGAAACTTTACAAATATGTCTACGGAAACACAAACAACAAGTGCCACTGTTGACTGTGCTGTCGATAGTACAATTTCAACATCATTTGGATCATGTATTAATGGTGAACAAACTTCAACAATAAGTATTACTAATAATGAATCCTCTGTAGCATATTATTTAGTTGAATATCAAATTGATAGTGGAACATTCACCACTGCAGCTACAAATCTTTCTATAGCAGCTTCTAATACAGATACTTCATTAACAGCATCAGTACCTCATGGTTCTACAATTACATGGAGAATAAAAGACAGCTTGAGCTCAAATGATTTCAGCGGTATTTCTTATGAAACCCAAAGTACAAGTTCAGCAGTTGATTGCGATCCAGATTCGACATTAACCTCTTCATTTAGTTCTTGTTCAAGTGGTGCACAAACTTCAACAATAAGTATTACTAATAACGAATCATCAACAACTTACCTTAAAGTTGAGTACCAAATTGACAGTGGTTCATTCACTACAGCATCTTCAAACTTATCAGTTGCTTCATCAGCAACTGATACTAGTGTTACAGCATCTGTACCTCATGGCTCTACAATTACTTGGAGAATTACAGACTCATTCACATCTGGAGATTTTACAAATATGTCCGTAGAAACACAGACTGAGTCTTCAGCAGTTGATTGCGATCCAGATTCTACATTTAGTATTTCATTTGCATCTTGTGTTAGTGATGCAAAAATTTCTACTTTAGCAATTACTAATGGAGAGTCTTCTACAGTATTTTATAAAGTTGAGTACTCACTGGATAGTGGTACAACTTTTACTGTCCTCTCAGCAAACCTATCCGTGGCAGCAAGCACTTCTGATAGTTCGAGTACAACTTCAGTATCTGAAGGTGGAACAATTATATGGAGAATTACAGATTCCTTTACTACAGGCGATTTTACAAATATGTCCGTAGAGGCTCAAGTAGAGTCTGAAGAAATTGATTGTTCAACTCCAGATCCAACAACAACTACTACTACAACAACTACAACTACTACTACAACAACAACTACTACTACTACTACTACAACTACTACTACTACACAACTACTACTACAACTACATTGCCTGTGACTATTGCTGTTGTTGAGAGAGAAGTTCCACAGAATAAGTTCTTGCCGATTATTTATAACGAAAGGTTCTGTAAAGAGAATGGTGGTGCTAACTACGGTTTGTCTGTAAATAATGTGAATTCTAATGTAGCAGCCGAACTTGTAGTGAGAGTTTTTGTAGACAATAAGAGAGTTGCTGAGAGCAAATATATAATTTCCCCAGGTGAGTTTAAATCTATTACAACAATCTCTAACGTCCCAGAGGACGCGAAGTATAAAACCAGATTTATTATTACTGACTCTTTAGGTTCAAACAAGAGTGTTGGAAAGTTTAAAAAGAATACAAATTGTTTGCTCGGTAGGAATAATACTAAGAAACCAGAAAATCTAGTAACAGCTACTGAAGCCAATCTACGTGGCCCTAAGAATCAGGACAAAAAAGAAGAGACGACTAATACAACTATTATTTCAGATCCTTCAATTGCAATAGGTGGCACTTCACCAACTACAACTATGGGGCCAGTAGAAAAAGCTCTAACGAAAAAATCAAGTTTCCTTGTGAATAATCGAATGGATGATTCTATGGAATATGAAGTTGAAAGCAAATCAGAGGTCGAAATTTCAAATAATGATATTGTTATGAAGTTTGGTTTAACTTGCACTATTGGTTGTGATGCAGAAGAAAAAGAAAGTAATGAAAAAGTTAAAAAAACCAACGCAAATGACTCTAAATCTGTAGAGGAAGAAGTTGTAGACGAAGCAGTTATTCGTGGTGAATTAAGTGGAAAAATTACTGTACAAGCTTCAGGTTTTGAACCCAATTCTTTAGTAGAGATATATATGTTTTCTGAACCTACATTTGTAGGTGTGTTACAGGCAGACGCAAATGGTAACCTTTTAGGAAATCTCCCAACTCCTGATATGGAACCTGGAGTTCACACTCTTCAAGCTCTAGGAACTGCAAATAATGGCGATGAGGTTGTCTCTAACGTAAAAGTTGAATTAGTTGATGTTGATGATGTTGCTTTCACGAATACAGAGGGTGATGATTTTGTTGAGTGGGATTTCTCAACAGATACAAACTATGTTCAGGACGAGGATTACTTAGTTAGATATTTCTACATGGAAGATGAAACTCTTTCAAGCCAGGAATTAGCTAATACTGGATTTAATTTTTTCCAAAATATTCTTAACTTTTTTATATTTACAATTGTTGGCATATTTGGATTATTAAAAATTAGAACAAAGAAATTACTGAATACAGCATCTCTATTTAAATCTGAATCTCAGAATAAAAAAACTTTTTCAAAATTGTTTGTAGGAAATATTAAAAAATATGAGAATGATGGTTACATTAAAGTTACAAAATCTGAATTTAATACAAAAATTAAAAACATTTCTAATATTCAAACTTTTTATGATCAATTGAGTAAATTAAATATGCAATCTGCTCAATTCGAGTCAGAAATAAAATTCTTGAAAGAAGAGATAAATTCATTAAATCAAAATATCTCAGCTATAAAAAACAAAAAATTTAGACTTTTATCAGGATTTGCTTCACTGTCTTTAATGGTTGGTTTAGGTTTTGGAATAACTGTACTTAATAATTCATATATGTCTGATTACTTATATAAAAATAATCAACAAGATATTGCCAAATCATTAGTAGACACAACCGAAGGTTCTAGAAGTGAAATTCAAGAAGATGAAACAATGGGAACATTTATTAATAATTTTGCAAGTGAAATTACAATTCTTGAAAACATCTCACGCATATTTAAACCAATTGTTGGAGATTATGAAGAAGAAAACCTTCCTATTGTTTTTGGCTTGATTGAAGCAGATAGCATTAGCTTAAAACATTATGTAGTAAATGGAACTGATGACAACAGTCTGCAATATGGACCAGGAAAATACTTAGGAACAAGTCACCCTTTACAAGGTGGAAATTTAGCAATAGCTGGACACAGAACTACATATGGTGCACCTTTTGAGAATTTAGATAAGTTAAATATTGGAGATGAAGTATCTGTAACAATTGGCAATAACAAGTTTATTTACTCAGTAACTGAATTGAAAGTTGTGGATGCTATAGGTGAAGAGTATGTCTTGCTTGATCAGGGAGATTCAAGACTTACCTTAACTACATGCCATCCAAAGTTTTCAGCTAAGGAGAGACTAGTCGTCACAGCTGAGCTATTAAAAATAGAATCATTCAATTAGGTTTAATGAATAAAAAAAATTTATTTCTGTTATTTTGCATTCCTTTAATACTTTTTTTTACACAAGATGAAACAAATATTAATTTAAATGTCTCTAGAGTAGAAGATGCATCAATTGAAATATCGTGGGAGATTTTATTTGAAGACTATGATTCAATTGTTCTAAACCTTATTAGTGATGAATCTAATGAACAATATGAGTTGCCATTTAACAAAGGGAGTATAGTAATTTGTTGTTACGACAACGAAGTGACAGTTCAAATCGTAGTTGTTGTTACAAGTGCAGAAAAAATTGAAGATGAATCTTGTGATGCTTTAGAGTGTTTTAATTTTAAAAAAATAGAATATGTTAATGAAGCTAATATAGGTAAAATAAAATCTCCTCAAACTACTACAACAACTACAGTTCCAAATACAACCACAACTACTATTGCAACAATTCCAAAAAATAACAACTTATTGAATGTAGAGATTACAAATCCTTTAATAACAAGTATCCCTATGTATGAGGAAGTTGACTTTACAGATATTGAAAAAAATAATATTGCATCTGTAATTGCTACTGGAATAATATTTTTATTTTATTTAGTACTTCTATTACAAGAATGGTTCAACAAAATAATCAGCACATACAACATAAACTTTCTCTTTAAAGATAAAGAATTTAAGCAAGGAAATAAAATCATAACTAGTTTCTATATATCCATTTCACTTTTACTAACTTCATTTTTACTTGGATATGTCGAAGAAGGTGCTGAACTAAGTTTAGATTTAGAAAATTTAGCAATTTTTGTCGCAGCTTTCTTTGGTTTAGCAACAGTAACATTTTTATATGAAGGAACAGAAGCAATAATAGAAAAGCAGGTATATAAACAATCAGTTCGGCTTAAGTGGGCTCCTCAAGCAATATTTTTTGCGCTGTTATCTACTGTTTCTTTTATTTTTTTTGAAATGCCAATTGGATTCATATTTGGTTTTATTGCTACAAGCCAAATTATATCTGAAAGAAAAACAGCAAGGCTGTCTCCTAAATTTTACTCATCGGTATTTTTAATTTGCTCTGGATACTTTTTTTTCTACTTAACTTCTTTGGAAGTTATAAATAGTTCTAGTTTGTTCACAGCAGCTACAGCACTAACTTACTTGATGTGTCTTGAAGGAGTTATGTTTAAATCTCTACCAGGCGGAGGAAATGAACTTAGTGAATCTTTCAAAGATTCCAAAGGTTTTTTAAAGATTTTGCCTATTGTTTCATTTATTGTTGGTTTTTGGTTGTTCGTACGTATTTTAATTGTTAAACCTGATAGTGAATTTGATAAACTTCAGCAGGAATTAATGGCAATGGGATCATTTGCTTTTACTTTTGCATCAATTTTGATTATTTATATTCTCATACTCTTAATTCTTGGGGTTGTTTTAAAATATTACGCAAGGAAAAGAAATTTGAAATATGAATACTGATAAAAGAGTTTTACGTCAAAAAAATATATTTGATAACACACACTTAAGCCTGATTCTCAGTGCCATTGACTTAATTAATGATGAGAGTTTTCCCAATGAGAATATCAATATTTCACAAATAGCTAAAAAAGCAGGCACATCAGTTGCTACAGCCTACAACCACTTTCCAAATAATTTACTGGATGTTTATGGGTCAATATTAAATTATGGTTTAAGAAATATCAGTTCTGAGTTCAAAGATTATATAGAAAATGAATCTGATCCTGAATTGAGAATTCTCAAATTTATTGAACTACAAGCTTCCGAGGTAATTAAATATGGAGATGCCATAAGAGTTGCATTTTTTAATATTGATAAAATTTTATCAAGCGGAAATTGGTTAAGTGATGAACCTTTAGATTATGTAATAAATTTGTGTGAAGATTATAAAAATAAATCAAATACAGAAATCGATCCACATAAGTTAGCAGTAGATCTAGTAATGATTTTTAATGGCGCTCTTTTTCTATGGATGCGCTATAACAGTAATTTTAGAGTTTGGTCTAAATACAATGACGACTGGTTTATTAACCAGACAAAAAGAGTTTGGAGTATGGCAATATCTTCTCAGTAAATTTCTACTAATGTGAAACTATGAGAGATGCAATTAGCAGTTCAATTCCTATAAATTTAATAACAATGTTTATTCCTGTGTTATTTTTATATTTGGGAATGACAAGCAATATTGAGCAAGTTAAAAAGTTTAAAAATGATAAAAAATCTTTACTTACTGGTTTAGTTATTCAACTATTTTTTGTGCCTTTGATTGGTTTTGCTATTTCTCAAATTTATTCAGATTCACTTCTTTCATTATCAGTATTAATTGTTTTAATTACTCCTGGAGGACATATATCGAGCTATTTTTCTCATATTAAAAATGCAAACGTCCCTTTGTCAGTGTTTTTAACATCTATAACATCTTTAATGTCACCATTAACTATCCCTATATGGTTGAGACTATCCTCGACAAATATCCAAGATTATGAAGTTGAATTTTTAGAATTATTTCTGCAACTTTGTTTAGCAATAATACTTCCGTATTTTCTTGGAATAATTATAAAGTCCAGATTTGTAAGAATTTATGAATTTACCAATGAACCACTTGATAGATTCTTAAAATTTTTAATTGTTCTAGTTTCAATATGGACTCCAATTGACTTAAGAACTTATATCAGTGAGTATTTCATCGAGTCTTTTCTATTCACGGTGGCTATTTTGCTTTGTATTTATATTGGTGTAAATCAGAGTACGAAATTATTAAATTTAGAAAACAATAATTCAAACACTTTGAAAATAGAGGCTGTATGCCAAAACTTTCCAATAGTTTTAGCGCTCTCTTTAACATTGAATGCACCATTAGTTGCAATCTTTGGAATCACTTATTACTGCGTTAGCTTTATTTCGGTTGCGATATTTTCGTTTACAAAAATAAATTAAATATTACATAAAAGTTTATTTCAGTTTATAATGAAACTGTCTTTCAGACAATATCACAATTCCTTTCATTAAAAAGTAAGTGATTTGAAAATAGGAGAAAAATGTCAGCAAGATCACAATTACAATCAAAACCTGTAGCAGACTTAAGGTCTATAGCGGATAGTTTAGGTATAGAACATAAAGGTCTTCAAAAAGCAAAATTAATAGATTTGCTTGTTGAACACAGTGACGAAATTTTAGACAGTGATGAAACAGTTGAGGAAGTAAGCGTAGAGGTCATCTCTAATTCTGATGATGCACCGGCAGTTGTAAGCTCTGGTGACAGTCAAATAAAAGAAGGCGATACGAGAACTGGAATACTTGATGTACTTCCTGAAGGCTACGGCTTTTTAAGATGTAATGGTTATAAACCAAGTGAAGATGATGTATATGTAGCTGCAGGTGCAATTAAAAAATACAGAATGCGAAAAGGCGATTTGGTCTCTGGTCCTATCAGAGCTCCTAGGCAAAAAGAAAAATATCCTGCGCTTATTGAGCCAAAAACTGTGAACGATGCTGATCCAGAATTACTTGCTAGAAGAGTAGACTTTAATAAACTAACACCTCTGTTTCCAGATGAGAGATTAAAACTTGAAATGGATGACCAACCTGAAAAAATTCTTCCGAGAATAATTGACTTGATTGCTCCTATCGGAAAAGGACAAAGAGGGTTGATTGTATCTCCACCAAAAGCTGGAAAAACTACAATCCTAAAAGAAATTGCAAATTCAATAACCACTAACAATCCAGAAGTTTATTTAATGGTTGTGTTGGTAGATGAAAGACCAGAAGAAGTAACTGATATGCAGAGATCAGTTGATGGAGAAGTAGTATTTTCAACATTTGATAGGCCGCCAGATGAGCACACTCAAGTTTCTAAGTTAGCAATTGAAAGAGCTAAGAGGTTAGTTGAGGAAGGAAAGGATGTTGTTATTCTTCTAGACTCAATCACTCGTTTAGCCAGAGCTCACAACTTAGCAACACCTGCTAGCGGTAGAATCCTCTCTGGTGGTGTTGATTCAACAGCTCTAACTCCTCCAAAACAATTCTTCGGCGCTGCAAGAAATATTGAAGGTGGTGGAAGTTTGACAATCTTAGGAACTGCTCTAGTCGAAACAGGATCCAAAATGGATGAGGTCATTTTTGAGGAATTTAAAGGTACTGGAAATATGGAGTTAAGACTTGATAGACAACTTGCAGACAAGAGAGTATTTCCTGCGATTGATGTTACCCCTTCAGGAACTAGAGAAGAACAAAGATTGGTTTCTCAAAAAGAATTAGAATCACTATGGAGCTTAAGAAGAGTTTTAGTTGGCTTAGAAGGTGGAGCTGCAACAGAGTTGTTAATTGATAGGCTAAAAAACTCTAAAAGTAATGATGCATTCTTAAAGGATGTCGCAAAAGCTAAAGTTTAAGGTAAAGTAGAACTATGAAACAAGGTATACATCCAGATTATAGAGAGGTTGTCTTTCAAGACGAAGATGCAGGGTTTGCATTTTTAACTCGTTCAACTATCAAAACAAATGAAACTATAGCTTGGGAAGATGGGAATGAGTATCCACTAGTAAAGCTTGAAATTTCTTCAGCTAGCCATCCATTTTTCACAGGTAAGCAAAAATTGGTTGACTCAACTGGTAGAGTAGAAAGATTTAAACAACGTTACGGATCAACATCTACAAGACAATCTGCTAAATCAGAATCTTCTCAAGAAGAAGAATAACTTACTTTTCATTACTTTCTAATGTCAAATTCTGATATTGCTTATGGTGGACAGGCTGTAATTGGTGGAGTTTTAGTTCAAAGTCCAACTGGTTGGTCATTAGGAATAAGGGATAAAAATAACAATCTTCACAAATACTATGAACCAAGAGTTCAGCTCATTAGAAGAAACAATTTTTGGAGCGCACCCTTAATTCGTGGATTTGCAGCATTAATTGATTCGCTTTATGTTGGTTTCAAAGCGATTACATTATCAGAGAGAATTTACTCAAATTTCGAAGACGAAGAAGAAAGTCTTTTTTCAAAAATTATTACATATTTAGTACTTGGTGTAGTTTTAGGAGGTTTCATAGTCGGCCCAAGATTGTTAGTAGAGTACCTGTCAGCAACACAGTCAATTACAGGAATATATGAAGGTTTACTTAGAGGAGTGATTGTAATTATTTATATATATTTGATCGGAAGAACCAAAGATGCTCAAGAGTTGTTTGAATACCATGGTGCTGAACATATGACTATTGCTTCTTATGAGGATAAAAAATCTTTATTCATAGACGAAGTAAAAAAATATCCTAAAGAACACATACGTTGCGGTACATCTTTTTTATTCCTAATTGTTTTTGTTAGTCTTTTAACTCTTCCCTTGATACCAAACTTAAATCTTGCTCTTACAGCATTTACTCGTATGTTGCATGTTGTCGTGGTGTCTATGATTTCTTATGAAATTTTAAAATTCAATTTCAAAAATAGTGACACTCTAATTTCTCGTTTTTTTGCTGCTCCAGGAATTTGGACTCAAAAGATAACTACAAAAAAACCTGATGATGATCAAATTGAAGTTGCAATATTATCTATGGCTAACTGTATTGAAAACAGTGAAAACATCCAAGGCATTCATCCGGTCACACAACAAGCAAATGAGGTAAAAGGTGGATAATTCACTGTATGAGAAATTAATTTCAATTGAAGAGTCTTTACCTGAAATAGAGAAACAACTCTCACAAATTGATATTTCAAAAGATCAGCAAACATATGCTGAAATGGCTAAAAAACATAATGATGTAACAACCATTGTAGGTTTATTTAACCAATGGAAAAACCTTCAAAATGAAACTGAAGACGCCAAAGAATTAATTGAAGTTGAAAAAGATGAAGAAATGATTAAAGAGTTTCAAAATCTTATTTCCGAAAATGAAGTAAGGCTGCCAAAACTTGAACAAAAAATTAAAGTTTCATTGCTGCCTAAAGATCCTTCAGATGAAAAAGATGTTTTAGTAGAGATTAGACCTGGGGCAGGTGGGGAAGAAGCTGCGATTTGGGTTGGTGATTTATATAAAATGTACACCAGATTTGCAGAGAGAAATTCTTGGAAAGTAGAACCTATTGAAATTACTGTTTCAGATATGGGTGGCTACAGCAAGATAATATTTGCCATTAAATCTAAAGGTGTGTATTCAAAACTTAAATTTGAAGCTGGTGCACATAGAGTACAAAGAGTACCAAAAACAGAGTCACAAGGAAGAGTCCATACATCTATTGCCACTGTGGCTGTTCTTCCAGAGGCTGAAGAAGTCGATATAAACATTGATCAAAACGATTTAAAAGTAGATGTTTATAGATCTAGTGGTCCTGGTGGACAAAGTGTTAACACAACAGACTCTGCTGTGAGAATAACTCATATACCTACAGGATTAGTTGTCTCTTGCCAAGATGAAAAGTCACAGTTACAAAATAAAGAAAAAGCAATGAGAATTCTGCGTGCGAGATTATTAAAGGCCGAACAAGAAAAAGCTGCTGCTGAGCGTGCAAAAGATAGAAAAGAACAAGTTGGCTCTGGAGAGCGTTCCGACAAGATTAGAACTTACAACTATAAAGACAACAGAGTTTCTGATCACCGTATTAATTTAACTATTAAAAAATTAGACCAGGTATTAGATGGTGATCTTGATGATTTTGTTGAAGCACTGGTTTCTGACCATGAGGCTTCTCGTTTAGCTAATTTAGAGGATTAATGAATATCCAGAGCATACCTGAACATGAATTAGCTCGACTACGAGAAAAAGCTAAAGAAGTTGCTGGTTCACGGAATGATTACAGTTCGTTTTATACAGAACTCTTAACAAGAAGACTAAATGGGGAACCTTTACAATATATTGAAGAGTACATACCGTTCTTCTCAATCCAGGTAAATGTCGATAGCAGGGCACTGATACCAAGACCTGAAACAGAATTTCTAATTCAAATTATTAAAGAGAATGTCAAAAGTCCAAAAAGCTTTTTAGACATAGGGACTGGTTCTGGATGTATAGCTTTAATGTTAAAGAAGTTATTTCCAGAAAGCAGTGTTGACGCTGTAGATATTTCAGAAGCTGCTTTGGAGTTAGCTGTTGAAAATGCGAATATAAATGGCTTAGAGGTAAATTTTTATACTTCTGACTTATTATCAAATATTGAAAAAACAGATTTTGACTGCATTGTTGCTAATCTTCCATACATTCCTTCAAAACAATTAGAAAAACTTGAGAGTGAAGTAATTGACCACGAGCCTCTTGTTGCTTTAGATGGAGGAGAAGATGGTCTCTTATATATTTCAAGATTAATTGATCAAATAGAGCATAAAGAAATTAATAATATGATGCTTTTTTTGGAGATTGATGAAACACAAGGAAAAGCACTTTTAGAAAGATTGAGTAACTGGTCTGAGATTAGAGTAGTAAAAGATTTGGCTGAAAGAGATAGGTACATAGTTGCAAGAAGATAATATACAAAAAGCAATTACTTGTATTAAAAATGAAGAAGTAGTTGGGATTCCTACGGAAACTGTATATGGAATTGGGGTAGACCCTCTTTCTCAAGTAGCTGTTGATAAGATTTTTAATTTAAAAGGGAGAGATGAGAATAAACCACTATCAATGCTTGTACATTCATTTCATGACCTCATAAAGTTAAAAATAATATCAATAGTTCCTGAAATTGTTGAATTATATTGGCCAGGCCCTTTAACAATCATTGTTGAATCTGAGTTAAATTTTGCTGATGGTGTTGGTACAAAAAATCCAAACAGTATTGGCGTAAGGGTTCCAGATAACGAATTGACATTAGAGCTTTTGAAAAAGACGGGCCCTTTAGCTGTAACAAGTGCAAATATTTCTGGCCAAGAGGATATTACAAATGAGAGAGATGCAGAATCTGTGTTTGGAGACAAAATTGGTCATTATTTACAAGGCAGTGCTTTACACGGCAGTGGTTCAACAATTGTTGATTTTAGAGATGAGGAATTTAAAGTAATTCGAGAAGGCCCACTTAAATGGCCGCCAAGTTACTGTTAGAATATAATCATGAATCAAAAAGGCGTATCACAAGAAAATTTGACTACAGTCGATAACGAATTAGCTAATTTAATTGAAAATGATCTTAAAAGGCAAAACTCTCATATTCATCTAATTGCATCTGAGAATTTTGCTTCACAAGCTGTAATGGAGGCTTCAGGCTCAGTATTAACTAATAAATATTCCGAAGGTGTTCCTGGTAGAAGGTATTACGAAGGATGTGAGGTCATTGATCAAATAGAGCAGCTAGCTATAGATAGGGCGTGTGAACTTTTTAATGCAGAACATGCAAATGTACAACCTCATTCAGGTGCTTCAGCAAATTTAGCTGCGTATTTAGCACTTTTAGAACCTGGAGATGACGTGCTAGGAATGTCACTTGATCAAGGTGGTCATTTAACCCACGGTTCTCCAGTTAACTTCTCAGGCCAACTGTATAACTTTCATGGATATGGATTAGACAAAGAAACTGAACTCATTGACATGAATGATGTCTATGAGATGGCCTTAAAAGTAAAACCGAAACTTTTAGTCGCTGGATACTCTTCATATTCTCAACCACTTGATTTCAAAAAGTTTAGAGAGATAGCAGATGAGGTTGGGGCCTATTTCATGGTCGATGCTGCTCACTTTATAGGACTTGTGGCAGGTAAAGCTCTTGAGAATCCAATGGACCATGCAGATATTGTTACAGCAACAACTCACAAAGCACTAAGAGGTCCAAGAGGGGGATTAATTCTTTCAAAAGAAAAATTTGCAAAAGACATAGATAAAAATACTTTCCCAGGTGCACAAGGTGGACCTTTGAATAATCAAATTGCTGCAAAGGCAGTATGTTTTAAAGAAGCCCTTTTAGACGATTTTAAGGTGTACGCTCAACAGATTATAAAAAATGCTAAAGCCTTATCAGACAGTTTTTTAAATGAAGGGCTAAGAGTAGTTAGTGGTGGTACTAAAAACCATATTGTTTTGGTTGATACCAGAAGCGTAGATGAAGATTTGACTGGTAAAGAAGCTGGGATACTTCTTAATGAAATGGGAATTACTTTAAATAGAAATGCGATTCCATTTGATCCACGGTCACCATTTATAACTTCTGGCATAAGAATGGGCACACCTGGAGTTACAACATGTGGAATGCTAGAAGAACAAATGGAAAAAATTGGGTATCTAATATCTTCAATTCTTAAAAATAGAGACAATGAAGATACTTTGGGTCAGTTAAAACAAGAAGTATCAAAACTCGCATCTAATTTTCAACCTTATGGCTAAATCAAAAATTAACTTTGAAGAATTTGGACCAATAACTTCATTCTCTACTTCAATTATTAGTGGTCTCCTTGTTGGATTATTGATTCAATATTTTTTTGGCTATGAACCAATTCCTGTGGTGATTTTTATATTTATTGGAATTTATGACGGATATAGAAAAATGTGGAAGCTATCTGAAAGACTTGAAGAAAATGAACGTTGAAATTGAACTAGCTAAAAGGATGCTTTTTAGGTCGATACCTATATATGTGGGAGTTCCAGTTGCTTTTTATTTCAAATCATTTGAATCATTTGTAACATCTATGGGTTCATCAATAATTGTTGCTTTTGGCTTTTTTCTCGGTGCATTCCTAATGTCATTTGCTGCAAAAATATCACTTAATTTTTATTATTTTGCTGCATTATTTGGTTATGTTTTTAGATTAATTTTTATTTTTGGGTTTCTCTTATTACTAAAAAGGGTTTATTCTACAGATGATTTGGCAATGTCTTTGACAGTGCCAATTGTTTTTTTGACCATGTTATTTATAGAAATGACTATGGTTATAAAGAGAAAAGACACAGATTTAGATTGGGCAAATGATAACAGCAGCTGAAACTTGTGATTTTATAAATGAAGTAGTTTGTAAACCGGCAAACGTCAAAGACTTATTCGAATTTGCTAACTTTGGAAGTTCTCAAATTTCTAGAACAGAAGTTCTTATCTTTTTAGCAGCCATAATTCCTGTAGTTCTTGTATTTTTTGGGCTAAGAAAGAAATCAGTAGTACCTGGTAAATTACAATCTGTAGTTGAGTCGATTTTTTCTTTCGTGAAGGATGAAATTGCTCTTGGAGTAATAGGCCGTGGTGGTGAAAAGTTTACACCATACTTAATTTCAATATTCTTATTCATTCTTGTTGGTAACTTGTTTGAAGTAGCTCCATTAATAAACTTCCCAGTAACTTCTAGAATGGCACTTCCATTGTTTTTAAGTTTGTGCACTTATTTTATCTTTGTCTTTGTAGGTATCAAAGAACAGGGATTTGGATACATTTCTCATTTAGTGTGGCCTCCAGGTGTACCTGTAGCTCTTAAGCCACTTGTTGGAGTTATCGAGCTAGTTTCAGTTTTATTAGTTAGACCATTCAGCTTAGCAGTCCGATTGTTTGCTAATCTCGTTGCTGGTCACGTTATGTTGAGTCTTTTACTAGCATCAGCATATTTCTTTATTGTCCAACCGGGTGGTGCTGATTACATTCTTTCTAAAGCACCTGTAGGAATAGCATGGTTTACTCTCGGATTAGGAATTTATGGTTTCGAACTAATAGTTTCGATTTTGCAGGCATACATTTTTACATTGTTGTCTGCAGTGTATATACAAACGTCTCTGCATCCAGAGCATTAAGCAATAAGGAGGAAAATGGAAGCTGCATATGCGTTAATAGGGTACGGACTTGCTGCAATTGGTCCTGGTGTTGGCATCGGGTTAATTGCTGGTAATGCCGTTCAAGCTATGGCAAGACAACCAGAAGCTGCTGGTATGGTAAGAACAACTATGTTCTTAGGTATAGCCTTTACTGAGGCTCTAGCACTTATTGGATTCGTTCTATTCTTCTTGGTATAGGAGTTAGAAAGTGAACTTAAATTTAGAAACATTTTTAGCAGAAGCTGAAGAATCAGGATCTGGAATAGATCTTCTTCTACCTGCAACATCTGAGCTAGTAGCCGGTGTTGCTGCTTTTGCCATTGTATTTTTCTTTATTTGGAAATGGGCACTACCTGGATTAAATGAAACATTAGAAAAGAGAGCTTCAGAAATTGAAGGTCAGATAAAAGAAGCAGAAGTAACAAAAGCTGATGCTGAAAAATCTAAAGCAGAATACGACAGTATGGTTGCTAATGCTGATGTTGAAGTTCAAAAAATCATTGATGAAGGTAAAGCTGCCGCTGAAAAAATTAAAGAAGATATGATTGCTGAAGCAAGAACAGAGGCAGAATCAATTATTGAAAAAGCAAAATCTGATTCTGAAGCTGAAAAAGAAAGAGTAGCTTCTGAGCTAAAAAGTGAAGTTGCTGATCTTTCATTAGAAATTTCTCAAAAAGTTGCATCATCTATGTCTAAAGATGATCAGCAAAAATTAATAGATAAATTTATCAAGGATTTGGGATAAGCAAAAATGTCAGTAGAGTCATTTTCAAAAGGAATTGTTGAAATAATATCATCATCAGATGATGCGGAGAGAGTAGAGAATGAAATCCTCCAAGTTTTCAAGTCTCTTTCTGGAAGTTCTGAAGCACTAGATGTATTCAGGAATTTCAGTATTCCTGTTGAGAAGAAAATTGAAGCAGTACAGAATTTATTAAATTCTCGTGTGCTTCCAATGACAGTTGACTTAGTGACTTTAACTATTTCTCAAGGCTATGGAGACAATCTTTCAGATATTGAATCTCATGTAGCGAATTTTATTGCAAACAAACGAGGTGCTTCTGTTGCCAAAATTGTGTCTGCAATTGAACTTGATGACAAAACTAAAGACGCACTTCAAGCTGCTATAAAAAGCAAAGTTGGAACTGATGTTGAACTTAGCATTGAAGTAGACCCAGAAGTTTTGGGTGGAATTAGCGTCAGCGTAGGAGAGAGAACATTTGATGGGCTTCTCTCATCTAAATTTTCAGAAATTAAAACTGTATTAGAAGGTAGGTAGAATGAGCGATCTAAATATTGACGCAAAAGCCATTTCAGATTCACTGAAATCAACACTAGGTGACTGGAAAGACTCTGTCAAAGATGACGTAGTAGGCTATGTTTCAGCTATTGCTGATGGTGTTGCAAGAGTAAAAGGACTTGAAAATGTAATGGCATCAGAGCTTCTAGAGTTTCCTGGTGGTTTAGTGGGTGTTGCGCTGAACCTAGAAGAAGACTCCATTGGTGTTGTTTTAATGGGTGATTCCAATCACATTGAAGAAGGTAATCCTGTAAAACAAACAGGTGAAGTGTTGTCAATTGGTGTTGGTGATGGGTTCTTAGGAAGAGTTATAGATCCATTAGGAAATCCAATTGATGGTAAAGGTCCTATTGAATTTACAGAAAGAAGAAGACTTGAGCTTCAAGCACCTTCAGTTGTTGAAAGACAACCTGTTGGAGAACCTCTACAAACAGGTATTAAAGCTATTGACTCTATGATTCCAATTGGAAGAGGGCAAAGAGAGTTAATTATTGGCGATAGGCAGATTGGTAAAACAGCTGTTGCAGTAGATACAATAATTAACCAAAAAGATACCGATGTTAAATGTATTTATGTTGCAATAGGTCAAAAGTCATCTACAGTTGCTGAAGTTGTTGAGCGATTTGAGCAAGAAGGTGTATTAGATAAGACAGTTATTGTAAACGCACCAGCTTCTGCTGCAGCTGCACTTCAAATGTATGCTCCATATGCTGGATCTGCTATTGGTCAGCACTGGATGTATAACGGTGAGCATGGTCTCATTGTGTTTGATGATTTATCAAAACAAGCTATCGCATACCGCCAGATTTCACTTCTATTGAGAAGACCTCCAGGAAGAGAGGCTTATCCAGGAGATGTATTTTATCTGCACTCAAGACTATTAGAGCGTTGTGCAAAGGTTAGTGAAGAATTAGGTGGAGGATCACTTACAGGCCTTCCAATCATTGAGACAAAAGCTGGAGACGTGTCAGCGTTTATTCCGACAAATGTTATTTCAATTACTGATGGTCAAATCTATTTGGAATCAGAACTTTTTTACTCAGGTGTTAGACCTGCTGTTAACCCTGGTACTTCTGTATCAAGAGTTGGTGGTTCTGCGCAAACAAAAGCAATGAAAAAGGTTTCTGGTCCATTAAGAATTAACTTAGCTCAGTTCAGAGAACTTGAAGCATTTGCTGAGTTCGGTTCAGATTTGGATGCGGCATCACAAGCACAGCTTGATCGTGGTAGAAGAGTTGTTGAGCTATTAAAACAACCTCAGTACCAACCAGTTCCTATGGAAGAGCAAGTGGTTTCATTGTTTGCTGTAACAGAAGGATATCTTGATGTTGTAGACCCAGCAGATATTCCACAAACAGAACAAGACTTGATTGATTTTGTGAAAACAAGACATTCTGAAGTTCTCAATACAATCAAAACTACAGGAGAGCTTCCGGAAGAAGAATTAAAAGCTGCTGTTATAGCATTTGTTAATACTTTGGAGAAAAAAGAAGAATAAATCATGGCTAGTGCTGAATTACGAATAATCAATAGAAGGATTAAAAGCGTTAAATCAACTAAAAAGATTACACGTGCAATGGAATTGATTGCATCCTCAAGAATCGTAAAATCACAGCAACGATTAACAACTTCAAACAACTACACAAATTTGCTATCCCAAATTGTTGAAGAACTTACAAGCAGTGGTGAAATGCCTAGTTCTCCAGTAGTTGAAGGAACTAAAAAAATTACTTTAGTAGTTATAACTTCTGATAGAGGACTTGCTGGAGCGTATAATACAAATATTCTCAAACTAGCAGAGCAAAGAAAAGTTGAGTATGAAAACCTTAATAATGAAGTTGAGATTGTTACTGTTGGAAAAAAAGCTAATGGCTATTTCAAATACAGAAATATTGAACCTAAACAAAATTATGAAGGTATAACGGATGAGCCTAACTTTGAAAATGCTTTAGAGATAATGACACCACTAGTCCAAGAATTTTATGATGGAAAAACAAATCAAATTGAGATTGTGTATACAGAATACAAATCAGCAATGACCCAAACAGCACTATATAAAACTGTTCTTCCTTTTGAAGTAGAGAAAATTGCAAAAGAAATTGAATCTACAGGTGGTTATACATTTGAACCTTCAGCAAGCCAGGTATTATCAAATATCATTCCAAAATATACAAATGCAACTATATTTTCAGCATTATTAAATGCTTCAACCTCAGAACATGCAGCAAGAATGAGAGCGATGAAGGCAGCTACAGAAAATGCTGAAGAATTAATTAAGATTTTGTCACGTAAAAGTAATCAAGCTAGACAGGCTGAAATTACTACAGAGATTTCAGAAATTGTTGGTGGAGCAGAGGCTTTAGCAGGATAAGGAGAGAATAAATGAGCGAGAGTTTAGGAAGAGTTGTCAAAATTGCAGGTCCAGTTGTTGACGTTGCATTTGCACAAGATTCATTGCCAGAAATAACAAATGCTTTAGAAGTTGATGTTGAAATCGATGGTTCTACAAGCACTATAGTTTTAGAAGTTGCACAGCACTTGGGTGAAGGTAGAGTTCGTGCAATCTCCATGCAAGGTACAGATGGATTGAGAAGAGGTGCTGAAGTTACAGATACAGGAGCACCAATTTCTGTTCCTGTTGGACAAGAAACATTGGGACATATCTTTAACGTTTGGGGAGAGACCTTGGATGTTGAAACAAGCTCTATTGGTGTAAAGCAAAAATGGCCTATCCACAGACAACCACCTCCTTATGAAGACGTCACTGCTCAAAATGAAATGTTTGAAACCGGAATCAAAGTTGTCGATCTTCTCATGCCTTATGTACAAGGTGGAAAAATTGGTCTATTCGGAGGAGCTGGTGTAGGTAAAACAGTTCTAATCCAAGAAATGATTAACAGAGTGGCTACACAACACGGTGGTGTATCTGTATTCGCAGGTGTTGGAGAAAGAACACGTGAGGGAAATGACTTATTTAGAGAAATGCAAGAGTCTGGAGTTATTGATAAAACAGCACTTGTGTTTGGTCAAATGGACGAACCACCTGGAGTGAGGTTAAGAGTAGCTCTTTCAGCTTTGACTATGGCTGAATATTTCAGAGACGAAGAAAAGCAAGACGTATTGTTATTTATTGATAACATTTTTAGATTTTCACAAGCAGGTTCTGAGGTGTCAACACTATTAGGTCGTATGCCTTCTGCTGTGGGTTATCAGCCTACATTAGCTGACGAAATGGGATTCCTTCAAGAGAGAATTACATCACTTAAAGGAAGATCCATTACATCACTACAAGCAGTGTATGTACCAGCAGACGATATTACTGACCCTGCACCACACACAGCCTTTGCTCACTTAGATGCAAGAACAGTGCTGTCCAGATCTATTGCTGACCTTGGAATTTATCCAGCTGTTGATCCACTTGATTCATCATCTAGAATTTTGGATCCTGGTGTTGTAGGTGATGATCACTACAACACAGCTAGAGAGGTTCAGAGAGTTCTTCAAAGATATAATGACCTACAAGATATTATTGCAATTCTTGGTATTGATGAATTGTCAGAAGAAGATAAGCAAATAGTTGGTAGAGCTAGAAGAATTCAAAGATTCCTTTCCCAACCTATGTTTGTTGCTGAACAGTTCACAGGTATTGAAGGTAAGTTTGTAACTATTAAAGACACTGTCGAAGCATTTAAGACAATATTAAGTGGTGAACTTGACTCTGTCCCTGAGCAGGCATTTTATATGACTGGTGGACTGGATGAAGTTATGTCCAAAGCCAAGGAATTAGAAGAAAGCCTCTAATGTTTGTTGAGGTTGTATCACCAGAGCAAAACTGTTTTTCAGGCGATGCAACTATGGTTATTTCAAGAACACCTAATGGCGAAATTGGTATTCTTGAAGGTCATGAACAAACTGTAGCAACTTTAGTCCCTGGTGGATTAACAATCGAACATGACAACTCAAGAACAAGCTTTGCAATCTCAGGTGGAATTCTACAAATTACTGGTGAAAAGGTAATAGTACTCGGTGAACTTGTTGAAAAAGTTGAAGAGGGTCACGAAAAAGCTATCGAGATTGGTCAAGAATTAGCTAAAAAATCATTTCAAGAAGACTAATGTCTTCACTTTTAGCATTTCACGCTCACCCTGATGATGAGAGCGTCTCAACTGGAGTCACTCTAGCAAAATATGCTGCTGAAGGTCACAGGGTTGTTGTTGCTACTGCAACAGATGGTTCTGCAGGTGAAATTCATAACTACGATAACCCAGAAGAGCTTTTTCCTAAACTCGCTGAAATGAGAAGAAAAGAGTTAGAAGCAAGTCTTGAAGCACTAGGTGTAAAAGAGTATGAATGGATGGGCTTTAAAGATTCTGGAATGATGGGTACTAGTGAAAATGATGACCCCGATTGTTTCTGGAGACAAAACTATTTTGATCCTGTAGGAAAGCTAGTCGACATAATTAGAAAATACAAACCTGATGCTTTAATCACCTATGATCCTTTCGGGGGATATGGTCATCCAGATCACATTCAGACACATAGAATCGGAACTGCAGCCTTCTTTGCAGCTAGTGATTTAGATAAATTTCCCCTAAAAGAAGGTCAAGAAATATGGATTCCAGAGCGTCTTTATTACAGTGCCTGGTCTAAAAAAAGAATGCAATCTAGAAGACAACAGATGTTTGATGCTGGAATTATTTCAGAAGAAGAATTTAACAGGTTCAACCCAATTGGCAGCGAACATGACGATATAGATGTTGAGGTTGATGGAACTAAGTATGTTGAACATAAAATTAACTCTATGAAAGCTCATCGAAGTCAGTTTAAAAATGACTGGTGGGGTTTCAATATTCCTGATGAATTTAAAGAAGAGTTTTTAGGATATGAAAATTATATTTTAGCTTTTAATAGAGGAGATTGGTCTTCTCCCTCTGAACTAATCTAGTTCATGTCCGTTAAAGTTTTACTCGTAGAGGATGAAAAAAGTATCGCAGATGGAATTATTTATAATCTCAAAAATGAAGGTTTAAAAGTTGCCCATGTTGATGATGGTAAAATTGCCATTGATATTTTTCATGAGGAACATTTTGATCTAATTATTTTAGATATTATGCTTCCGGAAATTTCTGGTCTTGAAATTTGTAAAGCAATAAGAAAATCTTCAAACGTACCAATAATTATGTTGACTGCCAAAGATGACGAAAACGATAAAATCAGTGGCTTAGAGATGGGAGCAGATGACTATATAACTAAACCATTTTCAGTGAAAGAGCTAATAAGTAGGGTAAAAGCTGTTTTGAGAAGGACAAAAAACTCAGAGTTAGTAAAGGGCGTAGATGAAGACTTTAATTTTGCCAAAGAAATAACCATAGGAAATATTGCAGTGAATCCTTTAAGGTATGAAACAAAAATAGATAATGAAATAATTGAATTGAGGCCTAGGGAATTTGAATTACTTTATTATCTTTGTGAAAATGCTGGAAATATAGTTTCTAGAGAAAAACTATTTAGTAAAGTTTGGGGATATAGTTTTGCTGGAAATTCTAAAACTCTTGATGTACACATCCAAAGAATACGTGAAAGAATAGAAGTAAATCCAAAGTTGCCAAAAAGATTGGTAACCATAAGAGGTGTAGGATATAAGTTAAATGACTGAAAACAATAAAGATGAATTCATAGAAATTACAAGAATTAAAGAAGAGTTTATAGCAAATGCCTCTCATGAGTTAAAAACACCAATTGCATCAGTAAGATTAGCTGCCGAATCAGCACTTACATCTCTAGAGCGTGATGACGGAATGACTAAAACTTTTTTAGAACAAATTTTAAGAGATTCTGACAGGATGAATGAACTTATTTCAGATTTATTAGATTTATCAGCCATGGAGTCCTCAGATGTATTTATGGAAACATTTGATTTGCATGATGTGATAGCAGATGAAATTTCTTACTTATCTAAACAAAATAAAAAACGAATTGGTTATAAAAAGAAGAAAGTTGAAATAACTGCAAATTTTGATGATATTTCACTTGCTGTAAAAAATCTGATAAAAAACGCTTTAAAATACTCTCCGCCAGAAGAGAATATTTTGATTCAAGTTGAAGAACATGATAAATCAGTTAGATGTTCATTTCAAGACTTTGGATCTGGAATTTCTAAATCAGATCAAGTTAAAATCTTTGAGAGATTTTATAGAGTTGATAAAGGAAGATCAAGAAAAGTAGGTGGAACAGGACTAGGTCTCGCTATAGTTAAACATGCACTCGATCGGAACAATGCTGTAATTGAGATTGTTAGTGAATTGGGTTACGGTTCGACTTTTACGATAGTTTTTGATAAGTAAACTTAAAGTAAACGAGCAAGTAAATCTGATTTTAAATTAAATTAAACTTTCTTTATAATTCATACGGAATATGAATTTAAAAGTCGTTAAAAACTTAAGCTTCGCAATATTTTTCTTATACTTCTTTCTTGTATCAATCAAGCTCCTGGAGAAAGGTATAAAAACTCTTGGTGCAGAATATACTGATCAACTTTTTGAATCTGTTTCAAATCCATTTGCTGGACTACTCGTTGGAATTCTTTGTACAGTATTAGTTCAATCTTCATCGGTAACAACATCTACAATTGTAGGCTTAGTAGGCAGTGGTGTTTTGAGTCTTGAGTACGCAATTCCTATGGTTATGGGAGCAAATATTGGAACGACTGTGACAAATACACTTGTTTCTTTTGGCCACGTGAGAAGAGAGGCTGAATTCAAAAGAGCTTTTGCTGCGTCTACAATGCATGACTTTTTCAATGTGATTGTAGTTATTCTCCTATTTCCTTTGGATTTATTTACAGGATTTATCACTAAATTAGCTGAAGATGGTACAGAGTTTATACTTGCTACAGGTTTTACAGCCACAAAGCCTAACAGCCCAATTAAGTCAGCTATCAAATGGGGTTCGAACAATATTCTGGATGGTTTAAATTCAATTCCAGTTGTATCTAATCTAAGTGAGAACTCTTATCGAGTATACGCGGTCATATTAATAATTGTTGCTATAGGTTTCATCTTTTTAAGTTTAAGAAATGTTGTTAAGAATATGAAGTCTTTGATGCTTAATCAAATTGAAATGGGTCTTGATAGAGCTCTTGCAAAAGGTGGAGGATTGCTTGCAATAATAATTGGAATATTAATTACATTCTCAGTTCAAAGCTCAAGTATTACAACCTCAATTCTTGTTCCAATAGTTGGTTCTGGAATTCTCTCAATAGAGAATGCATTTCCAATAACACTAGGTGCAAATATTGGAACAACTATAACAGCAGTTCTAGCAAGCTTTGCTGTTGATAATTCTGCAGGGTTAACTATTGCTCTTCATCATGTATATTTTAATTTAATAGGCGTTGCAATAGTTTATCCAGTTAAGTTTGTTAGGAATATACCAGTTAATTTAGCAAAAGGTCTAGCTGTTATAACTGCAAAGAGACGATATGTCGCAATTTTATATGTTTTAGTAACATTCTTACTACTTCCATTACTCGGAGTAGTACTATTTAATTAAGGAGAGAGATGAGTAAAGATTCACTAGATAACATTGATGCTAAATTGAGCGAAATGCTTACAAACAGTATTCACACATTTGATGTTGCTATGAACTGTCTATTAGGTGACACTAATTTAGATACAGTTAGGGATGATCTCTATGATACAGATAAGGCAATTAACGAACTTCACAGAGAAGTGAGAAGAGAAATGATTGTTCATTCAGCAGTAAACTCTAGAAATTTAGACATACCTTTACTACTTTCCTATATGACAATGTCTAAAGATATTGAAAGAATTGGTGATTATTGTAAGAATCTTTTTGAGATTGCTGAAACTGGTAATACTTTTACTAAAGGTGATAATCTTGATGATTATATAGAGCTACGAAATGATATAGGAAAATTAATTGTTTATCTTCAATCATGTCTAGCTTTAGATGATGAATCTAAAGTCCAAGATTTAATAACTTTAGGTTCTTCTATTTCAAGTAATATTGACACGAAAATTACTGAATTGTTAGAAAACAAAGAAAGCATCCAATATCCAGTTGCAACTACATTGTTTTACAGGTACTTAAAGAGAATTGTTTCACATATTGTTAATGCTGCAACAGCATTAATTATGCCAACTGATCAAATTGACTATTTAGACGAATAAGTTTTTTTTAACTTACGTCCCAAGTGCCAAGTGAGCGTATAAGCTTGTCCAGATCGCCTTCACCTTTTTGCTCTTTTGCATTATCAATTTGCTGATGAACTTCTTCAGTAAATGATTCTCGCTGTACTTTTCTAAAAACTCCTAGGGGAGTTGGACCATATGGTCCGTGTGATAGTCTTGACAAAGTAAAAGCTATTGATGGATTCTCTTCATAAATGTTATGCACGTAGATTTCTGACTCATCGACGTCCTTAGTATCAACGATTTGGGCAATTCCATTTCTAATAACTACTGCTTTATGGTCATCGGTACCAAAGACAACCTTTTCACCATGTACTAAATTAATTCTATTGGCAACTTTTGTCTCTTTATTGGTCAATTGTTCAAAAGCCTTGTCATTAAAGACATTACAGTTTTGGTAAATCTCAATAAAGGCTGAACCGTTATGGTTTTTAGCTTCTTCTAAGATATTTGCTGTTAAGTCTCTATCCATATCAATAGATCGAGCAACAAAGGTTGCTTCAGCACCTAGTGCTACGCTCATTGGGTTTAAAGGCATCTCAACAGAACCAAAAGGTGAAGACTTAGTTTTCTTTCCTTCTTCACTAGTAGGAGAGTACTGTCCTTTAGTTAAACCGTAGATTTGGTTATTGAACATTAAAATTTTGATATTGACATTTTTTCTTAATGCATGAATTAAGTGATTGCCACCTATAGATAAAGCGTCTCCATCACCTGACACTACCCATACTGATAAGTCTGGATTCGAAACAGAAACACCGGTAGCTACAGCAGGAGCTCTACCGTGAATAGAGTGAACGCCGTAAGTATTCATATAGTAAGGAAAACGGGCTGCACAACCAATACCTGATACGAAGCAAATTTTCTCTTTACTTATTCCCATTTCTGCCATGAAGTTTTGAACAGATGCAAGAATTGTGTAATCACCACAACCTGGGCACCATTTTACTTCTTGGTCGCTTTGTAAATCAGTTCTTTTATAAGTAACAGGAATTTTACTCATTAATCATCTCCTCAATTTTATCTGCAAGTTCCTGTGCAGTAAAAGGAACACCAGCCACTTTATTAATGCCTTTTGCATCAATTAAAAATGCTTCTCTAATCAATTTAAGAAGTTGGCCAGTATTCAATTCTGGAATAATAATTTGTTTAAATTTAGATAATACTTCTAAGGTGTTGTCTGGAAATGGATTTAGGTGAACAAAGTGAGCACTTGCTACTTTAACACCCTTTGCATTGAGTCTATTTACAGCCTGAGTAATTCCACCATAAGTAGATCCCCAACCTAAAACTAAGGTATCAGCCTCTTCATCACCATGTATTGATAGTTTTTCAATATCATTTGCGATGTTTGCAACTTTCCATGCTCTCATGTCAGTCATATATTGGTGGTTAGCTGAGTCATAAGAAACATTTCCTGTTCCTTCTTCTTTCTCAAGTCCACCAACTCTATGCTCAAGACCAGGTGTTCCAGGTACTGCCCATGGTCTTGCAAAAGTATCTACATCACGTAAAAATGGCATGAAACCTTCATCAGTATTGAGAGATGTGGTCAAATTTGTTCCAATTTCTTCTAGTTCACTAGATGCAGGAAGCTTCCAAGGTTCTGATCCAGTAGCTACATAATTATCAGATAAAAGAATTACAGGTGTCATGTATTTTAAAGCAATTCTTGAAGCTTCAAATGCAGCATAAAAAGCATGTGATGGAGACTTCGCTGCAATGACAGGTAGTGGAGATTCTCCATGTCTTCCATAAAGAGCAAACATGAGATCAGATTGTTCTGGCTTAGTTGGTAAACCAGTAGAAGGACCACCTCTTTGTACATTTACAATAACCATTGGTAGCTCTGCAGATAAAGCTAAAGATATGGTCTCACTTTTGAGTGCTAGTCCAGGTCCACTGGTACCAGTTACAGAAAGTTTACCAGTGAATGAAGCACCGACTGTTGCAGCCGCAGCAGCAATTTCATCTTCAGCTTGAAAAGTAATTACATCAAAGTTTTTATGCTTTGATAGTTCATGCAGAATATCTGATGCTGGAGTAATAGGATAGCTACCGTAAAATAAATCAAGATTTGATTTTTTAGCAGCAGCGATAAGACCCCAGCTCAATCCAATATTTCCGTTAATATTTGTGTACTCGCCAGCTGGCAAAGTTGCTTTTTCAACTATATAAGTATGATGAAATGCTTCAGTTGTAATTCCAAAGTTATAACCGGTTTTTAAAGCTTTAATGTTTGCTTTAGCAATTTCAGGAAGTTTACTAAATTTGTTATTGATCCAATTTTCAGTATCTTCAAGAGGTCTATTGAAAGTCCAAGAAATTAATCCAAGTGCAATCATGTTTTTTGATCTCAAAATTGCTCTACCTGGTAGGTCAAACTCTTCTAAAGCTTCTTTTGTAAGCTTCTCCATAGGTACTTGAAACACCCTATACCCGTCAAGCTCTCCTGATTCACGAGGGTCTATTTTGTAACCAGCTTTATCAATATTTTTTTCATCAAATGCGTCTTCATTAAGAATTAGCATTCCATTTGGTGTTAAATCATGAAGATGAGCTTTCAATGCTGCAGGATTCATTGCAACGAGCACATCGGGGTTATCTCCTGGAGTTAAAATATCGAAATCAGCTATCTGTACTTGAAAAGAAGAAACACCAGCAATAGTTCCTTGTGGTGCTCTAATTTCTGCAGGGAAAGCTGGTAAAGTAGCTAAGTCATTTCCAAACAATGCTGAAGTGTCAGTAAATCTTGTACCAACAAGCTGCATACCATCACCAGAGTCTCCTGCAAATCTTATAGTTATCGCAGGAATAGATTCAATTGTTTTATTTTCAGTAGTCATTTTTCCCTATTTTTTTATTTTAACCTTTGCGGGGATAATGCAATTTCATTTTGCTGAGTTCCTTTGCAAGATTCAGTGTTTTCTCCTGAACAGCATTCAGCTTGATTTAGTCCAAACATGGCACAAGCATTATTGATACAAGCTGCATGACCATGTATATAGGCCATATCTTGTTTGCACCAGCTACATCTTAAACTATCACTCATAACTTTTTACCCTATGAAATGGAAAATATCTATATTTTAATTTTTTACATTCTGAAATTTTAATAGCGCCTAGGGTTCTAGAATCGCTAGTTGAAAGCTGTCTTTGGTCACCCAAAACAAAAATTTCATCACTTGAAAGCTTTGTCTCAATAAAATCATTTGTAGAAGTTTGAGCCCATGGATCATTTAATTTTTCAGAATTAATTAATACTGTACCTTCACTTGATGAGACAATTTCATTTGGAAGCCCAACTACTCTTTTAATAACTTCAATATTTTTTTCAGTGTTTTTGAAAATTACGATATCGCCCCTTGTTAAATCTTCTTTTGGATTAACCGCGATAACATAATCTTCATTTTGAAGCTCTGGGCTCATACTGTCTTCTTTTATTTCGTAAGTAGTAAAAGACTTATCTTCTTTTTTTAAAAATATGTATATTAAGGCTAAAAAGAGCGTTTTAAAATTGATGATCTTTGAAAGTGTTTTAAACATATTGCCTATAACAAATTATAATATATAAAAAAAAGGAGTTTAATGAAATTGTTTAAACCAAAAAACATTGCATATGCACATTGTGATTTACCTTGCGGAGTTTATGATCCTGCACAAGCAAGAATAGAAGCAGAATCTGTTCTTAATGCTTCAAAAAAATATCAAGAATCAGACGATGCTAGTTTCAAGCAAAGATGTGTAACTATCAAAGAAGAGAGAGCTGAGGAAGTAAAGCACCATTTATGGGTACTTTGGACAGACTACTTTAAGCCAGAACACTTAGAGAAGTATCCAAATCTTCATGATCTTTTTTGGAACGCAACAAAAAAAGCAGGCGAAGCTAAGAAAACTGAAGATCCAGCAGTTGGTGAAGAGCTACTAGCTTTGATAGACGAGATTGATAAGATTTTTGTAGATTCTAAATCTTAATCAAATTTTTTAAACAGGAGTCCAATTTCTTTTAATTCGGCTCCTGTTTTTATTTTATTTACACCCCAGTCGTTATTTGTTTCTCGGGGGATCGCATTCTTAACTTTATTGCTAGTTGTTGGCATGAAAGGATAAAGTAAATTTGCACAAGAATCTATTGCTATAAGAGATGTGTGAAGGATACGATAAGCTCTATCAGCATCTTCTTTTATGACTTTCCATGGTTCTGTTTCGTTTAGGTACACATTAACTGTGGAAACAACTTTCATGCTTTCTTGTAAAGCAGACTTGAGTTCTACTTTTTCGATTTGATTACCAATTTGTTCATAACTATTTGTGATGCTTTCTAGTAATTTAATATCTAACTCTTCTTCAGGACCTATATTGTTTAATTTTTCAAAATTATTTTGGATTTGTTTAAAAACTCTTTGAACAAGATTCCCCCACGCAGCAACGAGCTCTTCATTATTTCTCCTTATCATTTCATCTTCAGATATTTCTGAATCTGATTGTTCTGGAAGAACGGAAGCTAGTGCATATCTTAGAGAATCAGGATTCCACTCGTTGAGATATTCATCTAGAGATTTTCCAACACCTCTACTAGCAGATGCTTTTTCTCCTTTTACTAAAATGTATTGATTAGCAGGAACATTTGTAGGTAAATTTAATCCTTCGTAACCTAACAATATACTTGGCCAGATAACAGCATGAAAAGGTACATTATCTTTTCCAATGAAGTAGTAGGATTCCGCATCTTTATTTGTCCACCAATCTTTCCACGCATCTTCATCACCATTTAACTTAGCCCATTCTTTAGATGCTGAGAGATAACCAATAACTGCTTCAAACCAAACATAGATTTTTTTGCCATCTCCTAAATCATCAACCGGAATTTTTATTCCCCAGTCCAAATCTCTAGTAATCGCTCGATCTAATAAACCTTCTTTTACAAACGATTTTGCCCAGTTAATTACATGGGGTCTCCAACCTTCTCTTGTTTCAAGCCAATCTGCCAACTTGGCTTCAAGTGAACTAAGTTTTAAGAAAAAATGTTCAGTTTCTTTAAACTCCGCTGTATTTCCAGATATTTTGCTAACTGGATTAATGAGTTCTTCTGGATCTAGAGTTTTGCTACAACTATCACATTGATCACCTCTTGCTTCAGAATACGAGCAATGAGGACAAGTACCCTCAACATATCTATCTGGAAGAAACTTATCTTCAGACTTGTCATACGCCTGTAGTGAGGTTTGCTTATCAATCAGTCCATTTTCTAGTAGCTGTAAAAATATGTCATGCACGACTTCAATATGCGTATCTGTCATCGTGGTTGTGTAATTGTCCCAAGATATATTTAGCTTTTCCCAATACCCAAGAAATTCATTGTGATACTTATTAACAATATCTATTGGCTCAACACCTTCAGCATCTGCACGAACAGTAATTGGTGTTCCATGCACATCGCTTCCAGATACCATTAACACTTTGTTACCAACCACTCTGTGGTATCTCGCAAAAATATCAGCTGGCAGATATGCACCACCAATATGTCCCAAGTGCCTTGAACCACTAGCGTACGGCCAAGCAACAGAAACTAAAATGTTTTTTGACATACATAAAGAATAACTAAGTTTTACTAAACATAAAGCTTCATTTCATTCACAAATCATGAAACAATTAAGAAACAATTCAGTAATAATCATTTAACTTCTAAGACTATGTATTACTTTTTCAATTGTTTAAATTTAATTAAAACAAAAGGAGATTTATGGAAGCAACAATTATTCAATCAGTGGATAGTTTATGGATTCTGATTGCTGGCATCCTTGTTATGTTCATGCAGCCAGGATTTATGTTAGTTGAAACTGGTTTCACAAGATCAAAAAACTCAGTAAACATTGTTATGAAAAACTTTATGGATTTTTCAGTCGGCGCAATTACTTATTGGGCATTTGGGTTTGCATTGGCATACGGAGGAACAACACTAGGAGGATTCCTAGCTTATGGTAATTTCTTCTTAGAGGGAGATTCTACTACTTACTTCTTCCAAGTAGTTTTTGCTGCAACAGCCGCAACTATTGTTTCCGGTGCTGTAGCTGAAAGAACAAAATTCAGTGCATATTTACTTTTTCAACCATTTATTTGCGGTGTTATATATCCAATCGTTACGCACTGGGTGTGGAGCGGTCAAGGATGGCTAGGTGACTTAGGGTTTGTAGACTTTGCAGGTTCTGGTGTGGTCCACATGGTAGGTGGATTTGCAGCCCTTGCAGCTGTTCAAGTTGTAGGGCCGAGAATTGGAAAGTTCGATGACAATGGTTCACCACTACCTTTACCTGGTAGTTCAATGGTAGCTGGAGCTTTAGGTGTATTTATTTTATGGTTTGGTTGGTATGGATTCAATGTTGGATCTGCTTTAGCAGCAATTGATGTTGATCTAGCTGCAATTGCAGTCACAACAACATTGTCTGCATCAGCAGCTTCTATTGCTGCAATGTATACTTCTATGATTTCTGGTAAGCCAGATGTAAGTATGACACTAAATGGTGCTCTTGCAGGTTTAGTAGGAATTACAGCAGGATGTGCAAATGTAAATAATTTAGGTGCTGTAATTATTGGTGCCATTTCAGGTTTTCTTGTAGTTTATTCCATCAAATTTATTGAAAAGAAAGGTTTAGATGATGCTGTTGGAGCAATTTCTGTACACGGAATTTGTGGTGCATGGGGAGTTCTTGCAGTAGCTATATTTGATACAACAGACGGTGTAGTTTATGGTGGTACATCATTACTTGTTCCTCAATTAATTGGAATATTAGCAATTGGATCTTGGGCTTACTTGACTTCTTTTGCTGTATTAAAAGCAATTGATTCTAGCCTAGGTTTGAGAGTTACTCCTGAAGAGGAGATAGCAGGACTTGATGCTTCCGAGCATGGAACTACTGCTTATGGAGATTTTATTCTCAAAAAATAATATATACGTTTGAAAATCAGCCTTCTAGATTTAGGTTTCCCCCTATTTTTTCAGGCTGATTTTCAGCTTTATAAACTAAAAAATTAAGCCTATTATATGGTAACTATGTTTGACTTTACAGAAAAAGATTCGTGTGGTGTAGGGTTCATAGCTTCGAGAAAAATACCTGCAACTCATGGTATGACATTAAAAGTTCTTGAATGTTTATCTAATTTAGATCATAGAGGTGCAAAATTTGCCGACGGTACAGGCGATGGCGCTGGGGTTTTAACAGAGATTCCTTATGAGTTAATCAGAGCAGAGCTTTTTGATCTTGGTGTAGATGTAAGTAAGTCAGAGAAATTAGGAATAATTTCCTGTTTTTTTGATCCAAAAAATATTGAAGATTCCAAAAACTTTATTAATGAGTATTTAAATAAATTTAATATCAAGCTTTTATATTGGAGAAAAGTTCCTACTGATAAAGAGATATTAGGAACTCTAGCAAAGAATTCAAAACCAGGAATTTATCAAGCAATTATCTCTACTGAAGACAAATCTCTTAATGCTTTTGAAAAAATATTATATGTGTTTAGAAAAACCTTAGAAAAGGGAATAAAAGAAGTCGGTGTGCTCAATATTCACATCAATTCATGTTCAGCAAGGACAGTTGTATACAAAGGCTTGTTTACAGCAAGTCAGGCTGCAGATTTTTATTGGGATTTAAGAAACCCACTATATAAAACTAGATTTGGAATTTTCCATCAAAGATTTTCAACAAATACATCCTCTACATGGGACAAGGCTCAACCTTTCAGAATGCTTGCACATAACGGTGAAATAAATACCATACAGTCAAACGTTTCTTGGATGAAAGCACGTGAGGTTGATGCTACTTCAAGTTTTTGGAAAGAAAACATAGAAGATCTTAAACCATTTATCGATGACTCAATTTCAGATTCCGGTCAGCTTGATAATGCCATAGAACTTTTAGTAAAATCTGGAAGAACTTTAGCTCATGCTCAGGAAATGTTAATGCCTTCCGCATGGGAAAATAATCCAAGGTTTACAAAAAAACAAAAAGCTTTTTATCAATACCATTCTTTTTTAAGTGAACCTTGGGATGGTCCAGCAGCAATAGTTGCATCTGATGGTTTAGACATTATTGCTGGTCTTGACAGAAGTGGCCTAAGGCCATTGAGATGGATGGTATCTGATAGATATATACTTGCTGCTTCAGAGATAGGAATATGTCCATCTGTAGAAGCTGGGGCAACAAAGACTGCTCAACTAGAGCCAGGTCAGACCATTCGCTATAGAATTAAAAATGATGAACTTCTTGATGAAAATCAAGTCATCACTCGCTTAAGTGAAAAAAATCCATACGAAGACTGGGTTAAAAGTAAACCACTTAGTTTAGATAAAAGGTTTAACCCAAAACAAGACAGCATTGACTTAGAAAAACTTTCAAGCCTTTATTCATATACTCCTGAAGAAGATAGGTTAATTCTCACCCCTATGCTTAAAGGAGATATACCAACAGGCTCAATGGGTAACGACACGTCAATAGCTGTATTGAGTAAATCCCCTCAAAGACTATCCAGATATTTTCATCAACTTTTTGCTCAAGTCACTAATCCTCCAATTGATCCAATTCGTGAAAGGTTTGTTATGTCAACAAAAACCTATTTAGGAAAAAGAGGTTCTATATTAAAAGAAACAGCTCAACAGGCAAATCTAATCACACTGGAGTCACCTGTATTAAGTGGAAATGAATTTGATAATTTAGTTACAGGAAAATCATTTAAAAATAAATCACTGCTTGTTTCTACTACATTTGATAAATCGGTAGTTACTCTTGATGATGCTTTATCCAACTTGTGTGAAAAAATAAAGAATGGTGTTAATGATGGAAAATCTATCATTATTCTTTCAGATAGAGAAATTAAAGATGGGGAGTCTCCACTTCCTTCACTGTTAACCACTGCCAAAGTTCATCACTTTTTAATTGAAGAGGGTATTCGATTAAAAGCATCCATAATTGTCGCAACTGGAGAAGTCAGAGATTCTCACGATTTGGCATGTCTTATAGCATATGGCTCATCTGCCGTATGGCCATATCTAGCACTTGAGAGAGTAAGGCAAATTGCAATTAACAATAAAGATATTGATATCGAACCTGAGAATGCACAAGAAAACTACAGAAATGCTTTAAACAAAGGTTTACTAAAAATAATGTCCAAAATGGGGATTTGTACAATTTCATCCTATAGAGGTTCTGAGTTGTTTGAAATAATTGGATTAGATGAAGAGTTAATTAATGAGTATTTCAAGTATTCAAAAACTAGAACTTCTGGCCATGGTAAAAAAGAAATCTTTGAAAATCTTGGTGTCTTTGGTGAAAAGGAAGAAATACCAAATGATATAGGCGGTTTTTATAAGCATAAAAAGAATGCAGAAACTCATGTGACATCACCTAAGACTGTGTTGAAGCTTCAAAAAGCTGTACGGTCGGGAGAGGTGGAAGACTGGGCACAGTATCTAGAAACTTTAGAAGACAGACCTCATGTTCAAATAAGAGACTTATTTTCAATACCTGAATTATCAGGTCAAAATAGTGAAATCTCTCACGAAGTTCTAGAACCTATATTTAAAAAGTTTGTTGTTAGCTCAATGTCATTAGGTGCTCTTTCAGAAGAGGCACATCAAGCTTTAGCAGAAGGTATTAATAGTATTGGTGGCAAGTCAGGTTCTGGTGAAGGTGGGGAAGATCCTGAGAGGTTTAATACAATTAGAAATTCTAAAATCAAACAAATTGCTTCTGGAAGATTTGGCGTCACCCCTGACTACCTCGCATCAGCAGAGGAGTTTCAAATCAAAATGGCTCAAGGTTCAAAACCAGGCGAAGGTGGTCAGTTGCCTGGATTTAAGGTAGATAAACATATTGCTACTTTGAGACACACAATGGAAGGTGTAACTTTAATTTCGCCACCGCCACATCATGATATATATTCAATTGAAGATCTAGCTCAATTAATTTATGATCTAAAAACTTTTAATCCTAATAGTCCAGTCTCAGTTAAATTAGTGTCTGAGCCAGGTGTTGGCACCATTGCGGTAGGTGTAGCAAAAGCTGGTGCCGATATTATCACTATCGCTGGTAGTGACGGCGGAACAGGCGCTAGTCCTTGGATAAGTATTAAACACGCAGGTTCACCATGGGAATTAGGTTTAAGTGAGACACATCAAGCATTGGTTCTAAACAATATGAGACAGAATGTATTACTCGAAGTTGATGGGGGACTACGCTCAGCTAAGGATGTTGTGATAGGTGCCATATTAGGTGCAGATAGATTTGGATTCGGCACCTTACCTCTTCTTGCTCTAGGTTGCAAAATGGTAAGACAGTGTCATGAAAATACTTGTCCTGTAGGCATAGCTACTCAAGATGCTAATTTAAGAGCCAAATTTCCTGGTTCATCTTCTCAAATTGAACAATTATTTACATTTATTGCTAGGGATATTGTTTCGTACTTACAAGAATTTAATGTTGAAAGTCTTACAGATTTGGTTGGAAGAGCAGATTTGCTTGGATTAAAAGTAGTAAATGCAAGCTTATCTAAGTCTCTTCACAAAGTGTTAATCAACACTTCAATTGAAGAAAAGCATCCTGGATTTATTAGACATGATGAGGGAAGACTTTCAAGAAGAATTACTTCTGAAGTTATAAAATCTCTAAACACTGGTAAAGAGTCATTTATTCAGTATCCAATATCAAATGAAGATAGAAGTATTGGTGCTCGTCTTTCTGGTGAGGTAACCTTACAGAATTTATCTTCAAAACTATCCAAATATCCTTCAACAATAAGCCTCTCTGGTGCAGCTGGTCAAAGTTTTGGCGCCTTTATAAGAGATGGAATAAATTTGAAATTAACTGGAAGTGCAAATGACTATGTTGGAAAAGGTATGGCGGGAGGAAGTATCACAATTATTCCACAAGGTGCGAAAATGAAAAGCACCTATCATGCTGCTGGCAATACTCTCTTATATGGGGCTACCGGAGGACAGTTATATATTTCAGGTACTGTTGGTCAGAGATTTGGTGTTCGAAATAGTGGTGCAATTGGCGTAGTTGAAGGTTGTAGTGCACACGGGGCAGAATATATGACTGGAGGAACTTTAGCAATACTTGGTCCAATTGGGTTTAATTTTGGTGCGGGTATGACAGGCGGGAAAGCTATAGTCTTAAATACTCAGAAAAATTTTGAACAATTCATATCATCTACAGCACCAGAAATGAGAAAGTTAACTGATTTAGACAAGATTGATTTAAAAACTTTGATCGAACTTCATTACGAAAAAACAAATTCTGAAAAAGCCAAATCACTCCTTGATAGATATGATGAATGGGATGAAATTTTTTCTGTTTTTGGTGGCCTGAACCAGGTTCAAGAAGAATCAAAAAATACAGCTTCTCTAAATGTCAAGTCTCTAGATTAAATACCACTACTAAAAAACAATTAATGGGTATACCATGGATATATGATAAATACTGTATTAAATAGCCCTTTAGAGTGGTCTGATGTGTTGGAGTCTGTATATGATTCGAAAATAGACTCTATAGGACTAAATGAAAGAGTTGCTTCTTTAGCCACACGCAGTATAAAAAAAGATTCAAAACTTCAAGCGCTTAATTTAATTGTATCTATGTGTGATTTAACAACATTAGAGGGTGAAGATACTGAGGGAAAAATTTCACAGATGGCAGCAAAAGCAATAAAGCCTGATCCGTCTGATAAATCAATTCCTTCTGCAGCTGCTGTTTGTGTGTATCCCTCACTAGTAGGACCAATTAAAGAAAAAGTAATGCACTCAGATGTCAAAGTAGCATCTGTTTCATCTTATTTTCCGAGTGGGCAAGTACCAATGGAATCTAAATTACTTGATACAAAATATGCAATTGATTCAGGTGCAGATGAAATTGATATTGTTATCAATAGAAAAGCTTTTTTAGAAGGAGACTATAGAAAAGTTTATGATGAAATTGTTGCCTTAAAAGAATTATGTGGAGATGTTCACTTAAAAACAATTATTGAAGTTGGTGATCTTAAGACTTATGAAAATATTAGAAAAGCAAGTTTAATTTCATTAGCTGCAGGTTCAGATTTTATAAAAACTTCAACTGGTAAATTATCAGTAGGTTCTTCAAGACAGGCTTGCTATGTGATGTCTAAAGCTGTATTAGATTTCTACCATATGACAGGGATCAAGGCAGGTATTAAAGTTGCTGGTGGTATAAGGGATGCAAAAGATGCAATTAGATATCTTGTTATTGTAAATGAAGAAATGGGTGTTGATTGGCTTAGCCCTGATATGTTTAGATTTGGAGCTTCAAGTCTATTAGATGATGTTTTGAAACAAATAAGAAAACTTAAGACAGGTGCATACCAAGCTAGTTATTATTTTCCTAGGGGTTAATTATGGATGAATGGAATTATTCAGAATCTATCGAATCTTCAAGTATTGTTGATATTAAAAATAAATATGAAAACTTTATTGGGGGAGACTTTGTTTCGCCTTTAAGTAAAAAATATCTAGATACTATTTCACCATCTACAGAAGAAAAACTTGCAAAAATTCCACTTTCAAATAAATCTGACGTTGATAAAGCTGTTCAAGCTGCTCAAGAAGGATTTAAAGTTTGGTCAAAAACTTCTCCAAATGATAGAGCTAAATATTTATTTAAACTTGCAAGATTGATTCAAGAGAGATCTCGTGAGTTTGCTGTCCTCGAATCAATAGATGGCGGAAAGCCTATAAAAGAATCAAGAGATTTTGACCTACCCCAAGTTGCTGCTAACTTTTTTTATTTTGCTGGTTGGGCAGACAAATTAGATATTTCATGGGGCACTAAAGCTTTAAAACCTTATGGAGTCGTTGGGCAAATTATTCCATGGAATTTTCCATTGCTTATGCTTGCTTGGAAGGTAGCTCCAGCACTTGCTACTGGAAATGCTGTTGTACTTAAGCCTGCAGAAACAACATCATTAACAGCTCTCCACTTTGCTGAACTATGTGAAATTGCAGGAATTCCACCAGGTGTTGTAAATATAATTTCTGGAGATGGCTTAACTGGTTCTGAACTTGTCAACCATAGTGGTATTAATAAAATTGCTTTTACAGGATCTACTCAAGTAGGAAAATTAATTCAAAAATCTTTAGCAGGTAAAGATGTTGGCTTAACACTTGAGCTTGGTGGTAAGGCAGCAAATATAGTTTATGAGGATGCAGCAATAGATCAGGCAGTAGAGGGAGTTGTTAACGGAATATTTTTCAATCAGGGTCATGTATGTTGTGCAGGAAGTAGATTACTCCTCCAAGAATCAATACAAGAAGAATTTATTAGAAAACTTGAAAAAAGAATGCAGTCATTAAGAGTTGGCAATCCTCTAGACAAGAATACAGACATTGGGGCAATTAACTCTAAAGAACAGTTAAATAAAATCTCATCAATGGTTGATGAAGGTGTAAGCGATGGTGGTGAATTGTTTCAGATTGAATGTGAGCTTCCAGGAAATGGGTTTTGGTTTAAACCAAGTCTTTTCACAAATGTTCAGCCATCATACAATATAGCAAGAGAAGAAATATTTGGACCAGTTCTCACAACATTAACTTTTAGAACTCCTGATGAAGCAATAGAGATTGCGAATAATACAGAATATGGTTTATCAGCTGGAATTTGGACAGAAAAAGGTTCTAAAATTCTTTGGACTGCAGATAGGCTAGAAGCCGGAGTAGTTTGGGCAAATACGTTTAATAAATTTGATCCATCTTCACCATTTGGAGGATACAAAGAATCTGGTTTTGGTAGAGAAGGAGGAAGACAAGGTCTGTTGTCTTACCTGAAGGCTGAATAATGATAGAGATTAAAAAAACTTATAAAAATTACGTCAATGGAAAATATGTCAGATCAGAATCTGGAAAAACTTTTACAGTTGATTTAAAAGATGGTGTTTATGAAATCCCCCTATCTTCAAGAAAAGATATCAGAGATGCTGTTGTGTCTTCAAAGACTGGCTTTAAGCAATGGAGTAAAACTACTCCTTTTACAAGAATGCAGATTTTATATAGATTGTCTGAAATGATTGAAGGTAATAAAGATAGTTACGTCGAATTGCTTAAATCCCATGGAGTTTCTGCTCAAGCAGCAAAAAAAGATGTTGAGTTGTCTATACAGAACTTAGTTTGGTTTGCAGGTCTGGCAGATAAATGGGAGCAACTTACAGGAAATCTAAATCCAGTTTCAGGTGAGTATTTCAATATTTCTCACCAAAATCCAATAGGAGTTGTTTTTTCATTAAATAAAGACGAACTTTCGCTTAATTCATTGTTGCAGTCAATTCTCCCTCCATTAACAGTTGGATGTTCAGTAATATCTTTATCAGATAATGCAAGTGTTTTGGCATTAAAGTTTGCTGAAGATATTAATAATTCAGATCTTCCTTCAGGTGTACTTAATATGATGTCTGGTAATTTTGAATTAATACATGAAGATGTAAGTAAACATGTCGAAATAAACTTAATCTCAATTCACAGTTCTATCAATGATGAAATTCTGAAGAATATTGAAGAAAATGCATCATTATCAGTAAAGAGAGTCAAACACCTTCCTTCAAACGAAGGGCTGTCGTCAATTTTGCCATATCTAGAAACAAAAACAGTATGGCATCCTAAAGGCACTTAAAAACTGTCTTACCCCATACCTATTATTAAATTACTCATACCCTGTAATATTGGCTACTTTGATTAAGCAAAGTAGCCAATTTATTTAAAATAGAAACATGAATGATGAAGTCTGGGGAAACTTACCGATTCCAAATATCTATAAAGAACTCGAGGGAGAATTTTTAGATTTTGATTTTGAGAAAGAAACATTATCTTGCAAATTTCCAGTATTAGCTAAATTTTTTAACCCATTGGATATAACATTAGGTGGAATTTTAGATTCTTATATGGATTGTACAATGGGTCCTCTCAGCTATCTTTTAGGTGAAAGAGTTGTTACGAAGTCTTTTGAAGTTCGCTATATCAAATCTGTTAGTTCATCTAGTGATTATGTTGTTTCTAAAGCTTGGAGAGAATCTCACAATGAAAAGGAGTCTATATATAAAGCTGAGCTTTATCTAGATTCAGGTGAATTAGCAGCAACTTCTCAAGGAGTATTTGTGACTCCTAAAACTAAGATTTAATTTTTGAAAATTGAAAAGCAGAAAATATTACAATAAATATTCCAACTAATTGTATTAAGTCAGAATATTCGTTTAAAAAAACAAATCCAAAGATTACAGAGAATATTGGAACTATATAAACAGCAATAGAAGCACCTATTGCACCAACATCATTAATCAGGTTGTAATAAGAAAGAAATGCAATTCCACTACTTCCAATACCTAGTAACAAAATTGGCAATAGAGAACTTTCTAAAGTTGGAATTATGAAGGGTTCGTTAATAATAAGTAGAACTAGAGAAAATAACGACCCATATCTCAGAGTTATTTTAAGAGATTTGATACCACCAACATTTTTTATAACTGGCTGGACGATGTTTACTGCAAAACCATAACTAATTGACGCCAAAAGAGCTAATAGAGCTCCAAAATTCAACTCATTAAATATTGAATTTAAGCCAAAACAGATTAAATAAATTCCAACAAATCCAGAGAATAAATACAGTCCCTGTTTGGCATTTATTTTTTCTTTAAATACTGTAATAGCCACAAGACTTATAAAAATTGGTGTAGATCCATTTATAAGACCTGCAAGACTTGATGAAATTGTTTCTTCAGATTTAGCAAATAAATAAAACGGAAGTGTCATCCACAAGAGCCCCACAAGAGAGAGTCGGATATGTCCTTCAACCGTAAGCTTTACTCGGTCTCTGTTAATTAAGTTAATAAACAACATGCCTATAAATATTCTGTAAAAAGATATATGAAATGGTGTAAGTTCATCTAAAGCAATTTTCATCATTAAAAAGGATGAGCCCCACAAAGCAGATGTAATTAATATTTGAATATAATTTTTAGTAGTCATAATAAAACAATAGAGTCACCATCCAACAGGGTAGAAGGATTAGTGTAGTGGTTCAGACTGACACAAAAGATGACTCTTCTCTTACTATAATTGATTCTTAAATTATTGGTCAGTCAGGAGTATTGTTTTTTCTCTCATGTTTATTAATTTATTAACTGGTAAATTTTCACTGGTGCCAATTTTCTCTATTATTTCTTTTTTAGTTGGACCTGTTATAAGGAGATATACATTTTGAATGTTCTTTAGGAGTTCAAATGTCGCTGTCATCCTCCACTTTGAAATGATGTTAACTTCATTTTCTATAAAACCATATATATTACTTTCTTCAGCTGTAGAGTTTGGAAATAAGGAAGCTATGTGACCATCATCTCCAACGCCAAGTATTGCTATATCAAAGTTATTAATTTCGCTCAAGACAAGGTCATTGTATCTTTTTGCCCATTCAGAAGGGTCATCACAGTAAGCTATTTCAAGTATTTTGTGCTCAGACTCACCAAAAATTTCATTTATCATTTTCTGATTGGAGTTTTTATCATCAAGGGTTACATGCCTATCGTCAATAGTCCAGATTTTTAAAATTGTATCTAACGGTTCTTTTGCTAGGTGTTTATAAAGGTATTTAGGAGTATTTCCTCCAGAAAGTCCAATGGAAGCAGTACTGCTGTTTGATATATTTTGTTTTATAAGTTCGAGTAGTTTTAAACTTGTATCTTCATGTGAAACTTCTTTAATTATTTCTAGAGATTTATTCATATTTATATTCTAATTTTTTAAAGGTATCATCTATGTTAGTGGAAAAAGCAATACGAATAGTTGGTGGCAATAAATTAAGCGGTCAGATTAATATTTCTGGTGCAAAAAATGCAGTTCTTAAGCAGATGATTTTGCCAGTTTTAGCCTCAGGAAAATATACGATAACTAATGTACCTGACATAGCAGATGTTTATTACATGCAAGAAGTTCTTGAAGTTTTAGGTATTTCATCTAAATTTAATGAAAAAAAATTAGAGATATCATCTCCAGAAGACATTTCCGTTGAAGCCCCTTATGAGGTAGTTCAAAAAATGAGAGCTTCAATTATTGTTTTAGGTCCATTGTTAGCAAGAAAAGGTGAAGCCAAAATAGCTTTTCCTGGCGGTGATCAACTTGGTCCAAGACCTGTGAGGATGCATATTGAAGCTCTAGAAAAAATGGGAGCACACTTTGACCTAAGCCATGGAATTTTAATTGCAAAAACCGATGGACTCAAAGGTGTGGAAATTAATCTACCCTATGCCTCTGTTGGCGCAACAGAAAATACACTGCTCGCTGCAGTGCTAGCTCAAGGACGAACGGTCATAGAAAACGCTGCGAGAGAACCAGAGATTGTTGATTTAGTAAAGATGCTCAGAAATATGGGAGCTGAAATAACTGGTGAGGGTACTAGTAATTTAGTTATAGAAGGTGTAAAGAAGTTAAGCAGCACAGAGCATGAAGTTATTGGTGATAGAGTGGTTGCTGGAACTTACGTAGGTGCAATTTTGGCAACAGGGGGAGAGGGTAAAATAAATGGAATTAATCCCGATCACCTTCCTATGGAAATCAAAAAATTTGAAAGCATGGGTGCACACTTTAATATAGAAAATAATTCAATAGAAGTTTCAACTCAAGGAGATTTAGTAGCAACTGAAATAGCCACCCTACCGTTTCCGGGTGTTGCTACTGATTTGCAGCCAATTTTCGGTGCAACTTTACTAAAGGCAAAAGGAACATCAATAATTACTGAAAATGTATATGATCAAAGGTTTCAATGGATACCTGAAGTTGAAAGAATGGGAGCTGACGTACAAATAGGATATCAACATGCAATGATTAAGTCTGTGAATAAACTGTCTGGTGCTCCAGTTAATTCTACTGATATTAGAACAGGTGCTAGCTTGATTATTGCTGCTTTACAAGCGGAAGGAGAGTCTACAATTACTGGAATTGATCACATTGAAAGAGGATATGAAAATATTGTTTCGCTTCTGAAATCTATTGGTAGCGAAATAGAATATAATTGAATTATGGTTGATTTAAATTTACCGAAAGTTAAAGATAGAGATCCTAGTTCTGATATCGATATGGATGTCTTAAATACAACAATTGAGTATATTCGACCAGCCGTTCAAGCGGATGGTGGAGATATAAAATTAGCTTCTGTTGAAGACGGTGTTGTGAATATTGAGATGCTTGGTGCATGTCAAGGATGTCCGCTATCTATTGCAACCCTAAAGAGCGGTATAGAAAGAATTTTAAAAGATAAAGTACCAGGAGTAATTGAGGTTATAGCAACTTAATTATCAAGTTGTGTTGTTTTAAAATTAAGTCCAATCAATAATCCATTATCTACCAATGGTTCAATTAAGTATCTGATTTTATTTTGTGCAACAGTACCACCAACTTGGTAAGGGTTTTCAACTTGATCATATAAACCTAAGTTTGTAAGAATGTTTTCTCTACCGTCTTTATCAAGCGTATCATCTGCAATTGCAATCAATATTAAGAAAAAAAGCTTAGTTCGTTGAGAGTTCACTTCATCACTTTGTACAGGTGAAAAGAATTGAACGTCTTTTACAATGTCATCTTCAACACCAAGATTTAGTGTGAACGTGAAGGTGTTGTTTTCTGACTCTGCAAACCTATAAACTAGAATTTTTTGCTCTGGAGTCTCCCATCTAACTTTTTCAGGATCAATGGAAAAGAACAATAGAGTTTCTTCATCTGAAGAAATTTCAGAGACTAATTTATTCCAATTAGAAACATACTCTGTAGTTGATTTTCCTAGTCCAGAAGTAAAAATTATTTCTTGGGTTTCTTCAACAGCATTAGGTTCTTCTTCAGTAGATGTGCAGGAAGCTACTAATATGCTCACTAAAAAGAGTATTAAGAATCTTTTCATTCGATAATTTCTTTCAAATTTTTTAGATTTTTTTTCCATATTTGTTTTAAAACTATTCCTCCAAAAAATTCACCTATAGGTCCACCAAGATATATAGGAAACTTAAGTTCTTCGTCCCATGTAAATTTAGTAGAATTCTCATTTATTTCTGATAAATAAAAGACACCTTTTCCAGTAACAATGCCTTGATGTATAACTCCAATTGATTTTTTTTCAACCCATTCAGTCACTGTAATAATATCATTTAAAGATATAGGCCCTACTTTGGTGAGAACTTTCATTTTTGTTTCAATTCCAGCGGTGTTATCAGATAAAAAGTCTATTTTTGCTGCATCTTCCATCCAATTTACATGATTTTCCATGATTTTTACTTCGTCCCATACAACATTCAAAGGTTTATTGATGACTGTTGAAACTTTAATTCTTTTACTCATGCTTGTTTTACAATATTAGTTCATAAGTAAAATAACTATATATGAATAAAACTGATTATCTATATCTCGATCATGCTGCCACTAGTCCAATGAGGGAAGTTGCGTTCGATGCATATAAATTGGCTGAACAAAATGGGTTTGCAAACTCGTCTGGTGGACATGCTTTATCTAGAAATGCAAAAAATATGCTTGAAGATGCTAGAGATTTTGTTGCTAGTTGTTTTGGTGCAGCTCCAAGCGAAATTACTTTTACCAGTAGTGGTACAGAAGCTGACAACTGGATTATTAAAACTCCATTTTTAAATTTAGATTCTAAAAATAAGCATATAATTACATCTCAAATTGAACATGAAGCAATTCTTGGTTCTGCAGAATGGATTGCTGACTATGGAGTCAATGTTGACTACGTTCCTCCAACTAAAGATGGTGTTATTGATATAGAAATTTTTAAAAGTAAATTAACTAGTAACACAGATCTTGTTTCTTTCATGTTTGCCAATAATGAAACAGGTATTTTACAGCCAATTCATGAGCTGGCATTAGCAACAAAAAAAGTGTCTGAAGAAATATTATTTCATTCAGATGTAGTACAAGCTGTAGCATCTGAAAAAATTGATTTCCACAAGCTTGGAATAGACTCTGCAGCAATATCTGGTCATAAAATTGGAGGGCCTAAAGGAATAGGCATCATGTTTCTTAGTAGCAGTTTTAAATTACCTAGTCTTCTTCATGGAGGAAAACAGGAGCTTGAAAGAAGAGCAGGTACTGTGAATGTAACCGGTGCGGTTGCTTTTGCTGCAGCATTAAAAGAGCAACAAGTCAATTTAGATATTGATAGAAAAAGAATGCTAGAAGAGAAAAACGATTTTGAAAAGATCCTGAATGAAAAGCTAGATATTTTTGTTGTTGGTAGTAATGTTGATCGCTTAGCTCATATTTCAAATATTCAATTTAAAGGTGTAAATTCTGAAACCTTGATGATAGCCCTGGATATAGAAGGTATAGGTGTTTCACGTGGTTCAGCTTGTGCAAGTGGAGCGCAAAAACCTTCACATGTCTTAGAGGCAATGAAAGTTGATTTTGAAGATATAAATAGCCATATTCGTTTTAGTTTTGGATGGAATACAAATATTGGTGATGGAAGATTTGCAGCTGAAAAAGTTATTTCAGTAGTTAAAGGATTATCAAATTGAGAATATTAGTAGCTATGAGTGGAGGAGTTGACTCTTCAGTTGTTGCAGGTTTATTAAAATCTCAAGGACACGATGTCATAGGAATAACTATGAAACTATGGGAGGGTCCAAATGGCGAAATGCCTGAAACGGGTTGTTGCACCGCTGCAGATTCAGAGGATGCAAGAAAAGTTGCTGCAAAATTAGACATTCCTTACTATGTTTTGGATTACACATCCTCTTTCTCAGAAAATGTCATCGATAACTTTATTGATATGTATGCAAAAGGATTAACACCTAATCCTTGCGTTGAGTGTAATAGGTCAGTTAAGTTTGACCATTTTATTGATCAAGCAAAGAAATTAAACTGCGATAAAGTTGCAACAGGTCATTACGCTAAAGTTATTCAGAATGATGATACTTATGAACTCCATAAGGCGGATTATTTAGATAAAGATCAGTCGTATGTTTTACATATGCTTACTGCTGACAAGCTCCCATATATTGAATTTCCTTTAGGTACAATTTCAAAACCTGAGGTTCGTCAAATAGCAGCATCTTTAGGATTAAAAACAGCGTTTAAGAAAGACAGTCAGGATATATGCTTTGTTGGTAAAAAAGATTACAGAGATTTTGTTAATAAAAGGATAAATATATCTTCAGCTGGAGAAATAGTAGACAACAATCAAAATGTTATTGGAGAGCATGATGGAGTACATGCTTACACTATTGGTCAGAGGCGTGGAATACCTGGAGGACAGGGGGAGCCCAAATATGTTACAAAAATAGATGTAAATTCAAACAAAGTGTTTATAGGTAGTAAAGAAGATTTGACCACAAAAAGATTTTTACTGGATGATTTAAGTTTTGTAAATGAGATAGAGTCTGGAAACTTAACGATACAAACTAGATACAACTCTCAAGATCTACCTTGTGAATTGAATCAGATTAACGAATCTGAGTGTGAAGTAATTCTTAATTCTCCAACTTTAGGAGTTGCACCTGGGCAGTTCGGAGTAATCTACCAAGGCACAAAGGTTGTCGGTGGTGGAAGAATTTCATCCAAAATTCTTGAAAGTGCTGATGACTAAAGAAGAAGTTTTAGAGTTAATAAATCAGTTGTCTGAAGCAGAACACGCTTACTATGTTTTAAACAAGCCAATTATGTCAGATGGCGAATATAACGATTTATACAATTCGTTAAAAACAATTGAGAGCTCAAATCCAAATCTAATTTTTACATTTTCACCCACTCAAAGAGTTACTGGCGATGTAGATTCTGCTTTTCAACAAATTGAGCATCAACAAAGAATGTATAGCCTTGATAATGCAGAAAGCATGGATGATATTTCTAAATGGATTGAGAAAATTGAAAAGCTTACAGATAACAATATTTTTCCACTCACAGTTGAGCCAAAAATTGACGGATTAGCGATCTCACTTTTATATGAAAATGGAATCTTACAAAAAGGGATTACTAGAGGAGATGGTGTTATTGGAGAAGATGTGACTCATAATATAAAAACTATAAAAAATATTCCTTTATCAATTGCCAATGCACCAAAAAGCCTCATCGAAGTTAGAGGTGAAATTTATATGCCTGTCGAAAGCTTCAAGCAGTTAAATCAGAATAAAGCAAAGGATGCAAAAATCTTAGAAGATTTAACGAAGAAAGATAAAAGCACATTAACTCAATCTGAATTAAATACAATGAAGGAAATTAGACAAGAGGGATATACAGAATTTATAAATGCTAGAAATGCCGCTGCAGGTTCACTGAGACAAAAAGATCCGATGATTACTTCAAAAAGAGATTTAAGATTACTAGCTTATCAATTGATTGTATCTGGTAAAGAAAATAGCAGTTACTCTGATCAAATTAAAACACTTAAAGGTTATGGATTTAACGTAAATGATGTTGAAATTTCTGGTGATTTATCAGATTTAGAAAAAAAATTAAAAAATATTGAAGAAAACAGAGAACAATATTCGTATCAGATAGATGGAGCTGTTGTAAAAGTTGATTCAACATCAGTACAAGACGAGTTGGGATTTACATCAAAAGCACCTAGGTGGGCAATTGCATATAAGTTTTCTGCAGAAGAGCAGACTTCAAAATTGCTTGATATAAAACTACAAGTAGGTAGAACGGGAGCAATAACCCCAGTAGCGGTTTTAGAACCAGTGAGTGTTGGCGGTGCAATAGTTTCATTCGCTACCTTGCATAATCCTGATGAAATTAAAAGAAAAGATTTAAGAATAAACGACTATGTAGTCGTTAGAAGAGCTGGAGATGTAATTCCAGAAGTAGTTTCATCGATACCTAGTAGAAGAGATGGTTCTCAAGAAGAATGGACTTTAGACAAAACTTGTCCTTGTGGTGAATATGAAATTGAATTCATAAAAGAAGAAAAAGTACCAAGATGCTCTAATAGCCAAAAGTGTACTTTAGCAAAAAAAGAGAGATTAATTTTTTACGCATCGAAACAAGGATTAGATATAGACGGTTTAGGAAGAGAAACGGTTGAGGTTTTAATTGATCAAAATTTAGTTGAGGATATTCAAGATTTTTACAAACTAACTTATGACGATTTAATCAACTTACCTCAGTGGAAAGATAAAAAGACTAAAAATTTATTAGATGGTATTAAAACATCTATTACTTCAGACCCCATAAAACTCTTGGCAGCTTTGGGTATAAGATATGTTGGAAAGCAAACCTCAAAACTTTTAATAAATTCTTTTGGTTCGATTGAAAATATTATGAAAACAAGCCCTGAAGACATTACTTCAATTCATGGAATTTCAGATACCGTTGCCAATTCGCTTAAAGAATGGATAAATAATAAGGAGAATAAAGAACTTTTAAGCAAATTAACAAATCTAGGATTTAATATTTCAACTATAGTTGAAGCTTCAAGTGGTCTGTTTACTGGTAAAACCTTTGTACTGACAGGTACTTTAACTGAATATACTAGACAAGAAGCTACACAAATGATCGAAGCAAATGGAGGTATAGTAACTTCTTCTGTTTCAAAAAAAACAAATTATTTAATTGCTGGTGAAAACGCAGGTTCCAAACTAGAAAAAGCAAAAACTTTGGGGCTAGAAATTTTAACCGAAGAAGATTTCAAAAAAATTATTAGTAAGTAGTGAAAGTCCATTCATATTCACCATAGTCAGGTAGACCTGAGGTGGTATCCCAAGAGATTCTGATTAGATGGCTACCAGGACTCCACTGTTCAAAGGTGCCATTAACTCTAGGTTTCCATATGTAAACACCAGTAGCTTCAACATACTGTATTTCATTTTCGGGAATTATATAATTATCAACTATAAGGGTTAACTCATATCCAACAGGTAGGTCAATTTCTAATGAAACTTGTTGAGGTACTTGATCATTAGGTAGAGGATAAATATTTTCTAATGGAGTGGGGAGTACAAAAGATTCATTGTTTTGCTGATAAAAGCTCATACCTAGATAGATTGTAAATATGAGTAATCCTGTCAAAGAAAGAATAATAAGTCTGTAAGTGTTCTTCGTCATACATTAAAATATTATCTAGGAAATAAAAAGAGACCAAAGTAAAAAATGGAAAATTTAAAAGAAGCAATTGAAAATATTGATGTAGAAAACATTAGTAACGAAGATATTCAACATATTGAAGAAGTTGTGCGAAATGTTGATATTGGAAATCTGAGAGTAGCTGACGAAAATTCAGGAGATTGGATAATAAATGAGTGGGTTAGAGACTCTATATTATTATTTTTTAAAATCAGAAATTTAAAAGAGATTAATGCTAATGATTTAATTTATTTTGACAAACTTGAACCAAAGAAAAATTATGAAGAGCTAAAAATTAGAGTAGTGCCTCCAGGAGTAGTAAGGTACGGAGCTTTTTGTGAACCAGGTGTTGTAGTAATGCCAGGCTTTGTAAATATTGGCGCTTACGTAGGTTCGGGAACTATGGTTGATACTTGGGCAACAGTTGGCTCTTGTGCTCAAATAGGAAAGAATGTACATTTGTCTGGTGGGGTTGGTATTGGTGGAGTTTTAGAACCACCAGGTGCAATGCCTGTAATCGTTGAAGACAATGCTTTTATTGGTTCAAGATCCATAATTGTAGAAGGTGTAAGAATAAAAAAAGGAGCTGTAATAGGAGCAAATGTAACTTTAACTGCATCAACTCCAATTATTGATGTTACTGGCACTTCACCTATTGAAATTAAAGGAGAAATTCCTGAAAACTCAGTGGTTATTCCTGGTACAAGACCAAAAGAGTTTCCAAGTGGAACATATCAAACACCATGCGCATTAATTATTGGCAAGAGAAAAGAATCAACGGATGAAAAAACTTCTCTAAATGATGCTCTTAGAAGTTTTGGAGTAGATGTTTGAATTTAATTGAAACTACAAAAAACCTTATAAAAATAAATTCTGTTACAGGTAGCGAAGAGGATGTAATTCAATTTATTAAAAGTGAATTAAGTAGTAATGGTTTCAAAGGAAAAATTTTAGAAGAAGAAGGTGGTCTTGTGGCCATTCCTGAAAGTTCTTCATCTAGAATTGCTTTAGTGGGCCACGTTGATACAGTGCCAATATCCGATAATCAAATTGCATCAGATGATGAGGACTTAATTTTTGGCAGAGGATCTGTAGATATGAAATCTGGAGTTGCATTGATAATGAAGTCATTGCTAGAAAGTCCAGAAAATATTGTGGGTGTTTTTTATACGGGAGAGGAAGGACCCTATGAAAAAAATGGATTAAATTCTTTGTTGCCAGTTCTAATGAAGGAACATGATTTTGAATTTTCGGTAATTCTAGAGCCAACAGATTGTGAAATTCAATTAGGTTGCTTAGGAGCATTAAACGCATCGTTAGTCATACGAGGAAAATCAGCACATTCAGCACGACCTTGGATGGGTGAAAATCCAATTTATAAATTAAATGAAGTAATAGATTTTGTCTCAAAAAATGAAATAAAACCAGTTGTTGTTGATGGTTTGGAATTTAAAGAGATTCTTTCCATTACTCAGATTCATTCTGGAGTGGCTAATAATGTAATACCTGAAGTAACTAAGTTGAATATCAATTTCAGATTTTCACCTGAGTTTTCTAAAGAAGAGGCTTCTCAGTACATAGTTGATAATTTTTCTAGATTTGGCGATATTGAAATTGATAATGTTTCTTTTGGAGCAATGCCCAATAGAGATAATCCAATGGTTAGTAAATTTATTTCCTCAACAGAAGCAGAGGTATTTCCAAAGCAAGCATGGACAGATGTTGCAAGGTTTAATGATGCTGGAATCCCATCAATCAATTTTGGTCCAGGTGATCCTCTTTTTGCGCACACATCAAATGAACAAGTTAGTAAAAAACAGATATTAGAATCATATAAATTGCTTCATAAATTTTTAAAGGATTTTTAATGAGTGACAATTTTAATATACAGAATATTGCGAAACTAGCATCTATAAATTTATCAGAAGAAGAACAATCTAAATTAAGTGATGATTTATCTGTAATTTTGGAACATGTTCAAGCTTTGAGTGATTTGTCTTTAGATGAAGTAGGAGAGATATTCATACACCCTTTAGAGAAAGAACTCTTACTTGATGAGGATGAAATAAGAGTTTCTTTGACTCATGACGAAGCATTACAAAATGCTCCAGAAAAAAATGAAGGTAAATTTGTTGTACCGCCATCTTTAGAATAGTTATGAGTATTGTTAACAAATCAATTAGAGAGCTCAATGCTTTGTTTCTTCAAAAAGAGTTAAAGCCAAGTGAATTATATGATGAAATTTTTGAAGTTACTTCAAATTCAGAAGCTGTCTTACACGCTCATTTAAAATTATTTGAAAATGAAAATAGAGAAGCTTTACAAAATGCAGATAAAAGATTCGAAGATGGAAATAGCCTGGGTCTTCTTGATGGTATACCTCTGTCTATCAAAGATAATATAAATTTAAAAGGTTCCAATACGACATGTTCTTCAAAGATGTTAGAAAATTATGTTTCGCCATATGATGCAACTGTTATTTCTAATTTAAAAAGCCAAGGTCCACTGTTTACAGGAAAAACAAATCTTGATGAGTTCGCAATGGGTTCTTCAACAGAAAACTCTGCTTTTGGCAAAACCCAGAATCCATGGAATCCTGATTGTGTGCCTGGTGGTTCTTCTGGAGGAACAGCAGCAAGTGTTTCAGTAAGGTCGTCAATTGCTGGTCTTGGAAGTGACACTGGTGGTTCAATTAGACAACCGGGTGCATTTTGTGGTGTAGTTGGTTATAAGCCAACTTATGGAACTGTATCAAGATATGGTTTGATTGCTTTTGCTTCTTCTTTAGATCAAATAGGCCCAATAACACGGTATGTAGATGACGCACGTATATTATTTGAAGGTATAAGAGGTTATGATTCCAAAGACGCAACCTCAATTGATCATGAATTTATTGAATTACCAAGTGATAACAAAGCCACAGTTGGAGTTATTAAAGAATTAATGGAAGAAGGCGTTTCAGAAGATTCAAAAAATGAAGTTAATAAAGTTGTAGACACTCTAAAAAATAAAGGATACGAAGTAAAAGAAATCTCACTTCCAATGATCAAGTTAGCAATAAGTATTTATTATCTAATTGCACCAGCTGAATGTTCAGCAAATCTAGCAAGATTTGATGGTGTTAGGTATGGATTAAGAGTAGATGGTAATACCAGCTATGAAATGATGGAAAATACAAGAGCAGAAGGATTTGGCCCAGAGGTAAAAAGAAGAATTTTACTCGGCACTTATGCATTGTCTGCAGGTTATTACGATGCTTATTACGGAAAAGCACTTCAGGCAAGAAAAAAAATGATTCTTGAATTTAAAGAAGCTTTTGAATCTGTGGATTATCTAATCTCACCCACAACACCAACTGCTGCGTTCAAAGCAGGAGAAAAAACAAGTAATCCTTTAGAGATGTACATGTCAGATTTATGTACAATTCCAGCAAATCTAGCAGGTCTTCCAGCCATAAGCATTCCTACAGGCTTGAGTAAGGAAGGTATGCCTTTGGGAGTACAGGTAATGAGCAAAGCTCTTACTGACAATTCTCTCTTAGATTTTTCTGAACTTCTTGAAAATGAATTAGCTTTTCAAGATTTACCATTTGCGTGGGGTAGTTGATATGAATTTAAAACCTACTATTGGAATTGAAACCCATATTGAATTGAATACAAACACAAAAATGTTCTGCAGGTGTGCTGTTGTAGATACTGATGAACCAAATGTAAGTTTGTGTCCAACATGTATTGGTCTTCCAGGTGCTTTACCTGTTCCTAACAAAAAAGCTATTGAATCGATTACCCTTTTAAGCTTAAGCACCGGTTGCAAAATAACTAATAAAGGAATGTTTCATAGAAAAAATTACTTCTATCCTGATTTACCAAAAAATTATCAAATTTCTCAGTTTGATCTGCCCGTTGGTCTAGATGGAAAACTTGAGATTGTTTTAGATAAAGAAGTAGATTTTGTTGAAATTGAACGCGTACACATGGAAGAAGATACTGGTAAATCAACTCATTCGGGATCTGGCAGAATAGATTCTGCTACCAGCACAGCATTGGACTTCAATAGATCTGGAGTTCCCTTGGTTGAAATTGTTACAAAGCCAACTATCAATTCTGCTAAACAAGCAGTTGCATATATTGAAGAATTAAGACAACTGGCAATAGATTTAGATATTTCTGAAGGAAAGTTGGAAAAAGGTAACTTAAGATTTGATGCCAATATTTCAGTTGCTCCTGAAGACAGTGATCAACTGGGAGTAAAAGTTGAAATTAAAAATATGAACTCCTTAAGATCTTTAGAACGCGCAATCGAGTTTGAAATTCAAAGACAATCAAAATTAGTTGAAAAAGGTGAGACCATCATTCAAGAAACACGACATTGGGATGAATCCAAAGAACAAACTTCTTCAATGAGGTCTAAAGAGGGAAGTGCAGATTATAGATATTTTTCAGATCCAGACTTACCTGACATGATATTATCAAATGAATTTGTTGAAGAAGTTAAAGCAAAACTTCCTACGTTACCAAACCAAAAAAGAAAAGATTTAATAGAGACAGGTTTAGATTTGGATCAATCCAATACAATCAGCAAGTCCGAAAATTGGATTTACAACATGTATTTAGAAATTTTTGAGAGTACTCAAGATTCTTCAGGAGCTTTTAACTGGATTACAGGAGAACTCCAAGGTCAAATGCGAAAGCTTGAAATTGAAAATTTACCTTCATGGTTTGAAAGTAAGTTGTTATCTGAAGTTATCGTTTTAATAAATGAAAACAAAATTTCATTTACTTCTGGAAAAACAATTCTCAACGAGATGTTGCAGAATGAAACTACACCAGATCAAGTTGCTTCAGAAAAAAACTTGTATCAAGACAACGATGAAGAATCAATCTTGAATTTTGTTAAAGAAACTATTGAAGAGAATTCAGATATTATAGAAAGAATTAAAGCTGGCGAGGATAAATTAGTTGGATTTCTAGTTGGTCAGTTAATCAAAAAATCTAAAGGAACAGTAAATCCTGGCTTAGCTAAGGAATTTTTACTTAAAGAGATAGAATTATAAACTGATTTACGATCGTAGCAGATAGCAATCCAAGAACCCCAGCCCCCAGGTCATCATATAGTACACCCAAGCGTCCTGGATAGTCTTCAAGATCTTTTACGTACTTAGGTTGTTTTAAAATATCACTGGCTCTAAATACAATAAAACCAGCAACAAGTGGAAGTAGGCGAGATGGTGAAGCAACACTAACAAGGCTCATTCCTATAATTTCATCTAGTGTAATCCAGCTTGGGTCAGTATCTGCCATATCGTCACTTACAGACCAAAAATATAAACTCAATAAGACAAAGAAAATAATTAAAAGAAAAATCTCGTTTAATTCAAAGTAGTAAATTATGCCAGTAAATAAAAATGGAGCTAGTGTTCCGCCACCTTTTTTATTTCCAAAGAATCTCTCCCAAAAAAGACCCACACCAAATCCAGAGGCAATAAACTTTTTCACACTTGAATAATAGTATTTTTTATAGATTCCTTAGTAAAAAGGTGTAGTATTTGTTATTGAAAATGGAAAATTCAAATTTTATTTGGCTCAATGGTGAATTTGTAGACTGGGATAAAGCAAATGTCAGCGTAATGTCTCATACTTTACATTATGGAACAGGGGTCTTCGAAGGAATTCGCGCAAGAGAGTGTCAAGATGGTACTTATATTTTTAGACTTGAAGACCATGTAAATAGACTTTTTAACTCTGCTGATGCATATCATTTAGAAATTCCATATAGTAAAGATGAAATATCAGAAGCTATTAAACAATCAGTTTCAAAAAATGAACTAACATCTGCATATATAAGACCACTTGTATTTTTTGGAGAAGGAGAGATGGGGCTTCTCCCAAAAAATCTTCCAGTATATGTTTCTATTTCTGCTTGGTACTGGGGTGCTTATTTAGGTGATGATGCTGGAAATGAAGGTGTTAAGGTATGTATATCTGACTGGAGAAGAATAAGTCCTAAAAGTTTCAAACCTTTCGCTAAAGGAGTTGGCGGATATATGAATTCGACTTTAGCAAAAATAGATGCTGTAAATAATGGTTTTGATGATGCAATTTTATTAGGTGACAATGATGTAGTTGCAGAAGGTAGTGGTCAAAACTTATTTCTAATTAAAGACGATTTAATTTATACACCACCTATTGAAACAGGTGCACTTGGGGGAATAACTAGAAGTACTGTTATGGAAATAGCTAATGAATTAGACATAGAAGTTATAGAAAAAAATATTGAAAAAGAAGAACTTTTTGAGGCAGATGAATTATTTTTTACTGGTACAGCAACTGAAGTTGTTGCGGTAGTTTCAATTGATAAAAAAGAAATTAATACAGGCACACCTGGCGAGAAAACTAATCAAATTAGAAAAAAATATCTTGAAATTGTTAATAGGCAAGATGAAAAATATTTTGACTACTTAACATCTGTCCAATGACACAACAGCCAAATATTCCAAAAAGAATCAATAGTAAGGTGACTGAAATGAACACTTCAGTGCCACGATCACAAGGCAATCTTTCTGACAATACAATTACTACTATTGATGAAGAAATATTTTCTATTCCCAGTCCAGATAGCGGATATGCATTAAAACTAATTAAAGAGTTTCAACCACTTTGGTTTCAACACTATAAAAAGAATTTAATTACAAAAGTGGTAACTAATTTAGTTATTTATCAAGCATCGAAAGCAGGCAGGGCTCCTACTAGAAGTGATGTTGTAAAAGTTGTAAAAGCATTAAGTATTAATGAAAAATCAGTAGGAATTCTAGATAAAGAAACATTATTAAAATGCTCTAAAGAGACTATTAAAGGACTTCACTTAGCAGATTTACTTGAGTAACAATTAAACCTCTATAAACTGGAAAAATATGAAAATTGTTAGGGCAAAATATAATGGTGAAATCTTTTACGGAGAACTTATTGATGATGAAGTCCTTAGGTACGAAGGATCACCATTTGTTGTATGGGAGCCTTCCGAAGAAAAATATGGTTTAAATGAAATCACACTTCTGTCTCCAGTTCTCCCTAGCAAAGTAACTGGAGTCGCAAAAAATTACTTCAAACATGCTGTTGAATTAGGTGTACATGATTATTCAGCTCCTAGGAATCCTGTATTTTTTAACAAGCCATCAACTTCTGTAATTGGTACTGGTGAGTCCATAATTTATCCAAAAATCGCTCAGCACGTTGACCACGAAGCTGAACTTGCAGTTGTAATTGGAAAATTGAGTAAAAATTTAACTAGTGAAAATTGGAAAGAACATGTTCTGGGATACACAATTGCAAATGATCTCTCAGAAAGAGTTTTGCAGGGACAAGATGGTACTTTTAATGGCAATTTTACAAGAGCAAAAAGTTTTGATACTTTCTGTCCACTAGGACCAGTAATTCAAACTGACTTTGAGGAAAATCCAGAGTTAGACATCAAATGTTATGTAAATGATGAGCTTAAGCAAGATGGAAATACTAAAGATATGATTTTTTCAATAGGCGAAATAGTGCAATTTGTTTCATCAATTATGACTCTGCTGCCAGGAGATGTTATTTTGACTGGAACTCCAGAGGGTGTTTCAAAGGTATTTCCAGGTGACGAAATTAAAATTGAAATCGAGTCAATTGGCACTCTTGTTAATTTAGTTCAATAAAGAATGAAATTAAGAATCGCTCCATCACCTACAGGGCAACTTCATATTGGAAATGTTAGAACAGCTTTATTTAATTGGCTCTACGCAAGGTCAAATGGTGGCAGCTTTTTAGTAAGAATTGATGATACAGATACTGAGAGAAGTACTGATGAATTTAAAGCAGACATTGTAAATAATCTGAAATGGCTAGGTCTTGATTGGGATGAGGGAGTAGATGTAGGAGGTTCTCAGGGCGACTATAAACAATCCTCTAGATTTAATAGGTATCAAGAAATTGCTCATGAATTTGTTGAAAGTGGCCTTGCTTATGAAGATGATGGTGCAATAAGATTTAAAGTTCCAAAAAGTCAGCAAATTCAATTTAACGATTATGTAAGAGGAGAAATGGTCTTTGAAACAGACTCTGTTGAAGATTTTGTTATTTTAAGGTCAGATAAATCGCCAACTTACCACTTAGCATCAACTTTAGACGATGTAGATTATGGAATTACAATTATTGCAAGGGGAGAAGACATATTACCTTCAACCCCAAAACATATCCTTATCATGCAAGCACTTGATGCAAACATCCCAGATTTTTGTCACTTACCCTTGCTTTTTGGACCCGATGGTAAAAAATTAAGTAAAAGACATGGTGATACATCTGTACAGTCTTTTAGGGACAAGGGAATTTTAAAAGATGCAATGTTTAATTATTTATGCTTACTTGGCTGGTCTCCAGGTGAAGATCTCGAAAAGTTTGATAGAGATTTAGCAATTGAAAGATTTGATTTTAAGAATGTTCTTCCTCATTCAGCAATATTTGACGATAAAAAATTAATGTGGATGAATGGTCTCTATATAAGGGAAAAAGAATCAAATGATTTTGAAACAGAGTCAATTAGTTATATACAAAACACATTATCAAGAGATTTATTTGATGATGAGCTTTTACGTTTAAATAAAATTCTTCCTTCTGTTCAGGAGAGAATTGAGTCTATGGTAGATATAACTGAACAAGTAATGTTTTTATTAGATGAACCTTTTGAAGTTAATTCAGAAGAATGGATTTCCGTAAATTCAGAAGAAGCTCAACAATATCTTTTTGAATTAAGAAATGAGTTAATTGCAATTGAAGATTTTACTTTATCAAATATTGAGGAAACCATGAGATCTTTACTTAAGAAATTAGATTTAAAACCTAAAGTTGGCTTTCAAGCAACAAGAGTTTCAGTAACAGGAACTAAAATTAGCCCACCATTATTTGAGTCTATTTATGCATTAGGTAGAGAGACTTCAATAGCAAGACTTGCTGAAAGTATTGAAAAATTATAACAACTAATAATTAAAATACTTTATTCTTAATATTTATACGGCCCCGTCGTCCAGAGGCCTAGGACGCTGGGTTTTCAACCCAGAAACGCCGGTTCGAATCCGGTCGGGGCTGCTACCTTCGGGGATAGTGTAATTGGCAACACAATGGGTTCTGGTTCCATTATTGAGGGTTCAAGTCCTTCTCCCCGAGCAGAGGCCCCGTCGTCTAGAGGCCTAGGACGCTGCCCTCTCAAGGCAGAAACGCCGGTTCAAATCCGGTCGGGGCTGCTAATCAACTGATTTTTCTATACCATCTTGGTTTATGAAGTAAAAAATTTTTATAATCATCAGGAGTATCTATTTCAAATGTGAGTTCTCTACTAAATATTTGTTTGTAGTTTATTTTTAATCTTTTTAAATTTTCAATATGACTCTTATAGCTTTCTATGCCATAACTGAAATCTGAAAATTTTACAGATCCACATATTAGAGGAGTCCCTGAGTCAGAACTTTTTGATATCAATAAATCCTCACTTTTAAGATTTTCAAATAGAACATTGCATTGATGTTTGTTTATATAGGGAAGATCAGCATGACAAATTATCCAATGTTTGTACTTTGAAAACAATTCTGAAAATTCAATAACTTCATTGTTTAGTCCGTTTAAATTTGATTTAAACATTTGAATGCCTAATTCAGTGCATATTGTTTCTATTTTCATATCATTAGAAATTACATATATTTCAACAGATTCTTTTTTGAAAGAGTTTATTGTATTTTTTAATAGGCCTATTTGTAAATCAGTTCTCTGAGTGGAATCTAATACTGAACTTAATCTTGTCATAGGATTTTCTAAATTAAAAACCGGTATGCCCACTAAAATATTTTTATTCATAGAATTAAATTTGTAATACCATGCTATTAGAGAATTAAAACATTATGGACAGAAAAACAAAAATAATTGCGACTATCGGTCCTAGTTTAATGAGCCAGAAAAAGATTGATAAAATAATCGATCAAGGTGCAAATGTTTTAAGGATTAACTTTTCACATGGTTCTCTTGAAGATCATGAAAATGTAATTAACTGGATAAAGTCATCAAACAAAAAAGTTGCAATCATGCAAGACATACAGGGTCCAAAGATTAGAACTGGTGATTCCGAATCAAATACAGTTTTGGAAAAAAGTAATTCAGTGAAAATAGTTAATGGTAATTTGATATCAAACTCTGAAACAATTTGTATTAAATATGAAGACTTATTCAAAGATATAAACATTGACGACCGTGTCCTCATTGATGACGGCAGCATAGTGTTAAAAATTCAAAATAAAACCGATGAATTTCTCGAAGCACTTATTTTAGTCGGTGGGGAACTCCGAGATAATCAAGGTGTTGCGTTCCCTGATTCAAATCTATCTGTTTCCGCAATTACTCCAAAAGATATTGAACATTTAAATTTTGGTTCTAAACACGATGTTGATTACGTAGCAGTATCTTTTGTTCGAAATGCTGATGATATAAAATCTGTAAAACAATTAATTCCTTCTGATATAAAAGTTATTGCAAAAATAGAATTAAAATCTGCGATAGAAAATATCGATGATATTTTAACTGAAGCTGATGGTGTAATGGTTGCAAGAGGTGACTTGGGTGTACAACTTCCTCTTGAAAAAGTGCCATTTATCCAAAAACAGATTCTAGATGCAGCAAATACCTTAGGAAAGATATCAATAACGGCAACTGAGATGTTGCAATCAATGAAAACATCATACAGGCCAACTAGAGCTGAAGTTACAGATATAACAAATGCAATTCTTGAAGGCTCTGATGCTGTAATGCTTTCAGCTGAAACTTCAATAGGAAATCATCCTGAAAGAGTTGTTGAGGTAATGTCTTCAATTTGCCAGGAAACAGATTCAAGAAATGATACTTCTGCATTAACTGTTAAAACTATTTCTAATACTGATCTTCTTACCACATCTTTAGCAAGGTCTGCAGTAAGGGTTGCAAATGAGATTGAAGCCAAAGCCATAGTTGCTTTTACTGAAAGCGGAAGAACTCCTTTGTTGATATCAAATTATAGACCTCGTTCACCAATTTTAACTTTTACTACAAAAGAAAAAACTTATAAGCAAATGAATATGCTTTGGGGTGTTGATCAGTTCATGATGGAACGCAAAGAAATTTTTGAGGAAATGCTTCAAGAAGCAGACTACATTTTAAGCAATAGTTTAAATTACACTACTGGAGATAAAATCGTAGTTGTTGCAGGTACTCCACCAAATGTTGAAGCAGCTACTAATATGATAAGAGTTCATAGAGTTGGCGAAATTTAATGGGACAGATAATAGAGTTAAAAACAACGAAATTAAACAAGTCTATAATTTTAGATTTAAACAGATCTGTATCAGGTCAAGAAGGTATGTCTTTTAGAAATATATCGGAAGCATCCTTAGCAGATGATATCAGTGGAAAGCTTGCTTTTGATTTATTCAAAAAAGTTAACGATATTGAAACTATTTTCATTCAATCAAATGTAATATCTATTAACTTCTCTCGCAACATTGGTGCAGAAACAGAGCTTATTGAAGATCTAGTTAAAAATTTCTTTATATTTTACAAGGAAGAAGAAGAATGAAAGTTGGTGTGACGGGTGCATCTGGATTTATAGGCAAAAAAGTTTGTAAAAGTCTAGAAGAAAATGGATATGAAGTATATAAATTTGTTCGAAGAGAACCTAAAGCTGAAAATGAAATTTATTGGAAGCCTTCAAAACAAGAAATAGATAATGAGAAATTTGAAAGTTTAGATGCTGTTGTTCATTTAGCAGGAGAATCAATTGCCCCTAAAGATATATTTGGGTTTTTACCATTTAGTGGGGGGCGGTGGACAAAGGAAAAAAAATCAAGAATTTATTGGTCAAGAAAATGGTCATCTGATTTATTTGTTGATGCTTTTAATAAAGCAGAAAATTATCCTAATATATTCATTTCCTCTTCAGGGTCAACTATTTATGGTGACCATGGTGATGAGATAATAACTGAAAATACTACTAATTTTAACCGAGGAGCATTTGATCAATTAGTTGCTGAGGAAGCATGGGAAGAACCTTTAAAAAATATTAACAAGCAAGATGTTAGAGTTGTAAACGCTCGAACTGGAATTGTCTTAGGTAAAGGGAATATAACAACTCAGTTAATTGTTCTTACTACAAAATTAAATATATCTGGTCCACTTGGTAACGGAAAGCAATATTGGTCATGGGTATCTATCGAAGATGTTGTTGCTTCTTATTTATTCTGTCTAGAAAATAGTGAGATAACAGGTCCTGTAAATTTTGTATCACCCATTCCTTTACAACAAAAAGAATTTAGCTCAAGATTTGCCAAAGTTTTTAAGAAATTATCTATCTTACCTGCGCCAGCATTTGCTCTTAATTTGTTGATGGGTTCAGAGTTGGCTCATGGTTTAATATTCTGTAGTCTTAGAATTATTCCAGAAAAACTTTTGAGATTTGGTTATGAGTTTAAATACTCAACAATTGAAGAATATGCGGAGGTACTGAGCAATGGGTAAAAGCTACGAAGAAAGAATGTCAGAAAAATATAATTTTTTAAAACATAAAGATGAATCAGATTTTACAAATGTGGAAGTAAGTAACACAACTCCTGAAAATTTACCTAGTGAAGAAATTAAAGATCAAAGTAGCATTGATCAAAAAAATGACACAAGCGAAGAAAGCTTAATTGTACCTTTAGATGCTTGGAACACAGTTTTAAATCAACTTGGTAATCTTCATGAGGCTAGTCAATTAATGGCAGAAGCTAGAGAAAGAGCTGCAAAAGCAGAAGTAGAAGCAGAATTTTTACGAGAGAAGCTCAAGTCGACTAGAGAAGAGCTAGAAAAAGCTAAAAAGAAAAAGAGATTTTTATTTTTTTAAACATTTTTTTTATCTGAGACACCAAAAATAATTCCAAATGAAATCATTAATAATATAATCAGAGATCCCATTGCTACATTTCTACTAAATCCTAAAGAGTTCACAATGTATCCCCAAAGTAAAGGGCCTAGAATTGTGGCGAATCTTCCTATTGTTGAATAAAGTCCATAAAATTCACCCAAATGCTCTACAGGGGATAGTCGAGTCATAAATACTCTATCAACTGCAAATATTCCACCGATATTAAAACCACCTAGAACACCTGTTACATATATAAGCCATAACTGATCAAACTCAGTTGCAATTATTGCCAAACTTAAAGAAACAATCCAGCATATAATGCTTGTTAAAATTAGTTTTCGAGGTCCGTATTTGTCACAGAGTCTTCCAAATATATAGCCTCCAAAAATTGATACAACAATAGCCAATGCCAAAATGCTTTGACTATCTGAAGGTGTTAAACCTACTTCTTCTACAAGATATACTGCAAGCAATCCACTAATCAAGGTATTTATTGCATCTGCATAAAAAAACCTACCTACTAAAAATCTTGTAAGTCCTTCGTAATTTCTTGAGTGTCTCCATGAATTAATAACTACTTTTAAAGATTTTAAAATACTGACATTGTTGTCTTTTTGATTATCTATTTTTTCTTCAATAAAGATAAATGCTGGCAAGGAAAATATTAAAAATAAAATTGCAACAGATCTAAATATTTCAATATAGCTATAACCAATATTTTGTAAAAGAGTTGCTACTCCAAATCCAATTAAAGAACCCATATATCCAAAAGCAACACCTAATCCAGATATCCTACCTCTATTTCCTTCATTGCTTACTGACACAATTAATGCATCGTAGACTACTGAACCTAAATTAAATCCTATTAAAGAAATAACAAACAAAATAACTGATATCGGAACAGAGAACGTCCCTAAAAGCAAAGTGGAGACTATACAAAACAGAGTAGTTATTAATAATAAATTTTTCTTACCTGAAGAACTATCTGACTTTAAACCAACCCATGGTCCAAGTATTGCTACGATAACCATTGCTGTTGATGTAGCAAAGCCTAGTTGTTGATCAGTCCAACCTTTCTCACTGACTAACCAAACAGAAAAGTAAAGTCCTGGAATTACAAAAGCATAAACTGTGTTAGCTAAGTCAAAAAGTAACCAAGAAAATAAACTCTTTTTTTTAACTTCGGACATTTAAATCATTTATTGCTTTTTCTAATCTATTTAATCCATCCTCAAGTTCATCATCGCCAAGCGCATAGGATAATCTCATAAACCCAGGTGCCCCAAAAGCCTCACCAGGTACAAAAGCAATAAAATGTTTATCTAATAAAAAGTCACAAAATTCATTTGATGAGTTAATCCCATCAACAGAACCATCGCAATAGTTTCTTACATCTATAAATAAATAAAAAGCACCAACAGAATTTTCAACGCCTATATTTTTAATACTATTTATTTTGTTAATTGCATATTCTCTTCTTCTATTAAATGCAATTTTCATTTCATTTGTGACCTCAAGACCATTCGACAAAGCAGATTCAGCCGCTATTTGGGATAAGTTTGAAACATTAGAAGTAGCCTGTGATTGAATTTTTTTTGATAATCCAATAACATCTTTGTTCGCAATGATCCATCCGACTCTCCATCCAGTCATTGCATAAGCTTTTGATACTCCGTTTACAACAATAGTGTTTTTTAGTTCAGGATCATATATTGCAGGTGAAGGTGTATTTTCACCCACATAGACAAGATGTTCATATAATTCATCTGACAAAATCCAAATATTGTTTTCAAAAGCCCAGTTGTAAATTTCTTCAGCTTCTTCTTTACTATATACAACACCTGTTGGATTTGAAGGGGAGCACCATATAAGCAATTTTGTTTTATTTGTTTTTAGTGCTTCAAGATCTGAAACTGTAAATTTGAAACCATTTTCTTTTGTTGTTTCTAGAGTTACGGGATTCCCACCAGCTATTTTTACTGATTCTGGGTAAGTAGTCCAAAATGGGGATGGAATAATAACTTCGTCCTCAGCATCTAAAACTGAAAGAAAAGCAGTGAGGATTGCTTGCTTACCACCATTAGTCACGACTATATTACTAGGGTCAACTTCGAATTTTGAATACTCTTTTGTAGTTCGGGAAATTTCACTTCTTAGTCCTTCTAATCCTGCAGCTGGTGAGTACTTATGGTTTATAGGATTACTCGCAGCTTTTTTGACATCTTCAACTACATATTCTGGTGTTGGAAAGTCAGGCTCTCCAGCACCAAAGCTAATTACAGACTTACCTTCTGCTCGAAGCTCTCTAGCTTTGTTTGAAATTGCCATAGTTCCTGATGGCTTTATTTTTTTATCTAAATTTGAAATTTTTGCAGACATATCTTTACTATTTTAATAACTAATCTAATCAATATATTTGATAATTATTAAACTTTAATTGATGGAGCAAATTTTACATGGAAAACCTGTTGCAGAATTTATTGATCAAAAAACTTTAAGTTTTTTAGATTCTTTGCAAAAAGATAGACAAAAGGCTCACATGACTGCGATCACAGTCGGTGATAATCCAGCTTCATTACTTTATGTATCACGAAAAAAAGATAAAGCTGTAGAACTTGGTATTGATTTTCATTGGGAAAAACTAAATTCAGATACCTCACAAATTGATTTAAACAAAGTTATTGCCGAACTCTCAGAAAATACTGATGGGTTGATTGTTCAACTACCATTGCCTGATCATTTAGATGTTGTAGAAACTATAAATCAAATACCTGTCGAAATAGATGTTGATGGTTTAACAACTCAAAATCTAGGGATGCTTTTTTCTGATAATCAAATTTTATTACCTGCAACCACACAAGCTGTTCTTGAAATGTTAAGTTTTTACAACATAGAAACTTTTGACAAAAATATAGTTATCGCAGGCAGATCAAGATTAGTGTCAGCTCCTTTAGCTAGGGTTCTTTCTTCAAAACAATTTAACGCAAATGTTACTGTTATACACAGTAAGACAAGTAATCAAAAAGAATTTATTCTTAACTCAGATATATTTATTTCAGCGATTGGCAAAGCCAAAATGTTTGATCATAGTTACTTCAAACCAGGTTGTGTTGTTATAGATATAGGAATTTCAAATGTCGATGGTAAAACATATGGAGATATTGACTCCACAAATTTAGAAACTATAGCTAAATATCGTGCACCGTATCCCGGTGGAGTTGGGCCAATAACAGTTTCAGCGCTTTTCTATAACTTAACTAAATTAGTTAGCTAGTTAGCGTTTTCCCATTCCTCTTCGGTAATTCTTTGATTTAAATCAGTTTTTCTTAAAAGCAAAAATCCGATTACAAAGAAAGAAGTAATCACAGGAAGTGAAAGTCTAGCGTTACCAGTTGTAGAACTTACATATGCATAAATAAGTGGACCCCATATTGCCGAAAACCTTGAGATAACAGAAAAGAATCCCATGAATTCTCCCTCAGCACCTTTAGGCAACATTGCTGCGTAAACACTTCGACTTACAGACTGCAAACCACCCATACCCATTGCTGTAATTATTCCCATTACAACTACTGGTATCAATTGTTTTTCAGGAACAAAATATGCAGCGTTTCCTACAAGGAATAAAAGCAACATTGTGTAGTAAAGAACATTCTTTTGCCCAATTTTTGAAGCAAGATTACCTGCTAGCTTTGCTCCAAAGTAGGCTACAAATTGAACCACCAAAAAGACAATAAGCACTTCAGTTTGGTCTAATAATAAGACCTCTGTGAAGAAAGCAGCTGACATATTTATTAATGTTTGCAAACCATCCCAGAAAAAAATGTAAGCAACTAGGAAGTAGAGTAAAAAAGGAAATTTCTTAATTTTTTTTAGAGTTTTAAAATTTGTACTATAAGCACTAGCTATTGAAACACTTCCTCGTTTTGTTTCAGTTATATTCATCTTTGAAAAGCTATAGAAAGAAAAAATTAACCACCACAATCCAGATTTTGAGATAGCTATTTTAGAGGCAAGTGCGGCATCAATGCCCAACATGTCAGGGCCTAAAAGTATTATTACAAAAGACAGTATCAGGTCGGTTCCACCACCTAAATAACCTAATGCGTAACCTCTTGCAGAAACAGAATCAATAGTGTCATCAGTTGTTATGTCTTTTAATACACTGTCATAAAAAACGTTTGATCCAGTAGCGCCAAATTGAGCAAGAAAATAAATCCCAAGAGTTAGAAGTACATCTCCAGAATTTGCAAAATAAAAAGTTGAAGCAAATATTGCGCCACCGAATGCAAAAAATTTGAAGAAACGCATTCTGTTTCCTGACATATCAGCTATTGCTCCAATTGTTGGCATGATTAAAAAGAAAATAAATAAGGCTGAACCAATTGCAAAGCCCCAAACCTCTGCACCCGTGTAAATGTTTCCTCTAAATTCAAAACCTTCTTCAGGAACAATTACACTTACAAAATACACAGGTAAGACAGCGCCCAAAACAGTTGTTTCATAAGCAGATTTTGCCCAGTCATACATTGACCAGCCAAAAATAGTTTTTTTGTTATTTTTTTCGTTCATTTTCCCCTCCTCAATAATGACTTTAATCAAATAATCTTTTCGATGATGCTTAGTTTGGTATTTTTAATTAATAGAAAACACTATATTTATAAATGTCTCTTAATAATCAAAGGATTGATATGGGATTTAAATGTGGAATTGTTGGTTTGCCAAATGTAGGTAAGTCAACTTTATTTAATGCGTTGACTCAAGCAGGAATTGAGTCAGAAAATTATCCATTTTGCACTATTGAACCAAATGTAGGAATTGTTCCTATACATGATGAACGTCTTCAAGAATTGGCAAAATTAGTAAACCCAAAAAAAATTACACCCACCACAATTGAATTTGTCGACATTGCTGGTTTAGTAGAAGGTGCGTCAAAAGGAGAAGGTTTAGGGAATCAATTTTTAGCAAATATTAGAGAAACTGATGCCATCGTTCATGTAGTTAGAGCATTTGAAAATGAAGATATCGTACATGTAAACGGTAAAGTAAATCCTTTAAGTGATATTGAAGTAATAAACACTGAGTTGATCTTAGCTGATTTAGCTACAGTAGAAAAAATGCACGAAAAAGCTATAAAAGGTACAAAAGCAGGCCAGAAGGATGGTTTACCGTTAAGAAACTTACTAGAAAAAATATTGCCACCACTAGAAGAGGGTGAAAGTTTAAGAAGTTTGAGTTTTGATAATGAAGAAAAAGAAATTTTAAAAGGGTTCCAATTACTAACGCTTAAACCCGTTCTTTATGTTGCTAATGTAAGTGAAAATGGATTTGATAATAATCCCTTGCTTGATGATGTTATAAATTTTGCAAAAAAAGACAATTCAAAAATCGTTACTATTTGCGCTGATATTGAAGCAGAAATTTCTGAGTTAGAAATAGATGAAAAAAGTGAATTTTTGGCTGAAATGGGTCAGGATAAATCTGGACTTGATAAGCTTGCCAAAGCTGGATATGAGTTGTTAGGGCTGCACACATACTTTACAGCTGGTGAACAAGAAGTAAGAGCGTGGACAATTAATGTTGGTGATAGCGCTCCAAAAGCTGCAGGAAAAATTCATACAGATTTTGAAAAAGGTTTTATCAGAGCCGAAACAATAAGTTTTTCAGATTACATAGAAAATAATGGTGAAAAAGGTGCAAAAGAAAAAGGTAAATTACGATCTGAAGGGAAAGAATATATTGTTAAAGATGGGGATGTTATACACTTTCTTTTCAATAATTAGCAGCGATTAGATGTACATTTTACAGTTATTATCTGGTTCCTAATAAAAATAAGTACTAAAATTATAAAAATTTAAAAAATATATTAAAAATAGGATGTTTTGCAACAGTTTTTTAAGTATGTCTTTGATTTAAACGAAACTATACCATAATAAAGCACGTGAAAGTAATAATTGTAGGAGCCCACCCTGAAGCAAAAGAGCTAATTAACAGAATTAGTTCTGGTTGGAATGTTTCTGTTGTAGATATTGATCAAGAGATTCTTAGAAATTTTTCTACAAACAGACAAATTGAAAAGATTCAAGGAGATGCTACCTCTAATCTCGTTCTAAAAAAAGCAGGTATTGAGCAAGCAAATGCTGTGATTACTTTGACGAAAAATGATGAAATTAATCTTGAGGTATTAAAACTTGCAAAACAAAATAATATTTTGAGAATCTCTTCAATAGTTAATGATGTTTCAAATTTAGAGGAGTATAAAAAAATTGAAGCTGAAGTAGTTGAACCAAGCACTTTAGTTGCAAGAAGGTTTGAGTATATTTTAGAACCAAGAAGAGTCGTTTCTCAGGCTTTTGCTGGAGGAAGAGCTGAAGCAATAGAAATAGAAATAAGTGCTGATAGTCCCGTTAGAGGTAAAAAATTAAAAGAAATTGGTTCTGATTATTTTATTGTCGGTGCATTGCTTAGAAAAGGCACAGTAGTAATTCCACATGGAGATACAGAAATTGAAACTGGAGATCTTGTAACAATAGTTTTACAATCGGGAGCTTTTGCTAATGTAATTAATTTATTTTCTGGTTCAGAATCAAGATTTCCTTTGGAGTTTGGTAAAGACATTGCAGTTTCACTTGAAAATGAAAATAATTTGAAAAACTTATCTGAATCAGAATATTTTGTTCGAAATACAAAAGCTTCATCAATAAAAATAGTTTCAAAGTCTGATATTTTCGATAACAATGTTGAACCTGCTGAAGACACGTTCAAAGCTATTTTGAAAGATCAAGAGTATGAATTGCTTAGTACTTCAAAATCTTCAGTGAAAACTATAGAGTCATTAATATCTGAAAGTTCAATTGGAACCTGGATAGTTCCAGTTGTTGATAATATCTCTAAATCAAAAGTGAAAAATATTTTAAATTTATCTTTAAAGAATCAAGTTCCTGTTTTATTTTCAAGACTTTCGTACCCATATAATCAGATAGGAATTTTAGTGAACGATAATTTTGACACAAAGAGTTCCAATCCTATTGCTTTTGATTTGGCTGCATCACTAAATGCAAATTTATTTGGTTTAAATATAAGTCAACCTAAGTTTTTACAATCTGAACATGATGGAGGTGGTAATAGTATTATTGAAAAATTACAGGACCTAGCTTTATCTCATGAAGTGCAACTTGATATCGAAAATGCTGAAGGAAATGAAGCAAAAATATTTTCTGAAAAATCACAAAATTTTGATTTAGCAGTTATAGGCTCTACTTCATCTGCTACATGGCAAGAAAGAAAAACAGTAGAGTATATAGTTTTGAATTCAAAGTCATCTGTTTTATATATACCTGGTTAAAAGATGGAAGAATTTGAAGCTGTATCTCTGGTAATAATATCTCTTGGTGCATTCATTCTTCCACTTATGGCACAAAGAGTAAAAATTCCTGGAATAGTATTGGAAATAGCTTTTGGTATTGTAGTTGGACCTTTGCTTGGTCTTGTAGACTCTTCTGAGTTTATTAATGGTCTAGCGATACTAGGATTCCTGCTTTTGATGTTCTTATCTGGTTTTGAAATAGAATTAGATACCTTCAGAGAACAAGGGGTAAAAACTCTCGCAATTCCAATGACAATTTACCTTTTAACTGTAGCTACATCTTTTTATTTAATTTCTTCTTTAGATTATCCAATTTTCTTAGCTTTAGTTTTATGTACAACAAGTGTTGATATAGTTATTACTATTTTAAGAAGTGATGACACCATAAAAACGCAATATGGACAAACGTTATTTATGGTTGCTTTGTTGGCAGATATTCTTACTCTTTTAGCTGCAACTGTTTACGCTTCTTTCATAAATGCTGGTGGGCTTTCTTTATCTAACTTGAATGTAATTCTCTATTTTGTTGTTGTATTTTTAATACTAAGAGTAATAAGAAGGCTTGCCTGGTGGAATCCTCAATTATTTTCAAGAATGTTTGATGGTGAAGATCCTGATGAACTTGGAATAAGAAGTTCTTTAGCTCTAATGCTTGTTTTGGTCGGTGTTTCTGTATTTTTTCATATAGAACCAATACTTGGTGCGTTCTTAGCAGGTACTATATTTGCTTTTACTTTTTCTAATAGAGGTACTTTGGAAAGCAGTTTGAAAGGTTTTTCTTATGGATTTCTAATTCCAATATTTTTTATCAATATCGGACTTAATTATGATATCAGTGTTTTTAGCAATACACAGTTCTTCCTTGACGTAGGTTATCTTTTCCTTATTGCAGTTGGTGTTAAATTTATACCTTCAATGCTTTTAGTATTTTCAAAAATAAAATTTAGAGATATTATCGCAGGTGGGTTTCTATTATCAGCCAGATTTAGTTTGATTATAGCTATGGCAGAAATTGGTGTTCATCTAGATCTTATATCAGTAGAGTTAGAACAACAGATTATTTTACTTGCAGTAATAACAGCTACATTTTCGCCAATTTTATTTAGAGTATTTCGGACCAAGACATAAATGAATAACCGTTTTAAATTATTCTTTAATGGAATGCTCATGGGTGTTGCAGAAATAATTCCCGGAGTCTCTGGTGGAACCATTGCGTTTATAACAGGAATTTATGAAGAATTAATCGAGTCAATTAAATCAATAAACTCTAATGGAATAAAATTGCTTTTCTCTTTTCAATTTAAGAAATTTTGGAGTCATATAAATGGTCCTTTTTTAATCACTTTACTTTTGGGCATGGTTTTTTCCATTTTGTTTCTCTCTAGAATTATTGAGTTTCTACTTACAGATCATCCATTTAAGATTTGGGGATTCTTTTTCGGTTTGATTATTGCATCAATTTTTATAATTCAAAAAAGTATCAACAACAAAAAATTAAATCTTCTTATTTTCTTCTTTGCGGGGCTATTTTTGGCTTCATACATATCTTTAACTGCACCTTCTGAAAGCTCAGAGGAATCGTGGTTTGTATTTTTATCGGGAGCACTTGCTATATCTGCAATGATCCTTCCAGGTATAAGTGGTTCATTTATTCTTGTTTTCATATCTAAGTATGAATTTATTTTGAATGCTTTAAACAATTTTGAGTTATCAATTTTGGGTATATTCTTGGCAGGCTGTGTTGTGGGCTTGTTAACCTTTAGTAGAGTTCTCTCTTATCTGTTTAGAAAATTTAACGACCCTATAATTTCTCTGCTAATAGGCTTTCTTGCAGGATCCTTAATTAAAATTTGGCCATTTAATGAAGTTTTAGAAACAAATAGTAAAAATGAACCTATATACACAACTCCAGTTTTGCCAACAGCTCAACAAAACTCTGAAATTACTTTTTTTATAATTTTCTGCCTTTTAGGTATATTGGGAATGTATTTTGTAGAAAAACGGTTAAATTCTACTGATATTAACAAATAAAATATAGAATTAACTTATGAGATTAGGATTACCAGAATTACTTATAATACTGTCTATATTTTTGCTTTTATTTGGTGCAAAAAGACTACCTGGGTTAGCTAAATCACTTGGTAGGTCTACAAGAGAGTTCAAGTCTGCTCTTGAAGAAGAATAAATACAATTTAGCCTTCTTTGTACTCTTAACACTAACAATTTCAGCGTGTTCATCTCAAGAACAAGCTCAATATTCTACAGGTGAAGAAGTCTACCAAGCTAGATGTTCATCGTGTCATGGAGGCGACTTATCAGGAAGAGTTGGCCCAGCACTTAATGCAGAAAGCAGTGCGGCATCAATGCCAGATTCATACTGGGTTCAAACAATAACTAAAGGTAAAGGTTCAATGCCAGCACAAAGACTTAACGATGAAGAAGTTTCGTTAGTGATTGAGTATATAAAATCTAAGTATTAGATCTATTGTATTTTATATTTAATTCTTTTAATTTATCCATAGGGTCAACAAGTTGATCTAAATTCTCTAGTCTCCATTCCCAGTTTCCGCCTACAGTTCCAGGAAAATTAAATCTACCACTAATACCGAGCTCCATTAAATCTTGGACAGTTGTAATCGCAAGTTTAACATTTAGTAGACCAAACCAAAGAAATAAACTTCCAAATGTTGTTTTTGGTTTTTATTATTTGTTTTAAATAATTTCAAAAAATTTAATTTGTTTCATTTGTTTTCAAACCATTGTTTGAATAGTTGGGCTGTCATGAGTGCCAGTATATGCTGCTACGTTCTCTTTCCATTCTTTAGGATGAATTTCATCGTGATCAAGTTCATTAGGTATTCTTTGTTGAAGTACTTTCATTCCAGGTATGTCATATTGAGTTAATATTTCATCTGTCTCATCCAAAACAACACCTAAGTCTTCAGCTAATAATTTCTCAAAGTCTACTTTTTTAGAAATATCTTCAAAAAAGTTTTCCCAAGGACCTTTTCTCCAATGACCTTTCAATGCTGATTCCCCAAAAGGTATTGCCCAAAATTTAAAAAAACCTACAAAATGATCAATTCTTAAATAGTTATAATTTTGTAAATTTGAATTGATTTTGTTGACCCAATATTCGTATCCATCTTCAATATGTTCTTCCCATTTATATAAGGCTGTATTCCATACTTGTCCCTCTACAGTGAAATCATCTGGAACTGCTCCAGATACAAACTCCATCTCTCCTGAATTATTTAAATCGAACAAATTCTTGTTTAGCCAAACGTCAGCAGAGTTGTGATTTACGTATATAGGTATATCTCCTAAAATTGCAATATTTTTGGCGTTCGCATAGTTTTTAACTTCTCGCCATTGACTTTGAAACTCATATTCTAAAAAAACATATTTATTAACAATGTTTGGATATTTTTCTTTAAGATATTCAAAAAGCTCAGGGGAGTAAGAAGTGTATTCTTTTTTCCAATTATTCCAACTTTTATTTTCAACTTCACTCAGAACCATAAAAGTAATATGTTTTTTTACTAGATCATTTTCAAGAAAGGATTCATAAACTTTATCATTAAGATTCACTTTTGTAGAAAGGTTTTGAAATATAATTTTTTTTAATTTATAAACATCTTTAAAGTCAACTTTATTATAAGACAGCTTACTAAGCTCATTCAATTCAGATTGTTCAACTATTTGATTATTCAAATCAGCTAAAGATATGATGTACGGATTACCAAGTAAGGAGGATTTACTTGAATATGGAGAATATTCGATTTCATCTGTATAACCAAGAGGTAATACTTGCCATACATTAGTTTTTGATTCCTTAAGTAAGTCAATAAATTCAAAACAATATTTATTTAATTCACCAATACCTGTTTTACTGGGCAATGATGTTGGATGAAAAATTAAACCGCTACTTTTTTTAATATCCATAATCTTTTCTAACTATTATCTATAATAATATTTCATATAAAGATTAATTTATTATGGTAGAAAAACACGATCCACAATTTAACGATGCTGGTGAAAAGCAAAAAATAGATTTTTTTGAAGGTGATGTCCATTTAGGTCACTATGATTTTAGATTTGATTTTCAAAACAAAAAATATTTTTCTATCTCTAAGGATGGAACTGGTGATATTAGGGTTCATTCTCAAAAAGATATTTCCCAAGTATGGTTGCTCCTAGAAGATGAAGATTTTAGAGCAATAGAGCTAAAAAAACGCATTGAAAATTTTTGCTTTGGAGTACTCAAAGGTTTGATTACTGGAGAGCGCATATCAACACTTTTCAAGACGATTTTAAATTTAGTTTTGCAGCAAAAACTAATGAAAATTTAGGTATTTATTTTGGAACTAGCGGAGTAGCTAACTTTATATCGCCATCAGAAAAGTGGCATATTAATAAATTAAATTTTAAAAGACATTTTGTTCCAGACTGGGTTTTTGGTGGAGTAATGTATCAGATATTTCCAGAAAGATTTTACAATAGCAATTCCGATTTAAACCCTGAAACTGTTGTGCCTTGGGGGAGTGAATCTAAACGTTTAGAGTTCCAAGGGGGAGATCTTTACGGAGTTATTGAAAAGCTAGATTATATAAAAAATTTAGGTGTGAATATTTTGTATTTAAACCCTATATTTTTATCTAAGAGTGTTCATAAATATGATACTTGGGACCATTTCAAAGTAGACAGTCATCTTGGAGGTGATGAAGCGTTATCAAAATTAGTCGCTGAAGTTCATAAAAGAGATATGAAAATAATTTTAGATTGTTCACTTAATCACGTGCACCCCAGAAATTTTGCATTTCAAGATGTTGTAAAGAATGGTGAAAGTTCTAAATACTCTGATTGGTTCACGGTTAGTAGTTATCCATTAAGGCTTATACATAGACCACACTTGTATTCAAATACTTACAAAGTTGGTTGGGATGGTAATCAAGAAGAGTATAAAGAATATATTGTAAAAACAATTGAAGAAACAAAACTTCCAGTTGAAGAATTAAATGACGACGGACCCATAATTGAACCCACATATAAGGCCTGGTGGGGCGTCCCTGACATGCCAAAAGTAAATATGGAATCTGAGGGTGCTATTGAATGGGGGCTTGAGGTAGCAGAGTATTGGATAAAGAATTTCAATATTGACGGATGGAGAATGGACGTTGCTAAAGAAATAAGCATTCCTTTTTGGAAAAAGTTTAGAAATATAGTAAAAAATCAAAAAGAAGATTCAATTTTAATATCAGAAATTTTTGGAGATACAAGTCAGTGGCTTCAAGGAGACATGTTTGACGGAACTATGAATTATTCATTTAGAGAACTAATGACAGATTATTTTGCCTCTAATAGAATTTCCACGAAATATTTTAATGAGTCACTTGCTCATCTATATTCAATGTATTCATTTGAAGCTATAAGTTCTTGTCAAAATCTTTTGAGTTCTCACGATGTTAAGAGGTTTTTGAATAGATGCGATGACTGGAAAGATATTAAAGGTGCTGTATTTCTTCAATCAACTTTTCCTGGTATTGCATCAATTTATTATGGTGATGAAGTGGGGCTTAGTGGAGGTGCCGATCCTAACAATAGAGAACCTTTTCCATGGCATGATGAAGAATCATGGAATCATAAATTACTTGATTACACTTCAGAACTAATGAATCTTAAAAAAACAAATAAAATTCTAAAATATGGCAGCTTTGAATTAATTGATCACGACTATGATCTAATAATTTTTAGAAGAAAGCTTAAAGGAGAATCGTTAATCTGTATTTTTAATAAATTTGATATGGTTGAAAATATTTCTTTAAGTAGTATTGCTCATAAAATTACTCAAATTTACGGAAAAAATGCCATTCAACTATTAGACAATTCAATTGAAATTGAAAGCATAGAAAAATATTCTGGATTAATAATTCATGAACAATAAGTTCGTTGATACTAAAATTTAATTTTTAAAAACTGACTTATACACTAGTTTCCACTTATTTGACCAAATTGGGACTTCCACATTATTATCCCATGGTTTAAAAGGACCAACAAAGTGTACGATTAAAGGATTGCTAAAGTTTTTTATTAAAGTTTTGTCCTCGAATAGCTTAAATGCTAGCAAATTGAAATTGATTGGAAGAGGGGTCCAAAGATATTTGAAAATTTCGTTCATTGCACTTTGGTCGGGACAATCTTTTTTTCATTAATTAACAACCAGTCGACGAGTTGTTTTTCAATCTGTTCATCTCTCCAAAAATTTAAATCAGCAATAAATACACCATTGTTAAAATATGGAATATCTTCAATTCCTAGATCCTTAATTGCCATATCTGTATACTCGACTACAGCAGCAAGGGGGAGCTGTGTTTTGTAGTTAAGTAGTGGTTTTACATCTCTTAAAATTAATGTGTCAGGGTCAATGTATATAGCTTTACTATATTCTTTTAATATTGAGCCAATAAATAAACGATGGTACATGTTATTTGAAATATATCTAGATTCATATGCTCTTCCCGAATTTTGAAAACTATTGAAATTTTCAGCATTTACAAATTCAATTTTTAATGATTTTGTTTCAATTAGGTTTACAAATTCTTCTTCCCTATGTAATGATTCTTTTGGAACTAAACATGTAAATTTGAGCACTTCATTTTCGTGATAATTATTACTAAAACTTTTAACCATTACAGCTGCATAGTCAAAATAATTATCATCAAAAGATGTAACTATTGAAGTATTAGAAAAATTCCCACTCATAATTATGATTATTATATATTTAGTTCAATTTCAATAACTCGCAAAAAAAAATGAATATTTAAAAAAATGCCATTAAAATTTACATATTAAGAAAGGATTGCCAATTAATAAACTACATAATTTTTTAAAAAACCAAGAAAATTTAATTTCTAGTGCTGTAGAGGGTAAAACTCTTATTGATTATATTGATAGAAATGCAACTGAATTTGCTGATTATCCAGCACTGAATACCCCTGCTAATCAAGAGTATTCTGCATGGGACTCAATTTCATGGTCAGAATATAGAGAGACTTCTAGAGCTTTAGCTACAGGCTTAATCGAATTAGGTTTAAAAACAGGTGATACAGCTTTTATTATGTCTAACAACACGAAAGAGCATAATATTGCAGATTTAGGAATTGTATACACTGGTGCAACTCCTTCTACTCTATATAAGCAACTTAAATACACACAAATTGAGTACGTAGCCAATTTAATGGAGGCAAAAGTAGCGATTGTTGGAGACCTTGATTTATTTGAAGAAGTCAATAAAGCAAAAAAAGAATGTATAAATTTAGAAGCAATTGTTCTAATTAATGGATACGAAGAAAAAAAAGACTTAGATTATGTTTATAGTTATCACGAATTAATTGAAAAAGGTAGAGAAATAAACTCATCTGATAGTTCAAAACTTGATGAAGCAACTGCAACTATAACTCCAGATACTTTAGCTTGTTTAATATTTACATCTGGAACAACAGGTAAGCCAAAGGGCGTAATGATATCTCATAAGAATGTTTTGTGGACTATTGAAAGTTTGTTTGGTCAAATGATACCCGCTACAATGCATCCACGAATTGTTTCATACTTACCAATGGCTCATATTGCTGCTAGGGCTGGAGATCACTATCAAGCAATTTATAGGGTAGGACAAATTTTTCCTGTTCCTGTTTTAGAAGACATGAGAGACGCACTTCCAACGATAAAACCTTCTGTATTTTTAGCTGTGCCTAGAGTTTGGGAGAAATTTAAAGCTGGTCTAGAAACACGAATTGAAGAAAATCCTAAAAAAGATTTAATCGCAAAAGCTATTGCTAATGGTTTGGAAAAAGTTGAATATGAGCAAAAAGGTGAGAGTGTGCCACTAATGGTAAAGATAAAAGATGCTGTTTTTTCAAAATTAGTTTTCTCAAAATTTAAAGAGGGTTTAGGGATTATGGACACAGAATATTTTGTTACTGCAGCAGCACCTATGAATAAAGATGTCCATAAATGGTTTCACGCAATTGGAATTGATGTTACAGAAATTTATGGAATGACCGAAGATACGGGACCTGCAACAATTGGAATACCAGGTGGTGCTGTTGAAACATTTTCAAAAAAATTAAAATCAGAAGGTATTGATGTACCTAAAGTTTTGAATCCAATTGGAAAAGTTGGTATACCTATTCCTGGCACTGAAGTGAAAGTTGAAGAAGATGGAGAACTTTGCTTAAAAGGTAATCACGTTACACAAGGCTATTTCAAAGCTGAAGAAGAAACTAAAGAAACTTTTGATTCTGAAGGTTGGTTACATACAGGTGATTTAGCCGAAATTGATGAATCTGGTTACGTAAAAATAATTGGCAGAAAAAAAGAAATTTTAATTACTTCAGCTGGAAAAAATATTGCTCCTGTTGAAGTGGAAGATTTAATCAAACCACATCAATTAATTGGACAAGTTTGTGTTGTTGGTGATGGAAAGAAATATCTTAGTGCATTAGTTGTACTTGATGGCGATGGTGGTGCTGAATCATGGGCTTCTGATAATGGTATGGAATACTCTATAGAGTCAATGGCTTCAGATCCTAAAGTTGTTGATGCAATTCAAAAACAAGTAGATGAAGCTAATTCACAAGTTGCTCAAGTGCAGCAAATAAAGAAATTTGTAGTTTTAGAGAAAGAATGGACTGATTCCAGTGGTGAGTTAACTCCAACTTTAAAATTAAAAAGAAATGTAATTGCAGAAATGTATAGTGATGAAATCGAATCAATGTACGAGGAAGGATAATTGTGGGAAACGTATCTTTTGAGAATAAAACAGTAATTGTTACTGGTTCTGGAAATGGATTAGGCAAAGCTTATGCTTTGGAATTTGCTGCAAGAGGAGCAAATGTTGTTGTAAACGATGTAGGTGGATCAGTAGACGGATCAGGAGCAGCAAATGCTCCAGCCGACCTGGTAGTTGAAGAAATCAAAAATGCTGGTGGTAATGCAGTCGCTAATTACGATTCAGTAGCAACTCAGGATGGGGGTCAATCTATCGTCAATACAGCATTGGAAGCTTTTGGAGACCTACATGCTGTTGTTAATAATGCTGGAATATTAAGAGATAAAAGTTTTTCAAAAATGACTGATGAAGAATTTAGTTCTGTTTTAGATGTACATTTAAAAGGGACATTTTATGTTTGTCAGCCTGCTTTTAATCATATGAAAGAAAAGGGTTATGGTAGATTTGTAAATATTTCATCACCCTCTGGAATATTTGGTAATTTTGGTCAACTAAATTACGGCGCAGCAAAGATGGGAATTGTTGGCCTAACTAACGTAATGGCAATTGAGGGTGCTAAATATAATATAAAAGCAAATTCATTAGCACCAAATGCTACAACAAGAATGACGGAAGCACTTTTTGGTGAAGACTTTGCGAAAATGTTTAGTGTTGATAATGTAACTCCTTTAGTTGTTTATCTTGCATCTGAATCATGTGAAGTGTCCCACGAAATATTTACTGCTGGTGCAGGCAGGTTTTCTAGAATTGGAATTTCAACAGATGTTGGTTATTACAATCCGACAGCAACAGCAGATGACATTAGTGAAAACTTTGATAAAGTTCGTGATTTAACCAATCCGGTTTATCCCGGTAGCATATTAGATGAAATGCCTTTATTTAATCAAGCTATGCAACAAGGGGACGAGTAGTGTCTGAAACATTAACAAGTACATCGAATCCTGAATTATTAGTTAAAGAAAAATTAGCAGAGTTAGTTGAGTTTAGAAAAACTACTGATTCACTCCAAGAATTTTGGGGTAAACAATTTGATTTGGGTTTAGCATGGGTTCAATTTCCAGAAGGTGCAGGTGGACTTGGTTTAAATCCTAAATATCAATTAATCATCACTGAAACTTTAAGAAAAGAAGGTATATCACAGCAAAATAGAGTGGCAAATATTTTGGGAATTGGTATGGGAGCTCCAACTATTGTTGAATATGGTACTGAAGAACAAATTGCAAAATATCTTCGACCAATGTTCACTACTGAGGAAATTTGGTGTCAATTATTTTCAGAGCCCGGTTCTGGCTCAGACTTAGCAAGTCTTTCAACAAAAGCTGTTGATGACGGTGATGGTTACATTGTAAATGGTCAGAAAGTTTGGACAACTTTAGGTCACTTAGCAAAATGGGGTCTAATCGTTACAAGAACTGATCCAGATGTTCCAAAGCATAGGGGACTAACTTTTTTCATTGTTGATATGGAATCTGATGGGGTTGAGGTTAGACCGTTGCGCCAAATTACGGGTGAGGCCGAATTTAATGAAGTTTATTTTACTGATGTAAAGATTCCAAAGGAAAACATTCTTGGAGCACTTGGAGATGGTTGGAGAGTTTCATTAGCAATATTGATGAATGAAAGAGTAGCTATTGGTGGCAATGTACGTGACAGGGGTAGTGGAGCACCTGGTCATTTAGTTCAATTGTGGAAAGATCAAGAGCTTGATGATCCAGTTACAAAAGATAAGTTAATCAGTTTATGGATTGAACAAGAAGCAGTTCGACTTACTAATATGCGTGCATTTGAAAATAGAGAAAAAGGAACTCCTGGACCTGAAGGATCAACTAGTAAATTATATGAGGCAGAGATAAACAAAGCTTCTTATGAATTTGGTATGGAAATGTTGGGGAATGACGGCTTATTGTTTCCTAGAGGTTATGAACTTACTCAACCAGAACTAAATTTTGAAAACGAAACCTTTGGATTTACTGATACTCAAAGTTTATTTTTAAGATCTAGAGCTAATTCTATTGAAGGAGGAACTTCTGAAATTATGAGAAATATAATTGCAGAAAGAGTTCTCGGATTGCCTAGTGAGCCTAAGTTAGATAAAGACAAAGCGTGGAAAGAGATCCCTAGATCATAATTTGTAAACAAGATTAAATAATCCTGTACTACAATTTACTGTTATCTCTTTACCAATTGATTCATTTCTTAATGTTCGTGATGATCCTTTTGGTATGAATGTGTCATTTAATTCATATTTAGAGCCTTCTATATTTAGATTTTCAAGATTAGATACTGGTATAATGCTAAATTTATCTCCTATTGGTAATGAAAATATAGCCGAAGACCGAAATTGCATCATGTAATTTTTATATAACCAAGTAACACCATTATTAAATTTACAATTTGAAATAATGTTATAAATAGAAAACAAGTGATCAATTTCACCATCTTCTCCACCAATTATTGTTATAGATCCTGCTTCAACACTTATTGAGTAATTGATAGCAAGTTCAAAATCAGATTCATTTTTATCTTTATTAAATTCAAATATCTCAACATCTTCTGATTTTGCAATATTTATCAATTCTTCATCAACTGAATCTAAATCACCAATTAAGATATCAGGCTTTAAATCATGTTTTGTTAAATGTTTATAGCCACTATCAACAGCTATAATTTTTTCAAAAGTTTCAGTGTTTTTTATATTTTTTACTGTACATTCGCCGCCCAGCGAGATTAATAAATTACTCACAATTAAATAGTTTAATATCATTAATTTCTCACATATCACAAATCATGTATCATTAACAACATGAGTAACGATGTAAATTTTAAAATCGGTGATGAAGCCGTTAAAACTATTATTGAATTAAGAGACCAAGAACCTGGTGATAAAGAATATGCTTTATTCCTTCAAATAGATGGAGTGCAAGGAAATCAATTCACTTATGATTTAAGTTTTCTAGATATAAATCAAGCTCGTTCTGATGATGCAAGATTAGACTTTGGTGATCTCCCTGTAATTATTGCTGCTAAAGATTTAGATAAATTCGAAGGCGCTAGTTTGGACATGTCAGATGACGAACACACTCCTGGATTAACAATGGATAATCCTAATACGCCTAGTCCAGCAATGATTGGAAACCCAGAAGATTTACCTGAATTAAAAGGTGAGTTAGCTGAAAAAGTTCAAGCTGTTCTTGAAAATCAAATAAATCCTGCAATTGCATCTCATGGTGGAGCGGCACAATTGATAGGTGTTGAAGGTAATGATATTTATTTACGTTTAGGTGGCGGTTGCCAAGGTTGTGGCATGGCGCAAGTAACTTTAACTCAGGGAATAGAAGCTTCTTTAAGAGAAGCTGTTCCAGAAATTGGCAACATTATTGACGCAACAGATCATGCTGCTGGTGAAAACCCTTATTTCGCTTCACATTAAAACTTTATAACAGTTTTACCTACATTTTTTCTTTGTAGAAAATTTGATAGAGCTTTAGAAGCTTCTTCTAATGTGTAAATATTTTTAGGTTCAATCTCTAATTGATTACTGTTTACAAAACCTACAAGCTCCTCAAAATCTTCAGCTGTTTCTTTTGGTGAGGTATTAGTCCACCGACCCCACCAAACTCCGACAATAGACACACCTTTAACTAAGGTTAAATTTAAAGATATTTTTGGTATTTGCCCATTTGCAAAACCAATTACCAAAAGTCGTCCATTAAATGCTGTAGCTCTTAAAGCTTGTTCTGTTGCATCTCCTCCAACAGGGTCAATAACAATATCAACCCCATTTCCATTTGTTAAACTTTTAGCACTTTCTTTTAAGTCTTCTTTATCATATCTAATTACTTCATCAGCACCTAAGTTTCTAACGTAAGCCTCTTTTTCCTCACTTCCAACAGCACAAATAGTATTTAAACCCATAATTTTAGAAAGTTGAATTGATGCTGTACCTATCCCACCGGAGGCACCAAGTATTAATACGGTCTCACCACTGACTGCTTTTGCGCGTCTTTTTAATGCATAATATGAAGTACCATAATTAATTGGTAAACTCGCTCCTGATAAAACATCAAACTCACTATTTACAGGAATAATTAAATTTTTATTAATAGATACATATTCTGCAAATCCTCCAATAGGTGGTAAGCCTATAACTTTAGTACCTGTTGGTATAGAAACATTTGAACCAGCACTTTCGACGACTCCACAAATTTCATTTCCAGGTATAAATGGTGGATCTATTACTATTTGGTATTTTCCCTGTACTAGAAGAGCATCTGGAAAGTTAACTCCAGCTGCCTCTACTTTTACCAAGACTTCATCATCTCCTAAATTTGGTATATCTACTTCAGATACATTAAGTAATTCAGGATCTCCCAATTCAGTACAAAGTAAAGCTTTCATTTTATTCATCCTCCTGTACACCTGATAGTTTTTTAGCTAATGCTTTTTTTTCATTTATATCTATATTTCTTCGAATTTGTACTCTTTGAGCCTGAGGTGAACCAGCACCATGCATTGACTCAGTTAGGTATGCAACAGCATTTCTTCCAAGAGTCATATTTTCAATCAATCTTAGAATTTTTACTCTATCTTCAGCATTGATATCACTCTTGCCTTTTAGATATTTTTTAATATCTTCAGACATCTCACCTTCATTAAAGTCCACACCAGATGGCATTGAGCCAACTAAACCACCAGCTAAATCTTGAGCAATACGTGAAATTTCATAAGTTTCTTTTGTAACGTGTTGTTTACAGACATTTGCCAATAATTCATCGTTTATAAAGTTTCCTGATTTAGTTTTCCTACCTTGAAGTGAAGAGGCTATACCTGTTGCATAAATTGTTTCATTTAACTTATTCATTTCAACTAATTTGTCCTTAATGTGAGATGCTTCTTCAACACCGTTATATTCAGCTATTGTCGCAGCAGCACCAATTAAAACATCGCCTACACCTGATTTGCAAACGTATGATCTTCTATGATACGTTGTAAATCTTTCTACTAATTTAGAAGCAAATTCATACTCTCCATTCATAAAAATATATTCATTTGGAATAAAGACATTATCAAATATCACCATAGCTTCTTGACCAGCAAAATATTTGTTACCTACATCATATTCTCCAGGCTCCATGCTTCTTGTATCACAAGATTGTCTACCGTAAATATATGTTATTCCATCTGCATCAACAGGTATTGCTCCAACTACTGCATAGTCTTTGTCGTTTTCTGAAAGTCTTAACGTCGGCATAACAACCATCCAGTGTGAATTAATACATCCTGTTTGATGAGCTTTTGCACCTTTAACGTAAACTCCTTTTTCATCTCTTTTTACAATTCTCAAATAGAGATCTTCATCGTCTTGTTCATGGGGCAATTTAGATCTATCACCTTTTACATCAGTCATGGCACCACCAACTACCAAGTTGTATGTGTGCATTTCTTTTAAAAAATTTAAAAAATTATCGTGATATTTTGTCCGATGTAATTCATCTATCTCAAAAGTTATAGAGTGCAGTGCATTAAATGCATCCATCCCAACACATCTTTGAAAACAAGTACCAGTTAATTGACCGAGTTTTCTTTGCATTTGATTTTGAAGAAATAAATCTTCATTACTTTCTGCAATATGAAGAAATCTATTTATTTTTTCACCAGTATAAGGAGAAATTGTTGTAGCCAACTCGGGTTCTCTAACAGCTAGTTCGTAAGTTTCAGCCATAGCTTCAATGCTTGGCTTTATAATTGGATGTTCATATGGTTCATCAACCAGTTCACCCATCAAGAAAATTTTTAAATTTCTATTTGATATGGATTTTAGATATGACTTTCTGTCAGATATTTTCTCCATAAAATATTATAGAATTTAAAAAAAAAGGAAGCTTTTTAAATTTAAATTACTTCGAATAAGCCAGCTGCACCCATTCCGCCACCAACACACATTGTTACGACGACATATTTTGCGCCTCTTCTTTTACCTTCCATCAAAGCATGCATTGTCATTCTTGCACCTGTCATTCCGTAAGGATGCCCTATTGAAATAGATCCACCATTTACATTATAAATTTCATTATCTATTCCTAGAAAATCTCTACAGTAAAGTGCTTGAACAGCAAAAGCTTCATTCAACTCCCAAAGACCAATGTCATCAACAGTTAGGTTGAATCTTTCTAGCAACTTAGGAACTGCGAATATTGGCCCTATGCCCATTTCTTCTGGCGCAAGACCTGCTACCGCCATGCCTCTGTAGTATCCAAGAGGTGTTAAGCCTTTGTTTTCAGCAACTTTAGATTCCATAATTACAACAGATGCTGAACCGTCAGAAAGCTGAGATGCATTTCCAGCAGTAATAAACTTGCCTTCTCCGTAAACTGGTACAAGGGAGGAAAGTCCTTCAATATTAGTTTGAGGTCTATTTCCTTCGTCAAGAGATAAAGTAACTTCTTCTTCAGAAATTTCACCTGTTTCTTTATCTTTAACAAGTTTTGTACTTGTTGTGGAGAATATTTCATCTGTATAAACACCAGCTTCTTGAGCTGCTGCAGTTCTTTGTTGGCTTTGTAAAGAGTATTCGTCTTGACTATCTCTAGAGATATTATATTTTTCAGCAACATGATCAGCGGTTTCTATCATTGGCATATATGCATGTTTTGCATTACTTGCAACATTAGGGTCAATGTCAAGTCTCATTTCAGCAGTTTGAACTAACGAAATAGACTCAACTCCACCTGCTACAACAACATCCATGTTGTCTGTAATGATTTGTTTAGAGGCGGTAGCAATAGCCATTAAGCCTGAAGAACATTGTCTATCAATTGTCATTCCTGAAACAGTATTTGGTAAACCAGCTGCAATTCCTCCAAGTCGACCAATATTTAGTGCCTGAGAACCTTGTTGTTGAGCACAGCCCATTACAACATCTTGGATTTCTTCTGGGTCTATACCTGCTCTGCTTACAGCTTCCTTTATTGAGTAAGAAGCTAAAGTTGGAGCTGCTGTATTGTTATAAGCTCCTCGATATGCTTTTCCAATAGGTGTTCTTGCTGCTGATACAATTACTGCTTCTCTCATAAATTTCCTCTTTCTGTTTTATTCGCTTACTACGTACATTGCAAGTGTTTCTACAACCGCAGCAGGCTTATCTTTGCCTTCAATCTCTATTGTTGCTGTGTTTTTTAATAACCAGCGTCCACTCTTTTTATAGGACACATCAGTCAAAGTAATTCTTGCTCTAATTTTACTATTAACCGGCACTGCTTCCATGAATCTTACTTTGTCTGCACCGTAATTTATAGCCATTTGAAGTCCTTCAGGCATGTAACCTATGTCAGCTTGTAAATAAGTCAATAAACTTAGAGTTAGATAACCGTGTGCAATAGTTGTACCCCATGGAGTTGCTTTTGCCATTTCAGGGTCAACATGTATAAATTGATGATCATTAGTAGCTTCTGCAAATTGATTAATTCTTTCTTGAGTAACTTCGAACCATTCTGAGACTCCAATTTCTTCACCTACATGGCTTTCTAATTCACTTGCTGGGATAACCTTCATAACATTTCTCCTAATAAATTTTTGCTTGATGCTTTTTTTGCAAAAGAAATAGTACTTTCTTTAAAAGCTTCAATTTCACTATCATCAACATCTCCATAATAACCAAGAGAGTATCTTACGTATACGCCTTCCATTATCATTGCATGTTTCCAAAACGACATTCTTGTATAAAATTCAATATCTTGAATATTTAAGTTAGATAAGCTTTCATATTGTTCCAAAATTTGGTTTCTATTTGGGAAACCACCAGCAAGAGAAGGAGAGTATATAAAAGGAGTATCTGTCTCTTCCTTATTAGACCATGATGCGATAATCGTTCCTAAATCAGCTAAAGGGTCACCCAAAGTACACAATTCCCAATCTACAACAGCTTTAACTCGAGAATTATTTACTCTGACATTATCAAGCCTATAGTCACCATGAACAATGCTCACTCTTTGTTGATTTGGAATATTTTCAAATAACATTTTTGTAGCTTGATTTAATTCATTTATTTCTCTTACTTTTTGAGCGTCGAATTGTTTTGACCATCGAACTAGCTGTCTTTCTATATAATTTTCACGCTTTCCTAGTGTTGAAAGTTCTGAATTCACAACATCAAACATATGTATTTCAACAAGAGCTTCGATAAAAGATTCTGTAATATCTTTTTTTTGAATTGCATCAAAATTTTTAGCAATTAGATTATCAGATATAGTTTCTCCCTCAATGAATTCCATAATGTAAAAGTCATCATCGCTTATTTTCTTATCTGTGTAAATATATTCAGGTTTAGGTACTCGAATGTTATTTTTATAAAGTGATGAGATGATCCTGAACTCCCTTTCCATGTTGTGTGCAGATTCTAGTTTTTGTCCAAAAGGGGGTCTCCTGAGGACGTAAACATTATTGTCATCGTAGATTTTGTAAGTAATATTTGATCTTCCAACTTTAAATTGTTCAAAAGCAAAATCATCAGCTATTTCTACATTATCTGAAATTAGGTTTCTAAGTTTTTCTGTAAAGTATTCCACTAAGAAATATATTATGAAACATTTTTATTTCACTCAAGTTAATTGATAGAATTAAATTATGGATTTTAATTACTCTGATCAGTCTTTGAAACTTCAAGAGCAAATGAAATCATTTTTTGAAAAGCATATTTTTCCAAACGAACAGGCTTATGAAGATGAAATCATTAATTCAGGCGACCCTCTCCACATACCGCAAATCTTAGACGAATTAAAAGAATTAGCTAAAAAAGAGGAATTGTGGAATTTATTTTTACCTGATGAAACTTATGGTTCTGGTTTATCTAACGTTGACTATGCTCCACTTGCTGAATTAACTGGACAAGTATGGTGGGCACCAGAGGTGTTTAATTGCTCAGCACCCGATACAGGAAATATGGAAATATTAGCTGAGTTTGGTACTGATCAACAAAAAGAACAGTGGTTAATGCCTCTTTTAAATGGAGAAATTAGGTCATGTTTTGCAATGACAGAACCAAATGTAGCTTCATCAGACGCAACTAATATCTCTAGTTCAATAGTTGAAGATGGTGATAACTATGTAATCAATGGTAGAAAATGGTGGACGTCAAATGCAATTAACCCAAGGGCTAAAATATGTATTTTTATGGGAATTACTAACCCAGATAACCCTCCACATACAAGACAAAGTCAAATTTTAATACCTATGGATACAGATGGTGTAAAAGTTGTTAGGCCAATGACTGTTTATGGTTATGATGATGGATACACAGGGCATCCTGAAGTAGCATTTGAAAATGTCGTTGTCCCAAAATCGAACATAATCGGTGGAGAGGGAATGGGTTTTAAAATTGCACAGGCAAGACTAGGTCCAGGTAGAATTCATCACTGCATGAGGACAATTGGTATGGCCGAAAGAGCTTTAGAATTGATGATTAAAAGAGTTAATTCAAGAGAAACATTTGGATCAAAAATTTCAGACCACGGTGTTGTTCAAGATTGGATTGCCAGATCAAGAATTAAAATTGAAGAAGCAAGATTGTTAACTCTTAAGACCGCATGGCTTATTGACACAATTGGTAAAGAACAAGCAAAAATTGAAATTTCTGCAATTAAAGTCTCTGTAATTGAAGCTGCTTCATACGTTATTGATAAAGCAATCCAGGCGCATGGAGCTATGGGGTTGTCTCAAGACACTCCTTTAGCAAAGATGGCAGCAGGAGTTAGAACTTTAAGAATTGCTGACGGACCTGATGAAGTACATATTCGTTCTATTGCAAGAAGAGAAATAAACAAACATAATGAATGAAAATATAGCTGTCATTGGCGGTGGTCAGATGGGTAGTCAAATTGCTGCTTTAGCTGCGATGGCAGGTTATAAAACCTCTATTTATGATTCAAATGAAGAGTACTTAAACGAAAAAATAAAATTTACCAGGGAAAATATTTTAAATTTGATTGATAAAGGCAAGTACAACCAAACTCACTTAGAAAATTTTGATAATAATTTAAAAATATTTAATTCCCTAGAAGATACTGTTGAAAACAAAACTTTTGTTATTGAAGCTGTTGTTGAAAAGTTTGATGTAAAACTAGATATTTTTAAAAAATTATCTCAAATATTAGATGCAAATGTAGTTCTTGCAACTAACAGTTCATTCATACAAGCATCTGAAATTTCTCAACACTGTAATCATCCAGAAAGATTCATTAACATGCATTTCTTTTATCCACCAATAAGAATGGATTTAGTTGAGATTTCATTTCCTAGTAATGCTTCAGAAGAAACTATAAATAGGACAAAAGATGTAAGTGACAATATGGGTAGATCTACAGTTACGCTAAAAAAAGAAACCCCTGGATTTATTGTAAACAGGATGCTTGCTGCACTAGTGGATGAAGCATACGAATTATATGACGAGGGAATTGCTGATTTTGAAGATATTGATCTTGCAATTAAAAAAGGTCTAAATCATCCTCTGGGTCCTTTTGAGTTATCTGACTATTCAGGTTTAGATATACATTATTATGCAAAACTAAAAAAATATAATGAGTCAGGTAAAGACAGCGATTATCCAAAAAAGTTTTTAGAGGATAAAGTTAAAAAAGGCGAACTTGGTGTAAAGACCGGAAAAGGTTTTTACGATTATAAAGAGAAGTAATTTACTCGAAGTCTTCGTCTTTTAAATTAAATAAAACTTCTTTCAAAGGCTTAATAACTAAGACAATTCTTTCAGTTTGTATTTCAAAAGGATATGGTTTTTTGAAATATTTTTCTGATAATTTGTCAATGTTATCTCTAGCGTCTTGTCCAGTAATTTCTCCGACAACCTCTCCTCGAATTTCTGCAAATTTAAATGGATTGTCATGTTTCCAAATCATTACTGTAACTCGTGGATCTTTTTTTACATTTTTATATTTATATCTATGAATTTCAGTATTTATTAAAAGATTTTCACCATCTGTGTCAACCCACATAACATGAGTTTGTGGAATCCCATCACTAAATAGTGTTGTGAACGCTGCATAATTAGGGCCTTTTGCTAATGAAATTGTTTTACTGTCTAAGTTCATATGTTAGATTATAGTTTATGAAAGTAGTTTTACAGCGAGTCAAAGAAGCTTACGTAGAAGTAAATAAAGATAAAATTGCTTCAATTTCAAAAGGATTATTAGTTTTTTGGGGTATTGAAAAGGGAGACTCTTTTCAAGATGCTGAAGTATTAATTGAGAAAATTCTAAAATTAAGAATATTTTCTGATGAACACGGAAAAATGAATTTAAGTATTAAAGATGTTGATGGAAAAGTATTAATAGTTAGCCAATTTACTCTTGCTGGAAATTATATCAAAGGGAATAGGCCATCATTTATAAATGCAGAAGACCCTACAGAAGCTGAAAAAATGCTAGAAAAAATAATCAGTGTATTTTCAAATTCAGTTGAAACAAAATCCGGTCAATTTGGAGCAATGATGGAAGTAGGGTTAAAAAACGATGGACCTATCACATTTGTATTACAAGCCAAAAATGGTCAGTTAATAAATTAAGCAGTCTTTAAATTGGGAGTTAATTTAGTTTTTTTTTCTAATTTTTTATCTAGGTAGTATTCTTCACCAGCCCATAAATGTAATCCCAAACCTAATTTCATAGCACATCTTTTAAAAGCATCTGATTCTGCATGTTTTGCATTTGCACCATCGTTACCTTGGTCAATTTCTACATCTCCAATAGAAGTTACCGTCACCAGCTTTTCATCTATCTCTATCGTTAATTTTCCAAAACAGCCTACAACGACTCCATTATTTTCCTGTCTTATAAGTTCAACAACCTCCCAATTAAATGGTCCACATACTTCAATGAGTCTTTGAGTTATTACAGCATGAGGAACATAATTTCCAAATTTACCTTTTGGTGCTTTTTTAATCCAATCACTTGGAAACTTTCTTGATAGTTCATATAGTTGATTCATATTTTCCTTTCATTTTCATTTAATTTTTTTGCCCAACCAGGTGCAGATTCATTGTTAGTATTAATCACTTGGAGCTTTGGTTCTTTATCCCACTCTTTTTCGATGAATGTATCTCTTGCAAGCTGTCTATCCATGCCTTTTTTGTCTGCTACTGCGTCAAGTCCTCGTAACTTCGGAACAAAAGTAGCACCACAAATAGCAATTAAATCATCCAATTCATCATCAGTTAGCTTTTTGTTAGTTGCCCAATTAAGCAAACTTCTTAAATCAATCGTTTTAGACTTATAACCTTTAGAAAAGTTAAATACTGTATCAGAGATTTTTATAGCACCATTAGTTTCAACATCAACAGCGATCTTATTATCAACAAATTTGTTTATTTTTTGTGTACTATCTTTGGCCTCAAGAGAAATTCCTCTTGCAACAAATAATTCTTTTGGTTCATTTATTTCATAAAGTTCTGTATTTTGAAGATTTTCTTCACCGCTTTTGGCAATATCCCAAATTAATTCTTTCATTTTGCTCCTAACTATGCTGCATCATCATATATTTTATGACAATTACAGTGATCGTTATGGTTTCTGCAAATAAAATTTACTTCGATTCCAACTGTTTTAAATAAGTTTTTTATTTCATATTCTTTCATACTTTTAATTTAGAAAAGAGGTATGACAAAAAATGTAAAAAATCTAACAAGTAAACAAATTTTTATATATGATGAGCTTGTGATAGTCCAAAATAATTTGTTTGATTCACAAATGTATGCTGAGGTAATAAGGCAGTATGATGAAGTATCTGATCTTATTAATTTAGATTCAAATATAAGAGAAAGACTTAAGCTCCCTCAGAGATCTTTAGTTGTAACATTTCCATTTAGAAGAGATGATTATGATGAAGTTGAAACTGTTATGGGGTATAGGGTTCAACATGTTTTGTCCATGGGACCAACAAAAGGTGGTATTCGATACGCTCCAGATGTTAATTTAGGCGAAGTTACTGCTTTAGCCATTCTTATGTCATGGAAATCTGCAATAGTGGGTCTTCCTTATGGTGGTGCTAAAGGAGGAGTAGCTATAGACCCAAATCCACTTTCAAGGTCTGAAAAACAGAGGGTTACCAGAAGATATACTGCAGAACTTCTTCCAATAATTGGAGTTGATAAAGATATACCAGCACCAGATTTAGGTACTGATGAACAAACTATGGCATGGATTATGGATACCTATAGTAACTTCGTTGGCTCTCCTCAACCAGGGATTGTTACAGGTAAACCTGCTTCAATTGGAGGTTCTATCACTAGAAGAGAATCAACCGGTAGAGGAGCTGTAGCAATTGGTGTAGCTGCTATGGATAAATTGAATTTAAAATATTCTGAATCAACTATTGCAATTCAAGGGTTTGGAAATGTTGGTATGTATGCTGCTTTAGATTCCTACGAAAGGGGAGCAAAAGTAATTGCTGTCAGTGATATAGGTGGTGCAATCTATAACCCTAAAGGTATAAATATTCCAGAATTATTCAAACATATGGCTAAAAATGTTTCTGTAAATAATTTTGATGGTGCTGAACGATATCCAGAAAGCATATTAGAAATAAATTGTGATGTCTTGATACCTGCGGCAGTTGGTGGTGTTATAACTTCAAGTAATGCAAGTAATATAAAAGCAAAAGTTATTATCGAAGGAGCAAACTCTCCAACGACATTAAACGCAGATAAAATCCTAAAAGACAGCGATATTTTATTAGTACCTGACATTTTGGCAAACGCTGGAGGTATAACAGCTAGCTATTTTGAATGGGTACAAAATACTCAAAATTATCTTTGGAAAGAATCAGAGCTCCATGAAAAACTAATTGATGTTTTAATCACAGCATTTGAAGAGGTATGGAAAATTTCAGAAAAACAGAATTGTGATCTTAGAACTGCTGCTTTGATAAAAGGGATTAAAAGAGTTGCAGCAGCAAAACTTACACGAGGCTTATTCCCGTAATAGTTTTTGTATTCTCTCTTCTATTTCTTCTCTTTCAACATCAAGCTTCTGAAATTTTTCCTCTAGTTCTTTAATATTCAATGAGGCGAGTTCACTTTTATCAGGTAATTCCTCAATATTTTCGAACATATTGAGAGCTTCTATTTGCTCCTTGATATCAATTAGTTCTTCATTAATTTCTTTTAGTTTTTCAGTATCTGGAGCATTCTCATTATAAACTGGACAGATTGGTTTATAGTAACACCAGTCGCATAAAGTGTTCTTTGTTGCAGGAAACTCATTAGTTTCAAAAGCTTTTTTTATATTATTCCAAATTTCAAGAACTTCAATTTTTACTTGATCTAATGAATCTTGGGTAACTTTTAATGTGTGGATTGTTGAGTTTTTTAAATAAATTAACTTTAACTCACTGGGCATTTCACCCAATTCTTTTTGAATTAATAAAGCGTAAAGTTTTAAGGCAAAAAATCTTGGTTCTTTATATTTTGCAAGAGGCGCTTTTCCGCTTTTGTAATCAACTATTACAAGTTCACCTTTATTATTTCTGTCCATTCGGTCTAATATCCCACGCAAATTTAAATCTTCTATTGAACCTCTGACCCATCTTTCTCTTTCTAATGGTTCAAATGATGTTGGGTCTTCAATGGACATATAATTATTTAGTAGTTTCAATCCATCTAGTCCCCATTCTCGTTCTTCCTCTACAGAAGAAAATAAGTTATGGTGTTCGTCATTTCCACGAACTTTTGTCCATGCTTCTCTAAACAAATTATGAAGTTTTTCTGTATTTCTTTCATCTGGTTTTAAGTCAAACAAATCTTCAAGTGCTTGGTGAACCGTAGTACCTTTGGCTTGTACTTCGGTTGTGGGTTCTTTAATTTTGTCTATATTTGCATATTTGAACTGTTTAGGACATGTTTTAAATTGAGAAGCTCGTGAAGGTGATAAGTTTTTAATCATTGTATTCATTTATTATATTAATTTAAAAAATTGTAAAATAGAATTTGTGAATAAATTATTAAAAATTCTTCAAATAATAGGCGTGCTTACGTTTATCGCTTATTTTGTAATTGGTGTATTGTATAATTCATTCAGTTGGTTTAATTATTTATTTAACTAGGGGAGAGATGTCAAACAATAAAATTAAGGTAGCGATTCTGGGAGTTGGAAACTGTGCTAGTTCATTTGTGCAGGGTATTCAATATTATTCAGAAAACAAAACAGAAGACGGATTAATTTCTGACTACATTGGCGGTTATGCAGTATCAGATATAGAAGTTGTAGCAGCCTATGATATAAACCAATCCAAAGTTGGCAAAGATTTGAGTGAAGCAATTTTTGCTGAACCCAACAACACCATGAAATTTTGTGATGTAAAACCTCTTGGAGTTCAAGTTGAACCTGGAGTAGTGAATGATGGTGTTGGAAAATTCGTAAAAGATATAATAAATGAAGTTCCTGACTCTGAAGATTTTGAGGAATCATTGAAAAAATCTGGTGCTGAAATTCTTATAAATCTTTTACCAGTAGGTTCAGACGAAGCAGTTAAATTTTATGCTCAAAGTGCAATAAATACGGGTATAGGTTTTATAAATTGTATTCCGGTATTTATCGCTAGAGATAATGAGTGGTATGAGAAATTTAAAGCTTCTGGCGTTCCATTAATTGGTGATGACATTAAAAGTCAAGTAGGAGCAACAATTGTTCATAGAGTATTGGCTCAATTATTCTCAGATAGAGGAGTGAGGCTTAAGAACACATATCAATTAAATGTTGGTGGAAATATGGACTTTCTCAATATGCTTGAAGAAGACCGTCTGGAAACTAAACGAACAAGTAAAACTTCGTCTGTTACATCTGTAGCAAATAAAGGTGACGGAATAGATGCTGACAATGTAAGAATAGGACCATCAGATTACGTTAAGTGGTTAGAAGATAGAAAAAAAGCTTTCATAAGATTAGAAGGAGAGGCTTTTGGTGGTGCTCCTTTAAATATTGAAGTTCAATTGGAAGTTTGGGATTCACCTAACAGTGCGGGAGTAACTATTGATGCAGTTAGATATATGAAGTTCTTTAAAGAATCAGGTGATTTAGAATCATTAGATCTAGTTTCTGCATGGCTTATGAAAGCACCTGCTAAAGCTCTTAAAGACGGTGACGTTTTGACAAAATTACACGAATTAACCCATAAAGAAGTTAATTAGTTAAAGATTTTTCAAAAATAGTTAAAGCTTCATTTACTTGATCAAGTGGTGTAGTAAGTGGACCCATAAACCTAATTACATTTCCCTCTAGTCCACAATTTACTAATAACAATCCACTATTTTTGCAATTCTCAATAATTTCTGATGTTTTAAGTTTATTAGGAATTTTCGATTTTTTGTCTTCAACTATTTCTACACCAATCATTGGTCCAAAACCCCTAACATCACCAATAAAGTCAAATTTTTCATGAAGAGAATTTAAATAGTCATGCATTAATTCACCCTGCTTGTTTGCATTATCTAAAATATTTTCGTTATCAAATGCTTCAAAAACTCCTAGAGAAGCAGCACAGGAAATTGGTGAAGCACCAAATGTACTTCCAATTCCAGCATCGTGAATTGAATCCATAATTTCTTCTCTACCCAATACACCAGCAAGGGGAAATCCACCAGCGATTCCCTTTGCCAATGTCACAATATCTGGTTCAATACCAGAATGTTCAGATCCAAAAAATTTACCAGTACGTCCGAAACCTGTTTGAACTTCGTCAAAAATTAACAATATTCCATGCTCATTACATATGTTTCTTAATTCACCAATAAAATATGATGATGTTGGTATATATCCACCTTCTCCGAGTTGAACTTCTAAAACTATTGCTGCAGTGTCACTCGGGTTTAGTTTGTTTTCAAATAAAGATTTAATTTCACTCAACACAAATTCATCAGTGATCCCTTTATATTCATATGGATATGGCACATGATGAATAAATTCAGGAAATGGTCCAAACCCTTCTTTGTAAGGTTTTTCTTTTCCAGTAAGTCCCATTGCTAGATATGTTCTACCGTGAAATCCTCCAGTAAATGCAATAACTGATTTTCTTTTTGTAAAATATCTCGCAATTTTTATTGCATTCTCAACAGCCTCTGCACCACTGTTAACAAGAAAAGTTTTTGTTCTTTCTTCAATAGGGTATCTCTGATTCAGCTCCTGTGTAACTCTTACTGCATTTTCATGAGGGGCAAATGCAAAACATGAATGACTAAAATTTTCAAGTTGAGCTTTTACTTTCTCAATAACTAAATCATGGTTGTGTCCGGTATTTAAAACTGCATAACCTCCAACATAGTCAAGGTATCTTTTTCCTTCAGAGTCCCAAATCTCAGCATTTTTACCTTTAACTATAAAGTTTTCCATACTGCTAACCCATGCATTAGGTACATTTGCCTGGATTTTGTCATTTTCAATAAACACCATAAAGTTCACTGTAACTGATTATTTGCTATTACTCAATCTCACAAATAGTAAAATGAGATTATGGAGTTCTATTTTGTAACTTTGCCAATTTATTTATCAATAACTATTTGTGCAATAACTGGTGTGGCCTTGTTAATTTATAGAAGAAATAGTTCGGAATTGATAAAAAGTGTTTTCATTAAACTTATCCTTGTTAGTTTGAGTGTTGTTCTAATACAGTCTCTATTGTTCATATATTATTCTCAAAACAACCCTGTTGGATCATTTAGTATGTTTTACAACGTAGTTAATCTATTTATTCTCATGTTCTTGTATTTTTACAGAAAAGATATGGAATTAAGATTTTACATTTATTGGTCTTTTGCTCTCTTGTTTCTCATGGGAATGGAAATAAGAGCATTGCAAACTTTGGATTTAGGATTATAAAATGGGCTACCAAGTATTAGAGGACAATATAAATTTTATTGATACCAACAGCAATAATCCAAAAGTTTGTTTTTTACATGGTTGGGGTAGGTCTTCTAAAGACTTTAAAAAAATAAGTGAAAGTTTTGACTACATTTCTTTTGATTTACCAGGTTTTGGAAAATCACCAGCACCAAAAATTAGTTTAAATCCAGAAGAATACGCAAACTTTGTACTTGATAATTTGCCAAAATCCGTTGAGATTATTGTTGGACACTCTTTTGGCGGAAGAGTAGCTACGTATATGAGTTTAAAACGAAAATTTTCAAAACTAGTTTTAATTGGAGTTCCTTTAATTCAAAATAAAAATAGCTCTAATAAAAAGGGAAGTTTATATTACTTAAAAAAGCTGAACAAGATTGGTTTAATTTCAGATCAATTTATTGAGAACTACAAAAACAAAAAAGGTTCATATGACTATAGAAATGCTTCTGGAATTATGAGAGAGGTATTAGTTAAAGCAGTAAATGATGATCTTGAACCACAACTCAATTTAATTAATACACCAGTAGATTTGATTTGGGGAAGTGAAGATAAAGAAGTACCTACTTCGGTTGCAACTGCTGCTAACAACATGTTTCCAAAGTCAAGCCTTCATATACTCAATAATCAAGGACATAATCCTTTAAATTCCTCTTATGATGAAATAATTAATATTATTAAGGGATAATGAATATCATTTACTATGTAGTCCTGGCACTATTTACAGCTTCATCCTTAATAAATCATATTAAGTGGTCAAGAATCGCACAAAGAGAACACTATGTACCAAGTTATGTAACGAAAATCTACTTTAGATGGGTAAGGCTTGTTCCGTATAATGGTCTATTATTTTTTGTCAGTATTGTTCTGTTTTTTTCAAGTCTATGGTCACCGTATCCAGCAATTGTTTTAGCTGTTTTTACAATTTTGACTCCAATGGGTTTATCATTCAAATCTAGAACATCAAAAGTTAATAAAACTGAAAGATTAAATCGATTAAATGTTGTTTATTTTACATTAGTAATCTTTTTGTCTGTTGCATCTCTATTACTAGAGTGGGGCTACTTTCTTGCGATGATAGTAAATCTATTTTCTTTCTATGTTTACGATTTAGCTCTAAAGATTACAAAAAATTATGAAAAAAACAAAACGCAACATTTTGTTCAAAGTGCCTCTCAAAAACTAAATAATTTTAAAGGACCAATAATTGCTATTACAGGTTCGTATTCAAAAACTACAACTAAAAATGTACTAAATCAAATATTATCGAGACACAATCAATCATTTACTACTCCAGAAAGTTTCAACAATAGACTTGGAATTGCCAAATCAATAAATGATGATTTACAAAATACTGATGAAATTTCAATAATCGAAATGGGGACTTACGGTTTTGGTGAAATTAGAGAAATTTGTTCGTGGGTTAAGCCACATATCTCAGTTATCACGGGTATAGCCCCCGTTCATTTAGAAAGAATGAAGTCTCTTGAAAATATTCTTGAAGCAAAATCTGAAATTGTAGATTTTGCTGGTTCAGTTGTGATAAATGGAGATGATAATCTTCTACTTAATCAAGCCAGGTTATGGGCTGCACAAAAAATGGTGATAGACTGTTCAACAACTTCTGTTAAAGCGGCTGTTTATGTAAGTTTTGATTCTGGTGTTCACAAAATTTATATTGGTGGTGAATATATATGTGAATTAAATGCACCTGAAATTTTACAATTATCTATAGCTTTATCAGTAGGAGTTTTGATTGCTTTGGATATGGATGTTAAAAATTACATGAATAATCAAAACGAATTAACTAAAACTGATCACAGACAATCAATATTAAAAGGTAATTTAGGTCAAACAATTATTGACAATTCTTTTAATTCAAATCCTATATCTTATAGATCATCTTTAAAAACACTTGCAAAAATTGACGCAAATGGAAATAAATATTTAATTACACCTGGAATGGTTGAATTAGGCTCAGAACAATTCTCACAAAATTATGAATTCGCATTTAATGCAAGTTCAATAATTTCTGAGGCTTTAGTAGTTGGATACACAAATAGAGGCTCATTGATGCTTGGCTTTGAAGATGGTGGTGTGCCGGTAAAGTTTTTCAGAAACAGAGAGCTAGCTGTTTCTTATCTTAATTCAGTAATTAATGAAGATGATGCAGTATTATTTGAGAATGACTTACCTGACCATCATCCATAAATATGAATAATGAAATAGCTGTTATTTTTGGCGGTCCTTCACCAGAACATGATATCTCTATTTTGACAGGCTTACAATCGTCAAGAGTATTAAACAATAAATATAATGTTCATAACATTTATTGGTCTAAAGAGAACAAATGGTATTTAGTTGACGACAACTTAGAATCTCAGGATTTTATAAACAACAACAAAATATTCAAAAAAGAACTTACCTTAAAGCTAGACTCAAATCCTGGTTTTTATTTAAAGAAAAAGAAGTTAAACATAGATACTGTATTAAATGCTTGCCATGGGGGACCTGGTGAAGACGGCACATTGCAAAGTTTATTAACATTATTAGAAATTAACTTTACTGGTCCATCGTTAACTACTTCACAATTGTGTATGGATAAATATTCATTTTATACATTCATGGAAGCGAATAATATTCCAGTTTTAGAAAAGCATCTGCTGCAGACCAGTCATCCACCTACATTTGAAGGGCCTTACATACTCAAACCAAGATTTGGAGGTTCATCCATTGGAGTAGAAGTTGTCAATGAATATGATACTGCTCTTAAATTGGCTGATAACTCTAAGCTGTATCAACAAGGTGCAACTGTTGAAAAATTTTTAGAAGATTCAGTTGACTACCTGGTAGCTTTAAGAACTTATCCTAAAGTTGAGTTTTCTGAAATAGAAAAACCAATTAGATCAAACAATTTTGAATTATTTTCTTATCAAGATAAATATTTAGAAAATGGCGGGTTAGAGGGTTCTAAAAGAGAACTTCCTGCACAATTACCAAAAAATATTGAGAAAGAAATTATTAATATTCTGGAAACTTTAGTTAGTTTGATTAGCTTTAATGGAATATCAAGAGTTGACTTCTTGATTTCACAAGACAAAATTTATTTAAATGAAATAAACACTATACCTGGTAGCCACGCTTTATATTTATGGGAAAATTTAGGACATAGCAAGTTTCAACTTCTAGATGATATGGTGCAAGAATCTCAGAAAAGAGAAAGTAGTTGGACATCAGAAGGTTCGGATGGGCTTGCACTAAAATCTGCAAAAGATATTCAGAGTAAATTAGGCTAATGTTTGGTGTATTTTGGGATTGTGATGGAACCATTATGGATACAGAGAGATTGTATGCATACGCTTGGCAAGCTCATTTAGAGAAATATAATTTTTTTATTTCTGAAGAAGAAATTAGGCAGTTTGTTGGAGTTGATGACAGAATTGTTCATTCTTTTTATTCAGAACAAGTTAACTTAGAAAATTTTGAAACAACAATGCAAGAATTAGGAAAAATAATTGAAACTTCTCTAAATGAAAAAATAATCTATGAAGATGCAAAAATTCTCTTGAATGAACTTAGTAATAAAGAAGTTTTACAAGCATGTGTGTCAGCCAGTCCATATAAACTTTTGTTGAAAAAATTAAAAGAGGTAGATATTGAAAATAGTTTTAAATACATTATTGGTGGAGATATGGTCAATAGAAACAAGCCTTACCCCGATATTTACAATAAAGCTATTAGTGAACTAGGAACTTATAAAAATTTAATTATTGAAGATAGTCCTACAGGAATTTCATCAGGTAAGGCTTCTGATTCTTTTGTACTTGCTATTGATAGGGGGATGTTTTCAAAGGATGATTTAAGTCAGGCTGATTTGATTGTAGAGGATTTAAACCTCGAAACTGTTGAGTCTATTTTTCAAAGCCTATAAAACTTGAGTATTTTCAAAATAAATTACAAAATGTTCTTAGGCGCAATTTGCGACTAAGAAATACTTAATATCATTATAGGTATTTTTCTTGAAGTTCTTTTTTGGTACTCTGAGTATCCACCTCTGTTTAAATAATCCATTTTTTTCCACCATTCCAATCTTTCATTATCAAAAATTTCCCTTGAAGAAGCTTTGTATACTTTTTTACCTATCCGAACAGTACATTCTCGATTAGCTTTTAAATTGTGGTACCAACCAGGATTTCTTTCACTTCCTCCTTTTGATGCAACAATACAAATTTCTTTTCCTTCTCTTAGGTAAACTAAAACGTTCTTTCTTTCTTTTTTAGTTTTTGCTCCTTCAGTATGGAGGATTAAACAAGGTCTACCATTTAATTCTTTTCCCAATCTTCCTTTTGAATATATATAGGTGTAATTATGAAAAAATAAAAATGCAAAAATTAAATATCTTCTCATAGTTTTATTTTATTTCTCCAAGAACTAAAACTTTTGGGATAAAAATCAATTGGTTCAACTAAACGATGCGATGGAAATTCTAAAGTTGGGGGACAAGAATCAGTTATTTTTCTGTATTTTGGTACGGGTGCAAAAGTTGAAGCAAATTTAATTTTTTTTAAAACATCGAAAGGGTTTCCAAGAATAACTTCTAATTCTTTTTTTTGATTGATCTCTTTTAAAGTGTCTATCAAAAAAGAAATTCTTTTTGTAGAAATTTGTAAATGTTTTAAAAGAATTTCATCGAAAATAAATATAACTGGTAGCTCATTTAATTGCTCTAACGCAGGGTCGTTATCACCTAAGGACTCTGCAGTTAACCATACATGTGTAGGGTCTGAGTCTGAATAAGAAATAATTTCTGTTGGTCCAAACCTATTGATAATATCAAAGTCCATATCTAAATTTTTTGGAGACGTTTCTATACTTTCTGGCCAATTTTCAATAGGGCAATTAAATTTTAAATTGCAATCATTACACAACATAGAAGCTCTTTTATTAACTTGAAACTTAGAGAATCCATAAGGCTTTCCTGTTTGTGACCCCATAACCCAATGCCAGCCTAATCTATTTGCAGCACGAGATCCATCTATAAGATGTTTGAACATTTTATCTTCATGAACGCTCCAATCAATACTTTCCCTAAGTGAAAAGTGAGATGCATACCACATTCTTGTTTGATTGACCATGTATCCAGAGTCTTCCAGTTCATCCTCGATAGTTTTTATGCAATTCATTTCATTTAGATTGTTATTTCTATAGGAATTACTTTTAACTTCAAAATTTAAATAATTTTTTGATTTTTCACCAATAATTGCATATAGGTGTCTTGAAAATTCTTGCCACAACAATTCATCTCTAAACTTTGATTTATCCTCATACTTAAACTCTTCAACCCTATCCCAAACGTCTCTTAATGACAAAAGTCCATGTCTTATATATGGTGATAAGTTAGAAGATCCTCTTTTTTCTATGGGGTAAACATTATTTCTTTTTTTTGCATATCCAGTAATGTCTAAAGAAGACAATGCTAAATCTGCAACTGATTGACCGCCTTTAAATCTTGACTGTTGGAAATTGTCACAACATAATTCTTGGAAATATGAATTAATTAAATTCTCATTTGATTGATTGAGGTCAAGCCTAATCATTTGTTTTTAATATTTATCTTGTCCAATTCTTACGTTATGAACAGATTTGAGGCTATCTTCTTCTTTAATTTCAAAATTAATTCTTTGCCCCTGTCTTAAAGTCCTAAAAATTGAACCCTTTAAAGAACCCGGGGTGAGATACACTTCAGTTTTATCAGTGTCTAGAATGATTATTCCATTACCAGTGTTAGGGTCGTATGACTTGACTACTCCTTGAGCCATTAAACTTTAGTAACTTTCCCAGCTTTTAGGCAAGATGTACAAACTTTTATTTTTTTGGTGTTGGTATTATCTGCAACTCTTACGGATTGAATATTTGCAGACCATTTTTTACTTGATCTTTTATGAGAAAAAGAAACTTGTTTACCAAACCAAGGCCCTTTTCCACAAACTTCGCATTTTTTTGCCATATTTTCCTCTAAATTACATTATTTACTATACAACAGTTATTAATTAGTAGGTACTTTGATTTTAAATCTTTTTAGGTAATGTTTGATTGTGGAAGAAAGAAGTATTGAATATCTATCTAAAATTCAACTTGATTCATTAAAAGGTTTTGGAGACAAAAGATACAGTCAATTAAAACGCAATGATCTAAAAAGTGTACTGGATTTATTAAGGTTTTTTCCAAGAGGATTTTGGGACAGATCAAGTATTAAAAATATCTCTGACGTTAACCAAAACGACTCAGAAACAGAAATTACAGTGTTTGGAAAAATTGACAAGATTTCGGTTTTCACAACAAAAACAAGACTTAGAATTACAACATTAAATATTAAAGATGAATCTGGTGGATTAAAAGCAAAATGGTTTGGTCCGCAATATATTGAAACTAGGTTTAAAGAAGGAGATTCAGTAGCTTTATCAGGAAGGCCTGAAGTAAAAAAAACTGGAAGTGTTGAATTTAAAAATCCTACAATTGAAAAATTTGAAGAAATAAGTGAATTGAATGAAACTGGAGCACTTATTCCAAAATATCCAAAAATTGAAGGTATTTCAACATCAATAATACGAAAATCAATTAAAAACTCTTTAAGCGTTTTAGAAACAGAGAAGGATAATTTTAGACCAGGCTTTCAAGACTTCTTACCTCAGACTATTTTAAATAAATACAATTTAGTAGATAGATTATTGAGCTTCAAAAATATTCACTTCCCAGCTCAAATTGATGAATACTTCAAGGCTAAAGAGAGATTGGTATTAGATGAGTTCATTTATTTAAGATCTATTTTTTCATATTTAAAATCAAAACAAAAAGAATTAGATAGCGGTTTGTCATACTCTTTTTCAGAAGAAGATATATCCCACATGAAAGAATTATTACCTTTTGAGCTAACAAATTCTCAAAAAAAAGTTTTGGAAGATATTCTTGAGGATTTAAAAAATAGCTTTCCTATGAAACGCTTACTTCAAGGAGACGTTGGTTCAGGAAAAACAGTTGTTGCTGCGATAGCAATCTATGCAGTTGTTAAATCAGGTTATCAGGTAACTTTAATGGCACCAACTGAAGTTTTAGCGGAACAACATTTAAAAACTTTAGAAAATTTTTTATATCAATTAGATGTAGATATTAATTTTTTAACTTCGTCAATAAAAAACAGAGATCATATATTAGAGAAAATTAAAAATGGCACACCAGGTTTATATATAGGAACCCATGCACTTATACAAGACAAGATCAAATTTAAGAATTTAGGTCTAGTAATTATTGATGAGCAACAAAGGTTTGGTGTAGAACAAAGAAAAAAGTTAGCTCTAAATTCTGAATTTAATCCCGATCAATTAGTTATGACAGCTACGCCAATTCCCAGAACTACTGCATTGTCGATTTATGGAGATTTAGATATATCGTCAATTAATGAAATGCCTCCAGGTAGAAAGCAAATTGTTTCACACCTTTTTAATGGCTTGAAAGAAGATGATAAAAAAATATCAAATATTGTTATGACTCATTTAAATGATAAATCGCAAGTTTTTGTTGTTTGTCCATTTATAGAAGAGAGTGAAAACTTAGATATTAAAGCTGCTGAAAATGTATTTAAAGAATATAAGAATATTTATTCAGAATTTAATGTAGAAATCATGCATGGAAGAATGACTTCTGAAGAAAAAGATAAAATAATGACAAAAATGTCATCAGGAGAAATCGATATTTTAGTCTCAACAGTTGTGATAGAAGTTGGTATCGATATTCCAAATGCAACTTTAATTGTTATTGAAAGTTCAGAAAGATTTGGTTTAAATCAATTACATCAATTAAGAGGAAGAGTCGGTAGAGGTATTAAACAATCAGAATGTATATTTCATATAACTAATAAAAAAACCTTGGAATCAATTAGTGATGATGGCAAGAAAAGGCTTGAATCAATTCTGAAAATTGATGATGGATTTAAATTATCAGAAATTGATTTAGAAATTAGAGGAGAAGGTAAAGTAACAGGAACACATCAATCAGGCAAGTCTGATTTAAAACTAGCAAATTTAAGATACGATATTGAACTACTTTTGAAATCCAAAGAAATTTTTGAAGATTTAAAAAACAACAAAGATAAAGATCAGATATTCACTGAAGCAAAAATATTATTCCCCAACTATTTTAAGGTTGATAGTTCCACATGAGAATTTTAGCTGGTAAATATAAATCAAAAAAAATAGAGACTATTAATAGCCCTTTTACTCGACCCATGATGAGCAAAGTAAGAGAAGCTATATTTAATAGTTTACAAAACAACATTCAAGACAGTTATGTATTAGATTTATACGCTGGTTCTGGAAGTTTAGGAATAGAAGCCATGAGCAGAGGTGCAGGATTTGTTACATTTGTTGAAAATTCTAAGGATTGTGAAAAAGTTATTAATAAGAATTTAAAAGATTTAGATAATAACTATAAAGTTTCTACATTATCAGTCCAAACTTTTATAGAGAGTAGTGTTAACAAATATGATTTAATATTCTACGATCCACCTTTCAAGCTGCAGTCTGAAATAGTTGATGAAGAGGTGAACGTTCTATTTAATATTCTTGAAAAAGATGGCTATTTAATTACTCACAGACATTCATCTGAAAACAGTATTAAATTTAACGAGATTTTTCAAATTCATAAAGAAAAAAAATATGGCCAAAGTAAAATTGTAATTGTAAGGAAGTTATGAAAGTTTTAATACCAGGATCATTCGACCCACCAACTAATGGGCATATAGATGTGATAAAAAGGTCTCTAGAGTTATTTGATGATGTTGTTGTTGGGGTAGTTGTAAATCCATCGAAAACCCCATTGTTCAAACCTGAGGAACGATCTGAAATGTTAGAACAGATTTTTAAAGATAATGATAATTTGTTTGTTGAGAGCTTTGAGGGTTTGCTAGTAGATTTTGCTCATAAGCATAAAGTGGATGCAATAGTAAAAGGTTTAAGAGCAATGACAGATTTTGATTATGAATTTCAAATGGCACAAGCTAACTATTCTTTAGCTGAGTTTGAAACAATATTTATTCCTTCCTCTCCAGAATATGGCTACTTATCAAGTTCTATGGTAAAAGAGATTCATTCTCTTGGTGGCAATGTATCAGGTTTAGTTCCAAGTCAAGTAATGGAAAGACTAAATGATGGAAAATAGTGAAATAGAATTTAAAGATATTATTGAAGGAAGGAAGAAGTTTGATATTGTTGATAAACTTGAAGACCTTAAAAGTAAACTTTCAGGAAATTCTTTAACTAGTAGGTACAGTAAGAAAGAATTATTGACTTTAGTTGATGAGATTATTGATTCTATGCCCGTTGAATTTAGAACCGCTAGATGGATAGTAAGAGAACAAGAAAGTTATATTGTAAATGCTAAAAATGAGTCGCAAGAAATTTTAAATAAAGCAAAAATTGAATCTGATAGGCTTATTGAAGAATCATATGTATTGCAAGAAGCAGTAATTGAAGCAAATACTTTAATAAAACAAGCAGAAATAGAATCACAGAACTATAGGAGTAAAATTGAAGATGAAGTTTTTCAAAAGATTGATGAACTTAATAACAAGATTTCTCAATTAGCTAATTTTTTAGAAAATGAAAAAAAATCTTTAAAGCAACCAAGAAATATTGACTCACCCGAATAATGAATATTGATTTAAGTATCAATTTAAAAGATTTATTGAATTCTTCTTCAGGAATAAATTTTGAAAAAACTGGAACATTTGAAGTAAATTATGACAGTTTTCAAATTAGGCCTGAAGATGAAGTGAGTATTTTTTGTAGTGTTAAATTAAAAGATGAATACATCCATTTTGAATGTGATGCAAAAATGAATTTTTTCCAATCTTGTAGAAGATGCTTAAGTGAAAATTCTGCATTTAAGGAGTTCAAAATAGATGAACACTTTAATGTTTATCAAGATAATGATTTTGACATTGAAGTTTTAGATGAATGCATTGACTTGTCTACAATATTATCCGAGTCAATCATTGAAAATTTTGGAGAGACTTATATCTGTAATCCAGATTGCAAGGGTTTGTGTTCTGAATGTGGTTTAAACTTGAATGAAGATAGCTGTAATCATGAGAAAAAAAACTTAAAAGAAAGTCCATTTTCTTCTCTAAGTCAGCTAGATTTATAGTCTGAAAGGAAAATCATAATGGCAGTACCTAAGAAAAAGATGTCTAAGTCTAGAACTAGACGAAGAAAAGCTACTCATAAGATTTCAACACCACATTTTATTGTTGATCCTGAAACTGGTGTCGCTAAACAATCACACAGAGTAAACCCTTCAGATGGTACTTACAACGGTCGTCAAGTAAAAGAGCCAGAAGTAAGTTAGTTTTTAATGAATACAATTGCTGTAGATGCAATGGGTGGTGATTTTGCACCCGAAGAAGTTGTTAAAGGAGCAATTCAAGCCAAAAACCAAGGCGTCAATGTGGTTTTGTGTGGTGATAAAAATTTAATAAATCCCTATATAGGTTCTAATGAAATACCGGTATTTGATTATCCTGAAGTAATTTCAATGGATGAAGACCCTATGAAGGCAGTAAGATCCAAAAAAAACTCCTCAATAGTTGGATGTATGAATCTTATAAAAGAAAAAAAAGCTCAAGCAGTATTTTCTGCAGGTTCTACTGGGGCAACACTAGTAAGCGCGATGTCAATCTTAGGTAAGCAAAAAGGCATTATTAGACCATCCATAGCATCTGTATTGCCTACAAAAGACGGAAGTGTAATATTTCTTGATTCAGGAGCCAGTCTTGAAGTTAAGCCGAAAATTTTATTCCAATATGGACTTATGGGTTCAAAACTAGCAGAAATTCTTTTTGAAATTGATAATCCTAGAGTTGGTCTACTAAATAACGGTGAAGAGCCAACAAAAGGAAGAGAAGTAGAAAAAGCAGCATACAAGTTATTGAGCGATTCTAGTTTAAATTTTGTTGGAAATGTAGAAGGTAGAGATTTTGCAAATAATAAAGCTGATGTTTTCATTACTGATGGATTCACAGGCAATGTTGTTCTTAAAACAATGGAAGGTACAGCAAAATTACAATCAAATTTATTTAAAGAAGCACTAAAAGATAATTTATTTAAGCCATTATTAATACCAGTTAAAAAAGCTTTAAAACCTGTAAGTGACTTATTAAACCCAGATAAAACAAATGCTTCATACCTACTAGGAGTGAATGGAGTTGTAACTATTGGCCATGGATCCTCAAATCAGAGAGCAATTAAAAATGGTATAAAATATACTGCCAGAGCTATTGATAAAGAATTTATTTCAAAATTTACTAATTCTATAAACCAATCATGAATGAGCTAGAGGAACTAGAACGAAGTATTGGATATGAATTTAAAGATAAAAAATTATTAAGAATAGCTTTAACCCACAAGTCTTTTCTTGATGAAAATCCGAGTTACGAATCAAATCAGCGTTTTGAATTTTTTGGAGATGCAATTCTTGACTTTGACCTAACAGAGTATTTGATTCAAAATTATCCAGATCTGGATGAAGGAAATTTAACAAAAATAAGATCTAGTGCTGTAAATCAATTCAATCTTGTCAAAATAGGTAAAAAGATAAATATTGGTAATTACATATATTTAAGTAGTCCAGAGGAATCTACCGGAGGAAGAGAAAAAAGTTCAATAATTGAAGATGCAGTAGAAGCATTAATTGCATCTCTTTATTTTGACGGAGGCTTAGAAGCAGTTAACAAATTCGTTTCAACTTTTATCTATCCTAGCATTAATGAATTAGCACTAGATCCAGGAAAGAAAGATTACAAAACTAGGCTGCAAGAGCATTATGCAAAAATTGGAAAAAAAGTAACTTACATAGATACTTCTACTGGACCAGATCACAATAAGTTATTTAGTTCTAAAGTCTATATGGATGAAAATATTGTTGGGGAGGGCGAAGGTAAGTCAAAAAAAAGCGCTCAACAAGAAGCCGCAAAAAATGCTTTTGAGCGTCTAGATGCCTGAGCTACCTGAAGTAGAGTCGATTAAAAAATCTATAAAACCTAAAATCTTAGGAAAAAAATTAATACAATACAAATTTCTCGATAAAAGAACTAGTAGATTCAATAATGATTATCCATCAAATTTAGGAACTTTAGATGAAATTACTAGAAAAGGTAAAGTTTTAATTTTTAAATTTCGTAAATATAGTTTACTTTTTCATTTAGGAATGTCTGGACGAATTGAGTTTAGCAATTCAGTTTCCAAACACACTAGGGCATATTTTATATTTACAAAAATTCAATTAAATTTCGATGATATTAGAAAGTTTGGATTTGTTAAATTAATTTCTAATGATTGTCTTGATAATGAATTAAATAAATTAGGCCCTGACGCATTAAATATGGATAAAAAATTGTATTTACTAGTTTCTCAAAGAGGACAAAATTCCAAAGTTGCTATTAAAAAATTTCTATTAAATCAAAAAAACATAAGTGGTATTGGGAATATATATGTAAATGAAATACTTTTTATATCTAAGATACATCCCAAAAAAATAACTAATAAGTTATCGAAAGATGAATGGGACAGTATTTATAAAAATACTAAAAAAGTGTTAAAAAAGGCTATAAAAAATAATGGAACTACATTAGGAGATTTAACCTATTATTTACCGGATGGAAATTTTGGTCAAAATTTTAATAGTTTATTAATTTATGGGCAGTTAAATTGTAAATTATGTAACAGAAAGATTGTTAAAATGTATATAGATCAAAGAGCAACATATTTTTGTAAAAAATGTCAGAAACTGTAGTTAATGTAAAATTTTTAAGAAATGAAACAGTTGAATCTGTTCATAAAGTAAATGTATTTACAGAAAATAGTGAATCAGAGCTTTTTTTTCCAAGATCTTCCGTAAAACCATTTCAAATTATTCCACTTCTTGTTGAGTCTGAGAAAAAAAATATTTTTTTTGACTCAAATGAAATTGCTTTATTCGGTTCATCGCATTCAGGTGAACAGATGCATGTTGAATTATTGAATAAAATTAGTCAAAAATACGAAATTGATCTCGATTTACTTTTTTGTGGCCCACAAAGACCCTTCTTTGATACTTATGCCGATCAAATTTTAAAAAGTGGAGAAAGTTTTAGTCCACAACATAATAATTGTTCTGGAAAACATCTTTCAATGTTAATTTTTTCTAAAATTTTAAATGAAAATTTAAATGGATATCAAAATCTAAACCACCCTGTACAAATATACATTTCAAAGTTTTTCTCAGAAATTTTTGATGATAGCAGTCTCGAATATAGTACTGATGGATGCGGTCTACCTGCCGTAAAAGTTAGTAGTCATAAATTTCTCCTTGCTTTGAAAAAAATTCAATCATCTAAATACCAAAAATTTTTTGAGAGTGTTTTTGATGCATATACGAATTTTCCAGAAATCATCGGAGGCACAAATAGAACTGATACAAATATAATGCAAGCTTCTAATGGAAAAGTGATGGCTAAATCAGGAGCAGAGGGAGTTTTAATTGTTACAAATAAAGATAAATCTTATATTTTTAAATGTCTTGATGGAAATAAAAGAGGAGTAGATTTAGCAGCAACAAACTATCTAAATAAAATTGGTCTAATAAATGAAGAGCCATACAACTACTTAAAATCTTTATATTCAAAAAATCTGCAAAACGATTTATTTGTAGATATAAAAATAAATTAATTTTTTAAAAAAAGATATATTTACTATTTTTTAGTATTATTAAATCAACAACAGGGTAAATATGTATTTAAAATCATTAACTATTAATGGGTTCAAGTCTTTTGCAGAAAAGACAAACATCGACTTTACTGACAAAGTTAACGTAATTGTTGGGCCAAATGGTTCTGGTAAATCAAATGTAGTTGATGCTATTTCTTGGGTATTAGGCACACAAAGCCCCGCGTCTCTTAGAACCAATAAAATGGAAGATGTAATTTTTGCTGGGACAGAAAAACTTCAGCAAAAAGGTTTTTCAGAAGTTTATTTAAATTTTGAGGTTGATGAAGCAAAATTTAATGGAAATTCTGAAATATCAATTGGAAGAAAATTATTTAGAGATGGTACTTCTGAGTACTTTATGAATGGAGTTAATTGCAGATTACTTGACATTCAAGAGTTTTTGATCGATGTTGGAATAGGAAAACAGCAACATATTATTATTTCTCAAGGACAAATTGCTGAAATTCTAAACTCTAAACCAGAAGACCACAGGACAACAATTGAAGAAGCTGCTGGAATATTGCCATTGAGAATAAGAAAAGAAAAATCTTTAAAGCGTATTGAGTCTGGAGAAAAAGAAATCAAGCGTGCTAAAGATGTTTTAAGAGAAATTAAAAAACAATTAAATCCCTTAAAAGAACAAGCAGAAAAAGCGAAATTACATCAAGAAAATACAGATTTACTTAAAGATAAAAGTCAAAAGTTGAATGTATTAATGTACAAAAAATTTAGAAATCTTCACAAAAATTATGAAGTAGAAAATTCTAAGTTGGACACTCTACTTTCGAAAATAACTAAAGAAGTTGAAGATCTAAAGTTAGAAAAAATAAAATTATCTAAAGAACTAGGGGATGGAAACTCTCTTGGCACATCGTTTAAAGAATACTCTTCTTCTTTTAGTAATATTTCTGAAAAATTGAGATCGATTGCACACATTGCATCCGAACGCAGGGATAATTTAGATAAAGAAAAAATTAAGTTTGAAGAGGAAAACGAAAGAATTAGCAAAAAGATCAAATTAAATAATGAACAAGTAGTTCAGCTTTCAAATCAATTGCTAAATAAAAAAGTTGAATTAACTAACCTACAAAATATTCATTCAGATGTTAAAAATAAATTAGAAAATATTATAAAAAAATCTTCAGCCTCAATTGAAGTAAACGAAGCTTTATTAGATCAAGAGATTTTAAATATACAGAAAGATATTGACAACTCATCAAGAGTTTTAAATAACTTAGAAAATCAAATAACAAAATGGAATAAAGATTTAGACATATCTCAAAATTTATATTCTGAATTTTTGAATGGAATAAATTTATCCGAAGATAAATATCAAGACTTTGATAATTACTCAACACATTCAGAATCTGTGCTTAATAGAGAATTAGAGTCTTCAGAGCATAGCAAGAATGAAGAACTTAAAAAAATTGAAATTTTAGAAGAAGAGTTAAAATTTAAAAATTCATTTTTATCAAGTGTTAATGATGAAGACTTCAAAAACGAATTAAAGAAAGATAAAGAATCTTTAGAAAAAGAATTTACCCAAATAGAAAATCAGATATCAAATATTTCAAATCAATTAGTTGCTTCACAAGAAAAAATTAATTTTTTAACAAATGAAACAAATAGTTTAAAAAGACAAATTAATGAATTTAATTCAAGCGAATTATCTAGCAATAGAGAAGGCCTAACAGAGGTTATAGATTTAGCTAAAGTATTTATTGATTTTAGTAAATCAACTTCTTCAAAATTAACAAACCAAGCTGAATATTTTGAGGAAAAATATGGAAATTCAAATAAAAAGATTTTGAATATAGATAATCAAATCGACAATCTAAATAGAAAATACTTCGAAGAGAAAGAACGTAAAACTGATTTACTAATAAAGCTTAACGATCAGCAAAATTCAATGTCTCAATATTATTCAAAATTAATAAATATCTTTGGTTTATCTGAAGAAGAAATTACCAATTTTGATACAAATGATTTAAATCAAAAAATTCTTGAAGATGAGATATCTATCATTGAGTCTAAAATTGAAGAAATCGGTACTGTAAACTATTTAGCAAAAGAAGATTTTGAAAGTTTAAATGAAAGATTCGAATCTATTACAAATACAATTGATGATTTAAATCTAGCTAAAAAAGAATTACTTCAAAATATCGAAGATATAGAAAAAGAAATTGTATTTAGAATTGAATCATCATTTAATTCAATTTCTGTTCATTTTACAGAAATATTTGAAACACTATTTCCTGGCGGTAAAGGGTCTCTTTCATTTACAGATAAGGAGAATATTTTAGAAACTGGTATTGAAATATCTGTACAGCCAAGAGGGAAGAAAGTAAAGAAACTAAGCTTACTGTCTGGTGGCGAAAGGTCACTTGCAGCAATAGCATTTTTATTTTCAATTTTTAAATCTTTTCCAAGTCCTTTTTACATTCTTGATGAGGTAGAAGCGGCACTGGATGATGCAAACTTACATCGTATGATAAATTTACTTAATCATGTAAAAGATGATGCACAATTTTTAATAGTTACACATCAACAACAAACAATGCACGCTGGAGATGTACTTTATGGTGTCACTATGGAGCCTGGTTCTGGTTCAAGAGTTTTTACAAAGACTAAAGAAGATTTTGAATCATTAATTAAAAATAATGAATAATAAAGAATTAGCACAACTTGCTAGAGATTCAGCTACAAAAGCTTACGCACCTTATTCAAACTTTCGAGTCGGAGCAGCATTGATTACAAAGTCTGGAAACGTTTATACAGGCTGTAATGTGGAAAATGCTTCATATCCAGCCACAGTATGCGCAGAGGATGTTGCAGTGGTTAAAGCTATTTCTGAAGGTGAGACTGAAATTGAAACTATTGCTGTAGCATGTATTGATGCAAAATCTGAAACAGCATTATTTCCATGTGGTATTTCAAGACAACGTTTAGCTGAATTTAAAACAAAAAAAGTATTAGTGGTTGATGAAAATAGTTTTGAAGAGTATGAATTTAGTGACGTTCTTCCTTTTAATTTTGAATTTTAAATATTTTCGTTTAATTTAGGAATGACACTTAGCGTATCTCCAACAATACCTAAATCAGCAATCTGGAATATTGGAGCTTCCTCATCTTTATTTATCGCAATAATATATTTAGAATCTTTCATGCCGACTTGATGCTGGGTAGCCCCTGAAATGCCGCATGCAATATATATATCAGGTTTGACAGTTTTTCCTGTTTGACCAACTTGTTGAGAGTAAGGCATCCAACCTGCATCAACAATTGCTCTTGTACCACCTACTGCAGCATTTAACTTATTAGCAAGTTCATTAATCATAGTTAGATTATCCTTGTCTACCATTCCTCTTCCTGCCGAAATCACAATTTTAGAGTCTTCTAATTGTGGACCTTCTTTTTCTTCTTTAAAAATATCAAAGATAGGTATATTTGAATCCTCAACTTCTAAAGTGTCATAATTATCATTAAATTCAGCTTCTATAGGTTCAAATGCTTTAGGCCTAATTAAAAGGAGAGCATGTTCTGAATTGACTTTGGATTTATAAATACTTTCTCCACCATTTATTGAGTTGATGGTTTCAACAGATCCATTGCTAATTGAAAAATCGATTACATTTGATACTGGGCTTGATAATAAATCCACAGAAATAAATGAAATTATATCTCTACATACATAAGTTGATGAACTAAGAACAAGTTTTACTTCATTATTTTTTATATATTCAGAAATCATGGTTGCTATATTATTGAATTGTAAATTTTCAGGATTTCTTTTCACATATTTTTGAGTGATTGAGTCTATGCCAATAGATGGAGCATCATCTGGCCCAATTGTAATTAATTCAAATTCAGTTCCAAGCTCTTTTGCTTTACCTAAAATTTCTAATGTACCAGAACTCAATGTTGAATTGGACACTTCTCCAATAATCAAAGTTTTCATATAGCTTTTAATTCCTTTAATTTTTCAATAATTTGATTAAATGCTTCACCTTCATCTATAACTTTTTCACCAGCTTTAGAACTCTCGACATTTTCAATTGTTACAAATTCAAGGTTTTGTTCTGCAGTAAGCTCTAGTGTGGCTAAATCAATTTTTTCCACAGGTTTAGATTTTGCAGCCATAATATCTTTAAAATTAGGATATCTAGGTTCAACGCCACCAGCAGTTACAGAGATAACACACTTTTCTGGTAAATTAACATTTTCTGATCCTTCAATAGTTTGGCGTGTAAGCTTTACTTCGTCATTTATTTCAATACCTTTTACGTAAGAGATGCAATCTAAGTTTAAAAATCTAGATACCTGTTGAGGTACTGTACCGGAGTAACCATCAGTTGATTCGGTGCCAAAAATAACTATATCTGCTTCAGATTTAAGAGCTAATTGACTTAACACGTCAGCTGTCATTAGAGAGTTTGCACCTTTTAAAGATGGGTTATCAACAAAATAAGCCTTGTCTGCACCCATTTGCAATGCTTGTTGCAATCCTTTTTGAGTACCCTCAGGTCCCATTGATATAATGGTAACTTCAGCATCAAACTTTTCTTTTAACTGAAGGGCTATTTCAATACCATATCTATCTGTGTCATCTAAAACTTGTTCTTCTGGTCTATTAAGAGTACCTTCTGAGTATTCCATTGTATTTGCTGGATCTGGAATTTGTTTTGCACAAACTGCTATTTTCATAAGAATAATAATAACTTTAAAACGTATTAATCAGAATTTATTTGCTCCAAATATTTAATCATGAAGTTCTGCAATTTATCTCTTGAGCTATTTGCAATTTCTATAACTTCATTGTGATCCAATGGATTTTTGCTTATCCCCGCTGCTAGGTTTGTTACAAGTGAAAAAGCTGCAACTTTGACTCCTGCATGTTTAGCTATTATTGCTTCAGGAACTGTCGACATACCAACTAAGTCTGCGCCTATGATTTTTGCATAATTTACTTCAGCAGGGGTTTCGTACGAGGGTCCTGTAAACCATGCATATACGCCTGATTTAAACTGAAAATGATCTTCTGAAACTACTTTTGCTAATTCAATTAGGTTTTTGTCATAAACTTCTGACATATCAGGAAATCTAGGTCCAAATTCATCTAAATTTTTACCAATTAGGGGGTTAGCTCCAGCTAGATTAATGTGATCGTGTATGGAAACAATATCTCCGGGTTCATAATTACTAGAAACCCCTCCGGCAGCATTAGTTAACACTAAATTTTTGATACCTAAGAGTGAAAATACTCTTATTGGTAAAACAATATCTTGTATTGGATATCCTTCATAAAAGTGAGCTCTTCCAGATAGAATTGCTGTAAATTTGTTTTCAATGCTAACAAATGAAAGCTTTCCACTGTGTCCTTCTACAGAAGGTGTTATGAAATTAGGAACTTCTGAGTAATTTATTTGATATTCATGATCATATTTTTCCTCGAAGCCACTCATACCAGATCCCAGTACTATTAATGTTTCTACAGATCTGTTATCAATTATTTCAGAAATAAAGTTTTTAGATTCAATAATTTTTTCCATATTGTTAAGAATAATAAATTAAATTTGGTTTAAAAAGCTTGTTCCTGGAAATACATTTTCAATTCCAAAATATTCTGAAATAGTAGAAGCTACATTGGTAAATCCATGAAGGTCTCCGAGGTACAATTTTTGAGACTCCTTTTTAAATGCAATAAGGGGAACATATTCTCTTGAGTGATCTGTTTTTCCATCAGTTGGGTCTGTACCGTGGTCACCACTTATAATTAACAAATCGTCGTCTTTTAATTCATTTATTATAGTTCCAAGATGCTTATCGATTAACTGAAGTCCTTTATAATAACCCTCAGGATCCTCTCTGTGACCATAAACCATATCTAAATCGACCAAATTTACAAATGTGAAATCATGATTACCGCTATTGATTTCTTTTTTAAGAAGTTCTAAGCCGTCTTCATCACCTTCAGTGTGTACAAAACTTGATAAATATTCAGTACCAAATAAGTCCATAATTTTACCTATTCCATATGTTGTGAAATTATTTTTACTTAAATGGCTTAATATTGTTTCACCAGGAGGTTCTATCCCATAATCTTTTCTATCATAAGTTCTTTCAAAATTCCCAGCTTTACCTTTGAAAGGTCTGGCTATTACTCTTCCGATATTGTAAGAATTACAGTGTTTTCTTGAAACTTCACATAGCTCGTATAACTCTTCTATTGAAAGCACATCTTCATGAGCTGCAATTTGAAAAACAGAGTCACCAGATGTATAAAGAATAATTTCACCTGAATTAAGATGTTTATCACCTAATTCTTCAATAATTTGTGTTCCAGAAGCATGTCGATTACCAATAAATTTATAGTTTGTTTCATTTTCAATTTTAGAAATTAATTCTTCGGGAAAACCATTTTCATAAATTTGAAAATCTGTTTCTGTAATTAATCCTGCTAACTCCCAATGGCCTGTAGTAGAATCATTTCCAACAGATATTTCAGATAGCCTTCCTACTGTTGATTCGTTAATTCTCTTTAGTCCGTTGACTTCTGTAATTTTTCCAAATCCTAATTTTTCCATCGTTGGAAGATTTAATGGACCGACTGCTTTACCTACATTTCCTAGAGTATTTGTACCTTCATCACCATACTCTTTAGCATCAGGAGCTTCTCCAACTCCTAAGGAGTCAATAATAAGTAGAAAACATCTTTTCATTAAGTTGTTCCAAAGAGCCTATCGCCCATGTCTCCAAGACCAGGTACTATGTACCAATTTTCATTTAGATTTTGATCAATTTTAGCTGTAACAAGCGTAATTTCAGGATGATCTTTTTTAATTCTCTCTAAGCCCTCTGGTGCACAAATAACAGTAAGAGCAATAATATTTTTAGGATTGAATTCTTTTATTTTTTCAATTGCAAATGCTAAAGATCCACCTGTTGCAAGCATTGGTTCTAATATAAAGACGTTTTTATTTTTTAGATCTGGCAAGTTTTCGTAATAATATTCTGGATCAGCAGTTTCTTCATTTCTCTGAACTCCAATGTATCCTATGGCTGTACTTGGAATTAAATTTTTTATACCATCAACTAGACCTAAGCCAGCACGTAAAACAGCTACTGCTACAATATCATTTTCAATTTCATAACCAGTAGTGTCCGTTAGAGGAGTTTGAATAGGCTTTTCCTTTAATGTAATATTTTTAGACCCTTCAAGTAATAATATAAAAGACAATTTTTCAGCATAAATTCTAAAATTTTCTGAAGTTGTATTTTTATCTCTTAATATCGAAAGATAATGTTCTTTAAGTGGATGGTTGACTTCTATTATTTGCATCAGAAATAGATTACCAAAATGATATTTCTTTTCTAGTTATTTTTGAGAAGAAGTTAATCTATAAAAAGTACATTTTAAGTGTTACTTCATGTAATATAATGTATTGCAATTGAATTAAGGAAATAAATGCCTGTAAAGATAAGACTTGCACAAAGAGGCAAGAAAAAAAATAGAACATACAGAGTTGTTGTTGCTGACTCACGTTCACCAAGAGATGGTAAGTTTATTGAAGATTTAGGTTTTTACAATCCACACCACAATCCTTCAACAGTTGAAATTGATGTTGAGAAGGCTGTTTCTTGGCTTGATAAAGGTGCACAACCTTCTGAGCGAGCACAAAAACTTTTGGAGATTTCTGGTGCATGGGCACAATGGAGGTCTAGTAAAGGTGAAGTGGTATCCATACCTCAAGCACCCGATGAAAAGATTAAAAGTAGCTCCAAAGCTAATAAGAAAAAACTAGAAGCATCAGCTGAAGAATCACAAGAAGCTTCTGACGAAGAAACCTCGAAAGAAGAAGAGTAAATAATGGCATCAGATTCAATAGTCAAAAACGTTGTTGAGTATATTGTCAGTCAAATAGTTGAAGACACAAAGTCAGTAAAAGTGGATATTTCTGATTCTGATGATGAAAATGTAACTATTGAAGTTAGGACTGCTCCAGAAGACATGGGGAGAGTTATTGGTAAACGTGGAAGGGTAGCAAGAGCTATTCGTACCGTTGCTCAAGCGGCTGCAGACGAAGAAGGTTTGCAATCAAGTATAGAATTTATTGACTAATTCTTTATATTCAATTGGTTTACTAGGTAAACCTCACTCATTAAAAGGTTATCAGTACATAAATATTGATTATTTTTTTCGTGAATTTAATTTAAAGGGTATCTCTTTAACAATTAACGGTGAAAAGTTTGTAGTGGAAGATTTCAAGAAACACCTGAAAAATAGAAACTTAATTAAATTTGTAGGATTCGACTCAATTGAGAGTATATCTCAGCTAAGAAACCAAGCCGTGTATCTAACTACCGAATATAAGAATGACTTGTTAAATAAAGATGATCTTCCTTGGATTGGTTTTTTTGTGAATACTAAAGTAAATGATGGTTTAGATTTAATTGAAAGTTATTCGATTATCGAAGGAACTTATTTCTGTAAGCTAAAAGAGTTCAAAAGTTTTGAAATACCATACAATAAGGATTTTTTTTCGTTTGTTGAAGGTTGCCTTGAAGTTAACTTCGATAAATTAGCTAATTAGCCAGTCAAAAATTTTGACACTGTATTGATCGTCGATCATATTTTCTGGATGCCACTGAACACCTATTACATCCCATCCATTTGTGGATTCTATTCCCTCAACAACTCCATCACTAGAATTAGCAGAAATCCTTAAACTTTCTCCCAGTTTATTTACAGCTTGATGGTGAATTGAGTTTACTTGAAAATTTTTACTTTTAACAATGCTGAATAACTTAGAATCTTCATTTATGTTTACATCATGTATGTGCTCTCTTGCTTCATCAAATGGTCTGTCATGGTTAAACTCAGTAACGTTTTGGTCTATTAAATCTTGAAAAAGAGTTCCACCTTTATATACATTAAGCAATTGATGACCTCTACAAATTGCCAATGTTTTTATATTATTTTCCTCAGCAGATTTAAGTAAAGCCATTTCAGTCGAGTCTCTTTTATCAGAGATTCTTATTGTTTTATCACCCAATTCTTGTCCATATAAGGTTGGATTTATATCACCACCACCAGTCACTACAAGTGCATCAAATTTGCTTATGTCTATAGAGTCAGTATCTTGATGTGGTCCTACGATGACAACTGTTGCACCTAATCTATTACAAACATTAATAAAATCTTGATTAATAACTGTACACTCTATTTCACCTGGTGCCATCTGTACTTCTTTTGTACCTGTAGAAATGGCTATTAATTTATTCATAGTGAAAAATACATTGTACCTCTACACAAACACCTAGAGGCAAACTAGTCACACCAACAGCTGATCTTGTCGATTTATCTTTAAAATATTTTGCAAACTCATCAGTAAATCCATTTAACACATTCGCATGTTCTTTGAAATTTTCTTCTGAATTCACAAATCCTACAATATTAATCGGTGTAATTTTATGAAGTTCAATATTGCTTGAAGTTAATGTAGAAATTGTTAATTGAGCACAGAGGCTAGCTGCCTCGTAGCCTTCTTCTATTGAAATTTCATTTGGAATTTTACCTATAAATTTTTTAGTATCAGTTACAGGTATGTGCCCAGATGTATAAATAAGATCACCGATTTGTTTTATTGTTGTGTAGTTACCTATAGCTTTTGGTGCTTCTGGTAAATTATCCATCTGAAACAAGGCTGCCAATTAAATCAACGACCCTGTTTGAATAACCCCATTCATTGTCATACCAACATACAACTTTTAAATGATTTTCTCCGATTAACTGAGTTGATGATGCATCATAAATGCTTGAATGGGGATTGTTAAGAATATCAGTTGAAACTAAGGGGACTTCTGAATATTCTAAAATTCCTTTTAGTTCATTTTCCGCGGCTTCTTTGACCGCCTTATTAACTTCTTCAATTGTTACATTTTTTTCTAGTTCTACTACTAAGTCAACAACGCTGCCATCTGGCACAGGGACACGCATTGCCATACCATCTAGTTTTCCGTTAAGCTTTGGAAGGACCATCCCAACAGCTTTTGCGGCACCAGTAGATGTAGGGATAATATTTTGTGTAGCGCTTCTTCCTCTTCTAAAGTCGCTGTGAGTAGTTTCTGCTAATGCTTGGTCGTTGGTGTAAGCATGGACAGTAGTCATGAGGCCAGACTTTATTCCAAAATTATCATCCAACACTTTTGCAATTGGAGCTAAACAGTTCGTAGTACATGAAGCATTTGAAACAATCTTATGTTCTGGACTTAAATCTTCATCATTCACACCGAGGACAATAGTTGCGTCTATTTCATCTTTTGGAGGAACTGTAAGTAAAACTTTTTTTGCTCCAGCATTTAAATGTTTGTTTAAAGAATCATTATCTCTAAATATACCTGTTGACTCTATAACAACGTCAATTTCTAAATCTTTCCAAGGTAAATTAGCTGGATCTTTTACAGAGATTAATTTAATCGATCTGTCACCAACCTTCATGACATCTCCGTCTACTGAAACGTTTTCATTTAAAATACCCATTACTGAATCATGTTTTAGTAAGTATGCTAGATTTTTGTAATCACCAAGATCATTAATAGCAACAACTTCTATATCTGATTGTTGTTCAACAATAATTCTTAATATGGACCTTCCAATTCGACCAAAACCGTTGATTGCAATTCTTGACATTAGAGCTCCTGACTTAATTTTTTAATTGTGTCGATAATTCTGGCAGAATAACCCCACCCATTATCGAACCAAATAATGAGTTTTATTTTTCTATTTTCAATACCCATAGTTGCAAGTCCATCAACCAGTCCTGATAGAGTACTTTTAACAACGTCTGAGGAAACAATTGGGTCATAAGTTAAGCCAATAATATCCTTTAGTTCATTTTGGGAAGCCTCTAAAAGTTTATTGTTAACTTCATCGATTGATGATTCCTTTGCAAGGTCAATTGTTAAATCTACGGTACTTCCATCTGGTATTGGCACTGTCATAGAAGATGAAGCAATATTTCCTTTTATAAATGGGACAACTTCTGAAATAACTTCTGAAGACGAAGTGATACTTGGTATAATATTTTCTCCAGCAGCACGATTTAATCTAAAACCTTCACCAGCGACATCAGCAAGTCTATTTGAATTTGAGTATCCATGTACTGTAGTTAAGAAAGCTCTTTCAATGCCAAAACTATCATTTAACACTTTTAAAACCGGTGCTACAGCATTTGCAGTGTTTGAACCAAGTGAGAAAACATTTTTACTAAAGTCAACAACTTCATCATTCGCACCTGGTACATAAATCTGAATATCTCCAAACTCTTCAGGTGTAGATGCAATAATAACTTTTTTACAGCCTTTTTCTAGATGCATTTGAACTTCATTGCTATTTTGAGGCTTTCCAGTTGCTAGAACAACAATATCTGTATTTAATGATTCCCAATCTGATTCGGAAGCATCTTTCCAATTATTAAATAAAACTTCCTTATTATCGATTTTTATTCCGTTTTCAGTTTCAATAACTTCAGCATTTAACTTTCCATAAATAGTGTCATATTTAAGTAAGTAAATAAGATTTGATTTATCAGCGGTATCCGAGATCGAAATTATGTTTATATTATCATTTTCGATAGATTGTCTTACTAGGTCCCTTCCGACCCTTCCAAACCCAACAAGAGAAACATTTACCATATTTTTCATTTTTTCTTAATCACTCAATAGTTGTTACAATCAACTAATAATATACCTTAAAAAAATTACATATGAATGATTTAAAGCAAATAATTACTTCAATGCTTTTTGGAGAAGTCTCTACTCAAGAATTATTAGATAAAGCTTTTGAAATAAAAATTAAAGAGTTTGGGGATGTTATATCTTACAGTCCTAAAGTCTTTATTCCTCTAACAACCTTGTGTAGAGATAAGTGTGCATATTGTACATTTGTTAAATCTCCTAAAGAAGGTGGTGTTTATTTAAACCACGACGATGTAATAGCTATTTCAAAAGTAGGAGAGGAAAGTGGTTGTTTCGAAGCACTTTTCACTTTAGGAGATAAACCAGAATTAAAGTGGAAAGAAGCAGCAAATCAACTTAATGAATTGGGATTTAATTCTACGCATGATTATTTAGTTAGTTCTATGAAGTCAGTATTAGAAAGTACAACTCTATTTCCCCATGCTAATCCTGGATTAATGACTAAATTTGAAATACAAGATTTAAAACAATACTCTCCATCTGGAGGACTTATGATTGAGTCATTCTCTAAAAAAATATATGATAAAGGAAAAGCTCATTACAAAACAACAACAAAATTTGTTGACTTAAGATTAGAAACTTTAAACAATGCAGAGGAAGTAAAATATCCCGTCACTACAGGTTTATTGTTAGGCATCACAGAGTCGAAGGAAGAATTGGTAGATGATATTTGCAAAATAATTGAACTTACAAAAACAAATACTGCAATTCAAGAAATAATACTTCAAAATTTTAGAGCAAAAGTTAACACTCAAATGAAAAACAATCCTGAAATCACTAATGATTTGTTTTTAAGAGCTGTCGCCACAGTCAGGATTTACTCGGCGCATCATGTTTCAATACAAGTTCCACCAAACCTTTCTACAGACCTCGATAAGTTTCTTAAATCAGGAATTAATGATTTAGGTGGAATTTCTCCAGTAACTTTAGACTGGGTAAATCCGGATCATTTATGGCCTAATCTAAAAAAATTGTCTGAGGATGTCGAAGCTACTGAGCAAAAACTAACCAAGCGTTTGCCAGTTTATCCAAGTCATATAAAAAAAGATTGGTTAAATGATAAAATTTTTGAAAAAGCCAATAATATTATTGATACAAATGGATATCCAAAAATTTAATTCAAATCGTAATATTTCTTTTTTGAGAATTAGACCTTGTGATAGCGATAATGAAATATATTTAAATTCACGCAAAAAAGAAGGTACTAGTTCGTTCGTTGTAAAAGACGATTTAAAATTGAATTTAAATAATATACACAGTAAAAATTTTCAAACTATTTCAAAAACATTAGATATTGATTCTGACTTCTGGTTTGTTGATGATGAAAACTGGAAAGAGTTTAACTCACTCAATTCAAAGAGGTTAGTTTATACCATTAGTGACAATAAAGAAGAAGCATTAGAAATTCTCTCAAGATTGAAGCCTGGTGTTGTACTTATTAATAATTTCGAACAATTAAGTTTTTTGAATAATTTAAACTTCAACAAAAGTTTCTACACGGCAAAATATGTCAATGAAATTGAGGAAGCTGATAGGTATATAAGTAATGGTATAGATTCAATTTGGTTAAGAGATTGGAGCATAGAGGATATAAATAAATTGCAAAATCAATCTGATTACAACTTATATGAAACAACTTTAATATCAAGTAAATTTTCAATAAATGAAGCTCGTCAAGAGTTTAGTAAGGAGACTTTTACTAGATTTCTTCTAACTAAAGACGTCAGGGGATATAAAAGAGTGGATACAAATTGGTACCCTGGATCTGGTCAAAATATTCCAAAATTAAAAAACTTTTCATTTAACAACATTAGTAATTTTGAAAGTAAAGATTTTGCTGAAATAATTCAAAAAATTCAAACAAACGTAGAAATCTCAGATGAAGATTTGAAAAATTTGTTCTTAACTTCTGGAAGCAAAGTAAACGAAATTGCAAATATCGCTAACGAATTAAATATTCAAAAAAATGGAGACAGGGTTACTTTTGTTAAAAATAGAAATATTAATTACACGAATCAATGCTATTACAAATGCGGCTTTTGCGGATTTTCAAAAGGTCCTCATAGTTTAAATCTTAAAGAAAAACCTTATTCAATAGATATTGAAGAAGTTGTTGATAGAACAATTGAAGCTTATGAAATGGGTGCTTCTGAAGTTTGTCTTCAGGGTGGAATACATCCTGATTACACAGGAAATTTCTATTTAGAAATGGTAACCAAGATTAAAGAAAAATTGCCAAATATGCATATACATGGTTTTACACCACTTGAAATTTGGCAAGGTGCAGAAACGATAGGAAAAAGTGTAGAGGAATATTTAACTCTTCTAAGAGATGCAGGATTAAATACTTTACCCGGAACTGCAGCTGAAATTTTAGACGATAGGATTCGGGAATATTTATGTCCTGACAAAATAACATCATCCCAGTGGGGTTATGTAATGGAAGTAGCTCATAGTTTAGGAATTAAGTCAACCGCAACAATAATGTTTGGTCATATTGACGATGTTGATTCTTGGGTAAACCATTTTTCATTAATTAGAAGAATTCAAAAAAATACCAATGGTTTTACTGAAATAGTTCCATTGCCATTCGTTCACATGGGTTCACCTATATTTTTACAAGGAAAAAGTATGACAGGACCAACTTGGGACGAAGTTGTCTTGATACATTCATTAGCTAGAATTTACTTCAATAACTCAATAAATAATATACAGGCAAGCTGGGTAAAACTTGGACATGATGGGGCTGGAAAACTATTGCATGCTGGAGTGAATGATTTGGGTGGTACGTTAATAAATGAGAATATAAGTCGAGCATCTGGTGCAGATCATGGACAGGAAACAACCCAAGATCAATTTATAGATATTATTTCTTCAGAGAATAAAACACCATATCTTAGAAATACTTTATATACAGAGTTTTCAAATTTTGAGAATGTGAAACAATTTTGATCACAGATTATAAAGTTATTACATTATTTCCTGAGCTAATTAGTTCTTGGAAAGAATGTGGTGTTGTAAATCAAGGCTTAAAAAAAGAGTTATTTCAAATATCTGAAATTGATTTAAGAGATTTTGGTACTGGAAATTATAAACAAGTTGATGACGCACCATATGGAGGTGGTCCAGGAATGGTCATGATGCCAGAACCGTTAGATGCCGCTATTAATTCTTCTGATGCTGATATTAATATTTTTCTCACACCTGCAGGAAAACAACTAGATGAAGATCTAATTACTGAATTACATGAATATAAAAAAATTAATTTAGTTTGCGGTAGGTACGAGGGATTCGATCAGCGAATATTGGATCTACATTCAAACTATGAAATTGCAGTTGGTCACAGTGTTGTCTCTGGTGGGGAAGTACCAGCAATGTTTCTTATGGAATCTTTAATAAGAAAAATACCTGGAGTTTTAGGCAATCCAGAATCATTAAATTCAGAAACATTTACTAATGATAAAGTTGATTACCCTGTGTATACAAGACCAGAAGAATTTAAAGGAAAAATTGTACCTGAGGTTCTACTTTCTGGAAATCACAAGGAAATAGACTTGTGGAAAAAGAAAAATTTAAAAGACATATAAACTATTTTTGGCTTTATAATCTCTATCTGGAGTAAATATGGACTTAATAAATAACATTGAAAGTGAATACTTAAAAGAAGATTTACCTGCATTTAAATCAGGTGACACCGTTAAAGTTAATGTCAAAGTTATCGAGGGAAATAGAGAAAGAATTCAAACTTTTGAGGGTGTTATCATTGCAGCAAATGGTGCTGGTGTAAACAAAACTATTACAGTTAGAAAGCTTTCATTTGGCGTAGGTGTAGAAAGAATTTTCCCAGTGCATGCTCCTATCGTCGACTCTATTGAAGTTGTTAGAAAAGGTAAAGTTAGAAGATCAAAGCTTTATTATTTAAGAGACAGAGTCGGAAAATCTGCAAAAATTAAAGAAGATAGAAACTAGAAATTTTAAATACTAAAAAATTTTTTAAAACACTTACAACAATCTTTTTAGCAATTTGTGCAGCTACTTTTGTAAGAACTGCAGTTGTTCAACTCTACTATATACCGTCTTCCTCAATGGAGCCAACATTAAACATTAATGATAGAGTTCTTGTAGTTAAAAATCACATTATTAATTCAGAAATAAAACCAGGAGATATCGTAGTTTTCTACTCACCTGACAATCCATATATACAAAACATTGGTGCAGAGTTTATAGAAGGTATCAAAATTCTTTGGAATTTTAATCCGGAAGAATCATACTTGAATGCCGCAATTATAAAAAGGGTTATAGGAACTGGTGGAGACGAAATTCTTATTAAAGAAAACGGACAGGTGTTTGTTAATGCTGAGGAGTTTACAGTATTAAATATTGATGAAGGAAGAAACTTTCAAGAACAAACTTACAACGTGCCAGTAGGAGAATATTTCGTACTTGGTGACAATAGAGACAACAGTCAAGACTCCAGATTTATAGGAACTATACCAAAGAAAAATTTAGTAGGTAAAGCGTTGTTTATTGTTTACCCATTTGATAATTTTAAAAATCTAGATGATTGAAGATAAGATCTGGTCAGATAATCCAGAAAAATTTATTATTGGCGCAGATGAGGTTGGTAGAGGTTCTTTCGCAGGACCTATATGCGCTTCTGCTGTAAGAGTAAATTATCATCAAATGCAAAGCTTTCAACATGTAAAAGACTCAAAAAAATTATCCGAAAAAAAAAGAAACGAAATTTACGAATTAGCTATTGATAATCAAATACAGTTTTCATTTGTTGAATCATCTAATAAAGAAATAGATAAATTCGGAATTAAATACTCAAACGAAAAAGTATTAACTAAATCTATAGAAGAAGTTTATTCAAATGGTGATGTTGTTTATGTTGATCATTTTAAAATCAATAAATTTCACTCCATCTCTCTAGTAAAAGGTGAGGATAATTCACGCCCTATTGCTCTAGCGAGTATTATTGCAAAAGTTTTACGAGATAGTCTTATGGTTAAGTTTTCTAAAAAATATCCGGAATATTTATTTGAAAAAAATAAAGGATACGGAACAAAAGATCACAGGCTTGCATTGGTGAAATACGGGTTAAGTGAAGTACATAGAGAATCTTTTAATTTAGTGCCCAAATAACAACAGCTGCTGTTAAAGCGAGAGCTAAAATAATATTTATATAATCTGTCTTGTTAGCTTTATATGGTTTATTTGGATCAAACCCCATGTAAACATTCTAGGTTTAAATAGATTAAACTTAGATAATGGTTTTAGAATCAAGCACTTCAAATGAAGTTTATTATATCCAATTTAATGATGAGGCGTCTTTAAATGCTATTGCTTCAACTGATTGGAAAAACATAATCGATGAAGTAGAAAAATTTGAAAAAAGTGAATGTAAATATTTAGTATTAAAACATGTAAATGGCAATTTTTCTGCAGGTGCACAACTTGGTGAAGATTCTGTTTCAGCTATGGATGATGTCTCTAATGCGGCTCTTGCTTTATGGAATTGCAAAAAACCAGTAATTTCAATTGTTGATGGTATAGCTGCTGGAGCTGCTTCTAACATGTTGCTGCTTAGTGACTTTATAATCGCCACTCCTGAAACAAGATTTATAGAAGTGTTCGTTAGAAGAGGTCTAGTTGTTGATTTTGGAGGATCATGGTTATTGCCAAGAATAGTAGGTATTCAAAAAGCAAAAGAATTAATGATGACATCTAATGAAATTAATGGGAGTGATTTAGATAAATTAAATGTTTTGTATAAACTCTGCAATAGTTCCGAGCTTGATTCAGAATTTAAATTGTTAATTGATACGTTAAATAAACAAAGTTTTATTTCTATATGTATGGTTAAAGATCAAATACGTAAAGGGCTAGATCGAACATTCCAAGATTCCTTAGATATTGAAACTAAAAATCAAAAATCTAGATTCCTTCATAGTGATGCTGCAGAAGGTATGCTGGCATTTTTTGATAAAAGACTACCTAAATTTAAAAATACATTGGATGAATAAAATAATTGCATAAATATACATATAAATGAATATTTATGCAATAATTCTAACTTAGGAAAACGGAGGATTATTAATTGAAAAATAAAAAATCACTTTTATTGATTTTAATTTTAGGTCTTGTTGCAGCTGCTTGTTCTACAGCGGCTACACCATGTGATGAAGTTGAAATCACTACAGGAGAAAACGGTCTTCCAGATCTAGATGGCTGCGAATTTACATTTGCTGTTGAGAATGCATATTTACCTTTTAACTATGTTGATGCTGCAGATGGTGAAGCCAAGGGTTGGGATTATGACGTTTTCAATTATTTAGCTGAACAAATGAATTTCACACCAGTATATGTTGCAGCTGCATGGGATGGAATGATCCAAGCTGTTGCAGATGGTCAGTACATGATTGCTGGTGATGGTATTTCAATAACAGAAGAAAGAGATAAAATTATCGATTTCTCTGATAGCTATATAGTTTTACAACAAAGAATTCTAGTTGCTAGTGGTAATTCTGATATTACAACAGCAGCAGATATTCAAAATGGTGACTTTAAAGTAGCTACACAAAAAGGAACAACTAACTACGAGTTAGCAGTATCACTTTTTGGAGCTGATAAAGTAGACGCTTACGACCAGTTTGATTTTGCTATAGCAGCTGTTATTTCAGGCGACGCAGATGCATCAATTGTTGATGAAGTTGCAGGTCTTGGATATATGGGTGCAAATAAAGACAAAGTAAAACTAGTTGGTGAAGGTCTTCAAACTGATCCATTAGGATTTGCTTTCCCAGAAGGAAGTCCATTAGTTGATGTAATCAATCAAGGTCTAGCTTTGATGAAAGAAAATGGTAAGTTACAAGAGATTAATGATAAATTCTTCTCACCTGGATTTACTGTTTCATATGATGACATCGAAGATGTATCATACGACGAATAAATAAATAGTAATATTTAATTCAATAGGCACGGTTATCCGTGCCTATTGTTTTATGATGGTTATATATGATTAAGAAAATATTTAAAGCTGAAAACTCGTGGGCTTTCATTTTATTCTTCATCATATCTTGGATGGTTTACACAATCATTACCGGTGAAGAATATCTCAAAGCCTTTAAATTTATCATCCCTGGTATAAAAATTACTTTTGGAGCAACCATAGTTTCTTTTTTTATTGCAATAGTTTTAGGTCTGCTATTAGGAATAGGGAGAATTTCAAATAATACATTTTTAAGTACAATTTCTCGAACCTATATTGAATTCATTAGGGGAGTTCCAATTCTTATTTTGATATTTACTATTGCATTTGTTGTTGTTGTAGACGCAGCTAAATTTTTTAATATCAATAATGGAAATGTTCCCATGTTGGCTCGTGCGATTATTGCTTTAAGCTTATTTTATGCAGCTTATATTGCTGAAGTTTTTAGAGCAGGAATTGAATCTGTACCTGTTGGCCAAAGAGAAGGTGGAGCGTCTCTAGGTCTCAATGATAAGCAAACAATGAGATTCATAGTTTTACCGCAAGCATTTAGAAATATGCTCCCAGCTTTAGGAAATGATTTTATTTCAATGATGAAGGATTCTTCATTGCTTTCTGTCTTGGCTGTTCAAGACATAACTTATGCCGGTCGTCTTTACTCAGGTAGCACATTTAGATTTACAGAAACCTATGTTGTACTTACAGTTTTGTATCTAAGCATTACTCTTCTTTTGTCTGGTTTACAAAGAAATTTAGAAAAAAAACTTGAAACTAAATAATAAAGCAGACCAAAAAAAAATACTAAGTATTTATATAAATGACTTAACAAATCTCAAAAATTATTCTATAAATACCGCAAAATCTTACAAAACGGATATTGAACAATATTTAAATGGAGATTTTAAATTAGGTAATTTTTCATTATTTCTTTCTGATTGTTACGAAAAAAAATTATCAAAATCAACGATAAATAGAAAAGTAACTGCAATAAAAACATTTCTTATTTGGTGCGGCGATAAAAATTATTTTGACAAATCTAAAATAGAATCAGTATTTAGTCTTAAAGCAGAGAGAAAACTTCCTTCTATCATGACTTCTAATTACATTAATCAGCTACTAGACACACTACCTAATTCAACCAGTAAAGAAATTAGAGATATGGCAATATTAGAGATTATGTACTCATCAGGTTTAAGAGTTAGTGAAGTAAGTAATTTGAACTTAAATGATTTTAATGAAAATAACTCTATAAAAGTTTTAGGAAAGGGAAATAAAGAAAGAATCCTTCCTATTACAAAGCGAGCATCAAAAGCAATCAAACAATATGTTCACAATTCTCGAAGTAATCTGAATATTAAATCTTCTGAAAATGCATTGTTTTTAGGTGTTAGAGGTTCAAGAATTAGTGATAGAGAGATTAGAAGAGTTGTAAAGCTTAGGTTGGGTACTTTTCCTCACAGTATTCGTCACACATTTGCAACACATTTACTTGAAGGAGGAGCTGATTTGAGAGTAGTGCAAGAACTTTTAGGACATAATGATCCAAGTACAACTCAAATTTATACTCATGTATCAAAAAAACAATTGAAATTAAAGCATCAACAATCCCATCCAAGGGGTTGATTAATAATTACATCATATTAAACTTGCATTGATTAGACACCATGTTTGCAAGCTTCCTTGGTGAACGAAAGTTTGGAAGTCGCGAAAGCAAGGAACATGGGATGAAATAACCAAAGGAGAATAATGTCAACATCAATGAAAGACTTGCTCGAAGCAGGCGTTCATTTTGGCCATCAAACTCAACGATGGAATCCAAAAATGAGTAATTATATTTATGATGCAAAGAGCGGCATACATATATTAGATCTAAGAATCACATACGAAGCAATAGAACAAGCTCATGATTATGTTCAAAAGCTAGTTGCAAATAGTGGAAAAGTACTTTTTGTAGGTACTAAGCCCCAAGCACAAGGCGTAATTGAAGAACAAGCAATAAGAGCGGGAATGCCATATGTTAATTTTAGATGGCTGGGTGGAATGCTTACTAACTTTAAAACGATCATTAAAAGAGTTGTATATTTAAAAGAATTAATGTCTTTGGATAGCTCTGGAGAAATTAATGCATATACAAAATCTGAGAGATTAAAAATTAGACGTGAAATTGAAAAGCTCAACAAATCAATTGGTGGAATAGTTAATTTAAATAAACTACCTGATGCAATTTTTATCGTTGATTTAGCAAATGAATCGACTGCTATCACTGAAGCAAAAAAACTTGGTATTCCTGTAATAGGACTTGCTGATTCAAATGTTGACCCTGAAGGTGTTGAGATAGTAATACCTGGAAATGACGATGCAATAAGATCGATCGAATTAATTACATCTTCTATTGCTGATGCTTGCTTAAAAGGATCTGGTAAAAGAGAAGAAGTAGAAAATAAGGAGAGCGAATAATGTCTATTTCAGCTGGAGATGTTAAAAAACTAAGAGATATGACTGGTGCTGGAATGATGGATGCAAAAAAAGCACTGAGTGAAAATGATGGTGATTTTGACAAAGCTGTTAAGTATCTACGTGAAAAAGGCTTGGCAGACTCTAAAAAAAGAGCAGATAAAGATGCTAACCAAGGAGCAATTGGCGATTACATTCATTACCAACAAGACAGAGCAGTTTCTGGTGTATTAGTTGAATTAGCTTGCGAAACAGATTTTGTTGCTAAATCAGAGGAATTTAACAACATTGCTAAGCAAGTAGCAATGCATATTGCTGCAATTAAGCCTGAATTTTTAAATGTTGAAGATGTTCCAGAATCAAGAATTGCAGAAGAAAAAGAGATAATACAAAAACAATCAGAGAATGAAGGGAAACCCCAAGAAGTAATAGAAAAAATTGTTGAAGGTAAGATATCTTCGTTCTACAAAGACTTCGTTTTAAACGAACAAGTATTTTGCAATCCTGAGTTTTATGAGGGTAAAGTTGGAACAATGATTGAAGAGCTTTCAGGAAAATTAGGTGAAAAAATTTATATTAAAAAATTCTCAAGAATTGAGGTCGGTGCTTAATTGAGTAGAATTCTTTTAAAACTCTCTGGCGAATCATTTGCAAATCAGGACACAAATTTTGGTATTGACCCAGAGGTAATTGAGAGAATTGCCAAAGAAATTACCAAGGCTAATAATCAAGGGATTGAAATTGGCGTCGTAGTTGGTGGTGGTAACTTTTTCAGAGGTGTTCAGGAATCTGCAAAAAACATGGCTCAAGCTAATGCTGATTATATGGGTATGTTAGCAACTGTAATTAATGCAGTTGCTCTGAAAGATGCACTTGATAAAAACGGTACACAAACTAGAGTACAATCTGCAATTACCATGACAGCAGTTGCTGAACCCTACATAAGACTTCGAGCAATAAGACATTTAGAAAAAGGAAGGGTAGTAATATTTGCAGCTGGGACAGGTAATCCATACTTTACTACCGATACAGCAGCATCATTAAGATCTGCAGAAATAGACGCAAACTTGATGCTTAAATCTACAAGAGTTGACGGTGTTTTCGATAAAGATCCTGAACAGCACGCAGATGCTCAAAAGTTTGATGAAATATCTTATAAAAACGTTTTAGATCAAAAATTAAAAGTGATGGACTTAACAGCTATTACTTTATGTGAAGAGAATAAAATGCAAGTAAGAGTTTTTGATGGAACTAAACAAGACAACATATTTAAAGCTTTAAGTGGAGAATCCATAGGAACATTAATAAAATAGCAATATGAGTGAAGCTTTAATCCAACAAGTTGAAGGCAAAATGGCAGGCTCAATCAATCATTTAGTTGATGAATTTTCTAGTATCCGTACTGGAAGAGCTAACCCAGCACTAGTAGACAAACTTAATGTTGAGTATTACGGTACGAAAACACCATTACAGCAATTGGCAACGATCTCTGTACCAGATCCTAAGTTGTTAGTTATCCAACCTTTTGATAAAGGTGCTTTAGATGAAATTGAAAAAGCTGTTATGAATGCTGACATAGGTTTAAATCCTGTAAACGATGGTGAAGTTATAAGAATTCCAATCCCTCCATTATCCGAGGAAAGAAGAAAAGAACTTGGAAAAGTTGCATCAAAAGCAGCTGAAGATTCCAAAGTTGGTATTAGAAACCATAGAAGATTTGGTATTGATGAAATTACTAAATTAAAAGATGATCATTCTGCAGATGAAATTAAAAGACTTGAATCAAGGGTCCAAGACTTAACAGATAAATATGTTGTTAAGATTGATGAACTACTTTCAGTAAAGCAGAATGAATTACTTGAGGTTTAATCACAAACAACAGTCAGACAATGAAGGTACTTTTTGGCCTGGGTACATAGAGATTCCAGAGGAAAACCAAAATGATGATTCTGAAGAAAATCTAAATACTAACTTTTCATCTAATCCTAGAGTTTATACAGGTCTTGGATTGTTATTACTAGTTGTTTTGTTTTTCTTAAACAAAAACTCTGCATTTATTTTATTAGTAGTTGTTGGACTTATTGCATCGAAGGAGTGGTTTGATATTTTTGAATACGGGATTGTAATACCATATCCGCTATTAATTTATGCAGCACTTACTCCATTAATAATAACTTTTTTTTATGGACTAGATAATCTCCACATACCGCTTTTCATATTTCCTATAGGAGTAATCGTTTATACGGGAATATTTATTTCTTATGGAATATACGATAAATTTGGTTCTTCTTTTTTGTTCCTAATTTGGTTTGGTATGGGTTTGGCATGTATTGGATATACTTTAAGCAATATTTCTCCGACTTTTACACTTCTTGCTCTTATATCAATCTCTTTATCTGACATTGCCGCATACGAATTTGGTAGACGATTTGGTAAAAGAAAACTTGCTGAATCGATATCTCCAAATAAAACTATTGAAGGATTTCTTATGGGCTTATTGGCTGGTAGCATCTCTATGACTTTTGTATTAAATAGTTATTTTGATATTTCCATAACACTATCAATTATTGTTGCATTGATTTTTATATCATTTGGTACGATTGGTGACTTATTTGAATCCAGAATTAAAAGATCAGTCGAAATAAAGGATTCCAGTTCCCTTCTTCCAGGACATGGAGGAGTACTTGATAGGATAGACTCACAGTTAATAAGTTTCCCATTGCTAGTCTTTGTAATTGAGTTTTTAGATTTAATTTAAAAAGTGTAATAATTAAGTATGAATGGAATACTCACAATAGTATTGCTGACTTTATTTGTTGTCTTACACGAACTTGGACACTATGTATCCGCAAAGAGATCTAAAGTAGCTGTTTCTGAATTTTTTGTTGGATTTGGACCTCGATTGTTTTCATTCAAAAGAAATAAGACAGAATATGGTCTTAAAGCTCTTCTTTTAGGAGGTTATGTAAAAATTCCTGGAATGGATGAAAATGATGAAGCTGAAGGTTATAACCAAGATGAACTTTTTCATAATGCAAAATGGACCCAAAAACTTTACATAGCTTCATCAGGTATTTTAATTAATTTTGCTATTGCATGGATAATTTTGTTTTCAATATTTGTTTTTCATGGAGTTGAACAACCTACATTACAAATTAGTTCAATTGGTGATTCATCAGTAGATGCTATATATGATTCACCATCACAAAAAGCTGGTTTACAAGAAGGCGATATTATTAAAACATTTAATGGTCAAGAAGTTGAATCCTGGGAAGAGCTAGTTAGCCAAATTCAAATAAATGGTAATAACGAGGTTTCAATAGGATATTTAAGAAATGGTCAATTGTATTTAACAACTACAGTTCTTGAAGAAAGATTAGTTGGAAATACTACTAGTGGCTATTTAGGAGTGTCTCCAACAGTAGAACTTCAAAGATTAAATCCTTTCGAAGCAGTAATCTCAACAACTTTGATTGAAATTGACATGACACTAGCTGCAGTAGACGGAATTTTTACTTTGTTTAGTCCCCAAAATATTCAAACTTTACTAGGCACCTATACAGGACAAGAAGTTCCTGATGAAGTAAGACCGTTAAGTCCTGTAGGTTTAGCTCAAGCTGGAAGCCAAATTGCTGAAGGTGGGTATGTAAATCTTTTCAGCCTCTTGGCGTTTGTAAACATATTTTTAGCTGTATTTAATTCAATTCCTCTTATTCCTCTAGATGGAGGGAGAATTGTTTTAGCGTTGATAGAAGGCATAACAGGGAGAAAGGTTTCTGATAGAAAACTTTATCCAGTTGCTGCTTTTGTAGTATTTATTTTTATATTTTTAGGTGTTACTGCATTTTATTTAGACATTACTCAACCTATAAGATTATGAAAGATCGAAGAAAAACAACCCAACTTCATGTTGGAAATGTAGGTGTAGGCTCTGATTTTCCTGTTTCGGTTCAGTCTATGACCACTACAAAAACTAGAAAAACTGATGAAACCTTAGGTCAAATATATGAACTTGCTTCGAATGGTGCAGACATAGTAAGAGTAACTTGTAATGAAATTGAAGCAGCAGAGTCTTTGGTTAAGATTTGTACAAGAAGTCCAGTTCCAATAATTGCCGATATACATTTTCAATATAAATTAGCACTTGCTGCTATCGAAGCTGGTGTCCAAGGTTTACGTCTTAATCCTGGAAATATAAGAAATGAAAATCAAATCAAACAAGTAGCTAAAGAATGTTTGTCTGCAGGGATACCTATAAGAATAGGAGTAAATGCAGGATCTCTAGACAAAGATTTACTCGAAAAATATGGTGAAGCAACCCCAGAAGCCTTGGTTGAATCTGCATTATTAGAAGCAAGATATTTAGAAGAAGTAGATTTTCATGATATAAAAATATCTGTCAAGCATTCAAATGTACCTTTAATGGTTGAATCTTATAGGCTTTTAGCTGAAAAAGTAGAATACCCACTTCATTTGGGCGTAACTGAAGCAGGGCCTTTGCCAGGTGGGTTAATTAAATCTGTTGCAGGCATTTCATCACTTCTAACAGATGGTATAGGTGACACAATTAGATTATCTTTAACAGCTGATCCAGTAGAAGAAGCAAAGAGTGGTAGGCAGTTGTTAGAGTATCTTGGATTAAGAGAAAGAAATTCTTTAGATTTAATTGCTTGTCCTAGTTGTGGAAGAGCGGAGGTTGATGTAATTGATGTTGCTAAAAAAGCACAAGAAGCATTGGAAAAAGAAGGTCTTCCCATTCAGGTTGCTGTTATGGGTTGTGTTGTTAATGGACCAGGAGAAGCAAGATCAGCCGACATAGGTATTGCTGCAGGTAAAAAAAGAGGTCATTTGTTCATTAAAGGCCAAGTTGTAAAAGTAGTTAAAGAAGAAGATATGGTTGATGCCTTATTAGAAGAAGGAAAGCTACTTGCTGAAGAAGGGATAGAGGCAAGACTAGCTGCTGCAGATAAAGATGCTGCCGAAATTGCAAGAAAAGATGTTGAAGAATTATTAGATTTTCAAGGAGATATAAATAATTTTGAAGAGAAGACGAAGTCAGTTGTAGAGATTACTACAAAGACTGATTTAGAAGACTAAAGCCTTTAATATATAAACATGGTTGAAAAGCTTACACCAATGTCAGAGGATTTTAATGAGTGGTATACAGATATCATTCAACAAGCTCAGTTAGCTGACTATTCACCGGTTAAAGGCTCAATGGTTATAAGGCCATATGGATATTCAATTTGGGAGAGTGTCCAAGCTTATCTTGATAAAAGATTTAAAGAAACTGGTCATCAAAATGCTTATTTTCCACTTTTTATTCCTAATTCATTTATACAAAAAGAAGCTGAACATGTAGAAGGTTTTTCACCTGAATTAGCAACTGTAACTCATGCAGGCGGAAAAGAGCTAGAAGAACCACTTGTTGTAAGGCCAACTTCTGAAACAATTATTAACCATATGTTTTCAAAATGGATTAGTAGTCATAGAGATCTTCCTATGTTAATTAATCAATGGGCCAATGTAGTTAGATGGGAGATGAGAACAAGATTATTTTTAAGAACTTCTGAATTTTTATGGCAAGAGGGCCATACTGCACATGCAACTGAACAAGAAGCAACTAAAGAAGCTTTAAAGATGCTTGATGTTTACTCTGAATTTGCTGAAAACATTGCAGCTGTTTCTGTTGTTAAAGGTACAAAATCTGCAAATGAGAGATTTGCTGGTGCTACTAGAACGTATTCAATAGAAGCCATGATGAAAGACATGAAGGCATTACAAGCTGGAACGTCTCATGAATTAGGACAAAATTTCTCTAAAGCATTTGAAATTCAATTTTCTGATGAAAATAATGAACTGCAACATCCGTATCAAACTAGTTGGGGAGTTAGCACTCGTCTAATAGGTATGATAATAATGGCACATGGAGATGATAAAGGTCTTAATCTTCCTCCAAAACTAGCACCGATTCAAGTTGTAATAGTTCCAATCATTCCTAAAGAAGAATTTAAATCAATGGTTTTAGAATCTGTCGATAATGTTAAAAAAAGTTTTGATGAAGATACAAGAGTTTACGTTGATGATAGGGACAACTTATCACCAGGATTTAAATTTAATGAATGGGAATTAAAGGGCGTTCCATTAAGAATAGAAATAGGACCAAGAGATATTGAAAATAATTCTGTTGTTGTATCTAGAAGAGATGGTGAGAAAGAAAAAATTAGCGTTTCATTAAATGAATTAAATGATTATGTACAAAAAGAACTTGAAGATATTCAAAATAAATTATTAGAGAGTTCTCAAAAATTCAGAGAGTCAAACACTGTGCATGTAGATAGTTATGATGATTTAATATCAACTTTGAATGATAAACCGGGATTTGTTTCATGTTATTGGAATGAAAATAGTGAACAAGAGGATGAAGTAAAGAATTTAACCAAAGGAACATTGCGGTGTTACGTGTTAGATGATAAAAAATTAAAAAATTCAGTAAACGAACCATCGCAAAAAGGTAAATTGGCAATATTCTCTAAAGCTTATTAAAAATCTCTTTAGTTAATTATCAAAATTTGTTAAAATTATCTTAACAACTTAGCTATGTGAAGTGGGTTTGACCCACTTTTTTTATGAATGGAGGGATTATGGTTTCAGTTGATGAAATCTTTGAATCTTTTGATTCATATCTAAAAATCGAGGGTTCTGAACTCTATGATTTAAATGTAGTAAACCATCCAAATATTTCTAAAGTTGAAGCTTTTGTTTACTCTGAAGAAAATATTAATTTAGAAACAACAACTAGATTCAATAGACAATTTCAAAGAATTCTTGAAGATTTAGGATATGAAAAAGGATCTTTTGAAATGATTGTATCAAGTCCTGGTGTTGAAAGAAAAATTAAAAACAAAAGACATTTTGAACTATCAGTGGGTGAGTTATTAAGAATAAAAACTACTGAAAACATCAATGGAGAATATGTTTTTGAAGGGTCATTAGAAAAAATTGAAAATGATAATTTATTTTTAAATATCAATGATGAAGTTTTATGTATAGATTTCAATAATGTGAAATCAGCAAAATTAGAATATAAAAAATTTAAGCAAAAGGTAAGAGGTTAAATTATGAAATTAGGTAATGAAAGCAAACAAGCAATTGAGTCTTTGGCTTTAGAAAAAGGCGTAACGGTTGAAAGCATGTATGAAGCGTTAGTTTCTGCCTTTAGATCTGCTTATATGCGTATTCCAGGTGCAGCAGAAGAAGCTAGAGTAACTTTAAATCCTGATTCTGGTGAAGTTTTAATTTACGCTCAAGAACTTGATGTTGAAGGAAACGTAATAGAAGAATGGAAGGTAGAACTAGACGAGGATGAATTTGGAAGAATTGCCGCACAGTCTTTCAAACAGATGATGACAACCAAAATTCGAGACGCAAAAAGAGCTACGGTATTAGATGCATATTTTGGTAGAGAAGGCCAACTAATAACAGGAATTGTTACTCAGTTTGATCCAAGATTTAACCAAACAATCTTAGATTTACAGGACGCAGAAGCAGTAATTCCATCTGGAGAAAGAGTACCATTTGAGAGGCTTGAAAGGGGAAATAGAGTTAAAGCACTCATTACAGAAGTAAGAGAAGATGCTAAAGGTATTCCAATTATTGTAAGCAGAAGCAGACCTGAGTTTGTCCAAAAAATGTTAGAACTTGAAGTACCAGAATTAGTTGATGGAACAGTTGAGTTAAGAGCAATTGCAAGAGAGGCTGGAAGCAGAACTAAGATTGCAGTATTTAGCAATGATCCAAATGTAGATCCAAAAGGAGCATGTGTTGGTTCAAGAGGAAACAGAGTAAGACAAATTGTTAATGAGTTAAGAGGTGAAAAACTAGATGTCATTGAATGGAGAGAAGACAAAGTAAGATTTATTAAAGAAGCTCTAGGACCAGCTGATATTGATGAAGTTGAAATTGATGAATATCTAAAAACTGCAAGAGTAGTAGTTAAAGATAGCCAACTTTCATTAGCAATAGGAAAAGAAGGGCAAAACGCTCGTTTAGCTGCAAAATTGACTGGTTATAAAATAGATATTGAAGGACTGGGAGATTCGCCACAGGAAGAAGAAGTGGTTCAAGAAGATGAAAGCCCATCTAAAGAGGAAGAATAAATGGCGAAAAAGCGAATCCATCAAATCGCTAAAGAATTAGATGTAGCTTCAGCAGATGTCTTATTCCAAGCTAAAGAATTAGGCTTGGAAGTTAAGACTGCTTCTAGTGGGTTAACTGAGGAAGAAGAAGAGTTAGTAAAGTTAGCTTTTCAACCAGAAGAAGTAATAGAAGACACTCCTGAAACATCTGTAGAAGAATTGGAATCTGATGATGAGCTGGATGAAGTAGCTCAACCTAAGGAAGAAGAACTCGAAGAAGATGTACAAATAGTAGAAGTATTTCAAAATTCTTCTCCAAGTAAAATTGCTGATTTAATCGAAAAAGACGCAACAGAAATAGTTGCTGACTTAATGGGGATTGGTGTCATGAAAGGCATGGATTCTCCTCTGACGGATTCTGAGATTGAGTCACTATTTGAAAAATATAATTTAATTGCGGATATTCAAGAAGAAGTTAGTGTCTCAAGAGAAGATGTAATTGATGTAGAGTCTTTTGAAGATGATGAAAAAGATCTAAAACTTAGAGCACCGATCATTACAGTTATGGGTCATGTTGACCACGGAAAAACAAGTTTGCTTGACTATATAAGGAATGAAAAAGTAGCTGATGGTGAAGCTGGGGGAATTACGCAACATGTTGGTGCATACAAAGTTGAGTCTGGTGAAACAGGAATTACTTTTATAGACACTCCTGGTCATGAGGCTTTTACTCAAATGAGAGCAAGAGGAGCTAATGTTACTGATATAGTGGTTCTTGTTGTAGCAGCTGATGATGGTGTGATGCCTCAAACAATAGAAGCTATAAATCACTCTAAAGCAGCTAAAGTGCCTATTGTCGTTGCTATAAATAAATGTGATTTACCTGAAGCAAACCCGTCGATGATAAAAGCTGAGCTAACTAAATATGATGTAATCGCTGAAGATTTAGGTGGAGATATACCAATTGTTGAAGTCTCAGCAATAAATGGAACAGGTATAGATGATCTTTTAGAAACACTATCACTTGTTGCTGAAATAGAAGAGTTAAAAGCTAATTACAACACACAAGCATCAGGATATATAGTCGAGTCCAGAATGGAAGTGGGAAGGGGCAATGTTGCAACTGTTATTGTGACAAGGGGAACATTGAAACAAGGTGACTTTTTGTATGCTGGACAAGCATTTTGCAGAATAAAATCAATGTTTGATCACAATAACAAAACACAAAAAGAAGTTGTACCAGGTTCTCCAATTGATTTAATTGGGTGGGATGAATCTCCAACTGCTGGTGACCAATTTGTTGCTGTAAAAAATCAAAAAGAAGCTAAGGCAAAAGCAGAAGAAAACAAAAATAAACTTAAAGACCATGACAATTCAAATTTTTCAGTTGAATCAAGAATGTCGGATATGATGAAATTACTCCAAGAAGGTGAACTCAATACTGTAAATATTATTTTAAAAGCTGATACAAATGGTTCTGTTGAAGCTATTCGTGACGGAATCAACAAACTTGCAACAGATGATGTAAATATTCAAATTGTACATGCTGCTGTTGGAGGTATAGTTTTATCCGACATTGACTTAGCAAGTGCTACTGAGTCTATAGTAATTGGGTTTAATGTAAGACCAGATAGTCAGTCTAGAAATATGGCACAAAGTAAAGGTATTGATGTAAGAACTTATCAAATAATTTATGAACTTTTAGACGATGTTACCGAAGCAGTTCTTGGACAAATGACAATTAAGACTGAAGAGGCGATAATTGGAATGGTTGAAGTCAAAACAACCTTTAGAGCTCCTAAGGTTGGTGTGGTTGCTGGGTCAATTGTTACAGAGGGTAAAGTTGAATTGGATGCAAAAGCAAGACTTCTTAGAGGCGGTGTAGTGATTTATGAAGGAACTGTTGTTTCACTAAGAAGATTCAAAGATAGTGTTGAAGTAGTTAATGAAGGACTTGAGTGCGGTATTGGTTTATCTGATTATAAAGATATTAAAGAAGGCGATACTATAGAAATACTTGGTGAAGTCGAAGTATAGAAATATATGAGTAACCAATCAAGAGGCGGAAGAATCAACAGAATAAATCCATTGGTTCACCAAATAATTTCAAAAGCTTTAATAAAAAATTCAGATCCAATATTAAATAAAGCAACTGTTACGCATGTTTCAACATCTCCTGATCTAAAAAAGTGTCTAGTATTTGTTTCAACCATGGAAGGAAATGAAGGCTCATTGAAAAACTCACTTGAGAAAAATAGAACAAAAATTCAAAAGGTTCTCAGTCAAGAAATGACAACTAAGAATGTTCCAAAAATAATATTTGAAATTGATAACACAATAAATAATGTATTTAGAATCAACAATTTACTTGAAAAGGTTAATCCAGATGAGTGAGTTAATTGACCATTTAAAAGATGAAAGTATTTTAATTACTGGACATATCAATCCAGATGGCGACGCTTTAGGTTCAGCATTAGCACTTAAATTAATTTTTCAATCTAAAGGGATAGAATCAGATGTGTATTTTGATAAAACGACAAAATTTCCAAATACTTTAAATCATTTACCTTTACATTTTATAAATGAAGAAATTAAAGACAAGTACGATACAGTGTATGTATTTGATTGTGGGTCTTCCAGTCGTTTAGGCATAGTTGAAAAAGTAGCCCTTGAAAGTAACAAAGTTATAGTTGTTGATCACCACATAAACCCTACATTTGGTGATATACAAATCATAGATTCAAATGCAGCAAGCACTACACAAGTGTTGTATAGAGAATTAGTAGATGAAAAAGACCTTATAACTAAAGAAGTAGCTAATTGTTTGATGACTGGATTAATAACTGATACTGGTAGGTTTCAATATTCAAACACTACTTCCGAAGTTTTATCTATAGCTGCAGCACTTGTTGATTTAGGAGCAGAAGTAGCAGTTATTTCAGAAAATATTTATGGTACCAAAAATTTAAATGCTATGAATTTAGAAAGTGAAGTTGTCAATAGAATTAATGTTCATGATGAAGAAAAATTAGTATGTTCTTATGTCTTACAAGAAGACTATGCGAAATTTAAAATAGATGAATCAGAAATGGATTTTTTAATTGATTCAATAAGATTGGTTGAAGGAACTAATGTTGCACTTCTGCTTAAAGAGCAAAAAGATGGAACTTATAAAGGAAGTTTAAGATCAAGAAGTTCAATTAACGTACAACAAGTTGCTTCTTCATTTAATGGAGGAGGGCATAAGGCAGCATCGGGATTTTCTTCAAGCTTAAATCAAGATGAAATAGTTAACCAAGTAAAAAATGAAATTAGAACTCAACTCTAATTTTTACTTAGCAGACAAACCTAAAACATGGACTTCACAAGATTTATGTACTAAATTCCGAAAAAATTATAAGTTTGATAAAGTTGGACATTCAGGAACTTTAGACCCTTTAGCTACAGGATTAATGCTGTTAGCCACCAACAAATACACAAAGCTCTTTGATTACATTGATGACACTACAAAAAATTACAGAGTTGAAGCACTTTTAGGTTTTGAATCAGAAACATTAGACATAATGTCAGAAGTGACAAAGAAAGAAGACGTAGTAGCTGTTGATCGCAGTGATGATATTAAAGTGTTTTTTGAAACTAAACTTGGAAAATCTAAACAACAACCTCCCAAGTATTCAGCCGTAAAAGTTAAAGGAAAGCGACTATACAAGTATGCGCGACAAAATAAAGATGTGGATATTCCCATGAGAGATATCGAAATTTTTAATATTGAAAATATTTCTTATAATTTAAATATCGTAACATTTGATATAAAAGTCAGTAAAGGAACTTATATTAGATCAATAGTCCGTGAACTTGGTGAATTCATTAATACAACAGCCATTGTAAATAATTTAAAAAGAATCAACATTGGTTCTCTTAGCTCTGAAGATTCTAGATTAATTTCAAACGTCGAAGCTTTAAAATTTGATACATTTATAGAGTCAATACATTGGAGTGAAATTATTGGTTTAAAAGAATTAAAAGTTAAAGACAATCAAATAGGAAATATACGTAATGGTAATTTAATAGACTCAAGTGAGTTTTCTAGTAGAGAAAAGTTTGCAATTAGTTTCGAAAACAATTTAGTTGCTATTTATGAACCATTTTCGGAAGATTTTTTTAAACCAGATAAAGTATTTATATGAATATATACGAACACTTCTCAAGTAAAGATGTAGTTAATTCAGAAATCGATATTTCATGCATTGGTGCATTCGATGGTTTGCATCTTGGTCATCTGGAACTTATAAAAAGTACGTTTAAATATAGTAAGAATTTTCAAATTATTACTTTTGACACATTACCCAAAATATATTTTAACAAAAAATTAAAGCCAATTTTAAGTAATACTTTAAGAAACACCATTTTAAAAAGCTTTAATCCTTCCAATATTGTTTATTTAGAATTTAGTAAAGTAAATAAAATTTCTTCAGAGGAATTTTTAGACTTATTAGTAAAAAACCTTAAAACCAAAAAAATAATAGTTGGTAAAGATTTCAAATTTGGGAAAGATAGGTCCGGAGATGTTCAAACATTAATCAATTTTTTCGGAGATGAAAATGTGATTATTTTAGATGATTTTTTTATTGAGAATGAAAAAGTATCATCTACAAAAATAAGAAATTATTTAGATGAAGGCAATATTGGTAAAGTGAATGCTTTTCTTGGTAGGGAGTATGAAATTTCAGGTAAAGTTGTTAAAGGTATGAGGTTGGGGTCAAAGATTGGTTTTCCAACTGCAAACATTAAATTAGAGCATGAAATTTATTTTCCTAGATTGGGTGTTTATGAAATTGAATGTGATTTAAATAATGATGTTTATAGGGGAATAGTCAATATTGGTTATGCACCTACTGTAGTCGATAGAAAAGTTCTTAAAGTTGAGGCTCATTTATTTAATTTTGATCAAGATATTTATGGAGAAGAAATAAAGATAAGACTCCAACGATTTATCAGACCTGAAAAAAAATTTGAATCAATAGACGATCTTCTTGAACAAATACAAGCTGATATTGACTCAATAAAGAATAAGTAATATTCTTCACTTTAGATATACAAGATACTATTATTGACTCGAATGAAAACAAAACAAGAAATAATTAACGAATACGGTAAGTCTGATTCCGATACTGGTTCAGCGGAAGTTCAAGTTGCACTATTAAGCAACAGAATTGATCATTTAACTGAACATTTGAAAACTCATAAAAAAGATCATCATACAAGAAGAGGTCTTTTAATGTTGGTAGGAAAAAGAAAACGTCTTTTACAGTATCTTCAAAATCAGGATGTTCAAAGATACCGTGATATTATTGAAAAGTTAGGTTTAAGAAGATAAAACATAGACCTTGTGTTGTTAATTGAGAGCTTTTGTTGAAAGCTGACAATTAATAACCTTGGTCAAGAAAGAGGTTATATGACCGTTAATAACGTCAAGGTTACTATTGGTAATTCTGAAATTACTTTTGAAACAGGAAAATTAGCACTTCAAGCTCCAGGCTCAGTTGTTGTTACTTCTGGCGAAACCAATGTTTTGGTTACTTCAGTTGCTAACAAGTCTGTAAGAGATGGTATAGATTTCTTCCCACTAACAGTTGATGTTGAAGAGAGAATGTATGCTGCTGGTAAAATTCCTGGTGGTTTTTTTAGAAGAGAAGGTAGGCAAACAGAAAAAGCAATTCTTGCAAGTAGGTTAATAGACAGACCACTTAGACCCTCATTTAAAGATGGATTCAGGTGTGAAACTCAAATCATAGCGACTGTTCTTAGCGTTGATAATGAAAATGAGTATGATATTTTAGCACTCAATGCAGCTTCACTTGGTCTTCAACTAGCAGGAGTTCCATTAGAGTCACCAGTAGGCGCAGTTAGAATGTCCCTTATAAATGATGAATGGGTAGCTCAAGCAACAAATACCGAGTTAGAAGATTCTGTATTTGATATGGTTGTTGCTGGAAGTCTTAATAGCAGTGATCAAATAGATATTGTAATGGTTGAGGCTGGTGCTAATGAAAGTTCATTCTCAAAAATTGATGAGGGTAGTTTAGCTCCATCAGAAAATGTCGTTGCAGATGGTATTGATCTTTCAAAAGATTACATTATGGAACTAATTAAGGCACAAAAAGAATTGGTTTCTCAAAGAGAAGTTCCACAAATTGAATGGCCTATGGTTGAAGATTATCCACAAGAATTACTTGATTCAATAACACAAGAATTTCAAACTACTGTTGAAGATGTTGTTGCTATTACAGATAGGTCTGAAAGAAGCGAAGCTCAGAAATCTCTTGAAGCAGAAGTTATTGAGAAATTTTTAGATTCTGAAGAAGATAACACTGGTGCAATTAAATCTGCATTTAAATCTTTAGTTAAATCAACTGTTAGAGGTAGAGTAATTTCTGGTGGTCCAAGGTTAGATGGTAGAACTCCTACAGATATTAGAAACATAACAGCAGAAATTAATCTTTTACCAAAGGTTCATGGATCAGCAATGTTTCTTAGAGGAGAAACGCAAGTATTAAATGTAACAACACTTGGTATGTCAAGACTAGAGCAAATGTTGGATACGATTGATACAGTGACATCAAAACGCTACATGCATCATTACAACTTCCCACCTTATTCAACTGGTGAAGCTTATCCAATGAGAGGTCCAAAGAGGCGTGAGATAGGTCATGGCGCTCTGGCTGAAAAAGCATTAGTTCCAGTTGTCCCACCTAAAATAGATTTTCCATACACTATAAGACTTGTAAGTGAAGCTATTTCTTCAAATGGTTCTACATCACAAGCTTCAGTTTGTGCATCAAGTTTATCTTTGATGGCAGCAGGAGTTCCAATTAGAGAACATGTAGCAGGAATTGCAATGGGATTAATATCTAAAGATGGTGAATACGTCACCTTAACAGACATTCTAGGTGCTGAAGATGCTCTTGGTGATATGGACTTTAAAGTGGCTGGTACTAGAAATGTAATTACAGCATTACAGCTAGATATGAAAATAGAGGGATTACCTTCTGATGTATTGAGAAAAGCACTCAATCAAGCAATGGATGCTAGGCATCATATCTTAGACATAATGGAAGATACTATCTCAGAACCTGCTGAAAGTCTATCTGGAAATGCACCACGTCTTGAAACAATTGAATTGCCGAAAGATAAAATTGGTGAAGTAATTGGACCTAAAGGAAAAAACATTAAGAAGATTGAAGAAGAAACTGGTTGCACTGTTGAAATCGATGATGATGGAATATTAACTTTAGGATCAACTGAAGAAGAAAGCATTGCAGTTGCAAAAGAAATGGTTATGTTAATTATCGATCCTCCAGAAGCAGAAGTGGGGGAAGAGTATGAAGGAGAAATCGTAAGTGTTGCTTCGTATGGTGCTTTTGTTAACATTTTACCTGGAAGAGATGGTCTACTTCACGTTTCTAAATTTCACTCATCAAAAAGAGTTGGCGACGTTGAAAAAGTTGTCAGTGTTGGTGATAAATTAGTTGTTAAGGTGGACTCAATCGAAAAAGGAAAAGTTAGTTTATCACCTAAAGAAGATTTAGAAATTCCTGAGGATGCTGTCTCTGAAGGAAAATCAGATTCTAAAAGAGGCAAGCCCTCTAACGATAGAGGTAGAAATAATAGAAGGAATGGTTCAAAACCATCTGGTAATGGAAATCAAAAAAGAAAAAGAGTTTCCTTTGAAGATGAATTTGAAAAAGGACTCTAGTCTATTTTCTATTACCTGTTAACTTAGTTGGGTTAGTAGGTTCTGTTGTAACATAAGCATCTGGATTTATTTCAGAAACTATATTTAATACTTGCTTTACTTTTTTTCGTGGTGTGACACACCATGCTATGGAAACCTCTCCATGCATGCCTTCACCATTAATAATTGTTACTCCAAAACCTTCTTCTCTTAATACTCTTGCTACTTCAGTACTATCGCTGTCTTTAGGTGCAAAGATTCTTACAACAACATCACCAATAGCGATTGTGTTTTCAATATAAGAACCAACTATTGTTCCAGAAGCAAATCCTAGAGCATATCCAGTAATTAAGAGTGGGTCGCTTATGTCTTGAATAACTTGAGAGATAGCGACAATCCAGATTGCCGATTCTACAAAACCTAAAACTGCACCAAACACAGGCATACCTTTGTTTACATACAAGGTTCTTAATGTCCCAAGTGTTTGATCTAGTAAGCGTAAAAGAAAAATGCCTAAAGCAGCTAAAAGTAAGTCCATAATTACTACTTTACTTTTTCTACTAATTCAAGATATACCTTTTTCATTTTTTCTTGAGTTTCGTAGACCAATTCTTCTATATTTTCTTTATTGTATTTTGAAATATCAATAGGTTCTAAAGTTTTAATGAATGCTTTACCGCTTTTTAAGTACTTAGCACCCCTAGGCCAAATGTCACCTGTACCTGCAATAACAACAGGCAATATGGGTATATTATTATCCATAGCTATATGAAATGCACCACTTTTAAATGGCAGAAAGGAATCTTTTTTTGCTCTTGTGCCTTGTGGATAAACCATTAAAGACCATCCGTTTTTAAACAACACTTTTGCTTGTTCGTTAATACTTTGTCTATCATTTTTGTCAGATCGATCAACTTTAATAAAGTTAAAAGATTTGGCAGCAGTCCTGAAAAAAGGTAATTTATATACTTCTTTTTTTGCCATAAATACCCACTTAATTTTTAAGTATTTAAATTGGATCATTGGATCTAGATTTGAAAGGTGATTTGATATTACAACATAAGGTTGATTTTTTTGGTATTCAAAATTTTTGATTAATGTTACTTTCGATCTAGCAGCCCACATCCAAACTGTTGCCCAACTTTGAGCAATGTGGTATTTAATTTTTGAATATTTATCAAACAATCCCACAAACCATATTGAATATGCAACTGGAATTGTATAAATTGCCATAATGAACATATTTATCCAAGAAAATATTTTGTTCTTTAACATGTAGATATTGTACTTTAAAATAATTGCATAATGACAACAGATTTAAAAAAAGAGTTAAGAAAATTTGCTTTAATGAACTCAAATACGAGTTTTACACCATCACATGAATCATTGAATGATTTTATTGATGTTATATCTAATAAATCAATTTGTACTTATCTACCTTTAAAAAATGAAATAAATATTAATAGTTTTTTAAATGTTGCTTCGGATGTCAGTGTTCTTGCTGATGTCTATGATGAAGTTAAAGTAACTCGTTTATCAGAACCTTTTGAGTTGAATAAATTTGGTGTAAAGCAGCCTTTTAACATTGATGAAGTAAACAACGTGGATGTATTTCTAGTACCTGGTTTAGCTTTTGATTTAGGTGGAAACAGATTGGGAAGAGGAGCTGGTTATTATGATAAGTTATTAGTAAATTATCCGAAATCAATAAAAATAGGAATAGCTAATAATTCAAGAATTATTCATTCTGTACCTACCGAAGACCATGATGTTGCCATGAATTCACTATTTACACCCGAAAATTACATATCAATATCTATCGAGTAAGCTAATTACATGAAAGTCAGCGTAAATGTAGGATATTTTGGACCACACATATCAAACGATGTAGAACTCATAAAAAATCTTGATAATATTGGTGTCGAATGCATTTGGACTGCGGAAGCTTATGGTTACGATGCAATAACTCCGCTTTCATATTTTGCTGGTTTAACAAAAAATATCAAACTTGGATCTGGCATCATGCAGATACCATCTAGAACACCCGCGATGGCAGCTATGACTGCAGTTACTTTAGACAAACTTTCAAATGGACGTTTTAGGATGGGATTAGGTGTATCTGGTCCACAAGTTGTAGAAGGTTGGCATGGTGTGCCTTACGGTAAGCCTTTAAAAAAAACTAGAGAATACGTTGAAATTGTAAGAAAAATATTTAAAAGAGAAACCAATCTAGAGTTTGAGGGAGAATACTACAATCTTCCTTTATCAGGAGAGGGAACAACAAATCTAGGAAAACCTTTAAGACTAATTGAAAATCCATTAAGAAAAGATATAGAAATATATTTAGCTGCAATCGGTCCAAAAAATATTGAACTTACAGCAGAGATTGCAGACGGTTGGTTACCTTTTATGTATTCACCAACAAAAGGTGATAATATTTTTAATCAATATTTAGATTCAGGCTTTGAGAAGTCTAACAATCCTGATAAAAGAAAATCTTTCGAGATTTCTGCACCAGTTTATGCAAGGATATGTGAAGAAGAAGAAAAAGAAATCTATCTATCACCAGCTAGATCAACATACACATTGTATGTTGGTGGAATGGGAGCAAAAACTAAAAATTTTTATTTCAATCTTTTATGTGATTATGGATACAAGGAAAATGCTGAAAAAATACAAGATTTATATTTGGCAGGCGATAAACAAGAAGCTGAAAAACATTTTCCAGCTGAACTATTAGATGATTTAACTTTGGTTGGATCAAAAGAATCTATTCTAAAAAAATTAGAAAATTGGAAAAAATCGAATGTAACTGAATTATCGATTGGTATTCCACTAGATTTTGAAACTATAAAATTTATAATTGAAAATTTAAATGAGTGATCTCACCCCAGAAGATATAAATGTTTCTACTTGGAAAATTCCAAGTCCACTAGCAATAATTGGTAGCCACGCAGATGGAGAATTCAATGGTATGACTGCTAGTTGGCTTACTCAAGTTAGTATGGATCCAGCCTTAATTGGAGTTGGTATAGACAACAAAAGTGTCACTTATAAACTAATGAATAATAGTGACTTTTTTACGGTAAATTTATTTTCACCTGAATATACAAAGGTTTTTGTGAAATTTTCTAAACCAGCTGAATACAATGTAGGTTTTTTAAACAAAGAACCAATAAAGTTAACAAATAATTCTGTTCCTATTTTTGAAAATGCATCAGTTTGGTTTGAGTTGAAAACTAAAGAAAAAATTAATTTTGGAACTCATACTTTTTTTGTTGGCGAGATTGTCGATTGTAACACCAATAATCCAGACGAGAGAGCAGCTTATATGGGTGATACACGTATGAAATATGGGGGAGTTCCTCGAGGAGGACATTAATTTGAAAAAGTTAGTATATCTAATTGTTTCAAATATATTATTATTTTTAATTTTTCCAATTATTCGTCTTTTTAGTAAAACTTTATATGAAAAATATATTCTTCCAGTATTAATTAATACAACATGTAATTCTCGACCTATTGACTATCAAAGAAAGAAAGTGATACCTGAAGCATACGGGGTTGTTCTAGAAATAGGTATTGGACCAGGGTCTAACTTGAAACATTATGACAGTTCTAAGATAAAAAAAATATATGGCATAGATCCTTCAATAGAATTAAATGAAATAGCTAGAAAAAGAGCTAACAAGCATGATTTAGATATTGAATTTTTGATAGAGTCAGCTAGTAAATTATCGGTTGAAGACAATTCAATAGATACTGTAGTTAGTACTTATGCATTATGTTCAATTCCTGAACCTGATAAAACTTTACAAGAAATTAAAAGAGTCCTTAAGAAAGATGGTATTTTTATATTTTCTGAACATGGTTTATCACCCGATAAATTTGTATCTTTTATACAAAACTCAACAGACTTTTTTTATCCCGAAATTTCAGGAGGTTGTCACACTAATAGAAATATAGAAATGCTTTTAAAAAATGCAGGATTTAACTTCATAAATTTAGACAACATCTATTTACCAGGAACACAGAAGTTTTTGGGATATAACTATTGGGGTAAAGCAAAAATCTAATTTTTATAGGTTGTGAATGACATTGGTAACAACACCCCAAACAAATGCTTCACTTTCCTCTGAAATAATAATGGGATCGTAGGCTTCGTTTTCAGGTTCTAGAACAATATTCTTACCTTTTTTTCGATATCTTTTTACAGTAAGCTCATTGTCCACAACAGCTATAACCACTTTTCCTTCTTCAGCTTTTAAACTCCTATCGACAACTAAAATATCATTTGGAAATATACCAGCATTAATCATTGATTCTCCAGATGCCCTCACAAGAAATGTAGCTGCAGGATGCTTGACTAGATATTGATTGAGATCAATTTTATCCTCTAGGTAATCATCAGCAGGGGATGGAAATCCAGCTGCCACTTTATTGCTGTACATAGGAACTTCATAAAGCCCCTTACTGACAATTTCAGAAATATATTTAACCTTACTTACAGGAATACGGATAGCTTTTGTCTGCTCTCCATACTTACCTTGACCTTTCGGTCTACCGGCTCCTTTTCTTGCTCCACCTCGAGGCATAAAATGTCTTTCTTTTTTCTTAGAATAGTGTACAGTATTCAAAGGAGTAAGTAAGTGAATAATAAAATTTTTGCCCTAGTAGATTGTAATAATTTTTATGCATCTTGTGAGAGGGTGTTCAACCCAAGTCTTGAAGGGAAACCAATCGTTGTACTTTCTAATAATGATGGATGTGTTGTAGCAAGGTCTAACGAAGCAAAAGCTTTGGGGATTCCAATGGGTGCTCCGTATTTTAAATATGAACAACTAATCAAAAGAAATAATGTTCATGTTTTTTCATCAAACTACACATTTTATGGAGATATGTCAGCTCGTGTTATGACATCGTTAAAATCTCTTGTTAAAAATATAGAGATTTATTCAATTGATGAGGCCTTTTTAGATATTAGTAGTTTTTACTACTGTGACTTAGAAGAAACTGCTCATGAAATTAGAAGCCTTATCAAGCAGTGGACAGGGATACCTGTGTCCATAGGAATTGGTCCTTCTAAAACCTTGGCTAAAGTGGCAAATAGGCAGGCCAAAAAATATGAAGCCTCTAATGTTTTTGATATACGAGATGAAGCAATTAGAGAGGGAATTTTAGAGCAGCTTCCATTAGAGGAAATTTGGGGAATTTCTACACGATGGGGAAGAAGACTTAGAAAGATTGGTATAGAGACAGCCCTTGATTTAGCTAAAGCAAATCCACGCTATGTGAGAAAAACTCTGAGCATTGTTGGAGAGAGAATACACCACGAGTTAAACGGAGTTTCGTGTATTGATATTGAAGAGGTAAAAAACAAGAAGAATATAATCTCCTCTAAATCATTCGGAAGAAAAGTCATGCTCTTACAGGAGTTAGAAGAAGCTGTGTCAAACTATACATCAAGAGCATGTGAGAAATTAAGATCTCAGAATTCTAGAGCAAGAGGTGTGTATGTTTTCCTAAGAACAAGTCCATTCATCGATCCAGACAAGAGGTATAGCAATGGTGTGAGTGCTTTTTTTACAATTCCAACAAGCAATACTTCAAAAATTATCAAAGAAGTAAAAAGATTAACAAGAAAACTTTTTATATATGGGTATGAATATCAAAAAATTGGCGTTATGTTGCTGGACATTACTGATGCAGAAAATGAACAATATAGTTTTTATGAGTATGAGAATTATGATCTATCAGATAGTGTTATGAAAACATTAGATAGCGTCAATGCTAGATATGGCTCAAGTGCATTAATGCTGGGAGCACAAGGTGTTAAAAAAGATTGGAAAATGAAGTCAGAAAAAAAGTCTGGTGCTTACACAACAAACATGTTTCAAATACCATTTGTGAAGTAAGAAAAGTCGGGAATAATCTGTTTTAATTAAAGATATGGTTTTAGAAAATCCATATGCAAATTCACTTGATGGATTAATAATAGTAGACCCTGTACAAAGTTTTTTTGATTACTGCAAGAAACGTGAAGCTGTACGTGTAAAAAGAGAGTCAGGAGAAGGATATCCTTGGAGCGATGATCCGATTTTACAAAAGGGGCGTTTTTTAAATGTTTTTAGAGAAGATGACAAAGTAAGTAAATCAATAATTAAATTTGCTGAACCAGCAAAAGGGGACTTACCTTTATTAATCCAAGCATTATTTTTCAGTAGGTGGTGCAACAGAGATTTAACTATTAATCAATTAACAATAAATGATTTAAGTAATCCAGAAGCTTTAAAAAATAAACTCCTTGGTTTAGAACAATGGGAGAATTTCACAGCATACCCAGTACATGATTCTTACTGGGGTGAAAAGATATATAAACGAATTGATGCTGCAACATATAAATTTTATGAAAAAAAAGAAGAGTTAGCTGAAATTATATTAAATTCTAATAGAGATGTTATTGCTGCTACAAACAATGTAAATAAACAATTTAAGATGAATAATGACTTCCCAATATTTATGGCATTAATTGATATTGCTTGGTTTAGAGAAGATGTAATACCAATCACCACTGATGTTCCTACGGGTATAGGGGCTGAGCCATATTTAGACAGGCTACAAAAGTATTTAAATTTAGATAGCCACCAAGATGTAGGCAGTAAAATGATAGAACTTCAAAAAGAGTATTGGCCTGAAGCGAAAAGAGAGTTTTATCCTATTGACATAGAGTATCAATCTTGTGAATGCAGAAAATACTTTAGTTATGTGAATGGGACAAAAAAGTTTGAAGGTAAAAATTTATTTAAAATTTAATTTTTATCCCAATGAGGAATCTAATTTTTTCCATAATTTTTTTGTTGAAAGATACCAAGTTAGACCAAATGTAAAACCTAGAACAGGGAAAAGTCTATATACAAATATCACACCATAAATGGATGCAAGATATCCAATCATTAGTGTTGAAATTGTATTCATTAAAAAGTTAAAAGAGTAGTCAATACCTGAAATTCTTCCTCTTAATCTGTCAGGTGTAAGTATTTGAAGTCCGTAAGTTGAAAACGCCCATTGTGATCCTCCTCCGGAATGTGCAAGAACTAATAAAAAAACAGTCAAATAAAGGGATACAGAAAATGGTATAAAGAAATAAAATAATCCCCAAACCATTATGGTAAGACCTATTGTGTTAAGAAGTTTTCCATCAGAATGGCCAAAAAAATATCTAATTGCAATAGGTCCTACAAGAGCGCCCACACCTCTTGCACCAAACATTAAACCAGTACCAAAATCTCCAGTCTTATAAATATCATATGATAAAACAGTAAATAAAGACAGCAGTCCACTAGCAGAAATACTAAATGTGCCTTTTGTAATAATTAATGAAAAAACATCTCTTTTAGACGCTGCATATTTGATTCCCTCTACATAAGTTATATTTTCATCTTTTTCATTATTTTGAGAATCTTCACTTAAGTTTTTTTTGATTGAATAAACAATTAATGCCGACAATATAAAACTGAAACTATCTATTGCAAAAAGCATATTTCTACTTATTACAGTTGTTAAAAAACCGCCTATACCAGCTCCTATACCAGCCATAACACCCCAACTTGAGAAAAAGATTACATTTGCTTCAGCTAAATTTTCTTTTTTTACTACATTAGGCAATGCTGCGTCAGATGTTGGCATATAAGGAGAACCTACTACTGACAACATACCAAATGAAAATAAAATAAATACTACATTTTCAGTTGTTACTGCATACAGGATTAAAAGAACTGTTAAACCAGATAAAAATTCTGATATTGCAATAATTTTTTTTCTATTATATTTGTCAGCTAAATATCCTCCAAAACTTCCCAGTATAAATAATGGAGCACTTTGAACTACCAGAACTAATGAAGTAATAAATGGATTTTCTGTTAAGCCATATATAATTCCTAAAAGAGGAACAGTCAATAACCAGTCACCTCCAAGAGTTATTAATCTGGCTATAAACAACTTACGGAAGTTTTTATTTTCAGTAAGCAACACCTTATATTTTTTAAAATTTTCCATTTGCTTTTCAACTGTAACTGAACAGAGAAATAACTACTATACTTTAAAAATAATGAAAACAGCACTTGTAACCGGTGGAACAAGAGGTATAGGACTTTCCACTGCTCAAAAATTTATTAATCAAGGTTGGAATGTGTACATCACATCTAGAAAAGAAGAGAATCTACAAGCAGTGCTCTCAGAAAATTCACAGCTAAAAGGTTTTGTTGCAAGGGCTGATGACTTAGCTGCTGCATCTGATACTTGTAGAAAAATTATTGACGAGACAGGGTCTATAGATGTTTTAATTAACAATGCTGGTACAAATCCCTCAGGCGGCAGCTTGCTTGATGTTGATCTTTCAGCTGTACAAAAAACATGGGATGTAAATTTAATGGGTCCTCTAATGTGGACAAGAGAAGCAGTGAAAGCTGGATTAAAAGAATCAGTTTTGAATGTTTGTTCTGTAGGAGGAATGAAACCATCACACTACATGGGGGCTTACAATATTTCAAAAGCTGGATTAATTTATATGACAAAGCAATTAGCAATGGAGCTTGCACCAGATATTAGAGTAAATGGTATAGCTCCAGCAGTAGTAAAAACAAAACTTTCAGAAATGCTTTGGGCAGGGGACGAACAAGGCAGTGCAGATCTTCATGCACTTAAAAAACTTGGAGAACCAGAAGATATCGCTAGCTTAATATATTTTTTATCAAGTGAATCAGCTTCTTGGATAACTGGTGAAGTTGTAACAATTGACGGTGGTTTTTTACTTTAATTAGCCCAGAAAGTAAATAGCCAATTCGTTATACAGAGGAATTCCAATAATTATATTAAATGGAAATGTGACTCCAAGACTTAATCCTAAATAAATTGCTGGGTTTGCAGAAGGTATAGCATCTTTTACAACTGCTGGAACTGCAATATAGCTTGCACTTGCTGTAAGAACCATTAATAATGTTGAGTTTCCAATCGAAAGATCGAAATTTATTGACGCTACAAGAGCTAAGAGAGAACCAACTAATGGGGTAGTTAGAGCAAAACCTACTAAGCTAGCACCTTTACCCTTAAGTTCCCCAATTCTTTTAGCAACTCTTGTCCCCATTACAAAAAGGAAGATGTATAAAACATAGTCAAAAATTGTAATAGTAAAAAAGTTTAGGCTTGAAATGCTATTTTTGTTTATAAGGTAACCAGCAAGTAAAGAAGAGATTAATATTATATTTGGAACCTCAAGAAAAGCAGTTTTTAAATTCTCAAAGTTACTTAAATTTTTAGTACCAGTATTTTTTACTAAAAATAATGCCATAAATATTGCGGGAAACTCCATAACTACAAGAACTGCTGACATATACTCATCAAAATTCTGACCCCCTGAAGAAATATATGTAATTGCAGTAACAAAAGTTACCGCGCTAACAGATCCATAAGTTCCTGATAATGCTGATGCATCATCATTATTAAGTTTTTTTCTTAAATATAAATAAGAAACTATGGGTATAAACAATGCAAAAAATACACCTAGGGACAAAACGTTTACGACTTCGCTAGTAAATCCATTTTCTTGTAAACTTAAGCCACCCTTTATACCAAGAGCAAGAAGTAGATAATAACCCAAATATTTTGAAAAAATGTCTGAAAGTGACAACTTAAAAGATATGCCAATAAGAATTCCTGAAATAAACAATATTAACGCGGGATTTAAAAAGGCTTCCATTTAAATAAAAATGATAGTTAGATATTGAATTTGTTTTTAATTAAAAAAAATTATTTAACTTTTCTAACTAACTCTTCGACTCTATTGATGTCAACTCTTTTTGCGACATCATTATCAAATTTAAAACTAGTACCAACAATCAATATATCTGCAATATCTTGATATGCATCAACATTTGTTGTGGTAACTCCAGATCCTATAGCTAACTTACCTTGAGGTACGATATTTCTAACCTTTTGCAAATCTTCAATATTTATTTCGTGTCCTGTGCCATCACCAGTTACGATTACAACATCTGCACCTGCTCGATGTATTAATTCTTCAGCATGATTTTCTATTTTTGATCCAGGTGGTGGAACAGCATGTTTTACAAAAACATCAGCGAAGATTTCAATATAGTTGTTTAAAGAGGACTTAAACTGATTTACTGTATGAGCATCACCCTCTATGATTCCTTGATCTGTATACATTGTATTATTTAATACATTAATTCTTACAAAATGAGACTTAGTTGCTTCCGCTATAGACAACGCAGCGATACCATCATTTCTCAAGACATTGATACCTATTTTGATATCTCTTTCAATAGATAGATTTTCAACAACAGTTGTAAAACTAGCTAGTGTTCTTTTTGAAATATCATCTTTAACAAATGGCGTGTCACCAAAGTTTTCAATTATGATGCCATCTACGCCACCATATATTAAGCTATTTACATCTTCTTGAGCCGAATCAATTATTTCATCAATAGACAATCTATTGGAAGGTGAGCCAGGAAGGCTTTTTAAGTGTACAACTCCGTAAACTTGCATTATATTTTTACGTGGTTCATCTTAACAAACTTTGAAGCAAATTCTCCTTCAGTTGTTAGAGTAGGCTTACTGCTTTTAGACAATCTTCCAGTAACAACTCTACACCAGTCACCTGCACTACCTTTTATAGAATTTTCACTATTTTCATCACCAAACTGCCAAGCTTTATATTCTGGTCCAATTAATTCAACTCTTAAATCTTGAAACTTTAATTTGTTAAGCTTTGAAGCATTTTGAGCATTTAACCAGCCAAACATTGCAACATGTTCAATTCGAATTGAATCTTCATAATCTTTTTTCATACCTTCGTAAATATCTAAACTATGTGACCAAGTCTCTGCTAATTTCGTAACTGAAAAAGTCATACAGTCAATCTCATTTTTCCACCAAGTTAATTTTTTACCTTGTGCTGATTTTGCTAAAGTTTCTATGACATCAGCTCTTGAAATTCTCCACCATTCAATAACATCTTGAGGCCTCATGTCTTTACCTTTAGCAATACACTCTTTCTCAAATTTTTCCAAACCTTTTGGACCTTTATATTTATTGAATTCTGTTCCTTTTTTCTTTAAAGCGTTTAAAGCTAAATCTTCAAGACCAGCAAGATAAGATACATGTGCGGTGATATCCCAATTTTTAAATGTGGTTTTAGTATTCCAATGTCTTACAGGAATACTTTGCAGGTATTGGTCTAGTAATTGCTGCTCAGCGACGAGATTGCTTAAAATTGTTTGCATTGATATAAGTTTAATGGTTGTTGACTAATTTCTAAAGTGGTAATTAATACAAAAAAAAGACTTTTTATATATAAAATATGTATTTAGTATAAAATTTATGAAAAAGTTATTAAAATTCATCCTCTTTTTAGTAGGTGTTCGTTATATTTTGAGTCTTTTGGATGAAAATGTACATGTAAAAGAACAAATCACTAAATTACGAAACGAATTAGCTAACTTAGAAACAGAAGATCTAGAAAATAAAATAAAAGACTTTTTCAAAAAGTACGATTCAACTTTTAGAGATACTGAAGACACTCAAGAAGACAGTTAGTTTTCAATTATCCCATGTGGAGATTATTCGGTAAAACTGCACATTACTGGCCAACTTGGTTTTACAAGTTTATATCTAATACTCATTCAAAACTTATCAAAGCAAATCATACAAAGCTTGGAACTAAAATTATTGGAGATAGTATTTTACTACTTGAGACTATAGGAAATAAAAGTGGAAAGTTAAGGAAAACACCATTAACTTATGTGGTTCATAAAGAAAAATATTTAATCGCTGCTTCCTATAGTGGAAATGACAAAACACCTGACTGGTGTTTTAATCTACAACATTCAAATGCATATATAACAGTGGATAGTGAAAGGTTTGAAGTCGAATCTAAGTTTTTAGAGGATAATGAAAAAAAATACTACTGGGATTTATTAGATAAGCATTATCCAACTTTTATTACTTATAGAAATCGTACTGACAGAAATATTCCTCTAGTGCTTCTTTCTAAAGTTTAGGTTTTTCAGACGGCCCTTTTCTTACTATCGTGTTCCACAAAGTTTGATAATGATCTAAGTCTTCTTTGCTTACGTGGGGAAGAACGAAATTTCCCCATGCTTCTTTTAATGGATCATCTGCATCGGAACTTACTTTCAAACCTAAAGGTATTCTTTCGACAATAGTTCGTAAACTCATAGGGGTTTCAATATTTACACTGATGTCATCTGACATAAACGAATTATTTATCTCTAAAGCTAGTTTTATTACTAAATCTGTATATGACTTTTGTAAAGTTGGATACCTCTTTAAATATATTGATTCAAGTTGTTCTTTATTTGGAAAAGGCTTATCCCAAATTACCCATCTATCAGCAAAAGCTTTATTTAATGATTGTGTACCCGCATAATCTCTTAGGCTTGTGGGGTTCATAGTTCCAAATATAAATGTATCATCTCTAAGTTGAAGTACTTCACCATTAGGTAGCTCTAGTTTTTTATGCCTATCCAATAGTGAGTGAAGGGCAAATAAAACTTCTGGACCAGCTGCATTTAACTCTGAGAGATTTACAATTGCAGGTCCTCTTAAAGCTCTTGTTAGTTCTCCATCTTGCCATCTACTTTCTGTACCACCTTTGCCATCTCCATATAATTGTACGGACCCAAGCAAAGTTACATCTCTGACTTCACCAGAGAGGGGAATTCTGTAATATGGATATTTTAATTTTGCTGCGAATTGTTCTATATCGTGATCTTTACCAGTACCCATATGGCCTTTTAAAGCTACATGAATAGGAAGTTCATTTTTAAATGCATTTAATTTGGCTTCTATGACTTGAGCAAGCCTAAATTGAGTACCAAGGTCGACATAATAGTCATCAATTTCTGGAACTCTGTTTAACCTAGATTCATAATCATCTAATTTCTTATCTACAACACATTCGTTAAGTTCAATATAATTTTTTTGTTTACCAGGGTTTTCAAATTTAACCATTAAGCAACTCCGATATTCTTCTTTGCATTTTTAATAAGTATATCTTTTGTGATATTTACGATAGAGTGTATTAGTTGTTCAGGATGTTCAACTTGAACATTATTTTGATATTCTTTCCAAGACCCTCTATTGCCAATACCTATTCCGATAACTTCAATACCTTGTTTTGTAGCAAATTTTATACTACTTTTTAGATTTTCAACAGATCCTCTGGTCATTCCGTCGGAGAGAACAACTAAAAGTTTTGTATTAGATGGATGAGATAATAAACGTTTGGAAGCATGAATTATATTGATTTCATCTATGTTCGTGCCTTTTTCAAACATACTGATGGGAGGGTAGAAGTCTTTATCTTCAATATCGTTTATAGAGTTTCTTAAATGGCGTGAAAACTCTATTAGCCCGATGAATTGTTTGTAATTATCTTTCCAAGAGTCTTTAAATTCCTTTAAAAAGTAATGATTAGCGGTATTGTAAATTTCTTGAGCTGCAGATCCGTAAGTACTGTTTAACATTGATGAGACACTGTACTTTCTTTTTATATAGGTGTCTTCATTCTCACTAAAATCTGATACAAAGCCTCTGTTGAAAATAGCCATTTCAAAATCCATATCTAGTTCATAACAAATTTGAGATAAATAGCTAGCCCCAAGCAAAGCAGAAGTAAGAGACCATGGATAAAGTTCATTTCTATTTTTTTCAAGCATTGAACCACTCCCGTCAATTAAAAGTGATATTGCATAAGACTTGTTTGATAATCTTTGTTTTTGTTCAAACATTCTTTCATATCTGCCTGATGCAAGCATTGTCGGAACATGTGGCGACAAGTCTCCTTGATCAAAGCCACTTATTCTTTGCCTTTTTTGGTTATGAATAAAATAAGGTTTTATCTTGTTTGTTACTTTATAAATTGGTAGGTTCCAGTCACTCAATAAAGATTCAAATGTTTTATTTCCTTTATCTGATAAATACTTAAATTTATCAGGCAATTTTGTTTCAATTATTTTCGAAATATCACCTGATGGCAAGTAAATAGTTGATGATGCACCAATTTTTGAGATATGATCATCCATTTGATTGATCTTCTCTTCATTTGGATTTTTTGAGTCTTGACCAAGAAATTTTTGAAGAGTATTGCCGGTTGTAATGTTGTTAGATGATGGTATTAGGGTTTTGCTCATTCCATCCACAACAGAGTCTTCAAAATTTTCTAATATTTCACGTTGTTCACCAAGGTTATATTTTTCGATATCAGGAAGGATATTAAATCTTCTACAAATATCAATAATTTGAATTGTTACTTCTACAACTTCTGATACGTTTACTTCTGAATAATTTAAAGGTTTTAGGAGTTGCAAAGATTCGTTTAGTGATTTCACCACTGGTTTTTTATAACTGTCGTACTTAAGCGAAATATATGATGTAATAGAGTGAAAAAGTAAACTAAGAAACTGATTAAATGGATTAAGATTTTTTATTTGGTGAAATGATTCTTCATAAACATCTTTAAGAATTGAGGTAAGTCCATCATATTCTTTTACAAAAATTCTTTCTTCTATTGAGTGAATAAGTATTTCAAAAATATATTTCCCAAAAGGACCAGCTAGATATTCAAGAACATCTTCTAAGTCACCTACATCAGATAAATCCTCTCCAAATCTTTCTGTTAGTTGTTGTTGGTTGAATGAATAATTTTGAGTTGAATGTATCGCTTCATGCACTACCGTTCCAATTAAAACTTCTTCTTTATCTAATTTTGATTCAGACAATGCTTTAACCAAAATTGATGGGTTTATTACAATGTCATTGTTATCAGACGAAGAAGTTCTTCCATATCTAAGAGAAATGTTCTCATTGTCTAATTGGGTTTGTAAAAGTCTGGTAATTGCTGGCCTTATTTTTTCAAAGTCTTCAACAATTTGTTGTTCTAAATTATTTTTATCTTTACTCATATCAATTTTGTTAAAAAAACAATTAACCTATTAAGTATAAGGAAGTTATGAAATGAATGATAAGTTGGTAAAAACTGTAGTTGTCTCTGGTGGCGGCGGAAAAATGGGAAATTTAATTACTGATTACCTAGAGTCTAGAGATGATTTTAAAGTTGTTGGAATTTTTGATCCCTCTTATACAGAAGGAGAGTACTCAAAAGTTAACAATTTAGAGAACGTAGATTCAGATATAGTAATTGAATTTTCTCCAGCCTCAGAAATAAATGACAATTTGGAAAAACTGCTTAAAACAAATTCAACTTTGATTATTGGTTCATCAGGAATTGAAGAAAAGCTTGTTGCTAATCTTAGGAGTTTAGAAAATAGATCAATCTTTGTTATTCCTAATTTTTCTGTAGGAGCTGCATTGCAAAAAATTACATCAAATATCATAGCTCAAAGCTTTCAAAAAGTTGAGATAGTGGAGAAACATCATTCAGGAAAACAAGATGCACCATCTGGCACAGCAATAGACTTGGCTCTTAGTCTTCCTGACAATTTAAAATCATCAGGAATTGAGGGAGATTTTTATTCTAAAAATGATATAAATGACAAAATCATTATGTCATTGCGTGATGATAAATATATGGCTGAGCAGGAAGTTTTATTTTCAAACGAATTTGAGCATTTAAACTCAGAACATATAGTGAACGACAGAAGGGCTTACCTCTTTGGTGTAAAGTTGGTTTTAGATAATGTAGATAATTTTAAAGGTTTTGTTTATGGTCTTGAAACTATTTTAAATAGGAATATTAGTATCTAGGCATGAAAGATTTTGGTGAAATTCTCACAGCAGTCATAACCCCGTTTGATAATAATGGAGTTATTAGTACTGATACTTTTTGGAGATTGTGTAAAAAATTAGTGCATGAGAAATCTGAAGGTCTTGTTTTATCAGGTACAACGGGAGAATCACCGAATTTATCATTTGAAGATAGAAAAATCTTATATAGTACTGCAAAAGATGCAGTAGGTGATAAGGCCAACATAATTGCAGGTTCTGGAACTTATTCTACTTCAGAATCTATCGAGATAACAAAAATGGCTGTAGACCAGGGCGTTGATGGAATTATGATTGTAACTCCTTACTATTCAAAACCATCTCAGTATGGAATTGTGAAACATTTTGAAGCTATTAGTAAAATTACAGATTTACCTATTATGGCTTACAACATTCCTGGAAGAACGGGTACATTAATTGAAGTCTCAACCTTGAATACTTTAATAGATGATATAGGCATTCACTCAATTAAAGATGCAGTAGGAGATTGGTCATTTTCAAAAATTGAAATTGAGGAGCTTAATGAAAAGGTGTTTATTTATTCAGGTAACGATTCAGAGACTATAGATTTTATTAATGCTGGCGCTAAAGGAGTCGTATCAGTTGCTTCTCATGTTATTGGCAATGAAATCAGCGATATGATAAAACTAGTAAAATCAGGAAAGCTAGAAGATGCGCAAAAAGAACAAGAAAAGCTTTTACCACTATTTAATGCTATTTTTGATGAACCAAGTCCGGGTCCAATTAAACATTTATTAACATATTCATGGGAAGATGTTGGTATTCCGATGTTGCCAATTACTGAAATCTCTACTGATTTAGCTCAAAAACTAACAGAAATTTATAACTCAATTAATTAATTAATTTTAAGTTTTCCCCTAATAAAATATGGTATAATATGATGTGGCTGTAAAGACATCCACTCGCAAAAGGGTAAATGGGCGAAAGCGGGTGTCTAAACAAAACAATAAAATAACTGTAGACAGGGCAATTTCTACACTTAAAAACACTACTTCAAGTGCGTTTAATAAGTTCGTCCAGTCTTATCAATCTGTTGCTATATTTATGTTTTCTTTCGCTTTGCTCACTTCCTTAGCAATTTTTAACTTAGGTGGTCCAGTTGGTGATGTGGTATTTAAAATTCTTCAATGGGCTTTTGGATATGCAGTTTTTGCCTTGCCAGTTTTCTTTTTCTACGGTACAGCTATTTTGATCAGAGATAAAGATGAAGCAATAAGCCAAAGAGTGCTAATTGGTACTTTGTGGATACAAATCTTTTCATCCAGCATATTTCATTCTTTAATCCACTCAGAGCCATTACCACTAAGTTCTGGCTCAGAACTGCTATTAAAATCTGGTGGGCATCTATCTGCATTTATTGTATATCCATTAACGAATAGCGTTGGACTTCAAATGACACACACACTTCTTTTACTAGGTCTAATTATGTCTGTTTTGTATATGACAAATATTGAACTCAAAGATCTAATCGGTGGCATACAAGCCATTATTGTTTATATTTACAAATTTATTTATGCATTTGTAAAAGCAAGAAAAGAAGCAAATAATCTAGTTTTTGAAGAATTTTATCAAGAATCTATTGAAGATTTTAAAGAACCTGAGGTACCTAATAAAAAACCTAATAGATTAACAAAAGCAAAAGTTGCAGAAAAAATTAATAACGTTTCAAATATTACAGATTTTAAAGATAAAAAAGATTCTAAAACAAAAAAAACTACACCAAAACCAAACGTTAAGAATAGTAAATATGTATTGCCACCTGTTAAGTTATTAAAACTTGGAAACGCTGTATCTACATCTAAAAAACTTTTACAAGAAACAGCGAAAGATCTAACAAACTTACTTAAAGAACATGGAGTTGAAGCTGAGTTGACAAACGTAGTGCCTGGCCCAACTGTTACAAGGTATGAAATTGAATTAGCACCAGGAGTAAAAGTTTCTAAAGTAACTTCACTTTCGCATGATATAGCGTACGCTCTAGCAACACCTGATGTTAGATTATTAGCACCAATACCAGGTAGAAGTGCAATTGGTATAGAAATTCCAAACAGACAAAGAAAACTTGTTTCTTTAGGTGATGTCTTATCTTCACAAGAAGCTAAAAAAGCTGAACATCCTCTAAATATAGGTTTAGGTTTAGATATTTCAGGTAAGCCTAGGTTGCTTAACTTAGCAGAGTTACCCCATGTGTTAATAGCTGGTCAAACTGGTGCTGGTAAATCTTCATGTATTAATTCAATTGTTACATCGTTGTTAGTTAGAACTAATCCAGATGAAGTCAAAATGGTAATGGTTGACCCAAAGAGAGTTGAACTTGGGCAATATAACGACGTTCCACACCTTCTTACGAAAGTTATTACAAACCCAAAGAAAGCTGTTGACGCACTTGGGTGGGCAGTAGCAGAAATGGATAGGAGATACGATCTGCTTGCTGATAGTCAGGTAAGAGATATTAACGGTTATCACGAAAAATATGATGCAGGTTTATTAGATGAAGATAAGTTTGACAGATTTCCTTATATCGTTGTATTCATTGATGAGTTGAACGATTTAATGATGGTTGCTGGAAGGGAAGTAGAATCAGCAATTGTTAGGTTAGCTCAAATGGCAAGAGCAATTGGAATCCATTTAGTTGTCGCAACACAAAGACCATCAGTTGATGTCATTACGGGTGTAATGAAGGCTAATATTCCATCAAGATTGGCATTTTCTGTAGCGTCAACAACTGACTCACGAGTTATTCTTGATCAATCTGGTGCTGAGAAATTGATTGGGTTAGGTGACATGTTAGTTGTCACGGCTTCAAACCCAAGATTGGAAAGAATTCAAGGTGCTTGGGTTAATGAAAATGAAGTTCAGGATGTGGTTTCTTGGGTTAAAGAACAAAAAGAAGCAGAATACAATCCTGCAGTTACTGAAGAGCAAAAGCAGGCAACAAATTCTTCAAATGAAGATTTTGGTGAAGATGAAGAATTGATAAGAACCGCAAAGGAACTTGTTGTAAGATCCCAAATGGGCTCAACTTCTATGCTTCAGAGGAAATTGAGAGTCGGTTTTGCTAGAGCGGGAAGATTAATGGATATTTTAGAGGCTCAAGGTATAGTTGGTCCTTCAGAAGGCTCAAAAGCACGAGAAGTATTAATTACTGTAGAAGAATTTGAAACAGAGAATCTTTCTAGCATTGAAGATTCTCAAGAAATTGTCGTGGAAGAGTCTGAAGATGTCATTGAGAACACTGAAGAAGAATCCAAAGAAGACGATTGGTTCGAAGAGTAATCTAAACTTTTATATCTCTACCTTTAATAATTCTTTTTCTTATTGCAGCAGAAATTGTATCTACGATTAAAACCATAGCAATAGTCACCACTAAAACAGTTCCTGCTCTTGGGAAATCTCTAAATCTAAGTTGATTGATTAATTCTGCACCAACGCCACCTGCACCTACAACACCAAGCACCGCTGAAGCTCTTAAGTTTATTTCAAACCTGTATAGCCAATACGAAACAACTGTTGGCATTACTTGAGGTATTACACCAAATAATAGTTCACTTACTTTTGAGCCTCCAGACGCCTTTATTGCTTCAAGAGGGCCTTCGTCAATACCTTCAATAACTTCAGAAGATAATTTACCTAGTGTTCCTATTGAGTGAATCCCAACAGCAAGAGTTCCTGTAAGCGGTCCCAAACCAGTTATCGGAAGGAAAACAAATGCAAGTATAAGTTCTGGGAAAGCCCTTATTATATTTAATACTTGCTTTGTAAACCTATTTAATATATTAAAAGTTACATTATTTGCAGCAAGAAAAGAAATTGGAAAGCTAAATAGCGCACCGATAACAGTTCCAGCCCAAGCAATAAATAGCGACTCTCCAACTTTTGGAACTATTCTTTCTATTGCTTCACTCGATAAATCAAGAGGAAACATTGCTGAGATTAATATCCAAATTTTACTCGGTGCCTCAAAGAATCTTTCAGGAGTTACTTCAAGGCCTGATGCTGACCAGATTGATGCTGCAACTATTAAAATTGTTAATAAATACTTAAGAACTTTTTGTGAAATTGGTTGTTTTGGTATGTTCAAAGTATCTTCCTTCTAAGCCAAACACTAAATTGCTCAATTGCAATCACTGCAAATAGAATTAAAACTATAATTGGACTTATTCGATCAAATCTTAAAAATATTCTTTGTGTTTCGATAATTCGTCCAACACCACCAGCACCTACTAAACCAAGTATTACTGAAGCTCTGATACACAATTCGAAGATATATAGAAAATAAGCTGTAAAGTTTGGAAGTATTTGAGGTAGAGCTGAACTGAATACTGCTTGATTATGTTTTGCTCCACTTGATTTAGCAGCTTCAAGTGGCCCTAGGTCAATACTGTCTATGGTTTCAGATAGTAGTTTCCCCATTATTGCCATTGAAAACATTATTAATGCTAAAACACCAGCAAATGGGCCTAGTCCTACTGCTACAGTAAATAACATTGCCCAAAATAAATCGGGTATTGTTCTGATAAAGTTTAAAAAGGATTTGTAAATGTAATATGTTATTGTTGTTTGATTTGTTGCTTTTGACGCATAAAAAGATAAAGGTAAAGCTATAAAACAACCTAAAATGCTTGCTAGTATTGCTATTTGTATTGTTTCAATTAATGCAGCTGCTGCATTTTCTACTGCCCATTCCCATTTAGGATCAAATAAGGGATCAGTAACCAATCTTCTATTTTGAAGATTTCTTTTAAAGTCTTCTAAATTAAATCCAATTTGAAAAAAAGAATAAATACTAAATAAAAATGCAAAAGGGTATCCAAGTATTGAAAGCAATGAAGGTTTTGGTTTTTTAGGAATATTAATCATCATTGCCGAGCATGTCTGATGCTTTAATTGCGCGACCATAAATATTTTCAAAATCTTGATCGCTTACGTCTCCAACCTTTCCGTCGTAAACTAACTTACCTTCTTTGAGACCAATAAGTCTTTCTCCAAATTCTTTTGCTAAATCTAAAAAGTGCAAATTGACAATAGTAGTAATACCTAATTCTTGATTTATTTCTTTTAAATACTTCATTACAACTCTTGAAGTTATTGGGTCAAGCGAAGCAACAGGTTCATCGGCTAACATTACTTTTGGTTTTTGAGCTAATGCTCTAGCAATACCAACTCTTTGCTGTTGTCCTCCTGAAAGATTTGAACCGCGTACATATGCTTTTTCTAAAATTTCAACTTTATTTAATGCTTCAAAAGCAATTTGTTTATCTTCTTGAGGCCATAGTCCAAGTATTGATCTGATTGACGAAACTTGACTTAATCTTCCAGTTAGAACATTTTTTAATACTGAGGATCTATTAACTAGGTTGAAAGTTTGAAAAATCATTCCTACATCAGATCTAATCTCTTTTAGTTCTTTTTTACTAGCATTAGTAACATTTTTAGAGTCAACTAATACTTCACCATTGGTAGGTTTTACAAGGTTGTTTACAGTTCTTAATAATGTTGACTTACCAGCTCCTGACATACCAACGATGATTAAGAAATCGCCTTTTTCTATCTTTAATGACACATTATCTAGTGCTTTAACACCACCAGGATATGTTACGCTTACGTTTTTAAATTCAATCATACTTAAAAATTACTAGGGCGATATTTAAATCGCCCTAGTAAATAATTTTTATTCGTCGTAAAGACCGAATTCTTCTGCAGCTTGTTTTACTACATCGAATTCAGAGTTAACTGCTGGTACTATATCAGTCCAACCATAAATTTCATCCATAACAGCTAAACCTTCATCAGTTTGAATGTATTCACTTAAAATAGTATAAATTTTAGCTTTTACATCTTCTGGAAGGTCAGATCTTACAGCAACAACATCATTTGGTATTTCAGCAGTAATGCCGATTGCAATAACTTTTTCTCCAACGTCATTGTTAGTTTTTCTTAAAGTTCTTCTTGCGTCATCATATGCAACACCAAATTTTGCATCACCATTGTATAGACCTGCTATAACACCATCATGTGATCCAGCAAAAACTTGCGTAATATCATTTTGGTAATCAATACCTAAGTTTTTAAGTTGCAATGAAGGATATAGGTAACCAGAAGTTGAACCTTCTTCAACGAAAAGTACTTCTTCGCCTAGCATCACTGATAGATCTGCTTCACAAGCATAACCTGGACTAATATCTCCATCAGGTATTAAACCTGAATCACCAAAAGTCCAACCAACTTGCAATGCTGCTACATCTGGTGCAGATGTTGCAGTACCAGTAACTAAAGTTTGAACACCGTCTATATTTTCAAATGCTCCTATAACAGGGGCTTCTTTACAAACGCTTACATCATTTGTCCAGAATGTTCCATGGTAAGAACCAGAACCATATCTTACAACTTTAGCAACTGCTTCCAATCTTTTTGGAAATGCGTTTAATGCATTGACATACCCTAAGGTATTAAATGCTCCAATATCGGCTTGTCCAGAACCCATAGCAACAAGTAGACCAGAATAGTCACTTGTAACGAATCCTTCGACCTCAATGCCTAAGCCATCACTCAAGACTTTCATCAATGGTTGAATATTGTCTAAAAGCTCAGCTTGTTCTGCGCTGGGTACGAAACCGAAAGTAATTTTATCTAAAGTAGGCGCTGCAGTAGTTGCAGGTGTATCTAGAGTTTCAGTTTCACTTTCCTCAGCCACAGTTTCTTCTACTGTCTCCTCAGCTGTGCCACCACAAGCAGCAACAACTAATGCAAGACATAATAAAAGCAATAATGATTTTTTCACTATTTTTCCTCCGCTAGCTAACAAACTAATAGTACAACTTTAAGAAATTATATTCTTTTATTAGGTAAAGATTATTTAAACTTAAAAACTTGAAAAATCTATCGCACCAAATTCTCTGTAAATTACCTCACCATTTGTATCAAGAATTAAAGTTATAGGTTGTCCAACAACTCTGAAATAATCTCTAAGTTCAGATGTAGAAAACCCTATTTTTAATTCTCCATTTAAGTTTTCGCTTACCCAATCCAATGTTGGACCGTACTCACTATGTGCGAGAGCAAGAACGTCATACTTATCAGTAAGGTTTGCTAATTCTTCTTCTAAGACAGGCAACTCCTGTCGGCAGATGCTTCAGTAATCAGCCCAAAATACAATAATCGTTTGTTTGTCGGTAAAATCTTCTTTGGCTATTTCGATATCACTATTTATATATGTAAATGAAATTTCATTTATTGGAAGTTCTGATGAAGATACTTCTTCTTCAATATTTTGTGAACAAAAAGCAAGAAACAAAAACAAAAATATAAACTTCTTCACAAACATAGTTTAATATTATTGATTTTTAACCTTGATAAACTGAAACTGTGAATATTTCATTATTGAGCGTTGGTACCGAAATTCTTTTAGGCGATACAGTAAATACAAACTTATCATCTCTAGGAAAAATATTATATGAGGACGGCTTTTTATTAGATTCAGAAGTCACAGTTTCAGACGATCGAAATTCTATTAATGAAAAATTTATGTCATTATTGTCTAATAATGATGTTGTAATTACTTGTGGAGGAATCGGACCAACAGAAGATGACTTTACAAAAGAAGTTATTTGCGAAGCATTGGAATTAGATCTAGTAGTTGATCAAGATCATGTTGAATGGATGAAATCACGTTGGGAGTCTAGAGGCTTATCAATGCCAGAAATAAATATTAAACAGGCAGAAATTCCAAATGGTGCAACAAAATTAAATAATACAATGGGAACTGCACCTGGAATTTTGATAGAAGTTCAAAACAAATTAGTTTTTATTTTACCTGGGCCACCAAGAGAATTTATTCCACTAATAAAAGATGAAGTTATTCCTAGATTAAAAGATAAATTTACATCATCTGAAAAAGATTATTCGTTTATTACTTTCTTTAACCAACCAGAGTCTTCACTAGCTCAAAGTATTAATAAATTTAAACCTGAATCTTTAGACCTTGCATATCTCGCTAGTAAGGGAATTATAAAATTGCGTTACGATAAAAATTCAGTTACTAACGATGAGTTGAGTAATTTTATTAATAACGTTAAAAGTGAATTTTCAGAGGACATACTTGCTTATGAAAACATATCAGCACCAAATGTTCTTTTTAATACATTAAATGAAAAAAAATTAACAATTTCAGTTGTTGAAAGTATTACTGGTGGGAGTTTCACTGCAGAACTGGTTAAATTTCCAGGTGCTAGTAAAGTGCTAATTGCTGGAAACACGCTTTATACTACAAAAGCAAAAGAGGAATTTTTAGATACTGAAATTTCTGATGATTGGATAGTCTTATCTGAAGAGCTCTCTAAAAAGTCATTAGAAAAATATGGAACAGATATCGCAGTTACAATTCTTGGAGAAGCTGGACCAGTTCCTTCAAGTAATTATGCAATTGGAGAAATCTTTATTTCAATAACTTCAAACACTAATACCCAAAACACTCAGCATAGACTGCGTGGAAATAGGGAAGATATTCTTGCGAGATCAGTAAACAATATAGTTTGGGATTTAATAAATTTTGTTAAATAATTGACTCGAACAGATGTTCGATTAAAATATGTCATATAGAGATGTTTTAATAGTATTTAATTAATCTAAATTGATAGGAGAAAACAATGGATAAAGACAGGGCAAAGAAAATAGATACAGTATTTTCACAAATTGAAAAGCAATTTGGTGAAGGATCTTTAATGAAACTAGGTGCTGACCAAATTAAGAAAATTCCAGCAATATCTACAGGAGCATTGTCTATTGATCTTGCTTTAGGTATAGGTGGTATTCCAAGAGGAAGAGTTGTTGAAATTTATGGTCCTGAGAGTTCAGGTAAAACTACTTTATCATTACATATTGCTGCTGAAGCTCAAAAAGCTGGAGGAGTTGCAGCATTCATTGATGCAGAGCATGCTTTGGATCCAATTTACGCAAGAGCATTAGGTGTTGATGTGGATGAGCTACTCGTTTCTCAACCCGATACAGGCGAACAAGCACTTGAAATTGCTGATATGCTTATTCAGTCTGGGGGAATTGATTTAGTTGTTATTGATTCGGTAGCAGCGTTAGTGCCAAAAGCTGAGATAGAAGGTGAAATGGGTGATACACACGTTGGATTACAGGCGCGACTCATGTCTCAAGCATTAAGAAAACTTACAGGATCATTGCATAAAACAAACACAACGGTAATTTTTATAAATCAAATAAGAGAAAAAATCGGTGTTATGTGGGGATCTCCTGAGACTACAAGTGGAGGTAGAGCACTAAAATTCTATTCCTCTGTAAGAATAGATGTGAGAAGAATTGAAACACTTAAAGTTGGTCCAGAGCAGATTGGTAATAGAGTCAGAGCAAAAATAGTTAAAAATAAAGTAGCACCACCATTTAGAGAGGCTGAATTTGACATAATGTTTGGTCATGGAATTTCTAGAGAAGGAAGCTTACTTGATGTAGGTGTAGAACAGGGAATAGTTCGAAAAGCTGGTGCTTGGTTTACTTATGATGAGGTACAACTTGGACAAGGTAAAGAAAATTCAAAACGCTTTCTTCGTGAAAATCCTGATACCGCTTTACAGCTTGAAACAGATGTTTACAAAGCAGTAGGATTAATTGAATCTGAAGAAGTTCCTGAGGAAGAAGTACAAGAAGAAGAACCTTCAGATAAATAAATCACGTTTATTTACTTAAAAAGCTTTTTATAATCTTAATGTGGAACAAACTGTTGAGATTAAACAAAAGTATATAACAAAGCCTTCTAGATCTGGTTTAAAATATCATCTTAAAACTTTTGGCTGTCAAATGAACGAACATGACAGTGAAAGAATAGCTGGACTATTTGAACAAGATGGAATGGTTCGAGCAACTAGATGAGGACACTGCTGATGTATTGTTTGTTAATACATGTACTATTCGAGAAAATGCTGATGATAAATTATACGGTACGTTAGGGCAGTTAAAACAGTGGAAGTTAAAAAAAGAAAATAGAAAACTGTTAGTTGGCGGATGTGCTGCTCAAAAAGACAAATCATTAGTAAGAGATAAAGCACCTTGGGTAGATGTAGTTTTGGGTACTCATAATTTAACAAATGTAATTAATCTACTTAATCAAAGTGAGGATTGGGGTCCTGTAACTGAAATAATCAATGAAATAGATGAAATGCCTACCGAAGCACCTTCAATAAGAGAGTCTGAGTTTTCAGCATGGCTTACAATTCAAATTGGTTGTAACAATTCTTGTACATTTTGCATAGTTCCTTCTGTAAGAGGTGCTGAAATAAGCAGAAGGCCTTCAGATATTATTAATGAAGCAAAATCTATGATAGATAGCGGAGTAAAGGAAATTACATTATTGGGTCAAAACGTTAACTCTTATGGTAGAGATTTAAGAATAGATAATAAAGCAAGGCCATATTTTGCTCAATTGCTCTATAAGCTAAATGAACTTGATGGCTTAGAAAGAATTAGGTTTACTTCACCTCACCCTAAAGATTTCAAAAAAGAAACATTAGAAGCTGTTAATGATTTAGAAAAAGTTTGTAAACAAGTTCATGTACCACTTCAAAGCGGAAGTAGTAAAGTATTGTCTAAAATGCAAAGAGGTTATACAAAAGAAAAATTTCTTGAAAAAATTGACTTAGTAAAAAATACAGTAGATAACGTCAGTTTAACATCAGATGTAATTGTTGGTTTTCCAGGTGAAACAGAAAATGATTTTATAGAAACATTAGAAGTTTTAATGACATCAGAATTTGACTCTATATTTATGTTTCAATTTTCACCTAGACCAGGAACAAGAGCTTACGATATGAAAGATGATTTCATAGAAAAAGAAATTATTACTGATAGGTTTAATAGATTAAAAGAAATACAAACTGATATTAGCCATAAAAGATTTAAACGATTTATTGGCACAAAGCAGAAAGTCCTTGTCGAGAAAACTTCAAAAAAGAATAGTGAGATATTTACTGGAAAAATAGATGGAGGTCACATTACACATCTAGATAAGGATAATCTAGCTGTTGGAGATTATATAAATGTTGAAATCAAAGAAGCAACTCCTTTTTATTTGAAAGCTGAAATTATTAATTGATATATTTTCTTACAGGAATTACGGCATCAGGTAAATCAAATCTTGCACATAAGATCGCTATCGAACGAGGTATGTCTATTCTTTCTGTTGACTCTATGGCTGTTTATAAGGGTTTGGATATTTTAACTGCAAAACCATCTCAAGTCATGCAGGCACAAGTTAAGTACTACGGAATCGACATTGCTAATCCTGATCAAAATTTTTCCGTCGTTGATTATTTAAATTATTTAATTGAACAAAATATTCCTGAAAAGTCTTTTAATGAAGATATATTAGCTGTTGGAGGTTCTGGTCTTTACGTTAAAGCCATGCTTGACAGATACGAATTTAAGCCTACTGATCCTACAATTCGATCAGAATTAGAGCAGTTAAATTTTGATCAGTTGAAATTATTTCATGAGCTTAACAAAATTCCACTTCCAAATGTTGAGTTAAATAAAAGACGTTTAATTAGAAATATAGAAGATTTTATATTGGAAGAGTCAAAATATGTATTTCCTGAATTATGCATTCCAGATAATTACGTTGGAGTTTTCTGGAATCATCCCGATTACAAAATAAATATTGAAAAGAGAACTAATAACATGATAAATAATGGACTACTTGATGAAGTTGATAATTTACAAAACCCATCAAAAACTGTATTACAAGCTATAGGACTTAATTTATCGGATGATTATGAAGAAAATATTAATATCAAAACAAAAAGACTGGCTAAAAAGCAAATAACGTGGTTTAAAAAAGAATCCAAACTAAAAATGTTGACGACGGATAATTCTGAAGTAGTGTATGAAGAAATAATGAAAGTTATAAATGAGTAATTTTGCTTATATGTCTGGAACTGGGAATGATTTTTTGGTTGGTATTTATGACGGGCCAGTATCAGAAATTCAGATAATTGCATTAGTTAGTGATGCAGATGTAGATATAGATGGTGTAATTTTTGTTGAATCCGTTAATGATCAATGTATAAAAATGCATTATTTCAATAATGATGGTTCTGAAGCAGAATTATGTGTTAACGGTGTGAGATGTTCTGCTTATTATGCCTATGATAATGATTTAGTTTCAACACCAAATTTTAAGGTAATTACACCAGTAGGGGATATTGATGCAACAGTTTCTGAAAATGAGGTAGAGGTAGATGCACCATTACCTAATTTTGATAGTAATCATATAAATATAGGAAATATATCTGGCATCAAATCCAATGTTGGTAACCCACATTTTTTAGTTGAAGTAGAAAATGTTGACAATTTTGACTTATCAAATGCTCATAAAATCATTTCAAGTTCTGAACACTTTCAAAATGGAGTTAATTTAGAAATTTATCAAGTCATAGATAATAAATATATAAAATCAAGAGTTTTTGAAAGAGGGGTTGGCGAAACTGATGCATGTGGATCAGGTGCTCTATGTTTGTTTAATTACCTATATGCAACAAAGCAGGTTATAAACAACTCTTTTGTTATGTATCCAGGTGGAGATTTAAATCTAAAATTTGAAAATGATAAGTTATATCTTAAGGGAGATGTTAAATATCTCTAAATAAACTGACAACTTTACCAACAGGTTGTATAAAGTCATTGACAAGAATATTTTCATAATTTTTATTTGCTGGTATTAAATATTTTTTACCGGATATTGTGTCTAGAAATTTTATTGTTGCTTCATTTTCATTAACCATAAAAGCTCCAATATCACCATCTTTAGGTTCAATGTCTTTATTAATTACTACTGTATCTCCATTAAAAATGCCTGCATCTATCATAGAATCTCCAGAAACTCTTAAAGCAAATAAATTCTTATTAAATTTTTCTTCTGGAATTGGAATTGTTCCAATGTGATTTTCTTCAGCCATTAATGGTGTACCTGCTGATATTGCACCAATTATTGGGACTAATTTTACATTATTTATTGGAGAATTCTTTACAAATGATCTTGAAATGTTAGGTTTTTTGTTTAACAGTCCTTTAGAAACGAGATTATTGATATGATGTTGAACTGAACTTGTAGATTTTAACCCTACAGCAGACGCAATTTCTCTTACTGAAGGTGAATATCCTTCTTTTTCAATTTTTTGATTAATGAAATTAAGTATTTCCAGTTGTTTTTTCATAGGATGATTATAACACAAATTAGAACAAATGTTCGAATTAAATTTTGTCACACCTCATTTCTATATTTAGATTATGAAAGTTAAAGTAATTTTTGTATTTCTGGTTTATATTTTTAGTTTTTTAATGATAGATATTGCAAAAGAACCATTTGTTGAGTCTGAAATTGATCAACTTGTTGAATATAAAGTTGAAAGGGGTGATACTTTATGGAAAATAGGGAAGAAACTCAATATAGAGAACTATGAAAAGTTTTTATACGAAGTAAAAATGATAAATAAAATAAGCAATTCTAAATTAAATGTTGATGATATTTTATTAATACCTAAAAATACTTAACAACGATAAATTTCATTTGATACAACATTTTGTATATAGTAAAATAATACTACATATGGTATGTCCTTACTGTGAAAAGATTGAAACAAACGTCATTGACTCAAGGAAAAACAATGATGGTAAATCTATTCGAAGACGTCGAGAATGTCCTTCATGTGAAATACGTTTCACTACCTATGAAAAAGCAGAAATCGAGCAAGTAGTTTTAAAAAATAACGGAAATATTCAACCATTTGATTATGAAAAGTTATTTAAAGGGGTAGAAAATGCATTTGGTGGCTTAGATCTAAGCGAAAAACAACTAAAAAATCTAGTTGATAATATTCATGCTGATTTAAAACTTGAAGGAAACAAAATTAAATCCGAATTTATTGGTGAAACAGTACTAAACCACCTTAAAGAGGCGAATGAGGTAGCTTATTTAAGGTTTGCGTCTGTGTATAAAGAGTTTTCTGATGCAAGTGACTTTCAAAAAGAAGTTGATGAATTTACTTATGGTAAATCTGAAAAATTATCGTAAATTAATAAGGCATTTTCATTAAATTCACTTAAAGATTTTTTAAAAGCATCTAGTTCTGTATCTTTATTTAAGTAAATTGCAGTTGCAATTGAGGCAGCAACATCATATTCATTATTTCTTAATGCACCTAGGTATCTACCATGGAGGTCTTCTGCAGTAGAAATGGCAATATTTACTAAATTTTTATGATTATTGAACTCCTCTAAGTCTGGGAGTTGGTCATAATTAACTTTACTTGTAGCTACTATGTTTGATAGCTCCAATGTAATTGCGTTAATATCTACATCTTCTTCTTTGATAGGTAGTTCGTTGTAAATTAATACTTCTGAGTTCAGTATTCTATACGAAATCACTAAATCAAGTTCATTTACAAGTTGAAAAATACCATTCAAATTGTTGTTAACTTCATCAAAATTAATGTCGTCTCTGGTAGATAAATTAGTTCTATATTCTATTAAAGAAGATTCAATTTGTTGCAAATTAGCACTTGCATTAGAAACATCGTATTTTGAATAAAAAGTATTCGTAGATATTTCAATAAGTGTAGGAAGTAATTCAATTAAATTATTTGAATTTGAAGTTATAGTATTTGTTTCTTCTTCTATTATTACCTGTTCGGTTTGGTAATTTGAGTATGTATTTATTCCTAAAAACACTGAAGTCATAAATATTGCTGCCATAAGTGTTGGAAATAACCATTTTCTTCTTGTTTCAAGATCTGTCCAAACTTTTTGAATCTGTTGTGTTATGTTCAAAGGATTGAAGGTATCTGTTGGAGTCGTGTCTAATTTATCTGAAAATAGAAAGTCATCATTAGTTGTTTCAAAACGCTTTTGTTTTACTTGGGGAGCTTCAACGTCAACCAAAGTTTCGAATGTAACTTCTTCTTCAAAAGTAATTTCACTCTCTTTTTGTTGATAAGTAGATGTTTCTATTGTTATATCTGTCTCAAAACCAAGTAGATCCAGTAATTTAATTTTATTATTTGTTTTATTTCTTCTGTTAAAAATATCTATAATATTCATCATTGAAAGGTTACCTTTGAACAATACTATAAATATCAAAATAAAGCTTTTAAATGAAAATGCAAAAGTTCCAGTTAAAAAACATGAGAAAGATATTGGTTATGATCTTTTTTCTGATTATGAATACTTATTAAAAGCTCAATCTGTAACTATGGTGCACCTTGGTATATCAATTGAATTACCTAATAATACAGGAGGCTTTGTCCTTCCAAGATCAGGACTATCAAGTAAACATTTAATTGCACCAATTAACTCACCTGGTTTAATTGACCCAGGATATACAGGAGAGTTAATGGTACCTTTAATGAACTATTCAAACATGGACTACACTGTGGAGTGCAATGAGAGAATTGCTCAACTTGTAGCCATTAATACACAAACAATAAATTTCCAACAAGTTGACGATCATGACACATCAGATAGATCTACTGGTGGATTTGGATCAACAGGTAAAAATTAATTTATTTAATCACTAGTTTTAGTAATATATAACCTATGCGGTAGTAGCTCAGCTGGCTAGAGCGTCTCGTTGCCAACGAGAAGGTCGAGGGTTCGAATCCCTTCTACCGCTCTAACGGCGACGTGGCGGAGTGGCTACGCAGAGGTCTGCAAAACCTTGTACACCGGTTCGATTCCGGTCGTCGCCTCCAAACTATGATTTCAATAACCGGTTCAGGCGAGTATTTAGATTCCATTCGAATAGTTGACGCTGAGTTGTTAAATAAGTTAAAAGACCCATACGTTCTAACTTTCCCAACAGCTGCAGGTCAAGAGAGTTCAAGCAGAATTGATTACTGGAGTGATTTAGCAAATGAACATTTTTCAAAACTTGGTGTAAGACATAAAGACTTTCAAGCATTAGATAGTAAAGCATTAAACTCTTCTGAAGTATTGCAAGAAGTTGAGAAAGCAAACTTTATATATTTTTCAGGCGGAAGCCCAAACTATTTGTATAGCCAAATTGTTAATACTTCTTTTCACGAACTAATACGAACAATCCACAAAGAGAATGGAATTCTTGCAGGTTGTAGTGCTGGAGCAATGATTATGGGGGAGAAGATGATAAAAGGAACTGGACTAGGCCTAATAGAAAATTCATTAATTATTCCTCATTATGGTGAATCATTCTATTCATGGGTAACAAATACAGTTAAGTTGCTAAACAGAGGAAAGTATAAGCTCATTTGTTTAGAAAAAGATACCTACTTTGTTTTAACAGAGAATGAAATAGAGATAATAGGTAAACAAAATGTACATATTATATTTAAAGATCAGCATGATACACACCAAGGCAACTCAACCATAAGCTTGGATGTATTAAAGTTATAAGTATGTGCGGAAGATATTATTTAGAAATTTCAAAAAACGAACTTTCACATGTTTCGAATATTGAAGAGTTTGAATTTGAACCAAATTTTAATATTTCTCCACAAAGTAAAGTACCGGCAATTATAAATAATAACTTAACTATGACAACGTGGGGATATTATCCAGATTGGTTAAAATCACAAGCAAACTCTAGACCACTGTTCAATACTCGTTTCGAATCCGTACAAGAAAAGAAAACTTTTCAATCTGCATTTAAAAACAATAGATGCATAATTCCTATTTCTGGATGGTACGAATGGAAACGTGATGGAGAAAACAAAACTCCATATTATTTTTCCAATAATTCAACCATGTTTGCTGCAGGTTTATTTTGGACAAGAAGCAGTGGTGAAATAGAAACAAGCATAATTACAAGAGAGGCTTCTAGTAGCTTAAATGTTGTTCATAATAGATCACCATTAATACTAAATGATGACGAGTTGGCTATTTGGAACTCCGATATTGATTCTGGTGAAATATATGATGGAGTAAATAATTATGACTATGACAAAGTTACATATCATGAAGTTGATAAGGCCGTAAATAATCCACGAAATAATAATGAATCACTTATTAAAGAATATACAGAAACACCTTTTTAATGAATTCTCAATCACCCATCTACTCATTTAAATTTACAATTTCTTGGATTATTGTTTACTCAGGAATTGTGTACGTATTGTCACTATATTTACATATTGCTTTAGCTATATATCTTGGTCTTTGGATCCTTAATTTATTAATTGAATTAGTCGAAAGATCATTGTTACGATTTGGAACAAGAATTTATACAACGGAAAGATAAAAACGTTTTATAAAAGTTTCTTTTCTTTGTACAATTGAAGTTCTGGGGAATTAGCTCAGCCTGGCAGAGCGCTTCCTTGACATGGAAGAGGTCACAAGTTCAAGTCTTGTATTCCCCACAAAAAAATCTTCTATATCATTTAAATCGTGGAAAAAATTGACTTGTATTTTCTTGGTACTCTTTATATCCAGGTCTTTTCTTCAAAGAAAAGTATTCAGATGGAACAGCACCAGTCTTATATACCAAAGTGTCGTACATTAGCTTCGAAGCATAGAGTAAACAACCAGCAATAAATATTAAGTTAAATCCAGATATTGTCTGATTATTTAAAAGTGATGGTATTGAATATAAAATAACACCATTCCAAACCATCCATTCAAAGAAATAATTTGGATGACGACTATATTTCCATAATCCTACATCACAAACCTGATTTTTGAGACCTTCCTTTTTCTTTGTACGTAAAAATTTTATTTTCTGACTATCAGCAATTGATTCAAGAATTATGGACATTAACCATATAAAAATACCTAGATATTCAATAACTGTGAAAGTGTTAGAACCATTTGATCCAGATAGAAATATAGGTACTGCTAAAAATGTTGCATTAGCTAATCCTTGTGTGATTGCATCTATTTGAAGTGCTAATTGAGTATTTGTTTTTCCTTCTTTTTTCCAAACTATTCTTTGATACTCATATCGTGAAAGTTCTTTATTTAAATATCCTTGCTTCCATAAACCAAGAGCACCGATGCCCATTCTTAATCCAATAATTGATACAATGATACTTGCGATAAGCACTCTAATTTCAGATCCATCATTATAGAAATAGTTAACAAGTCCTATTAACACTAAACCCCATGGCCATGCAATATCTACATAACTCATTCTCTGTGTTCTATAGATAGGTATACAAACAACAATAAAAAAGAGAATAGATTGGACCATTAAATTGATTGAAAGCAATTCGTTGAAATTTGATTGAGTGTATAAAACGAATAAACCTAGAAGGTAGGGAATAAGGGGTTTAAAATATTTCAAGAACTTCTACCACTAGCTTTTGTCATTATTGATAACAAAATTTATATATGGGGTATTCAAACCAAGTAATTTCTGATGCTCATAATCATATTTCTCTGTAAAGCCAGCAATAAAATAATGTTCATTGATATTTTCATCACCGTCTACAAATGTTGATAAAGCATTGTCCCTTCGTGCCCAATATGCTTTTTTAAAAGTTGGAGATTCACTAGTTATAAAAGGGTTATAAGAATTTTTAATATTCGTAGATAGTGGCATTAATTCTTCGGATGCTCCCTTGTATTCATCATCAATCTGTATAACGTAGCCACCAAGTTGATATTTAAAGGCTTTTATATTACAAAATTTATGATACTTATCTTTTTCATCACTCCAAATGCCTTCAACATGGGAGGAGTCAATAAATGCATACTTTGAATCGTTTTTAAAAACTATATTTAAGAGATACAGAGCATCAAAGTAAGTTATATATGCATTATCTTCATATAAATTTGTACCATTTTCCATATCAACATGTTAATTACTCAAAAAGAATAAAATAAACACATGAGTAGACAGTTAAAAAATATCATCAATTCATCAGCATTCTTATTAGCAATTTATTTAGTAAGTTTTGTTGGTAGAGATATCGAAGCAACTATATACGGCATTAATGCATTTAGTTTTGTTTTATTAACAGCTGTATCAGTTCAGGTTATTGCTTTTATTCCATCGTATCTATTACGAACTGAAAAAGTATATGATCTTGTTGGAAGCCTGACATACATAGCTGTAGTAAGTGTTGCTTATACATCAGTTGATAATCCAACCACATTAGACACTCTAATTTTTGTGTATGTATTGATATGGGCTGGAAGATTAGGAACATACTTATTCAGAAGAGTTCGTAAAGACGGCAAAGATGTTCGATTTGATAAAGCAAAACAACACTTCTTTTGGTTTTTACAATTTTGGATGGGACAAGCATTGTGGGTGTCGTTAACCGCGTGTGCAGCAGTAATTGCTATCCTCTCACCTGAGTCAGATACTCTGTCAACTATTGTTATTGCAGGAGCTGCAATTTGGTGGTTTGGCTTTATTTACGAGTCTATTGCAGATTATCAAAAAAGAGCTTTTCGAAAATCACATGATCCACATACAGAATTTATCAATACAGGACTTTGGTCAAGATCGCGTCATCCTAATTATTTTGGAGAGATCACCTTATGGACAGGAATTTTAATTATGTCACTCCACACTATTACTGGTATTGAGTACGGAGTTATTATTTCTCCAATCTTTGTATACGTTCTCTTAACACGTATGAGTGGAGTTAATTTACTAACAGCTATTGGTAAAAAAAGATATGGTCATTTACCTGAATATCAAGATTACTTAAAAAACACTCCTAAACTTTTTCCAAAATTGTTCAGTTAAAAATTATCCAACATTTCTAATAGCTTATCTTTTTCACCAGTATTCATTTGAACTGTGTATTTAGCTGAAGGAAATGAGCCTCCATCAACATCTTTTTTAAATGATTGAACAGATTTCAATCTTTCAATCTTCAGATCTTCTTTAATTTTATTGCCATCACCATAAGATTTTGCATGTCGTGGTTTTTTAATTCCCTGTGTCTCGCCACAAATATCTTCAAAAAATAAAAATATGACGTCTCCACCTGATCCTGATCCAAGTGAATTAAGTACTAATGAAGTATGTTTTTTGATTTCCTCTAATGCATCATCAGCAACACACTCTACTTCAGCTCCAAATGCTCCTGCATTTTCCAATCTTTTTAAATCTTTCAAAATTTCCACTGCTTCTTCTGCTGTTTTACCAACTGTTCTGATACCGCCGTACTTTGTTGACATAGAGGGAACCATTCCAACGTGCCCCTGAACTTGCATCCCTTCATTCGCAAGCATTTCAACAACTTCATAACTTCGTGGCGTTAATACAGAATCAGCACCAGCCATAACAGCATCAAATGCTCCTCGTAATATCTCTTCGTTTGTTATAAATCTACCTGCGAATAAAGCAGCTGTTATAAATGTATTGGGAGCACCGTTTCTTACATCTTGATACCAGTCACTTCCTGTAATTATCATGTCAATCTCTTGTTCAGCTAATATCTCTGCTTCTTCTTTATTTGCAGCTGTTACTTGAGTCATTTTGACATTATTTTTTTTGTTTTCAATGATATCACCAACGGTTATATTTCTTTGAACTTGTTCGTGGCCAAAAGTATAGATTCTTTTCATGTAGATATTATACGTGACCACTTATCTGAAAAACAAGGGGTCGGCAGTTCGATTCTGCCTCTGGCCACAATAAATATTGGCATATTTTGCCTATACAATCAAACTTTTATAAACTGTGACGATGGCTTGGCATTCTCTATAGAAAGTTATGCAGTTTCAAGTTTTTCTAAGAAATTCCCCAAGGTTGTAGAGCTAAGCAGCAAGGATAAAAAGGCTGCACTCAGTCCAGTTACTAAGGGTTGGCCGATAAGACCTCCGTAACTTGCATGGTCCATTAAGAAGTCAGCAATTATAGTTGCAACGAAAGCAATTCCCGCAATTCCCCATCGATTGGACTGAATCTTTTTGAGACTGCCGAAAGTGAAGATCACTGCAAGAAGACCAACACTTGCACCTGTTGATAATGCTTCTTGCCAGTGCTCCAAGTTGAAAGTTGAGATATCTCCGCGTGACGCTGCTGTGGCGCAAGCAGCCGTTGACTGACAAACATGGCGCGTAAATACTGCTACTTGAAATTTCATACCCAATATTTTAATTAGTTTTTGAGAAAATTTAAAGAGATTCCAAATTAATTCCAAGCAAAACATTCGAATATCATGAGTATCTTGAGTAAATTACATTTCAAAATGTTATTATCTACAAGAAATGAAAAAATTATATTTTCTAATTCTATTAATTTTTGTATCTTGTTCAGGTTCAAATAACAATAATTCAGTCCAAGACACCACAACTACTACAGTTCAAGACACCACAACTACTACACCAGTTCAGGAAAATAATATGAGTGGTAGCGTAATTCTATTTACAAAGGATGCTCAATGTACAATACCTGAATTAGTAATTCCAGGAACAAATAATTTTTATGAGGTTAGTAAAGAATTAGGTTTGAACATTCCTAAAAAAGATCCTGAATTCTGTCTTCTTTGGTCTGATAGTATTCCTGAAAATTTTAGAGAATATCAAATAGAGGTAATGAACAAGCTTATTGATTATGTTGGTGGATACGATCGATGGGTACATGTAATCTACGAAATTGAAGCTGATAACACTGAACTTCTTAATGCATTAGATCAATTTGGTTATTTCTATGACGAAAACGGAAATAAACAAACTCCTGCAATAGATATTGTTTACGACAGAAGAAGTTGTCTATCAAGTTTTGGAAGAAATAAAGATTGGACATTTAATGAATTCTCATTCTGTAATCAACCTTATCCATACTCAAATCCTGATGAAGAATTTAATAAAAATTTCTATGGCGAGGAAGGATTTCTTCTACAAGTAATCGGTAGTTTTGTACATGAATATTACCACCATGTTCAAAGATCACATACATTTGGTAGATCAAATGCAATGGAAAATGATTGTTGTGGCTTAAACAATCCGGTAAATGCGCCAGCTTGGTATGTTGAGGGGCAGGCACAAGTATTCCCAACTTTGTTTTTTATAGATAATTTTAATGATTTTTCATTTGTTAAAGATTTTGACGGAGTAGGAGCTTGCGAAAATAATCCTGTAGCTGATCCTGGAACCAAAAAAGGTAGATTTATTTTAGGATCAGGTTGTAATCTTGTAGAAAAATATAATTATTTAAGAAACGATATTGTAAATAAACAAGGAGAATGCACTGAATTTACAAAACTAGAAGAATATAGAGAAACCGGAATTTGCAATTCTGATGGTTGGCAAATGATAAATTTTTATCTTGCATATATAACTTCATTTGACACTTTATTTATTAACCTTCATGAAGATGTTTATCAATTAGGATTTGAATCTAGTTTTGAGAAGCATGTAGGGCTTAGCTTAGATGATTTTTATAAAAACTTTAATCAGTTCATAATGGATAATACAGTTCCTCCTGTTGGCTTTTTCCCAACAAAACCTTTAAATGAATTAGTAGATTTCTATTCTATTAATTCAGGTTGAATGGGTTATCTATAAGTTACTTATAAAAAGTTGGAACAAAGTTGGAACTGATCACTTCTGAAGTCTGATTTATTTATCACTCACTGCGATATAGAGCCTGTTTCAGTCATAATAGATGTTCTTTAAATACTAATTAAATAAATAATCAAAACATTTATCAATACTCTTTTTAGAATTGATATGAATGAAAAAAATAATTCCTGAAACAATAGAAAATCAAATTCCAAGTAACAAATTTGTCTATTATTTCACATGGCTATTAGTTGCATTTAATTTTTTTAGAAGTTTAGAGCATATATTTAATGAGGATGGAGGAGCTCAATCGATTGCTGGTATTCAGCTTGAGTCATATTCTTCTGAAGCTGCAAACAATATAATTTCAATATTTGCACAGTGGGGTTTTTCTCAGCTAGTTTTAGCTTGCATCTTATTACTTGTTGTTTTAAAAATGAGAGAATTCATACCTCTTATGTTGCTCATTGTTGCTTTAGAAAATATTTTAAGAGGAGCAGTAGGACTATATAAACCTTTAATTTTAGGAGATGCCCCCCCAGGTGCAGTATCTCCAATTATTGGTCTAGTGACGTTAGCTGTATTTTTTATATCGATAAGAGAAAAGTAATTTTATGAAGGGAACAAGAATTTTATTAGGAGCATTTATACTTCTTATTCCTTTATTTTTTGGATTCCTTTTACTCTCTCAGTAGCAAATCTGTCTTACAGAGAATCTAGATTTATATGATATGTATGGTGCGTTAAATCAAAATAGTGAATATGAATTACCTTTAATAAAAACACATTGTTGGTTATGTGGACTGAATGTTGAAATTAGAAAGGGGCTTCCGTCATATTGTTCTGCATGTTTAATGGAAAACCCAAAAGAGCTAGAACAATATAGAAAGTATCTCAAAGGAACACCTATAGCTGATCTATTTTTTGAATAGTAAGCTAAGCCTTAGATGAATAGAAAAAAAATCTTTCAAATACTTATATTTGGTTCAATTCTAATTTTTAATGCTGTAACTTATATTCCACCAGAGACAAGCATGAGTGACATTTTGTTAGCTACTTCTGTATTCATTGGCATTATCTATTTTGCAATTAGAGCGCTTAAATATTTTAAAATTATATAAGAATTTTATTGAACAGCTAGGGGATCTCCGTATTCCCAGGTAACACTGTCACCTTTATCGAGAGTTTTAATATATTTAATATCATCCTCTCCAATCACGAAGTCAAAATCAAAATTCTCTTGCATCCTATCAATCTGAATGCTTTTTGGTAAAACAGCATAGTTGTTTTGAATAGCCCATTGCAGTAAAAATTGCGCTTCTGTAACGTTATATTTTTCAGCAAGTACTTTGAAAGGTGAGCTTTCCTGATTTCCTATTGATTGCATCTCTTCAGTTTTTTTACTATTTTCACCCTTTTTGTGTCTCCATGTAGATAGTGGTACCAAACTACTGTAAGCAATAATTTCAATATCATGTGATCTTAGATATTTAACTAAATCAGGTTTTTGAGACCAGGGATGTAATTCTATTTGATTTGCATCAGGTAAAGGTAAATCATTCTCTAACAATTCATTTATATGTGTTTCTCCCCAGTTAGACACTCCAATATGTTTAACTCTTCCAGATTCTTTTAAGTCAACAAGCGCTCTCCATTGCTCGAGTCTTTTTTCTTTTGCATGAGGGGAGTGGATTAAATATAAATCTAAATACTCTAAACCTAAACGTAACATACTTTTTTCGAATGACTTTCTTGCTCCATCGTAGCTTTTAACTAAATCGACTTTCATTAAACCACCAGGCCATAATTTAGTTGTTATAAATATATCTTCACGTTGTAATTGCGTTTCCTTAAAGATCTTGTTTAAACCTTTAGCAACACCCTCTTCGTTTCTATAAACTGCAGCTGTATCAATATGCCTATAGCCATGTTTAATTGACTCGAACGTCATAATTTCTGCTTCTTCAGGAGTCATGTTGTAAGTTCCAAGACCAATTTTCGGAATACTTTGTGAGTAGTTGTTATTCATGTAATAACATTAACATAGTTATATGGCTGAAAAAGAAATTAGGGAAGCTAGACGTGAAAAGCGCAAAAAAATTCACATGAGTAAAAGAAAAGGTCGCCTCGATTTTCGTACTAATAGAACTGGTAAAAGAAAGTAAAAATATTAGTTAAAATTTAAATTTATAAAAAATATTTTTTAATCCTACATCTATAAATACAATATATAATTCTCTCTTATGCCAAAAGAGAATATACGAAACATTGCAATCATTGCACACGTTGATCATGGTAAAACGACATTAGTTGACGGTCTTTTAAAGCAGAGCGGTACATTTAGCAGTCACACTGTTGTTGAAGATCGTGTTATGGACTCTGGAGATTTAGAAAAAGAACGTGGTATTACTATTACTTCTAAAAATACTGCTATCCACTATAAAGATATAAAAATTAATATTGTAGATACTCCAGGACATGCTGACTTTGGTGGGGAAGTTGAAAGAAGCTTAAATCTTGTAGATGGAGTTCTGTTACTTGTCGATTCTAGTGAAGGTCCACTGCCACAAACTAGATTTGTATTGAAAAAAGCTTTAGAAAAAAATTTACCAGTTGTATTGGTCATAAACAAAATAGATAAACCTGATGCAAGAGTAAACGAGGTAGTTCAGGAAACGTATGATTTATTCATAGACCTAGATGCAAATGATGAACAAATAGAATTTCCAATTATATATACAAATGCAAAAGATGGAGTTGCAGTTGATAATTTAGAAGATACACCAACTGACTTAACACCTTTATTTAATTTAATAATTAATTATTTTGATGGTCCTGAAACATCAGATGAAGGTGTAACACAATTTCTTATAACAAATTTATTTTATGACGATTACGTTGGTCAAGTTGCTGTAGGAAGGCTTGATCAAGGTACTTTACAAATTAATGAAAGATATAGTCTCTGTACTGAAGAAGGTATCAAAAACAATTTAAAACTTTCTGCACTGTATACATTTAAAGGTTTAGAAAAAGAATCTGTAGAGAGATTAGAGTCAGGTGATATCATCGCTGTTGCTGGAATTGATGATATTAATATTGGAGATACTTTATCAGACAACATAGAACCTGTAGCTTTACCCCGGATAAGCATTGATCAACCAACTGTCTCTATCTTTTTTCATGTAAATAATTCACCTTTTGCTGGCAGAGAAGGGAAGTTTGTTACCTCAAGAAACTTGATAGAGCGTTTAGAGAAAGAAATTCTTAATAATGTCTCACTTCAAGTTTCAAGAACAGACAAAACAGATGTTTTTGAAGTTAAAGGCAGAGGAGAACTTCAAATGGCAGTCCTTATCGAAACAATGAGGAGAGAGGGTTTTGAATTTATGGTTTCAAGACCAGAAGTTATTACGTCTGAAATTGATGGAAAAACTCATGAACCTGTCGAAAATGTCTTTATAGATATTCCTGAAGAGTACGTTGGGAATGTTACAAAAAATCTATCATCAAGAAAAGGTAAAATGACTAGCTTGATGAATAATGGTTTTGGTAGGGCTACATTAGAGTTTGAAATACCATCTAGAGGTTTAATAGGATTTAGAAATCAGTTCCTTACTGAAACTAGAGGTGCTGGAATAATGAATACATTATTTGATTCATATAAACCATGGTTTGGTGATATTCCTCAGCGTTCAACTGGTGTTCTTGTTGCAGATAGAGATGGAAAAGTTACAACTTATGCAAGTCTCGCAATGGCTGATAGGGGAATCCTGTTTGTTACACCAGGAACAATGGTATATAAAGGTATGATTATTGGCGAAAGAAATAATGAAGGAGATCTTGTTGTAAATATAACTAAAGAGAAAAAACTAACTAATCACAGGGCGTCGGGTTCTGATGATACAGTTCCGTTAAGACCTCCTCAGTTAATGTCTCTTGATCAGTCATTAGAGTTTATTAGTGATGATGAGTTTGTTGAAGTTACTCCTGAAACAATAAGATTGAGAAAATCAGATTTAAACGTAAAAACGTAATTAAATAATTACACCTTCTTTTTTTAAAAGATTTCTTTTTTGCTCGATTCCACCTTCACCACTGTATCCACCTAATTTTCCATCTGTTCTTATAACTCTATGACATGGAATTGTTGGAGGTATTGGATTCTTCCCACATGCATTAGCTACTGCTCTAGAGCTTTTAGGTCTACCTATGTTTTCAGCTAGCTCTTTGTAGGTTATTGTTTGCCCAAACGGTATTTTTGCAATTTCTTTCCAGACCATAATCTGAAATTCAGTACCTTGTAAGTTTTCAATTAAATCTTTATTTATTGTATTAATTTGAACAATCCTTTCTCTGGCTTATGTACTTTATCAGGGTATTTTTGAATTAATTTCCATACACAACCATTAATCGTCTTAGGATGAAAATTTGGATGTTTGTTTTCTAATGTTTTATTTAGTTCAGTCCAGTTTATTCCACTGTCTAAATGTTCTTCTAGGATTTCAAAAATAGAAATATATATCTGCCCAGTTATAGTGTTTTCATTTACACCTAAATCATTCATAAAGTTATTTTATATTGTAGATTTAATATATGAAAACAGTTGGTCTTATTGGTGGAATGTCATATTCTTCGACCATTACTTACTACGAAAAGTTAAATAAATTAACCTCAGATCATTTTGGAGATTTAACAACACCAAAAATACTATTAAGTTCAGTTAATTTTGGTGAAATAGAAAAACTACAGCATGAAAATGATTGGGACCAATTAGGTCAAATTTTGAATGAAGAGGCACACTTGCTTAGTTCGTCAGGAGCTGAAGTGTTAGCGCTTTGTACAAATACGATGCATAAGTTAGAAGAAGCTATGTTAAATGGTGTTGAAACAAACTTTATTCATATTGCAAACCCTACAGCTAAGAAGATAAAAGATTCTGGATACTCAAAGCCTGCGTTACTTGCTACAAAATTCACCATGGAGGAAGATTTTTATATATCTAAATTAAAAGAGTATTCACTTGATCCAATCGTTCCCTCTAGTGAGGATAGAGAAGTCTTGCATTCAATTATTTATGATGAACTATGTTTTAATGTTTTGAAAGATGAAAGTAGAAGACTTTTTATTCAAATTGTAGAAAATGTTAAATTACTTGGAGCTGATTCTGTCATATTAGGATGTACAGAAGTTGGACTTTTACTTAATAGCGATAATTCATCATTACCTGTTTTCGACACAGTAGACCTTCATTGTGAAGCTATAATTCAAAACATTTTAAATTAGATTTATGATTCTTTTTTCGCTAATTCTTTCCTAGAAAAGTAAATAATAACTGGAACCAACACAAAATTTGGGGAAACCCAGTTAAGCCATTCTTGAGGGAATAAATCAATAGTTACCCAAAAGGCTGTTGTCGTAGCAATTGTTGCGCTTAACATCAATATCAAATGCAAGTTTGTTCTATCATAAAAATTTGGTTTATCATTCTTTCTAAATCTTAAAATATCTCTAATGCCAAAACCAAGAGAGATTGTTCCAAACACAACTGATGTTATCCACATTGAATCATCATTTAAATAAGATTGAACAGCCAATGCATATAACCCAAAAGCTGCAAGAAGAATAAATGCGGCAAAAAGTTTATCAATAGTTTCTCTAGCACCTTGTCTATTCCTACCTTGTCTATATCCAGCAAAAGCTAAGTAAAATGAAAAGATAGCCACAACAAATAAAAATATATTTAAACCTCCAAGCAAGCTCATTGGAATAGCAGTGATAAAAATTGTTGACATTCCGTAAACATAAATCATTCCTAATTGTTTATGTCTTTTATTGCCTTTTTTTATAAATAACAAAATATAGGCGATACTTAGTGATACAAAACCTGCAAAAATATGTATATAGAGAAGAGGCTTTTCTATTGCTAAATATGTACCATCTATAAGAGTCATAATAAAAAATCCTTACTAATTATAAATATTAGTGTATTGTATTCACTCAGAAATTTGAATAAGGTATTCAGTTTCAACAATATTGTTATTCGTTAAGGCTGCTAAATTGAAACTATTATTTGACTCTAAAGCATTTTTATAGGGGATTGGTCCTTTTAAAAATGTATAACCTGATAAGGGGCTTATAGAACCAAAAGCAATAAAGTCATAATGTCTCGATTCTTTTAAATAGTAACTTTCTGCTTTATATCCATTTCTATTAAATTGGTCCTTATAAACATCAAACTCTGGGGTTTCCACTCCTGGTTCAAATCCTCTATACCAGTCTTGTGAGTAAATCCAGTATGTATCAGAAGGCATGTTTAAAATACCAAGCTCAGTTGTCAATGGTGTAAAAAATGGATCTTGTAAAATCATTGTTTGACATGGATTATTAGTGCAGTATAAATATATTGACCCACCTCCAGTAGAGTGTCCAATTAATGAAATGTTATTAAAGTCTGCATAGTTCTTAAATAAAGTATTTAAATTCTCAGACAATGAAGTTTCTTGTAAATAACTTAATGTGTCTTCAATATCTATTGCCATACCATTCATAACATTGAATATATTTGAGGACACATCACTAGAGCCAGTATTGTAAATAGTTTTATCAGGTAAATTAGTAAACATTGCTAATCCCGTATGATCAACTGCTATAACGATATATCCTTGAGAAGCAAGATTCATTAATTGTTCTGCAGCAAAAAACTTTGTTCCAGCCCATCCATGTGAGTAAACTACAACGGGAAGTTTTTCATCTATTGGTTCTATATTTTCAGAAACTTGAAAACTGATTAAAGACAGGTGTTCTAACAATACTTCAGGAATATTTAGACCCCAAGTTCTATTTAAATACTGAACAATTGTTCCACCAACTTTACCTTTTTCTTTTACTAATTGAACATAATCAGATTCCTCATTGCTTGGGTAATATATATCAACCATTAATTCTCTATTTGAACCGGGTTCTAAATTGCTTATTTCAAGAAATGCCTTTGGATTTTCTTTGTCTAATTTAATGTAAATTTCTTCATATCCAACTGTGTATTTGAAGTTCTCTATTTCAAATGTTGGAACTGGAAACACATAATTGAGAACTAAAGCAGTTAAAAAGGTAAAAAACATTACTAAAGAAGAGATTCTTGAAATAAATTTATTAAAAACAGTTGAAGAATATGTAAACCTAACTGAATATGCGAAGATAATAAAGTATATCGGCATATATTGCCATTTATACCCAACAACTATTATTTGTGCAATTGCAGTTAAAACCCCTAAGTAAATAGAAAATAGAAACACTCTTTGAGGAATAAATTTATAAAATATTAACTCAAACGTGAAGAGCAGTATTGCGATATCAAAAAAATCCATAAGATGAGAATAATTAGTTATTAAATTAAGTAATTAATATCTATCGGTTTTACCTTGAAAGATTCTTGATAACAAACTTTGCTTATCGTTAATTGGATTACTTCTTATCTCTCTTTTTTGTTCGTATTTACTTTTAAGATCTTCTGATGGTAAATATTCATCATTTTCTTCAACTTCTGAAGTTTCCATATTGTCAAAAGTTTCTTCAATTATGATGGCTTCATCAATTTCTTCGTAGTTTAAATCTTCAACTTCTAATTGTTTTTTTTTCTTTTTTGGAGGTTTAACTAGGAAAAATACAATTATTACCATTAGAACAGCACCAGGTATAATCTCGCTCAATGGAAGACCTTTTTCGTAATCAGAGATCACACCTTGAATAGTAGAAAAGAGCAAAAAGATAGCAAAGAATCTTCTAATTCTTACTACATTTATCATTTATTTCCTTTCTTTTAGTTTATTATAACTCTTTATGATGAGGTCTTCCCTTACAAGGAAGAAGTCACAGGTTCAAATCCTGTAGCGCCCACAAGGGTTTTTCAGAAATCTATCCTGCAAAAAAAACAAAAGACCTGCAAAAGCCATATTCTTTTTTAAAATTAATTTAATGTACAAATCAATAATTTTTATATTGTTATTTTTTGTAAGTTGTAGCAGTTCATCTAAAGAATTACCTGAATACGTTGAACCAATTGACACAACCGTATCCGCAGAATATACAACAACTACAACAAATGCACCAGTATTAGATATCCCAGTTGGTTACTACTGGGGAGAGTACGACGATGGTACGTGGGCAATAGTGTTGTCATCAGAGAAACCAGAAAACTTTGAATGGGCATGGGATGTTTTTAATAGAGAAGATCAAACTGGAGCTTATGGATTTGATGATTTTGATGAAAATAGTACTTTAATTGGTACATTGGTTGATTTTGATTGTAGCTTTAACAGAATTTCTAAAACAGATGAACATAAAAAAGCATTTGGAGTATTTGAATCAACAATTGAATATTATGATACCTATTTTGATTGGGCAGAAGATAATTATGATTACTTAACAGAAGAAGCAGTGATAACTATAAGTCAGATTATGCGTGGGGTCTGGACTTGTGATTATGAGTATTTAGAGAGTATTTCAACAGAGTATTTAGATTTTATAAATTCAGGTGATGCTTATCCAGAAGTGCCAAAATTTTCAGAATATATTGCATCATTTGAAAATAATTATGATGATGATCATCAACGAGGCAAATATACATATACATTAGGTGCACTCTTATATATGACTCCAGCAGAGGAGAATTGGGGTAAACCTAAAATTGCTTGTGGTAATGATACTGATGAATGGTTTGGCGAATCACCTGGTTATATATGGCCAATGGAAAGTATGAATCCTCAACAATTACGAGAAAATCAAGTTGTTAAAATGTCTATGTTTGATAATGGAATTACAAAAAGTTTAATTGATGGCACATATCAGGGAGATGATGGAACTTATGGTTTCAGACTTAAAATCTCTTCGGATGGAGTATGGTATTCCTACAAGTACACAGGCCATCCTTGGCCAAGTGGTTATTCAACTCCGATTCCTGATCTGATTTGCCAGCTTACTTTACCTGAACCAGAGTCCTCAAATGATAAAATTGAAGGTGAAGGTGGAACAAGTGATTACAATCCAACATTATTACGAGATGCCGGAATTATTACTGGTGATACTTTCGATTCTTTTGTGATTTTACTAGAAAGAACAACAGAAAATGATTCACCACCTGGATGGTATTCAGTTAGAAAAGGTGGGAATCCTTGTGTAACTGATGAGGGTGGTTGTAAAGTTCCTGATGATTTTATAGAGTATTTAAATATAAGAGGTGCTTTTTGTTCTTGGGACTGGGAATTAATGGAATCTACATGGACAAACCCTGGCCTTATTACAGCTGAAGGTTCAAATTTAGTAGCTAAATTTTATGGTTGTTTTGAAGGTGAGTCTGATTTCTTGTTAAAGATAGAACCAGGAGCAACTTTTAGATCATATCGAACTGCTAATCCTCCTGCAATTGTTATTGAAGTAGATAAATAAATTTACAGCAAAAAACCCCATAATCATTGCGTTTATAGTGACGTTTTGAGTTGCTAAAATTATTATATGGAAGAACTTAATCCAGATAATATAGATTGGAAAGTAGCTGAGTATCACGTTATGGGTGACTCTAATCCAGTTATTGCAGAAAAGCTTGGTATCAACAGAAGCACAGTATGGAGAAGGTTACAAACTCCTGAGTGCCAGGTTGTAGTAAATGCTATTAGAAATATTTTTTATAATTCTTTAGCACCTCATATTTATGCAGGAGCAATTGAGGCATCAAATTTTGCAAGAAGTAAATTTAAAAAAGGTGAGGCTACAGTAGCTGAGGCAGTTGCATACCTAAGAGTTGCAAAAGATGTGTTTATGAAAGACTTCATTCTTTATCAACCTGAGGATGCTGACCTTATTAGCAGAGAACAGTATCCAAAAAACTTTAATATCGCTCCCGAAGACCGATTAAATCGTGTACATTCAGAAGAAGAATGAAAATTTATATTCAAGCTAGAGGTAGTTACGATACGTTACTTAATTTATCTACTTGGGCCGAACAAAATGATATTGAAAGAATAGGATTACCTGATCACTATATTGTTGGTAAACAAAGGCATGATAAAGACAATCCGGCACCTGCATTAGATTTACTTACTGCAAGCGCAGGTTTAGTACGAGATACAGAGAAAATGATATATTCTATTCTTGTTTCTCCAATTACCTTTAGACATCCAAGTGTTCTTGTAAAGATGGCATCAACGATTAATGAAATGGCACCAAATAGATTTAGATTAGGTGTTGGCACAGGTTGGTTAGAAATCGAACATGAACTGTTTGGTATTCCTTTTCCAAATTTAAAAACTCGATTTGAAATGCTAGAGGAGTCTCTTATTTATATCAGAGAAGCTTTATCTGGTGATAATCAAGGATTTAAAGGCGAGTATTATCAATTAGAAAAATTTCCTGTGGAGCCAGCAACGTTGTCACAAATTCCACTAATTATTGGTGGTGGAGGAAAAGTAAAAACTCCAACATTAGCTGGTAAGTATTCTGAAGAATTTAATATTTATGCAGGTCCAAAAGAAACCTTGGAAAACAGTATAAATTTATTTAAAACAGTAGCTCAAGAAAACGATAGGGATGTTAGCTCACTTGAGATTACAACTGCATGTCCACCTGTAGTGGGATTAACAAAAGAAAGTGTTGATAATTCACTTATAACAGCTGCTAAAGCACTAATTCAACCTGAAGATGAAATAGCAAAAAACTGGAAAGAAAGAAGTTATTTATACGGCACACCTGAAGAGGTTGCCTCAACGTTATTTATGTGGCAGGAAGTTGGTATAGGAGCTGTTTATTTGCAACTTCTTGACCTTGAACCTTCTAAGAGAGATGAAACAGTTGAAGTTATAAAGCAGGCTATAAATTTAATATAAATACTAAGAAAACTTTTTGTATCATGTATGATTATTTCGTCTTGTAAAAGACAAAGCGATTAAGGAGAAATATGCCGAAAGGCAAAGTTAAATGGTTTAACTCAACCAAAGGATACGGATTCATTGAACCAGAAGATGGTGGAGATGACGTATTCGTACATATGTCTGCAGTTAGAAATGCGGGCATGCAAGATCTTCAAGAAGATCAAGTTGTTGAATATGAGTTAGTTCAAAACAACGGAAAAACATCTGCTGAGAATCTTAAATAGATTAAAAGTTAAACTGTTTTACAACCGGTAGCTAGTCTGCCGGTTTTTTTTATCCTAACAAAATTCTTATAGATAAAAGTATTGAAACAATAACTAATACAGGCCTAACAGCCTTCTCACCATTTTTTATTGCAAATCTAGATCCGGTATAAGCACCTGCGATTTGAGCTACAGCCATAGTTAAACCAAGATACCAAAGTACATAACCTTGGAACGCAAAAATAATAAATGCAGCGAAATTAGATGCAAAATTTAAGAGCTTTGTTACTGCGGTAGCTTGCATAATATTTGCTCCTTTAATAATGATGAAAGATAAAACAAAAAAGGAACCTGTACCTGGACCAAAAAATCCATCGTAAAATCCAATCGCAAATACAACTAAATTAAAAATGATAAGCAATTTTTCATTTTGTTTCACCGCAGAAGGCCCTTTGTTTGTAATAAAGAATATTGCAGCACTAATTAATAAAATTGGTATGACTGATTCAAGTGTTTCATTTGAAATTCTACTTACAAGTAATGTACCTATAGAAGATCCAGTGAATGCTAATACAAAATATAGAAATCTTTTTTTTTCTACCAGTAGTCCATTTTTGTAATAATTAAAGGTAGACGTAAACGTACCAAAACAAGATTGAAATTTATTAGTAGCCAAAACATTTAGTGGTGGCATTCCAACAAGGAGCATTGAGGGAGTCGTCAATAACCCACCTCCTCCTGCAATTGAATCAATTAAAGAAGCAAAAAAGGCAACAACAAATAAAATTATAAAAACAGTTGTATCGTCGTAAAGATAATCCATAGTAAGTCATTTTATTGTATCTATTTAATTTAAAAACGTCACTAAATTGAAAGAATGTTAGAAGAAGCTCTATCACGACTTATCGAAGGAATTTTATCAGGTATTGGTATTGGTTTTATATTTTATCTCTATCCAGTCGTTCGACATACTTTCTCTGACAAATATAGATATAAGTTTCGTTTTGAAGATGATGGAAAGCTTAGATTTAGAAATGAAACTATAAAATATCTTAAAATTGGTTTCTTTTATGGATTCACCTATGGATTTATCATGGGCACCATTATTGGACCTTTTGGTTCTCAAAACGGAATATAAATTCTTTTATTGGACATATATAAATTTAAAATTTTAAAATAAAGTCTATGAAATATTTTGGAGCTATTGATCAAGGAACTACAAGTTCAAGGTTTATAGTTTTTGATGAAAATGGTTCAATAGTAAAGCAACACCAACAAGAATTTACTCAGTATCTTCCTGATGAGGTGTCCGTAGAGCATGATCCTAATGAAATATGGGAATCAGTACTTAATTGTATTGATGAAGTAGATAAAGAATTTTCAATTGATCAGTTAGATAGCATTGGTATTACAAATCAAAGAGAAACTACATTAGCTTGGAATCGAAATACAGGTGAACCATTTCATAACGCATTAGTTTGGCAAGACACCAGAACTCAAGATATTTGTGATGAAATTAAAGAGAATCAAAATATTAAATATCAATTAGAAAAAACGGGTTTACCAGTCGCAACGTATTTTTCATTATCAAAAATATTATGGCTTATACGCAATGTAAATAATATTCAAATTGAACTACAAAATAATAACGTTTGTTTTGGAACAATTGACAGTTGGCTCTTGTATAAATTAACTGGTACACATATTACAGATGTGACAAACGCTAGTAGAACTTTAATAATGGATTTAGAAACTTTAAATTGGTCAGAAGAAATAACAGCAGAATTAAATATTCCAACATCTTCACTACCAACAATCAAGCCTTCATTATCAAATTTTGGTACAAATAAGGAAATTCTTAAAGACATACCAATCTCAGCTGTATTAGGAGATCAACAAGCAGCATTGTTTGGTCAAAATTGTCTTAAAGAAGGTGAAGTAAAAAATACTTACGGAACTGGTTGTTTTGCATTAACTAATACTGGTAGTGAAATTGTAAAATCTTCGAATGGTTTGCTTAGTACTGTGGCTTTTCAAGTGGAGGGAGAAGATCCACAATATGCATTAGAAGGATCTGTAGCAATAGCTGGAGCTGCAGTTCAATGGTTACGAGATAATTTAAACATTATTTCTGAAAGCTCTGAAGTAGAAGCATTAGCTTCTAAAGTTGAAGACAACGGAGATGTGTATTTTGTACCAGCTTTTTCTGGTTTATTCTCTCCTCATTGGGATGAGACTGCACGTGGAGTTTTAGTTGGACTATCTAGATACTCAAACAAGTCTCATATTTCTAGAGCAGTTCTTGAATCAGTTGCATATCAATCGTATGAATTGTTAGAAGCTATGGAGAAAGATACCAATGTTAAATTTTCAAAAGTAAGTGTTGATGGAGGAATGATTGCAAACAATTTGTTGATGCAATTCCAAGCTGATATTTTTAGTAAAGAAGTTGTTTCACAAAAAATTAATGAAATAACAGCTTTAGGCGCTGCTGCAGCTAGCTATATTTTTACAAACAACCTTTCATTGGAAACCATGGCGTCTTTTGTTTCAAGTTCGTCAACCTGGTCGCCAAATATTGAAAGTAATTTAAGAGACAAATATATACAAAAATGGTCAAAAGCTATAAATAAAGCAAAAGAATGGATTTAATTAAATTATTAATTTATGTTTACATTGGCTTCTTCGTACTAGCTGGAATTAATCATTTCTTAAACCCACAATTTTATGAACCATTAGTACCTAAATTTATTCCATTTCCTCAATTAACTCATCAATTAACTGGAGTCATTGAAATAGTTGCACCTTTATTTTTATTAACTAAATATAGAAAAGAAGCAGCAATTTTTATGATTATTTTTCTTGTTTTAATATATGGAGCAAATTTATACGTCTGGGTTAATAATCTTCCTTATGGAAACCGTTATTTTTCAAATACACAACACTTCTATAGATTTCTTTTACAAATAGCATATATTTTTATAACTTATTTAATTTATAGATATGAATAATTTACAATTTCCAAAATCATTTATTTTCGGTACAGCCGTAGCTTCTTATCAAGTTGAAGGAGGTATTTACAATAATGACTGGACGCATTGGGAAAATCAAAATGACTCTATTTGTGAAGAACCATGTAATGAAGCTTGTAAGCATTTTGAACTATTAGATGATGACATACAATTAATAAAAAATCTTGGTATTAAAGCTTTTAGATTTTCAATAGAGTGGAGTCGTGTAGAGCCAAAAGAAGGTGAGTATGATCAGGAGCAAATAAATCATTATGTTAATAAAGCTCAAAAGCTTTTAGACAACGATATAACTCCTATAGTAACTTTTCATCATTTCACTTCACCAGAATGGTTAATGGAAAGAGGAATGTGGGCATCACCAGATACTGTCAAAGCTTTTGTTAACTATGTTGATATAATGATGCAAAATTTATCTAAAGACATTGTGTACTTTAATACAATTAATGAACCAGGTATATTTTCAATGTTTGGTTACTTCTCAAATCAAAAATTTCCGCCTGGAATACAAAATGAGAAAACTTTTATAAAAGCTTCTGACAATATCATCAAAGCTCATAAAGATTCGTTACATACAATAAAAAAGCATAATGAGAATGCCAAAGTTGCAATGACGCATGCGCTTCATGAATGGGATGATGAAGATAAAAGCGTACTCAATCAATATATTAAATATCACTTAGAAGATAAATTCTTTTTTGCTTCAGATGAAGATGATTACATAGCATTACAAACTTATTCAATAAAAAGAACAAGTCCAAGTATATTTTTTCGAGGAATATCTTGGCTGCTCATAAAAATTCCATTGTTTAGAAACCGATTGCTCCCTAAGTTTCTTGATACTTTTTCTGGTAGAAATGATTTTGTAACACCAAATGTAAGAACAACAAAAATGGGGTATGAATACAGACCACAAGCTGTTCTCTACAACCTTCACAGAATTCATAAACAATTTCCAGATAAAGAAATTTTTATTACTGAAAATGGAATTGCAACAGACGATGACAATGAAAGAATAGAGTTCGTAACAGATGTTCTTTCTGATTTATATAAATATAACGAAAAGAATGGCAAGATTATTGGCTATTTATATTGGTCGTTATTAGATAATTTTGAATGGGATTTAGGGTATCAAATGAATTTTGGACTTGTAGAAGTTGATAAAACTGATTTCAGTAGACATCCTCACGAATCTGCAAAATGGTTTGGTGAAATCTCAAGAACAAACAATTTATCAAAGTAAATAAATCTTTTTAGAATTTAAATATGTATATTATCGCAGGATCAACAGGTACTCTCGGTAGTTCAATTGCTGAATTTTTATCTCAAAATAATGACATACATCTTATAGGTAGAGATAATGAGAAACTGGAAGCTCAGGCAAGTACGTTAAATTGTACGTATACTGTTATCAATCTTAATACTCCTGTTGAACCTAGAGAGTTTTCAAAGATTATAGATTCTGATATTGAAATAAAGGGTTTGGTAAATTGCATTGGATCTATTTTAATAAAACCTTTACATGGAACATCTATAAATGAATTTAACGATGTTATAACAACAAACCTATTCTCATCTTATTTATTGTTAGCATCATTCGCTAGAAGAATGAAAAATGGCTCAGCTATTTTCTTTTCTTCCGTTGCAGGTTCAAAAGGTTTGTCTAATCATGAAGCTATCGCTGCAGCAAAAGCTGGTATCGAGGGATTTGTACGTTCAGCTGCTGCAACCTACGCAAAAGACAATTTAAGAGTAAACTCTATTGCCCCAAGCATTATGGATTCAAATATGTCACAAAAGATTCTTTCATCTGAAGCAGCTATTGAAGTATCTAAAAACATGCATCCTATTTCGAAAATTGGAGATGCTGGTGATATACTTCCTGTTGTAAAGTGGTTACTTAGCGACGATGCAAAATGGGTAACTGGACAAACAATACATGTAGATGGCGGATTGTCTACAGTAAAACCTAGATAGGAGCTTTATGTCTGAAAAGAAATATTTAGAAACGCATGAATGGTATTCACTTCAAGGAAATAGCATAACAGTTGGTATATCTGACTTTGCTCAAGGTGAACTAGGAGATATTGTTTTTGTTACTTTGCCTGAAGTTGGAGAAGAATTTAATAAAGGTGATTCAATTGTTGAAGTAGAAGCAACAAAAACAGTTGCTGAAGCATATGCACCAATGAATATTGTAATTACTGAAGTAAATTCTCAACTTGAAACTGAACCTGAGCTTATTAATGAAGATCCAGTTGGAGACGGTTGGATGGTTAAAGCTGAAGTAAAAGAAGTTGACGATTCTGGTATGACATATCAAGAATATGAAGCTTTTATTTCTTAATGTCTGAACTAAAAACTACTTACCTTTACAACTTTCATACTTCACAAAATGCCAAGATAATTGATTTTGGCGGATGGTCCATGCCGTTTTCCTATGATGGAACATTAAAAGAACATAATTATGTACGTGAAGACTCTGGATTTTTTGATGTCTCTCATATGGGACGTTTAAGACTACAACAAGACCAGATGGAATTGATAAATTCATTAATTTGTTCTGAACTTACATCCATAGAAAATACAAAAGCTTTATATTCTTTATTTTTAAATGAAAATGGAAATGCTTTAGATGATGTAATTTTTTGGAAATTTGAAGATGATCTAATTCTTATTTGTAATGCAAGTAATACAGAAAAAATAACAAATCATTTAGCTTTACATGGTGTAAATTTCGATAATTTAACTTCTGACACAGTTTTAATAGCTGTTCAAGGTAAAACTGCTATTGAAAAATTAAAAAGTAAATTTAATATTCCTGAAAAATTTAATACAGGAAGAAATGATAAGTTTACTTATGCTCGAACTGGTTATACCGGGGAAGACGGAATTGAAATTATGTGTTCAAATGATGATTCAGATGAGTTAATAAATTATTTGATGTCTATTGATATAAAACCTTGTGGACTAGGTTCTAGGGACACATTGAGACTTGAAGGGTCATTACCACTGTATGGTTTTGAATTAACAGAGGATATATCACCAGTTGAAGCAGGTTTAAAATGGACTATTACAAATAAATCCAACTACTTAGGTAAAGACAGGGTAGATGATCAGATAAATTCAGGTAATCATAAATATTTAAAAAGATTTACGTTAAATGGCCGTCAAATTGCAAGGACAGGTACTGAAGTATTCAGTGATAATGTAAAAGGTTTAGTTACTTCAGGAAATATATCTCCTGTTTTACAAGTTCCTATTGGCTTTGTTTTGTTTGAATCTAAACCTCCTGTCGATTTAGTAAATTTTGATATACGTGGTAATTTATTAGAAGGAAATTTGTTAAAAAAGAGGTTCTTAAGTTAATGTTTGTACCACACTCTGAAATTGATTTAAAAAAGATGTTCGAAGAGCTTTCTATAAGTTCGCTAGATGATTTATTTACTCACATTCCTGAAACTCTTAAGCTAAATGACGGTCTTAATTTACCTGAATCTTTATCCGAATTAGAAGCTATTCAACACTTTGAAACAGTTGAGAAAAAGAACTCCCAAGGTTTAATATGCTTTGCTGGTGGTGGTCATTATGATGTTTATCTTCCTCATACAGTAAAAACACTTACTATGAGGCCAGAATTTATGACTTCTTATACACCGTATCAAGCAGAAATTTCTCAAGGTATTCTTCAAATTCTTTTTGAGTACCAATCTTTGATTTGCGATCTTACAGATATGGAACTTGCAAATGCTTCTTTATATGACGGAGCAACATCTATAGCTGAAGCAATATCAGTAGCAATAAATAAAACAAAAAGAGATGGGGTGGTTGTATCTAGTGGATTAAATCCTAATTCAAAAGAAGTCATCAATACTTTAATTGATACAAGTAAGTTTGATATTAAATATGTTGAATTGAACAATTATTTGTTTCCTGACGATTATGAATTTACAGAAAAAGACGCTGCATTTGTTGTTAGTCTTCCTCACTACGAAGGTTCGGCTCAAGATTTAACAGAAATTGTTACAAAAGCTAAACAAGCAGGTGTTGTAACAATTTGTTACGTAGATCCTTCCATGCTTGGAATTTTGAAAACTCCAGGCTCTATGGGTTTTGATATAGTAGTTGCTGAAGGACAATCTATGGGTTCTCCTTTATCTTTTGGTGGGCCTACAGTTGGTTGGTTTGCTACTAGAAAAGATTTAGCCCGATTAGTTCCTGGAAGAATTATTGGTGAATCTCGTGATTCAAATAATACCAAAACTTACGTTATGACATTAAGAGCAAGAGAACAAGATATTAGAAGAGAAAAAGCATCGTCAAATATTTGTACCAACCAAACATTAAATGCTGTTGGTTCAACTATTCATTTGTCTTGGTTAGGTCCTCAGGGTTTGTATGAAATTGGCTATCAAGCTACTCAAAAAGCATCATATATGAAAAATCAACTAGCTGATAAAGGATATAACGTACCTAATGCTGGTAGTTCATTAAGAGAATTCATAATTGAAACTAATAATGATGCAACTGAAGTAATAAGCGCAATGGGTAGTCATGGGTACTTAGCTGGTATCAAATATGCAGAAAAACAAATTTTGGTCGCTGTAACTGAGAAAAGAACAAAAATTGAAATAGATGATTATATTGAAAAGTTAGTTGAGGTAGATAATGTATAGTGGTGGAAATGCGAGTTCACTACCTTTAGTTGGTGGTGCTCCAGAACCTACAATTAATCAATTATCTAAACCAGGTAGAAGAGCTTCAAGATTTCCTAAATTGGATGTCCCCGTAACTGAAATTAACAACCCTGCAATCAGAAATGATAAACCAAGTCTTCCAGAAGTTAGTGAGCATGATTTAGTAATGCATTACTCTCGTCTAGCCCACAGAAATTTCGCTGTAGATGTTGGTTTTTATCCATTAGGTTCATGTACGATGAAATATAATCCTAGATTTGCAGATTATGTCTCTGGTCTATCTACATTTGCTAATTCTCATCCAGCAACACCTTCAGAATTTACTCAAGGTAATCTTGAAATCTTATTTGAACTTGAAGAATATTTAAAAGAAATTTCAGGCATGGATTATGCAACTTTCCAGCCACCTGCAGGAGCCTCTGGAGAATTAACTGGGTTGTTAATTATAAAAAAATATTTAGAAGAAAATGATTTAGGACACAAAGATGAAATTGTCGTACCGGATTCAGCACATGGAACTAATCCAGCATCTGCAAGAATGGCTGGTTTTAAAGTTGTAGAAGTTTCAACAGATGTCAGGGGAATGGTAAATATAGATGATCTTAAAGAATTAGTTAATGAAAATACTGCTGGTTTAATGTTGACTAATCCAAATACAGGTGGTTTGTTTGAAGAAAATATAATGGAGATTTCAAACATCATTCATGATGCTGGTGGATTGGTTTATTACGATGGTGCAAATTTAAATGCCATTGTAGGAGTATGTAGGCCTGGAGATATGGGATTTGATATAGTTCATTCTAATTTGCATAAAACATTTGCAACTCCTCATGGTGGCGGTGGACCTGGATCAGGTCCTGTAGCTGTTAAAGCATTTTTAAAAGAGTTTTTACCTGGACCTATCGTTGTAAAAGAAAATAATAGATATGAGTGGTATACACCTTCTTCTTCTATTGGAAGAATGCACGGATATCATGGAAACTTCTTAGTTGCACTTCGAGCTTTGGTTTATATGAAATTACTTGGTAAATCAGGATTAGATACTTTAGGATCGTATGCAGTATTAAATGCAAGATATTTAAGTTCTATTGTTTCAAAAATAATTCCATTAGCTTATAACGAACCATGCATGCATGAATTTGTAGCTACAGTAAAAGATCTCAAAAAATCACATAAGATAAAAGCTTATGATGTTGGAAAAGCTTTACTTGATAAAGGTTTTCATTCTCCAACTATATATTTTCCTTTAATCATTGAAGAAGCTTTAATGTTTGAACCTACAGAAACTCAATCAGTAGATACTCTAGATGATTTAGCTGAGACGTTAAAAATTATTGTTGAAGAGCTACAAGGCGATGATGTCTCATTAGAATCGTATCCTAAAAATTTACCTGTAGGTAGGCCAAATGAGCTAATACCAGCAAAACACTTAACAGTTAACTGGGGAGATTTTGAACTTCTTGAATTAACTGAATAAGATATATTTATGTATCCTTCTAAGTTAGAAATTGACAGAAGTGTCAGTAAATTAAGATTAAATTCAAAAGACTTTTCTAATTTATCTAATGACGATCTCATATCTATGTTGCAAAATGTTATTAAAAACATTAAAACCACATCATATTATTGGATATCTGTCGCTTCAGAAAATAAAGGATATGATAAAAAACACTTAGCGGGTGAAGATTGGGTATCTGGTCCTTTTTCTACAATCCTCGCAATAGAGTATTACATAAAATTTTTACAAAATGAATCAAATTTAGATATGAGTAATTTTGATGAAAACACAAATACATTGAAAGTCTTTCCCAACAATAATGTTGAAAAATTAACATTTCCCTTTTTAACTGGTGAAGTTGTATTCAATAAAACATTAGATTTTGAAAAGATAGATACTTATAGAGGCTTTTCAAATAGATATGATAAATTTACTCCTAAAATTACGTTAGTTTTAGGTGCTGGCAATGTTTCATCTATACCGTTACTCGATGCACTTTTTCATATTATTGCTTATAGATCTACAATATTTTTAAAATTAAATCCCGTAAATGATTATTTACTTCCAGTTTTTGAACAAATTTTAATGCCTTTTATAGAAAGAGGTTACCTAATAGTATCCAAAGCTGATATAGAAGCTTCTGAATATTTATGTGATCACGAAAGTTTTAATCATATTCATTTAACTGGTTCAAACTTTACTTATGAAAAAATAGTGTATAAAAAAGTGTTATCTGAAAAAGAACGTAATACAAAAACTCTAAAGAAAGTTAACAAAACTCCTATAACCACAGAACTTGGAAATGTAACTCCGTTTATTATTCATCCAGGCAACTGGTCAAGATCTGAAATTAAATATCAAGCCAGAAAAATTGTAACAGCAAAACTGAACAATTCTGGTTTTAATTGTATTGCTGCACAAATTATTGTTATCCCTAAGCAATGGAGACATGCTGAAATATTAAAAAAATATATTAATTACTATTTAAATAAAATCGGAGACACATCATCTTATTATCCAGGTGCAAATAAACTTTTATCATCCTTACAAAGTAATGATTCTTATAATCAAGTTAACGATTCTTCTTGTGAAACTCCATTTCTAGTTTCTGATATAGATGATGAATTAGATTTTGAAAAAAATGAAGTATGGTCAAGTGTTTTATATTTTAAAGAGTTAGACCATGATGACGTTGATGACTATGTTGATAAAGCTGTTGAATATGTAAATACAAACCTTTGGGGTAATCTAGGGGTTTCTATATTGTTTAAAAATCATAATAAAAAACGTAATAAGAAATTATTAGATAGGTATTTAAATAATCTTACATACGGAACAATAGCAGTAAATGAATGGGCAGCAATTGGATATGTTATACCTACTATGCCATGGGGTGGGTATCCAGGTAATCCTGATTATGACATTCAAAGCGGTCAAGGATTTGTGCACAATGCTTTGTTTCTTGAGTCTCCTCAAAAAGGTATAGTAAAAACTAAGTTTAGGATTTCAAGATTAATTGATCCACCGTGGTTTGTAACCAATAAAAAAAGTCATCGTATTTTTAAGAATCTAACTTATTACCAAGCTTCTAAGTCAAAATTAAACTTTATTAAATTAATTTTTTCTACACTAATATAGACATATGAAGAAAAATATAATTATTTTGCTCTTGCTTTCTTTAGTTGCATGTGGATCCGGTACTGATGAAAATGAATCTTCTGCAGATCCTGTTGTTGAATCTACCACAACAACAATTAGCGGTAGTGAAAACTCACAAGATACAACAACAACAACTGAACCTGTATTCCAATATGTTTTTGATGTTGAAAAAATGTCTCCGTTAACTGGAAAAGAGTTACCTCCAGAAATTTGGTTAAATCGTCCTAGAAGAGTAATAGCTTTTAAAATTGACAATAATATTAATGCACGACCTCAATCTGGCCTACAAGAAGCCGATTCTGTTCATGAAATATTAGTTGAAGGTGGTATGACTAGATTTCTAGCCTTCTTTCTAGACAATACATCTAAATATTTAGGTCCAATACGTTCAGCTAGACCAACCGATCCTACTTTAGTTAGACCGTATGGTGGAACTCTTGTTGTTTCAGGTGCTACAGATGGTCTAATTCCAGCTATTAGAGATCTTGGAGTACCAGTTTTAGAAGAACAAAATGCACCTACAATGTTTAGAATTTCATCTAGAAATGCACCACACAATTTATATGCAGATACAGAGCTAGTAAGAGAAAGAATTAATGAGCGTGGTTTTTATTTCCTTCAACCAGGACCAAACCCTCTTTATCCATTTGGTTTAGATCAAAATAACTGGAATGAAGGTGCAAGCAAAATAACAATTAAATATTCAGATTTTACAACTGTTATTTGGAAACAGGATGGTGACAAATATGCTCGATTTATAATTGACAATTATTCAGATAACAAAGAAGCAGTTGCACATAATTTTATTACTCAAGAAGGAAACTCAGACATATTAAAGACTGAAACAATTGTTGTACTGCAAGGTCCTTTATACAAAGATAAAGCTACAACACTACCAAGTGTATTAACAGTTGGTGTTGGAGATGCATATGTTATTAGTGGTGGTAAACACATTAAAGGTACTTGGAGAAGGGGAGATATATCTGAAACATTTGATTTGCTTGACTCAAATCAAAACCCTATTGAAGTTCCACCAAGTTCACAGTGGGTACATATTTTACCTAATGAAGGCGAAATAACTATAGAAGATTAAACTATTAAAATGATTAATTTCATTTCTTCTTTAATAATATCATCCCTAATTGTTGTCCAACCATCTATTGATAGTTGTAATGATTACTATCAGAATCATCCTGTAAGAAGTGACATCATGCTCCAAGTAGTGTTGAAATCATATGGTTATTATGATGGAAAAATTGATGGGCAATTTGGTAATAAATCTAGAAAAGCTTTAATACTCTTTCAAGGAAAAAATAATTTATCTCCAGATGGCGTAGTAGGTCTCAATACATGTACTTTATTTTTAAATAAGACAGATATTATAAAAAGTGAAAAAGCAAGTTCAACTAATTTAACAAATGACAATATTGAAAATGAAGAAGATAAATTTTCACAAGAAATTTATGATGCTCAAACTCAACTTAAAGCTTTAGGCCTATATACGTCTACTGTTGATGGTATAAATGGGCCTGGAACAAAAAGAGCAGTTAAAGAATTCCAACGTAAAAGTGGTCTATCACAAGACGGAGTACTTGGACCATTAACTAAAGCAGCACTTTCTAAAGGTGAAGCTAGTTATGTAACAGTTGATAATACACCGAGCAATACAGAAACGGATAGTACTACAGTAAGTTCTAGTTCAGCGCTAGATTTAAGAAACTATGATCCGTCTAAACCTTGTGTTTCAGGTTATGTAGATTCCAATGGCATCTGGGTTCCTGACCCATGTTTTAAACCTGTTTTTGTTTATAGATTCGGTAAGACTGCACAAGTAAATTCACAAAACGAGCTTGATGCTTACTTAGCTGATAGATGGTCATTAGAAAAAGAAAAAACATATGTAACTATTGGTAGAGTAAAAACACAAAATTATACAGATGGTGTAAATTCACCTGTAAATGGTTTACCTATGCCCTCAAATGCAAATAACAAAATTGTAATAGGCGTTAAAAATGATAATAACGTAAGAGCAAGACCTCAATCAGGTCCACAAAATGCAGATGCTGTATTTGAAGTGTTGGTTGAAGGGGGTATGACTAGATTTATAAATATATTTTATGAATCAGATACAAATTATCATGGTCCTATAAGATCTGCAAGGCCTACAGATCCTACAGTGTTAAGACCACTTGATGGAGTTTTAGTAGCAAGTGGTGCTACTGGAGGTTTAATTCCTGAAATAATTGATATGGGTGTCCCTGTTATTTCAGATAGAAGACCTGAATACTTCAGAATTTCTTCAAGAAGTGCTCCTCATAATCTTTATGCAGACACAGCAAAGTTAAAATCTTTAGCAGTAGCTAAAGGCTACAAAAAATCTACAAATCCTCAACCATTATTTCCTTGGGGAGATCCAAGTACAGCATCTTGGAGTACAGGAAATTCAATTACATTAAAATTTTCAGGCCAGACAACAACAAAATGGACTTGGAATGGTACTTCGTATGTACGAACTTATTATGATGCGTACAAGGGTAGTTCATCTAATAATGTTCATTCATGGATTGATCAAAATGGAAATACTGGTCAAATTTCTATGAAAACTGTAATAGCTCTTTTTTGTGAACCTTATATTCATCCACTTCAATTACCATCTGTAAAAACCGTTGGCGAAGGTAGGGCTGTCATTATGCATAACGGTAAAATGCTCGATGCTACATGGAAAAGAGGCTCTAATTTAGATCCATTTCATATAGTTGATAGTTCTGGAAATACCTTATTTGTACCCAAAGGTAAGCCATGGATTTCCTTGGTTCCAAACACATATTCACCTTCTTTCAATAATTAACTTTACTTTTTAATATGTTACGTGATATCCTTAGATTGCGTTTCAATTAAGTGTGATACGCAGCCCTGTTGGGAAGCCTCCTTTTGGGAGGCTTCCGTTTTTTTTGTGCAAAAGGATATAAATGTTTGCAATTGAAGCAAAAAATGTTGTTCGTGAATTCAAAAAAAGAAACTCTCCTTACAAATTAGCACTTGATAATGTAAATATTGAAGTTGAGAGAGGATCTTTCTATGGTCTATTAGGTCCAAATGGTGCTGGAAAGTCGACTTTAATCAAAATCTTTACTACATTATTATTGCCAACTTCAGGTTCTGTTTCAGTTCTAGGGCACGATGTTTTTAAAGAAGAGAATGAAATTAGATGGAAAATTTCACTAGTTACAGGTGGAGAAATGTCCGGTTATGGTTTATTGAGTGTCTATGAACAATTAACAATGTTTGCAATGTTTAATGGACTTACCAAAAATGAAGCAAAATACAAAATTAATCAGTTATTAGAAATCGTAGGTTTAGAAAATTCAAGAGATGTAAAACTTAATGAACTCTCAACAGGAATGAGACAAAAAATGAATCTAGTAAGAGGGCTAATGACTGATCCTGAAATACTATTTCTGGATGAACCAACATTGGGATTAGATGTTGAAATAGCATTAGACGTAAGGCGATATTTAAAGGAATGGATAAAAGAAGGAAATGGTGAAAGGACTATTCTGCTAACTACTCATTACATGCAAGAAGCAGATGATATGTGTGAAAAAATATCAATAATTGATGATGGAAAAATATTGCATACTGGAACATCTAATGAATTAAAAAATAAAGCAGAATTTTCAGTTAAGTACATTTGTAAATTTTTAGAAAATATCCCTCATACTGATTTAGAAAAATTTGAACGTGTAGAAATTAATAAAGATACTGTATCTATTGAACTTGATTCAGATGAAAATTCAGAATCTATTTTCAATAGTTTAAAAAATTTAAATGGCATTGTTTCTGTAAATAGATATGAACCAACATTAGAAGATGCATTTTTAAATTTGACTGGAAAAAAATTAAATGAATCGTTATAACTATAAATTTGCTTTAAGAACAATTTATGGAAGAGCTTATCCAAGAATATGGGGTGTTTTAAGAGAACCATCTTGGGTTTTGTTTGAAATATTGCTGCCCGTTTTATCAATTATCGCATTCATTTATGTTCTTAGGAGCTTTAATGCAGATCCTGCATTTGAAGCTTATGCAGTTATTGGTGGTTCAATGATGGCAATTTGGTTTAATGTAGTTTTCGCAATGGCTTTACAACTTAGATGGGAAAAAGATGGCGGTAATTTAGAATTTTACATATCAAGCCCCACTAAATTATCTTGGATATTGTTAGGGATGATGGTTGGAGGAAGCATATCTACAACTTCTTATACAGTTGCAATTTTTTCAATATCTTCTGTTTTATTTGACACAGAATTTTTATGGTCTAATTGGTATCAAGCCTTAATCATTTTTATTTCTTGTGTTGTTGCATTGTATGCAATAGGTATGTGTTTGGCATCTGTGTTTTTAAAATATGGAAGAGAGTTTGAATATTATTTAGAAATGGCAAATGAGCCTGTTCAACTTCTATCTGGTTCTTTTTTTCCTATATTTTCAATAAATATACTTTTTGGCGCTATTGCTTCACTTATCCCACTTACTCTAGGAATAGATGCTCTTAGACAAGTTTTAGTAGTCTCTGAATATCCAACACTTATATCTTGGGAAATAGAAACAGTAATAATGTTTTTTTATGCATTAATAGCACTTAGATTTTCAAAATATACATTAAATTATATGGAAAAGTCGGCAAGAGAGTCTGGGACGTTAACTTTAAAATGGCAATAAAACACAGAAATTTATATAGAGGATTTATCTCTTCTCTAATCATTGGATGGCGTATTGAAACTAATTGGGCATCTCCTATAAATGTTCTATTTGTTAAAACAATAAGACCCATTTCCTCGGCAATTATTTTGTCGATAATGTATTCCGTAGCCTCAAGGGGATCAAACTTAAAAGATTTACTCTGGGTCATTATAGGTATCAGTACTTGGGGGCTTGTACAAAGCCAAGTAGAACTTATGTACTGGGCAATAACTTCTGAAAGAGAATGGTTGAGAAACATTAAAAATATCATATTAAGTCCAACACCTTTTTTTATATATTTATCTGCAAGAGCTAGTTCCGGTGTCCCGTTTGCTATATTTAGTTTCTTTACAATTACGATCGTTTCAAATATTTTTTTGAATTTAAATATAACACTTGAATCTGTTTTATTTTTTGAATTTACTTTGTCTTTAGTTATAGGATTAGTGATTTTATTTTTTTTAGGTTTATTAACAGCAGGTATAACTTTAAATGTACCTAGGACTCCAATTGGGGTTGGAGAAGCAATAGTAGGTTTACTATATTTAATTTCGGGATCAATTATTAGACCAGAAATACTACCATCATATATTCAGAATTTTTCTACATCACTTCCTTTAATACACTGGATTGAATTAGTAAGATATAGTATTCATCCAGTATTTAGAGATAATCCTTACGACTGGGAAAGTCTATTGTTTACATCAGTTGTTTTCTCTATTGGTTGTTTTTTAAGTTATGTATTTTTATTTAAACTATCCAGAAAGCATGGAAAAATAGATCAAGCAACTATGTACTAATTTAGTTCACTCAATATATCTAAGGTGTCACCCCAAACAACATCAGGCACATAGGCAATTAAATAAGAACATCCAGCTTCTTTAAATTGATTTATTGTATCAAAAACTTTATCTTTTGTACCTATCAGAGGTCTGTTGAAATAATAATCTTCAGGAATATTTGTATAAGTTGATAGCTTAGAAATTTTGGTTTTAAGCTCATCTTCACTATTTGCAATCAATACATTAGTATGCAATGTTCTACCAATTTCAGAGAAATCTCTTCCTTCATTTTCACAATGTTGTTTTAATACATTGGACTTATGGATAAAACCTTCCACATCAACATCCCAGTTTCCGTAGTCACCGTATTTCGCTAATAATTTTAAAGTTACCTTTTCGCCACCTCCACAAACCCAAAGAGGAGGGTATGGTTTCTGAACAGGCTTTGGTTGATTTATAGCTCCATCAATTGAATAATATTTACCTTCAAATTTTGGTTCTTCTTCTGTCGTCATGAGTTTATATATAATAAGTGACTCTTCTAACATTTTTAAACGCTCACCATCTGATGGATACTCATACCCATATGCTTTATATTCATGGTCATACCATCCAGCACCAATTGCATATTCTAAACGTCCATTCGACATCACGTCTATATTTGAAGCTACCTTAGTTAAATATGATGGATTTCTATAGGAATTACATGTACACATTTGTCCTAATCTAACTTTTTCTGTTGTTTGTGAAAGAGCCGACATAAGCGTCCAACATTCGAAAGTTGGATCTTGTGTAGGTTTTGGTACCGTATGGAAATGATCGTAAACCCAAATTGATTCATAATTCAGAGCTTCAATTTTATTTGCTGCGTCTAAAATTGTTTGCCATTGATCATTTTTATCAATGCCATTTAGGTCCATTCGCCAACCTTGAGGTACAAAAGCTCCTATTTTCATATTTAAATTATAGTTAAGATTTATTTCTTAGTTTTAAAATCGTGAGCAGATCAGTGATATCTTCTCTTTCTGATCTGTTTCTTACATACCTAATTCCGATCCATAACGACAGTAATATAAAAATTGTTCCAAAAACAGTATTAAAAACTCTCAACACAGCATTATTAAAACACACTGCCTGATTCATACGTAGGGCCTTATCAGTGTATTCAACTCTATTTACTAAAATTTCATAAACGGTACCACAGTTTAAGCTGAAATTTTTATATTCTGTCAATGACATTGTTAAGTATTCAACTTTGACATCAGAAAATAAATTTATAAACAATAGCACTAAAAGAGAAATTGAAATTGTAATTATATTTCTTTTATTAATCATGGCCAATATACACTTTAACTAATGGAAAAAATTACTTTACTTAGTGAACAGCTAAAGAGAATGCGACAAATGAACAAATTTTATCATGAACAATTTCTCATTGATGTGAGATATTATTTTTTCATATCTTTAGCAGTATTAATTGTTAGTTTTTCTCAAAATAAAGTTTTTTACTTAGTTCCTATAGTTTCTTTATTAGGAAGTGTGATACTAGCTTTTCATGCTTATTTTCTAATTTTTTCAAGACATTATTCAGAGTATTTGGAAAATAAAATCAACAATCTTCTTGATTCTGAAACTTTCATCACACACAAGTTAGAAAATAAATATTTTTTTCCAATAAAAGATAAAAAGATTGTTGTGGCTAAACTCGGCAAAGATTTTTCTTATTTTGGGTTCGTTACTCTATTCATAACATTTTTAGGATTAACACAATATTTCTATGGTATGTATAACATTTTCTATGTATTAGGTAATGATCTATTTGTAATTTTCATGACAATAATTACATTAGTAACTTTTATTTATGGATTTTATTGGTTTGTTAACAACGAAGGTGAAAAGAGGTTACAAAATGAATATGAATGAAGAATTTATGTCCTTTGGTGGAGAGACTTTAGATACATACTTAGGACATGAACTTATTGAAATCAAAGAAGGATATGTTAAGTCAAAACTTTTAGTAAACAATAACCATAAACAGCCAATGGGTCTTGTACATGGTGGCATTTACTCAACTTTATCTGAAACTATATGCTCTTACGGAGCAAATGTTACGCAAGAAGGTACTTTTGTTGGTGTTAATAACAACACTGATTTTTTGTCTAGCGTTAAAGAAGGTGAAATAATTTGTGAGGCTACTTTAATCAAAGGAGGAAAATCTTATCAATTATGGGAATCTAAAATTTATCATAATGATAAACTCTGTGCCGTATCAAAGGTTCGTTTAAGTAGAGTCGGTTAAATTTTTTACAACTATAAAATTAAATATGAACTTACTAATTCAGGAGATTATATGAAGAAACTATTGATATTATTATTAATTTTTTCATTCTGCGGTGGAAACAGCGAAGAAGCAAATAACCCTGAAATAGAGATTGAAGAAACAACTACTACGATTGGAGAACAAGTGGCAGATAAAACTTACTCGCAGCCTCACGCTATGAATTTAGATAATTCAAAAACATATCAAGCTATAGTTAAGACAAATTTAGGTGATATGACCATAGAATTTTTTACAGATGATGCTCCTATGACTGTTAACAACTTTGTAACTTTAGCTAAAGATGGATATTACGATGGAATTATTTTTCACAGAGTTATTTCTGGTTTCATGATTCAAGGAGGAGACCCATCTGGAACTGGTCATGGTGACTATGGAAAGTACCCTGGATATGAATTCGAAGACGAACTTGATAATCCTAGACCATATGAAAAAGGAATTTTAGCTATGGCTAATAGAGGACCTAACACAAATGGAAGTCAATTTTTCATTATGCATGTGGATTATCCACTTCCTTACAATTACACAATATTTGGAAATGTAATTGATGGCCTTGATGTTATAGATAAAATAGCAGCTGTTCAAACAGATTCAGCCGACAAACCTTTGGAAGATGTTGTTATAAGTACTGTTGAAATTCTTGAGAATTAAATAATTTAATTAATTCACTTGAAAACAACCCTCCGGGTACTCCTTTTCCTTGTTTAATTAAATATTTTTTACTAAAGAGTTCTTTTGTTAAATTCTTAATGTAAGCATCAGAATAATTTAGTTTCTTAGAGAGATATAGTGAATAATTCTGGTTGTTGTAGGGGATGTAGTAGCAATACGCATACGCATACAATGCAAATTTCATATCTTTGGAAGAATAATTTTTATTCTTAATATCTTTTGTAACTTTTTTAATATTAAATTTGTTAAATCTTTTATTCTTTGTTATTTTTCTAAATTCTTTCTCATCAATATCTAAATAATTATTAATCAATTTAAAACCTTTGTTTGTTAGCCCATATATATTTAAATTTCGAATGTCTATTGAATTTATGTTGTTTTTTGTTATTGGAATTATTGAAAATTTTGATGGCATTAATTGATATTCATTTACAAAGTCATAATTTATTGAAACATTATATTTATTAACTATTTTTTTAAAATCAATACAAATTTCATTTTGATTAATGTGTATTTCAAATTTCATAATTTAATTTTATTGAATAAATTTAAATGTTTTCTACTTAAAAAATATATTGTTACACCATTATTATTATTGAAGTATGTCAATCAAAATTACATTACCTGACGGAAGTATTCGTGAATACGAAAGTCCTTTAACAGGCCTAGAAGTTGCTGAAAGCATAGGTCCTAAATTAGCTAAAGATTCTATCTGTATTGAAATCAACAATTCATTTAAAGATCTTAGTTTTGTCGTTAATGAGGATTCAGATATACGCATCCTAACTAATAGAGACTTAGATTCTTTACATATACTTAGACATTCATCAGCTCATATCCTGGCACAGGCTGTGTTAAACCTATATCCAAATGCTCAATTTGGTGTAGGACCTAGTATTGAAAATGGATTCTATTATGACTTTCTTTTTGAAAAGCCCATATCAGAAGATGAATTACCAAAAATTGAAAATGAGATGTCAAGAATTGCATCTTTGCAACAAAGCTTTATAAGAACAGAGATTACAAAAGAAGAAGCATCTAAACATTTCAAAGATCAAAGTTTAAAGTTAGAACTTATAGAAACTGCTGAATCTAGTGAAGGTATTACTGAGGAAAATGTTTCTATATATAGCAATGATGAATTCAAAGATCTTTGCATGGGACCGCATGTACCGAATACTTCTATACTAAAACATTTCAAATTAACAAAAATATCTGGTGCTTACTGGAGAGGTGACGAAAATAATGTACAGCTACAAAGAATTTACGGTACTTCTTGGTTTACAAAAGATGATCTTGAAAAATACCTTAACCAACAAGAAGAAGCTGAGAAAAGAGATCATAGAAAATTAGGAAATGAAATGAATCTTTTTACTACAGCTGAAGAACTAGGTTCAGGTAATTTTCTTTGGAAACCTAAAGGAGCAGTTCTTAGAGATTTAATAGAGACATATTCAAAAAATGCACATTTAAAAAACGGATATCAATTAGTTAACACTCCACATATAGGTAAAAGTGTTCTTTGGGAAACTTCGGGACATTTACAACATTATAAAGAAAATATGTTTCCACCACTTGTTCATCAAGAAAATGATGAAACCTACTATTTAAAGCCAATGAACTGTCCATTCCATATTTTGGTTTATAAAAGTGATATACATTCTTATAGAGAATTGCCAATAAGATTATTTGAATTTGGTTCAGTTTACAGATATGAAAAAACAGGAGTACTCCATGGCATGTTGAGGCTTAGAGGGTTTACTCAAGATGATGCGCATATATTTTGTAGTATTGAACAAATTAATGAAGAAGTAAAAACATTGCTTAATTTCTCAATTAAATTATTAAATTCTTTTGGCTTACATGAAATAGAAGCAGATTTATCAACTAGACCTGAAAAGTCAATTGGTTCTGACGAGGATTGGGATATAGCTACTGATAGTCTTAAAAAATCATTAAATGATCTAGAAGTTCCATATATAACCGCAGATGGTGAAGGTGCGTTTTATGGTCCAAAAATTGATTTGCACGCAAAAGATGCAATTGGAAGAAGATGGCAGCTTTCTACAATACAAGTTGATTTTGCTCAACCAGATAATTTCGATATCCAATATGTAAACAAAAATAATGAAAAGGTAAGACCTGTAATGCTTCATAGAGCTTTACTTGGATCTATTGAAAGGTTTACTGGGGTATTATTAGAGCACTATGCCGGCGAACTCCCTGGCTGGTTAGCTCCTGTTCAGATAGATATTTGCACAATTGGAGATGTTGATGAATATGTTGATGAAGTAAAAACTTCTTTAGATAAATATCGTATAAATATTGATAATAGAAATGTTCGTTTAGGTGAGAAATTACATAATTCAGAAAAGTTACGTACACCCATACAAATGATTATCGGTGAAAACGACAAAGACAACAGTACTGTGGCACTTAACTTTAAAAATTTAGATAATGAAAAAGATTTATCTTTAAAAGATGCAATTCAAAAAATTGCTGATTATTTAAAAGAACCGGAATTTAATTTACATGGTTGATGGAATAAACATAAATCAAGAAGATGCTGATCAAGAATATCTGCCTGACGACTTAAACTCACTTGCAGTTGGTAGCTATGTAGTTCCAAACCCTTCAAAGAGAAAAGTTTATCCAGCACTAAGTTTTATAGTTGGATTGTTATTTCTAGCAGCTTCATATTTTTTAGATTTTATTAACTTTTTACCTGTATTTGTAGTGATAACTTTTATTACAATTTTTTTAACTATCATTAACAACAAATTTAAAATCAATCAAAGTGAAGTTATTGAAAACATTTCAACTTTAATTCCTCATTCTATTGGATATTACTCTATTGCTTTAACATTTAATTTTTCAATTAAATCAATTCTTACACCAGTTTGGACTGTAATAGTTTATTCTCACGAAAATCCACCAATTAAAAAAACAATTGTAGAAATAAATGCATTTTCAGGAATAGTTGTAACCGAACCATATACTGAAAATATAAATGCTTGAAAGATATTTTAAAAAAGCAAGTGAGAAATTTGCTGAGCCTTTTATTTACGTTTTAATAAAATTAAAAGTTAAACCAAATACTGTTTCATTTATTGGCTTGATAGTAATTTTGCTTGGGTCTTATTTTTTTTACGAATCAAATATTAATTTAGGTATAGTATTTATATTTTTAGGTAGTGCAATTGACGGCTTAGATGGACCGTATGCAAGAAAAACAAATCTTTCATCTAATAAAGGTGCAGTGTTAGATTCTTTTATAGACAGGGTAGGAGAGTTAATAATATGGGGTGTGGTAGGAATATCCTATACATCTAATCCGTTAGAATTGTTTACAATCTTTTCAATTGTCGTAGGATCAAATATTATCCCTTATATGAGAGCTAAGTCAGAACTTCACGGTATAGATAATAAATACGGCATTGCTGCTAGACCTGAACGTGTTTTGTTTGCAATATTTTTCATGTATTTCAATTTCGATTTTGTTTTTGTGTATTTATTTACTTTTATAGTTTGGTTAACAGCCATACAGAGATTCTTACATCTATATAATTCTTTAGATTCATGAAATTTGTTTTAATAAAAAATATCCATCTATTTATTCGTAAGATGCCACTCAATCTTGTTTTATTATTTGCATATCCATTTGGAATTATTAATTATTTTTTTACACCTTTACAAAATTTTAGAATATCAAAAAGGAAAAATTTTATTGAGGGATATTCAATTTTGAAAGTAAAGATTAATTATGTTAAATATTGGATTGAAACCATATGGTTAACAAAAGCAGGTTATAAAAAATATGTAGATCCATTTAGTTGAAATTATAAATGGTGAAGAGATATCAAAATTAAATAAATCATTTAACTCCTACATTATTGCTTTACCTCATGTTGGGAATTGGGAGTTTGCAATACCTCAAGGAGAAGGATTAGGTTTAAATTTATTAGCGGTTGCAGAACCTTTAGAAGATGAAAAAATTTTAAATTGGTTTACATCATTAAGAGAAGATTTGGGTTGCAAAATAATTTTAGGTGGTAAAGGTCAAAACACTTTTGATGAAGTAGTCAGAAAATTAGATGAAGGCTATCACGTATGTCTTTTATCAGACAGACATGTTGGTAAATCAGGTGTAGGAGTTGAATTTTTTAATAATATGGCTGCATTCCCTAAAGGTCCTGTCGCTATAGCTTTAAAAACACAGCTCCCTATTATTCCCGCAACTTTTCTAAAGAAAGATAACAAATATAAATTAATTTTTGGTAATCCTTTTTTTGTTCCACATTTTGAAAACGAAGCTCAAAGCATTCAACACGGACTTAAAATTTTAGCGAAACAACTAGAGGATCTTATAAAATTAGATCCAAACCAATGGCATTCAATTCAACCAATTTGGACTAGTGAATACTAAAGTTCTACAAGTTACACAGTACAATTTACTCACCTTTGGTGGCGTACAAGAACAAATTAATCTTATTAATAATTATTTAAATAACTTAGATAATTTTGAATCTAAAATTTTAGCCCCTGCATCAAATGACTTTAATATAAAAAATACGTTTAAGATTCCATTTAATGGGTCAAAATCAAACTTATCAATACTTCCATCTAGGAAGTTATTAAAAGAAGCATACAACTGGGCAGATGTTATTCATGTACACGAGCCACACATTCCACTTTTATTTTGGAATTTACCTAAAAATAAAAAGTTAATTTTTACATTTCATGCTAGTTTTTCAAAGTTTGTGATTTTCTTGTTAAAGTTTTTATATTTTTTTAAAAAATTAAATAATATTTCTGTTGCAGTTAGTGATTCTTCTACACCTAATGCACTAACTATGAAAACTTTTCCAGTAATTATTCCAAATATGATTGAAATCGATAATTCAATAAATTTTAATAATTTATCAACTTATTTATTTATCGGCAGAAATGAAAAAAGAAAAAATATTAAACTTTTCGAAGATTTATCAAATTCATTAAATACTTCTTATAACTATGTTGCAATTACAAATGAAAAAGGTACTAATGAACGTATTCTGTATAAATTAAATGTAAGCAACAAAGAGAAAATTGAAACTATTAAAAATGCAGGAATTTACTTAGCGCTTAACTCACATGGTGAAAGTTTTGGTATTACATTACTTGAAGCAATAAATAATGGATGTATAGCTGTATCTTCGGATATTGAAGCGTTTAAAGATGTACTTGAAGATTCTGGAATATATTTTAAAAACAATAACCTTGATGATTTAATAGAAACATTAAATAACTTATCAAGGAACAATTTGGTAAACATATTTAATAAACAAAGAGAACATATTTCAAAATATGATTTACGAAAAAATATGCAAGAATACATTTTATTGTATTTAAAGTGATGGGTTAAAATTATCTTATGAAAATAGAAGCAACATCAAAAATTAAAAAAGGTTTGGCAGAAATGCTTAAAGGTGGCGTTATTATGGACGTCGTAAATGCTGAGCAAGCTGTCATTGCAGAAAAATCTGGTGCAGTTGCAGTAATGGCATTAGAAAGAATACCAGCTGATATTCGAGCTGAAGGTGGAGTGGCAAGAATGTCATCAGTTGGAGTTATTCAAGAAGTTATGGATGCTGTTTCTATACCAGTTATGGCAAAAGCTAGAATTGGTCATTTTGTTGAAGCTCAAATAATTGAATCTATTGGTATCGATTTCATTGATGAATCTGAAGTTTTAACTCCAGCAGATGAAGTAAATCACATTAATAAAAATAATTTTAAAACACCATTTGTTTGTGGTGCAACTGGTCTAGGGGAAGCAACTAGAAGGATAGCTGAAGGTGCTTCTATGATTAGGACTAAAGGTGAAGCGGGAACTGGTAATGTAATTGAAGCTGTGAGACATATGAGAACAATTACTAACGAAATTAATGAGGTTTTAGCTTCTGACACAAATCAACTTGTTGCAATTTCAAAAAAATATGGTGCTCCACTTCATATCTTGGAACAAATTAAAGAAGAAGCTAAGTTACCTGTAGTTAATTTTGCTGCTGGAGGTATAGCAACTCCTGCTGATGCAGCATTAATGATGCAATTAGGTTGTGATGGTGTTTTTGTCGGTTCAGGTATTTTTAAAAGTGGAGATCCCGCAGAACGAGCCGAAGCTATCGTTGTAGCAACAACTAACTATAACGATCCTAAAATACTTGCTGAAGTTTCCAAGGACTTAGGAGAACCTATGGTAGGTATCAATATCGATACACTAACGGAAGAAGAGAAGTTAGCAAAAAGAGGTTGGTAGATGCCTGTAGGTGTACTTGCTCTACAAGGTAGTTTTTTTGATCACGTAAAATCTTTAAAAAATATAAATTTAGATTATACGTTAATTAAAACTCCTGATGATTTATTCGATGTAGATTCTCTGATACTCCCAGGTGGTGAGTCAACAGCGATGAGAAAGATAAACACATATAATGATTTATTTTCTAATATTGATAATTTAATTAAGGAAGGCCTTCCTACATTAACAACTTGTGCAGGGACAATATTAGTAGCTAATGAAATCATTGATGGATCTCCATGTATACCAAATATTTCAATAACAGTGCAGCGTAATGCGTATGGTCGTCAAAACGAATCTTTTGAAGGTAATGTGCAGTTTTTAGATAATGAAGATATCTATTGTTTTATTAGAGCACCAAAAATAATTGATTACGATAAAAACAAGGTTAATGTTTTATCAACTCATATTGATGAAGTTGTTGGTGTTCAAGAGAAGAATTTAGTTTCATTTACATACCATCCAGAATTAACAAATGATGAGTATTATCTAGATTGGCTTAAACAATTTATTCAGGAAGGTAAATATGTCGGGTCATTCTAAGTGGTCAACTATAAAAAGAAAAAAAGGTGTAAATGACGCAAAAAGAGGTCAATTATTTGCAAAATTAGTAAAGGCAATTGAAATTGCCGCAAGAAATGGTGGTACAGATCCCTCTAGCAATGCTTCTTTATATCAAGCCATATCGAAAGCAAAATCTAATTCAGTTCCAAATGACAATATTGAACGTGCATTAAAGAGAGTAGATGGAAATTCAGATGCAGGTGAAATTTTTGAACTTACTTACGAAGGCTACGGTCCTCATGGTGTTGCAATTTTAATTAATTGTTTAACCGATAACAAAAATCGTACGGCAGCTGATGTTAAAGCTACTTTAACTAAACACGGTGGTTCTATGGGAACACCTGGAAGTGTAAATTATTTATTTGAGAGAAAAGCAATATTTCAATTTGATGAATATAGTGATGAATTAATTGATTATGCAATAAGTAACGAATGTTTAGACATTGTTGAGTCCAATGACAGTGTTACTTTTGAATTTAATCCATCAGATTTTAAAAAAATAAATGAAGGATTAAAAGATTTAGAATTCATAGTGTCAAATGCAGAAATTGCATACATACCAAATGTTGGAGTTAATATATCTGCTGATCAATTAAAAAGCATCTCTAAAATAATAGATTCACTAGAAGAACTTGATGATGTACAAGAGGTCTTTACAAATTTTGATATTGAAGAAAAAGAGTTAGAAACATTACTTTCTGAATAAAAAAAGTAAAATTTACCTATATGGTAAATAAAGCAAAAAAACAGGGTACAACATACGAAACTAATATTGTTAATAGATTGAATGAACATGAAAAATTCAAATCTCAAAGATTTGCTGAAGGTGGATCTAAAGATTTAGGCGATATACAACTATTTGTTGAGGAAGAAGAATACTTTATTGAGGCTAAAGCAAGACAAAATCTCAATATTCATCAATCTTTAGATAAAGCAATAGAAAAATCAGGTGATGAAAATACAGTATTGTTTTGGAAAAAATTAAAGCGTAAAGAAGGTAATTCAAGAAGAACTAACGATGGTATTCCCGAAGTAGTTACTATGTCCTATGATCTTTTTATTAAGTTATTAAATAAGTAACTTATGAGTGATCGTTTTGATTACACGTTACCTTCAAATGCAATAAATCAATTTCCATATGAAAACCCTGAAGATTCAAAACTTTTAAACGCAAATACAAGGGAAATTTTTTCATTTAGTGACTTGCCTGAATTAGTACAGACAAATTCTTTATTTATTCTTAACAAATCAAAAGTTAAAAAAGTACGAATACTCACATCTAAGTTAACAGGTGGAAAACTAGAAATATTTATATTAAAAATTATTGATGATTACACAGCAGTATGTTTAATTAAATCGTCAGATAGAAAAAATATTGATAAATTATATAAAACAACATATTTTAACTTTCGAATACTACAGAAAGATGAAGACTCTTTTACTTGTAAATTTGATGTAAATGTGAATGATTTAATTAAAAAATATGGCATTCTTCCATTACCCCCATATATTAAAGATGATCCTGAAAAGAGAAAAAAATATAATAATGAGTTTTCTGATGATGGTTTTTCAGTCGCTTCACCTACTGCTGGATTACATTTTTCAAATAAATTAATCAATAAATTGGAACAATCAAATGATTTTGCATTTGTAAATTTAGATGTAAATATAGACACCTTTAAACCTATGAAGTCATCTAATTTAGATGAACATAATATTCATTCAGAAACTTACAGTATTACATCAGATGATTTCAATAAAATTATAGATTTTAAAAATAAAGGTAAACCTATATATTGCGTTGGAACAACTTCACTCAGAGCAATTGAAACTGCGTACAGAACAAATAATATAAATGGAGTTACAGATTTATTTATAAAACCCGACACAAAAATTAACATTCCAGATTATTTAATTACAAATTTTCATGCACCTATGAGTTCCTTGTTGTCAATAGTTGAAAATGTATATGGTGAGCATTGGAAAGAACTATATGAATATGCTCTTAAAAATAAATTAAAATTTTTAAGTTTTGGGGATGCTGTATTATTTGAATATAAATGAACACTATAGAATTTAGAAATGTTGTTACCGATGGGGAAGCAAGGGTAAATGAAGTAAGCATAAATAATAAATCTTTTAACACCCCAATATTTATGCCTGTTGCGACAAGAGGTTCTATTAAGTCACTGCCATTATCAAGTTTAAAAAATTTCCCTGTACTATTAGGAAACACATATCACTTATATTTAAGACCTGGTTTAGAAACAATACAACAATTTGGTGGTCTACATGATTTCATAAATTGGAACAATTTAATTCTTACTGATTCTGGTGGATTTCAAGGATGGTCTATACCTAATAAACAAAGTGAAGAAGGTATTGAATTTACAAATGTTTATGACGGTTCAAAATTTTTAATGACACCAAAACTTTCTATGGATATTCAAAATGTTCTTAATAGTGATATTGCTATGATTTTAGATCATTTAATTGATACAAATAAAGAAAAGTCTGATCAACTATCAGCAATTAATACAACAAATACTTGGGCTAGAGAAGCAAGAGAAATACATGAAAACGACAATCAGTCTTTATTTGGTATAGTCCAGGGCGGTATTCATAAAGAATTGAGAGAAATTTCTGCCAACCATATGATTGAATTAGATTTTGATGGATATGCAATAGGTGGTTTAGCGATTGGTGAATCAAGAAGCCAACGTAATGAGATAGTTAAATTTGTTAATGAAATTTTACCCACAAATAAGCTCCGTTATGTAATGGGTTTAGGTGACATAAAGGGAATGATAGAGTTGATTGATTTAGGCGTTGATATGTTTGATTGTGTCTGGCCTGCAAGAATTGCTCGTCATGGAAAGATAATAAATAGAGGTGAATATTTTAATTTAAAAAACGCTAAGTTTAAAAATGATTTAGATCCTTTAGTAGCAAATTGTAGCTGCATATCATGCATGAATTTTTCTAAATCATATCTAAGACATTTGTTAGTTAATGAACCAACATCTTCTTGGTATTATCTAACATTGCATAACTTACATCAAACAGAAACTATTATTAACGAAGTGAAAGAAAGTATATTAAAATCAGATTTTGATAATTATAAAAAGGAATTTTTAAATGAATGATTTCTTAGCGTTACTTCCACTTATTACTGTATTTATAATCTTTTATGTAGTTCTTTACATACCTCAAAGAAGACGACAAAAAAAACATAAAAATTATGTAGATGCTTTAAAAATAGGAGATGATGTAATAACTGATTCTGGCATATTTGGTAGAGTTACAAACATAAAAGATGATCGTGTAACACTAGTTGTTAAAAAAGGGGAAATTGAAATATTAAAATCTAATATTTCTTTCAAATAAATGAAGTCTTTATTCAAACTATTTCTACTGCCTTTGATTTCTATTGCTTTATTTACATATGTATTTATTAATTCAATTCAACCTAAATTGGGTCTTGATTTACAAGGTGGTGTTTCAGTTATATTAACAGCAGAAGAAGGCACTGATCCAGAGCTAATAGAACAAGCAGTTGAAATTATGAGAACAAGAATAGCTGCTATTGGTGAAGTTCAAGAACCAGAAATTTCTATAAGTGGTGAAAATTCAGTTTTAGTTCAGCTACCTGGATTAACAGATCAAGAGAGAGCAATAGAAGCTGTAGGAACAACAGGTTTGTTGACTTTTAGACCTGTATTAGCTTCATCGTTGGAAACAGGATATTCACCTGCATTAACTATTACAGAAAATCCTGATGATCCTGAGAACCCAACAATCGAAGCTCCTCAAGGTGTAGATAACTTGACCGGTTTAACAATTGATGACAACCCAAATACAGATTCTTATTTACTTTCCTTAAACAATGGTTTTCCAGTAATTTACCATTTAGGTCCAGCAGAATTAACTGGTAGTGATATAGATGACGCATTAGCTGTATACCCTCAGAATGAATGGATTGTACAACTGGTATTAAAAGATGAATCAGCAGATAAATTTACTGATTTAACTAAACGATTAGCTTCTTATTTTGGTGAACAAAGAAAATTAGCAATAGTATTAGATGGTCAAGTAATTTCCGCACCAGGAATAGCTTTAGACGTTAATCCAGAAATAGGAATCACTGGTGGAACAGCAGCTATCTCCATGGGTAATACTGATCAAGGTGAATCTGCTAACAACTTAGCAGTTATTTTAAGATACGGAGCTTTACCTGTAGCGTTTGAAAGATCCTCAATTCAAAAAGTATCTGCAACATTAGGTGAAAACACTTTGAATTTAGGTTTGCAAGCTGGTTTGGTCGGTTTAGTAATGGTATCAATATTTTTATTGTTTTATTATCGTCTCTCTGGGATTATTGCAATTTTAGGATTAGCTTCTTTTGGAGCATTGTTTTATTCAGTAATAGCCCTACTCGGTGAGTACCAGGGTTACACATTAACACTTGCAGGTATTGCGGGTGTTATAGTTTCAATTGGACTTACAGCTGATTCGTACATAGTTATATTTGAAAAATTAAAAGATGAATTAAAGATAGGAAGATCTTTTAGTTTTGCTGCTGAAAAAGCTGTTACAGAGGCATGGAACACTATATTGGTTGCTGATTTTGTGTCTATTATTGCTGCTGTTATTTTGTATATTTTGGCAATAGGACCTATTAGAGGATTTGCACTTACCTTGGGTATAGCTACTGTTTTTGATTTGTTTTATACAAGATTGTTTATAAGGAACGCTGTGCCAGTTTTTGGTTCAATATCTACAAATCCGAGAAGTTATTTTCCATTAACACAAAAGGATTTTGAAAATGTTTAAAAATTTATTCTTAGGTACTACAAATATAGATTTTAAAAATTTAGGATCTAAATTCTACAAGATATTCGTTATCGAATTTATTCTGTTCATTGCTATTTTGTTATCTTCAATTTTTGGTTTAACACAGCTTAATTTGTCAGTTGATTTTACAGGTGGTACTACTTATCAACTTGATGCTAATTATTCAGATGAAGATATAAATGATGTAATGAACAATACAATACTAAAAGTTGCAAGATATCAAACCTTTGACAATTCCAATACGATCATTTTTAGAGCTATTGAATCTACACAAGAAAAAGAATCAGAATTATTAAATTATCTTTCAACTAAATTTGATGTAGAAAAAAATGAAATCGAATTCCAAAGAGTAGGACCAACTTTTGGAGCTGAAATTACTGATAAAGGAATTCGAGCATTAATCATATTTTTATCAATAATTGCTCTTTTGATTTCATTTAGATACGAATATAGATATTCTTTAATTGCTTTAGCCGCGTTAATGCATGATTTATTACTTACTTTTTCAATATATGTATTAATTGGGTTAGAGATTACGCCGTCAACGATTATTGCATTGTTGACAATTTTAGGATATTCACTGTACGACACCGTTATTCTTTTTGACAAATTAAAAGATTCTCAAAGAACATTTAAAAGAGATAACTTAACTTCAGAAATCTTAAATAAAACTTTTAATGACGTTCTTATGAGGAGTATTAATACATCATTGACATCCGCAATTCCAATTCTCTCAATTATATTTGTAGGTAATTACCTAGGTATTGAAGGAAACTTATCAGATTTCGCAATACCATTATTGATAGGTATCGTTTCAGGAACATACAGCTCTATATTTGTAACAGTTCCGTTTTTGTCAAAGATAATTAAAAATTAAATTATTTACTACCATATAAGTATGGTTACAGCATCTAAAGCAATGAATGTAAAAGAATTGTCTGACAAGCTATTAAATTTATATTCTGAAAAAGATCAAGAAGAGATTAATACAGCTTTTTTATATGCAAAAAAAGGACACCAGGGTCAAAAAAGAAAATCAGGCGAAGAGTACATCACACACCCGCTTCATGTAGCAATATATCTTGCAGAACTAAATTTTGATATTGAAACAATAAAAGCAGCTCTTTTACATGATTTAGTTGAAGACACAGAAATAACATATCAGGATATAAAAAAAACATTCGGCAAAGAAGTAGCTGATTTAGTCGATGGTGTTACGAAATTAGACAAAATTAGATACAACTCAAGAGAAGAAGCAAAAGCAGATGCTATAAGAAAAATGGTAATTGCAATGTCCAAAGACATAAGAGTTTTGATATTAAAACTTGCTGACAGGCTTCATAACATCGAAACTATTGAATTTCATAAAAAATGGACTCAGGAAAAAATTGCAAATGAAACTTTGTATGTTTATGCTCCTTTAGCTCACAGACTAGGATTGCAAACAATTAAGCATAAATTAGAAGATACATCTTTTGAAATACTCCACGATAAACAAAATAATGAAATTAAAGAATTACTAAAGCAAAGTAATCCTAATAGATCTAAACAAATTGATGAATCAACCAAAATTATTAAAACATTATTAGATGACAATTCACTTTCTGCAGAAGTCTATGGAAGACCTAAGCATAACTACTCAATTTATAAAAAAATAGTGAATAATGGCATGTCTTTTGGTGAAATAAATGATTTAATTGGTATTCGTATTATCACCGATGATGTAAAGAATTGTTACACAATACTTGGATTAATACATGCAAATTTTCAACCTGTACTAGGTAGATTTAAAGATTTTATCTCCATGCCAAAATTTAATTTGTATCAAAGTCTACATACAACTGTATTAACTGATACAGGCTCAAAAATGGAAATTCAAATTAGAACTCATGATATGCACTACCGTGCTGAATTTGGAGTAGCTGCACATTGGAAGTATAAAGAAAAACCATCGGATGATTTAACAAAGTGGACTAATGAGCTTTCAACAATATCAAATGAATACCCAGATCCGAATGAATTTTTACAACATATGAAACTAGATCTTTATGAAAATGAAGTTTTTTGTCTTACACCTAGTGGTGATGTAATTTCACTTCCTTCAGGATCTACACCTGTAGACTTTGCTTTTGCAATTCATACTCAAGTTGGTGAAAAATTAATTGGTGCAAAAATAAATGGAAAATTAGCTAATTTAAGCTCAATATTAAAAACAGGGGATACAATTGAAATTCTTACGAGTAATGATAAAGATAAAGGTCCTAGTAGAGATTGGTTAAATATTGTAAAAACATCAAGAGCTAGATCAAAAATAAAACAATGGTATCAGAAGCAATTAAAAAATGAAGACATTCAAAAGGGTAAAACAATCTTAAATTCTTGGCTTGATACAAATAATGAAATACTAGAAAGTTATTCAAAAGATCAATTAATTGATGAACTATTAAAAGAAATAAAACTTCCAAATATAGAAAGTTTGTATATGAATTTGGCCAACGGCAACACAGGAATAAATTCAATTGGTAACAAACTAAGAAAAATTGCTTTTCCAGAAGAAATTAATACTGATGAAGATCTATATTCTGCAGAAACAACTCAAGAAAGTAAATCTTCACTAGTTATTGTTGAAGGTTATGACGACATTCAAGTAAGGATGGCTAAATGTTGTGTTCCAGTACCAGGCGATGATATTTTAGGATTTGTGACCATAACTAATGGTATTTCAATTCACAGATCAGATTGTCTCAATGTAAAAATTGATTCTAAAAAAGGTGAAAGAATTATAGATGTATCTTGGGCTTTTGAATCAAATACTGGAATTATAATTTGGCTAGAAATAGAAGCAATTGATAGACCGTATTTATTGCGAGATGCAACAATTGCTATATCTGATAATGGTGGAAACATACTGGTTGCTAAATCTGTTACAAGCAGTAAAAGAATTGTTAGTTTATTATTCCAAATTGAAATTAGTGACAACAAACAATTAGAAGAAATTATTAGAGATGCTAAGAACATTGAAAGCGTATTTGAAGCATCTAGAATTTTTCCAGGTAAAAACTAATGGACATTATTACAACTTTTACAAGTTTTACTACATCTAATTGTTATATTGTAAAGCCATACAATGATGAACGTTGTATTTTTATTGATTTACCTCCTGATCTTGAAAATGCACTCGATTATGTTAACAAAGAAAATTTAACAGTTATGGGTGCATTAATTACCCATGGTCATTTTGATCATGCTCTTGGTATGGAAAAATTTAATTACGGTAAATATTTATCTTTAGATGATGAATTTTTGGCAAGAAACCCACAAGAACAAATAAAAATGTTTATGGGTGACGATACAGGTGTAAAAGAATATAAGGGTGATATTTTAGATGTAGAAAAACATGAATTTGATTTTTTACAAATTCATAAAAATCCTGGTCATACAAAGGGAAGTGTTTCTTACGAATTTCCAGATTTGGGAATTGTATTTACAGGCGATTTTGTATTTAAAGATGGTATTGGTAGAACTGATTTAAAAGGTGGTTCTATTAATGAAATGAAAGACTCATTAAATAACATATTTTTAAATTTTGATAAGGATTTATCAGTATTTCCTGGTCATGGTCCTTATTCAAAAGTAAATGAGATATTGAATAGTAATATTACATTAAGAGAGTTATTAAATGATTGAACAAGTAAAAGGGACACGCAATATACACAGTGAAGATGCGCAAGTATATTTGTTTATACTTAATTCATTTCTTAATACATTTAATTCATTCGGTTATGAATATACGGAACTCCCAATAATTGAACATAAAGAATTATTTACAAAATCAATTGGTGAATCTTCGGAAATAGTAACTAAACAAATGTATGAATTTATAGATAAAGGTGACCGTGAATTAGTTCTTAGGCCAGAAGGTACTGCTAGTGTTGTTAGGTTTCATAATGAGTTCTATAAAAATGACTCAAAAAAATATTCATATTTCGGCAAAATGTATAGATATGAGAATCCACAAAAGAACAGATATAGAGAGTTTCACCAAGCAGGTGCTGAAATAATAGGTACAATAGACATTTTTTCAGACTTACAAATAATACAGTCATCTATTCGATTTTTAAATAGTTTAGGGATTAAAGCCGATCTTCACATAAATTCTATCGGTACGATTGATGACAGGTCAAAATATGTATCAGAATTATTAGACTATTTAATAGCAAATAAAGAAAACCTTTCAAAAGATAGTCAAGATAAGTTAGAAAACAACACATTACGTGTATTAGATTCAAATAATCCTGAAGATAAAGATGTAATAAATAAAGCTCCTTCTATTTTGGGCTATTTGAGTGACGACTCTGCAAATAATTATTTACAGATAAAAAAAGAATTAGATTCACTAGGCGTTCAGTACAAAGAAGATTCAAATTTAGTAAGAGGGCTAGATTACTACAATGATTTAACTTTTGAGTTTAAAGTAAATGGCTTAGCAGTCGGTGGTGGGGGTCGTTATGACAAACTCTCTCAAATATTAAAGTTAGGAAATTCTGAAGGTGTTGGAGTAGCTTTTGGAGTTGATAGACTTATGAGTCTGGTAGGTAATAATCCCGGTAAAGAGACTAAAATCTCTTTAATTGGATCAACTGTTGGAACTATAGATGAAATATCATCTGAACTTATTAACAATAATATAAATCACATTCTTCCTGTAAGAATTAGTAAAGAAAACACTCAATACAGAAATGCTGTTAATAACAAATCAGATATCGTTATAAATTGTAATGAGCGAACAATTAAATTAATTAACTCGAAAGAAACATTTCCATATAATATTGGTACTTTAAGAGATTTGATATGAAGATAGACAATTTAAGAAACTTGAATTCAGGTGAATCAATAGAAGATCTTTATGGTTGGATTGATAATGTACGTGACCATGGTGGTCTTACTTTTATTGATTTAAGAGATTTTTTCGGCACTATTCAATTAGTTTTTGATAAAGATTCAGGTATAAACGAATCATTAAAAAATGAGTATTACATCTCTGTTAATGGTGTGTTTCAACAAAGAGATAAAGGGCTTGAAAACAACAAAATTCCTTTGGGAAAATTTGAAATACTTGTTAGCGATCTGACTGTAGTAAACAAAAGCAAAGTCCTGCCTTTTCAAATAGAAGATTCTATAGAAACAGATGAAAATATTAGATTGAAATATCGTTATTTAGATTTAAGAAGAGAACAAATGAAGATCAACATAGTAACTCGATCTAAAACTTTTAAAAGCATACGAAACGTTATGAACAAATTAGACATATTGGAAATTGATACTCCTACGTTAATAAAATCTACTCCTGAAGGAGCAAAAGATTTTTTGGTTCCATCAAGAAAATCCCCAGGTAATTTTTATGCTTTACCTCAATCACCACAAATGTATAAGCAACTTTTTATGATGTCAGGGTTTCCAAATTATTACCAAATAGCTAAATGCTACAGAGATGAAGATTCACGAAAAGATAGACAACCTGAATTTACTCAATTAGATTTAGAATTCAGCGATGCAAATCCAACAATAGTTAAAAATAATATAGAAAAAATTGTAAAACACATTTTTTCGGAAGCTTATGATGTAAAACTTAATACACCATTTCCAGTTTGTTCATTTAAAGAAGCTTTAGATAAATATGGTACAGATAAACCAGACTTAAGAATTAATGAAGTAATTGAAGATTTAACTGAAGATTTTAAGAGTACTGACATCAAATTTATTGCTGATTCAATAAAAAATAATGGAGTTGTAAAAGGATTGTTTGTAAACAAGTTACTCACTAGAAAAGAAATAGACGATTTAGATTCAACAATTAAGGAAATGGGTGCTGGCGGATTGGGTTGGTTTAAAGTCGAAAATGAAGTTTCCGGTCCTTTAGCTAAATTTCTTAAAGATGATGAATTAAGCAAAATAAAATCATATAAAGAAGGTACTTTATTATTTCAAACAGGACTTCTTGAAAATATCGCACCCTACATGGATATTATTAGAAGAACTGTTGGTACAAAGAAGACAGACAATATTTATAATTTTCTTTGGGTTGAAGATTTTCCTTTCTTTGAAGTAGAAGAAGGAGTTTTACAACCGTCTCACCATCCTTTCACATCTCCAATGAATACTGATGAATTTAAAAAAGAACCTGAAAATGCAATTGCTTTACATTACGATCTAGTACTAAATGGTGTTGAGCTTGGATCAGGTTCACAAAGAATAAATGATCCAGAAATACAAACTTTGGTACTTCAAAAATGGGGTTTAAGTGAAGAAGATATACAAAATAGATTCGGTTGGTTTATTGAAGCTCTATCTTATGGAACACCACAACATGCTGGATTTGCAATAGGTATCGATAGGTTAGTAGCTGAAGTTTTAAATCAAAACTCTATTCGTGACGTTATACCGTTTCCAAAAACACAATCAGGTCAAGATCCACTAACTGATGCACCATCAGAGATAGATACCGATACTTTACTTGAGTACAATATTGAATTGATAGAAGATGAATAGTTCAAAAATAAGAGAAAAATTTCTTAAATATTTTGAAGAAAATAATCATAAAAGATTAAATTCCGCGTCCTTAATTCCAATAGATGAAACACTACTGTTTACTGCTGCAGGCATGGTTCCACTAAAGGATTATTTTTTAGGTAACAAAAAAGCTGACAACCCGAATATGGTCTCTTCACAAAAATGCGTAAGAACAGTTGATATAGATATCATAGGAGACACAGACAGACATCTATCGTTCTTTGAAATGCTTGGAAATTTTAGTATAGGTTCATACTTTAAAAAAGAAGCTATCAAATATTCTTATGAATTTATTACAAAAGAACTTGGTGTAGATAAAGATAAATTATGGTTCACAGTCTATAAAGACGATCAAGAAGCATTAGATATTTGGATAAATGATATTGGTGTACCTGAAGAAAGAATTCAAAAAGGAAATGAAGATAACTTTTGGCATATGAATATACCCGGCCCATGTGGTCCATGTTCAGAAATTTTTATTGATAGAGGTGAGAAATATGGTGAAGACGGTGGTCCTATTGGTGGTGGAGAAGATCGTTTTATAGAAATTTGGAACCTTGTCTTTATGGAGTCAATACAAGATCAACCTTTTCAAGTCATAGATGAACTTCCCAATAAAAATATTGATACTGGAATGGGGTTAGAAAGAATTGCAATGATCCTACAAGAAAAAGAAACCTTGTTTGATACAGATCTCTTCTCACCTTTAAGTAACGAGTTAAAAACTAAGATTGATAAATCTAATTCAAAGTTTGAAAAAGTCATTATAGATCATATAAAGACAACAACATTTATGCTGGCAGATGGAGTAGTACCAACAAATGAGGGCAGGGGATATATATTAAGGAGACTTATCAGAAGAGCTGTAAGAGCTAATAATCAACTATGTGATGAATATGTTTCATTATCTTACCTGATTGATGTTGTTGTAGATATGTATAAACAAGAATATCCAGAATTACTTGATCAAAAAAATAAGATTCATAAATTATTTTCAACAGAAGAAGATTTATTTAATTCAACAATCAAAAAAGGTCTTAATGAAATAAACGACTTAATATCTAAAAATAAACTAACTGAAAAAGAAGCTTTTTATTTATTTGAAACGTTTGGTTTTCCTTATGAATTAACAAAAGAAATATGTCAAGAAAACAATATAAACTTAGATGATTCAATGTTTAAAAAATACTTTGATGAGCATAAAGAAAAATCAAAAAAAATTAACTCTACTAATGGTTCAATTGAAGATTTTGAAGTAGATGAAAATATATTTAAAGGATACGACACTTTAGAGACTGAATCTGAACTTTATCACATTGAACAGTATGATGACAAAACTATATTGTTTGGAAAAGAACACCCGTTTTATTATGAAGCTGGAGGACAAATTTCTGATAAAGGTACCGTAATTATAGAAAATCAAACAATTGAAGTAAAAAATGTATTTCAATCAAGTAATGGTGCTGTTGGTGTTGTTGTTAATAAGATAAATTTAGATGAAGGTCAAAAAGTTAAATTTTTAGTTGATAGTGCGTTCAGGAATGCAGTTTCTAAAAGTCACAGTGCGGCACATATTGTTCATGCTTCATTAAGAAATGTCTTAGGTGATCATGTTGCGCAAGCTGGCTCAAATGTTGCACCAGGAAAATTTAGATTTGACTTTAGCCATACTGAAAAAGTACGCGATGAAGAGTTGAATCATATATTTGAAGAATCAAATAAAGTAATATTTAACGATTTTGATATATCTACAAAGATTATGAATATCGATGATGCTAAAAAAGAAGGGGCGTTAGCATTTTTTGGTGATAAATACGATGATGATGTAAGAGTTGTCAGTATAGGTAGTTACTCAAAAGAGTTGTGTGGCGGGACACACGTTTCTAATTCACATGATGTTGGATTAATAGTTCTTATGAACGAATCATCTATTGGTTCTAATTTAAGAAGAGTAGAGATGCTTTCAGGCTTTGAAGCATATGAATTTTTAAGCAATGCTTATAAATCATACAAATCTGTTTCAAATATCTTAAAGGTATCTGAAGATCAAGTATCAGAAAAATTAAATTCACAACTTGAGTTACTTGAAGAATATAAATTGAAATTAGATGGATACAAAAAACTTGAATTAAACAATATTGTAAGTTCGGCAGCATCAAACACAAAAGATGTTGCAGGATTTAAAACATACTTAAATAAATTAGATGTAGAAAGTCCTAATGAATTAAGAACTGTTGCTATTAATTTAATAAAAGAAACAGATATTGATGTAGTCTTATTAATTTCAGACTTAGGTCAAAAGACATCAATAGTTGGAAGCACTAAAGAAAACGTGAGTTTAAATATTTCTACAGTTGTTACAGAACTTTCTAAATTGTTTGGCGGGGGTGCTTCAAAAGATGAAAACCTCTCAATTGGTGGGGGCCCTCAAAAATATTCTATTGATGATGCTTTGGTGACATCACTTTCACTTCTACAAGAGAAATTGTAATTGAACAACTTACTAGCCATTGATTACGGCGAAAGATATTTAGGTTTGGCTGTTAGAACAACTAAAACAAGCATTCCAATACCTGTAGATGTAATAGATAAAAAGAAAACCGATCCACAAAAACAGATTGATACATTTATGCAAAATTATTCAATAAATAAAATAATTGTTGGTTATCCCATTGGAATGAATAATTCTAAGAATAGAATGACGGATTTAGTAGATGAATTTATTAATTATTTACAAAAGTACAATATTTCTATACATAAAGTAGATGAAAGATTCTCTTCTGATATTTATGAAACAAATGGTAAAGAGAGAATAGATGATTTGTCTGCTTTACAATTATTAGAAACGTATATAAGAACAAATGAAAAATAATTACATTAAATACAGATCTGTTGCTCAATTACTTGTTACATTTATTTTTATTTTTATTACGTACTTTTCAATCACAAGTATTGCTGATTCTGTTGAAAAAAATGTGATTCAAGAATCTTCAAATAGTGTTGTTGAAGAAATTATATTTGTAAACATACCTCAAGGCTCATCTGCATCACAAATAGCTAGTATTTTAGATTCAACAGGTGTGATAAGTTCTCAACTTGCTTTTGAACTTTATTTAAGAAATGAAAATTTAACAGACAAATTAAGGGCTGGTAATTATGAACTACCAAATAATTTAGAATTTAGTGAACTAACCGCATTATTGCTGAAAGGTCCTCCTCTAAAAACATATACAATTACTATTCCTGAAGGTTTATGGATTTCTGAAACTCTTGAAACTATATCAGCTCAAACTGGTTACGAAGTAATTCAATTAGAAAATTCTTTAAAATCAGGTAAAGTTGTCTCACAATTTCATTCTGACAACGATTATGTTGATCTTCAAAATTGGGAAGGTTTGCTATTTCCTAATACATATCAGATAAACATAGATGCAAATGGGGAAGAGATACTTCAAACACTTGTAGATGAACTAGAGCTTAGGTATAACAATATAATTTCTACCAACAACTTACCTACATGGATAAATGATGCAAATGAATTCTTTACAATAGCCAGTCTTATAGAAGCTGAGTCAAAAATTGATGAAGATAGACCTTTAGTATCATCAGTTATTAAAAACCGATTAGAAATTGATATGTTGCTTCAAATTGATGCATCTATTCTTTATGCTTTACAAAAAAGAAAAGCACAAGTTTTGTTAATTGATTTACAAGTAGACAGTCCTTACAATATATATAAATTTACAGGTTTACCGCCAACACCAATTTCAGGATTTGGAGAAAGAGCTATGACTGCAATTATTAATACACCAGAAAATGATTACATATACTATCTTCTTACCAGTAGAGATGGCAAAATGACCTTTACAAATAATTATGAGGAATTTATTAACCTAAAAAATAAAGCAAAAGAAGAAGGAGTAATTCCATAATGGTATCAACAAATGACATTCGTCCTGGTCAATCAATTATTGTAGATGGAATATTATTTCAAATTTTAGAATATCAGCACGTAAAGCCAGGAAAAGGTCGTGCATTTGTAAAAACTAAATTAAGAAATTTAAATAGTGGAGGTGTAGTTGATAAAACCTTCAGAGCGGATGAAGATGTTGAACAAGCTTATATAGACAAACAATCATTCCAATATTTATATAACGAAGGCACTGAATACTATTTTATGAATACAACCTCTTATGAACAGATTTCTTTAACAAAAGAACAATTAAACGAACAAGAATTATTAATAAAACCAAATCAAGAAGTTACAATTGCGATGTATAACAATAATCCTATAGACATAATTCTTCCAACAACTGTGAATTTATTAGTAACTAAATCTGAACCTGCTGTTAAAGGTGACTCAGTTAATTCAAACACAAAAGAAGTAACAGTAGAAACAGGTTTAATTATGCAAGTTCCAATGTTTATAGATGAGAATGATGAGATAAAAATTGATACAAAAACTAAGAGCTATATAACAAGAGTATGAAAGAAGATTTTAGAAGTGTTTGTTTTAAAATATTATTTTCATCAGATATAGATATTGATAATTTTTCTATAGTTAGTAATGAATTATCAGAAAATCAAAAAATCCGAGCAGAACAATTAATACTAAATACTAAAAATCAGTATGAAAATATTAAAAGTTTTATTATTAAGTATTCAGATAATTGGAATTATGAAAGAATTGCTAAAACAGAAAAAATATCGCTGATATTAGGAATATCTGAACTGTCTCTTAAACTAACTCCTTTAAAAGTAATAGTATCAGAGTGGACAAAACTTACTGACAAACACTCTTCATCAGAAGGAGCAAAGTTTGTTAACGCAATACTCGATATGATTGGTAAAAATGAATTTAAAAACTGAAATATTACATATTAAACAAGAACGAAATGATTTTATTAATTCCTTTAATTTGGAATATGAAAACTTTCATAATTTACTAAGTGATGCAGTGAGTAATTCAAAAATTAATTCTATTAGGGTACATAAACTTTTAACTGAGAATGGTCATATAGGAAAAGTCAAAACAATGAGATTTTTAAATGACATTGGTTTAGATGAAAATACTAAAATTTATGAATTAGAAAATAGTTCCATAGACAAAATTAAGAATTTTGTTGAGTCAATATGATTTATATAATTACGGGTCCTAGTGGAGTTGGCAAAAATACTATTATTAATGAACTAGCTAACAAAATTGATATAAACTTTGTTGTATCTCATACAACAAGAGAGATTCGAGAAAATGAAATAGATGGTGTTGATTATCATTTCGTGTCTTTAGAGAAATTTCAAAGCATGATATCTAATAATAAATTTATCGAATTTGAGGAATTTAATAACAATTATTATGGTACTTCTATTGAAGAGCTTGCAAAAACAAAAGACAAAATAACTATTTTAGATTTAGAAATAAAGGGAGCTACAAATTTATTATCAAATAATAAGGATTATATCGGAATTTTTATTGATATAAGCAATGATCTTTTAATAAAACGCTTAAATAGCAGGGGTCATACTGAAGATTTTATAAATTCAAGAATGAAACTTGCTGACAGCCAAAGATCAAATAAAGAAATATTTAATTATTTCATAGAGAATATAGATTTAAATACTTCTGTTAATCAATTAGTTGATATAATATGTACCTTGGAGGAAATATGATTAAACCACCTATTGAAGAACTATTAAAAGAAACACCAGGAAGATTTGCTTTAGTAATTACAGCATCAAGGAGAGCAAGAGATATAAATTCTTATTTTAATCAGCTAGGAGAAGGCATTGGAGCTTACACTCCACCACAAGTACAAAGCTTAAGTCGTAAACCACTAACTGTCGCATTTGAAGAAATTGCTGCAGGAAAGGTCGAAGTTACAGAAAAAGAATAATGAAAAAAAACATACTACTTGGGTTATCAGGTAGTGTTGCATGTTCTAAAGCTGAAACACTTTTAAATACTTATAAAGAAAAATACAATTTCCAAATTATTGGTACAAACAGTTCAACTAGATATTTAAGTAAAGAATTTTTAAACTCAAATAAAGTAGTTACAAATTGGGATGACTTAGAGGGATCTCCTCACATAGATTTAGCCAGATGGGCAGATATTTTTTTAATTTATCCAGCTACAGCTAATCTTCTTGCAAAACTTGCTGTTGGAATAGCAGATGATCTTCTTACTTCTACTTATTTAATGTTCGATAAGCCTGCATTCATTGCACCAGCAATGCATGAAGAAATGTATTTAAATATTAAAACGATTAAAAATATTAAAGAATTAAGTAAAGCAAATATTATATGTGGACCAAGATATGGAAATTTAGACATTGGTGACAAAGGCTATGGTCGGATGCTTGAACCTGAGGAAATTTTTTCAATTATAAATAAAGATAGAGGATCAGTAATCGTTACATCTGGTGGTACTCAAGAGAATATTGACGATGTTAAAGTGATATCAAATTTATCCTCAGGAAAACAGGGAAGAGCAATAGCTTTTGAACTGTTAGCGAGAGGTTATGCTGTTACTTACCTTCATGCAAATACAATCGAGTCCATACCTCATGCAAACAATATTACATTTACTTCATCAGATGAGTTATATAAAAAGCTTAAAGAAATAATGGGAAACGTAAACACTCTTATAATGGCTGCAGCTGTTTCAGATTTCACAGTAAACAAATTTGATGGAAAAGTTAAGAGGGATGAAGGATCGTTTTCGTTAAAATTGCAACCTAATTTAGATATTGTTAAAACAATAAAAAAAGAATTTCCCAATAAAAAATATATTGCTTTTTCGGCTCAAATAAATAATGAATTAAATTTTGATAAATTAAAAGAAAAAAATGTAGATTACCTAGTTATTAATAATATATTGGAAAACAAATTTGGTGGTGAAAACAATAAAATTCAAATAATTAATAAAGATAAATTAATTTTTGAGTCTGAATTAGTTTCTAAAGAGAAAATTGCGTCACACATAATTGATAATATTGATATGTAATGTTTGCCAATTTAGAAATAATTTCTAACAACACTTATAAATTTTCACAGTTTTCATACAAAGTTCCTGAAAAATTTAATAATAAAGTTTCTACAGGAACACTTGTGGAAGTTCTTTTTAGAAATAAAAAGAAAATTGGTGTTATTACTTCGTTTACAAACAAAAAACCTAATTTTAAGGTAAATTCATTAATAAAAATTCACAATAAACAATTAAATGAAACTCAGCTAAATTATGTTAAAGCAGTTGCTATAACAAATCATCTAAATTTAGGTATTTGCTTGAACAGTTATATTAAATTAGATTCACTTCGTTCACAAAATAAACTAAAACATTCTTCCATAGAAAATATATTTATCGATAAAGTTTCAAATATTAAATTTGATAAATCTAAAAATCATATATTTATAGTTTCTTCATTAAAAGAATCTAAAAGATTATATGAGAATTTAAAGAATATTCTTGAATTTAGTTTTTATCAAAAATATGGAGGTGTTGATGAAGCAAACATTTATTTAAAAAGCTTTAAAAAAGGAAATATAATTTTATTAAATACAAATTTTGAAAAACTTATACTTAACGACCGTTCAAAATATTACATTTTCAACAGTAACGCAACCTCTTTTAGACTTCCCAAACTTAATAACTTAAATATCACAGAGTCTGTTTATTTAAAAAATTTATTTTTTGGTGGTGAATTTGTATTAATTAATGAATTTCCAAATTTTGAATTTAATAGAGTCCAAAATATTAATAATTATGAATTTGATTTTGATATTGAATACTATATAGGCAATACTACACAGGAAGCTATCACATTATTTAATTCAAAAATTGATAAAAATTTTCATTATTATTCACCTGATAAAATCGACAATTTAAATTTAAATTATTTAAATTATGATGACATAAAAAATTCTGATTGTCTTGTTATTTTAAATCCAACGATTTCAACAAATGGTGTTTTAAATTCATACAAATTAATATTTCTAATGAAATTATTAAGATATTTTAAAAACAATAAAAAGAAAATATATTGCATATCAAATAAAGATCTAAATATTTCTAATTCACTTTATTCCAAAAATTTATACAAATGGATACAAAAAGAAGTTAGTATACGAAAAAAATACGGTCCTAATTTAGTTAAAAAAATATTTACAATAACCACTGGTGTCAAACTTGATTATCAACACAAAAATTTAAAAGGCCCAATTATGAATAATGGAAATTATCTATACGAATTAGAATTAGATATTGATAACGATTATGTACAAGTAAATGATATTTATAAAAATTTATATGAGTATGCATTAAAGAGAGTAAGGTTTATTTAATGAGTGAAATTGTAACTTTTGGACATCCTGCATTAACTACTAAATCTTCTGATATAGATAACATTGATGATTACATAGTAAATTTATCAAAAAAAATGATTGATATTATGTATGCAGCTCCTGGTGTTGGACTTGCTGCACCTCAAATAGGTATTAATAAAAATATTTTTGTTTTTGATGCAGGTGATGGGCCCTTTGTTGCAATAAACCCAAAAATGGACGAACTTTCAGGCGATATAGTATTTATGGAAGGTTGCTTATCCCTTCCTGGATATTATTGGGATATAACAAGATATGAATATGCACGATTATCTTGTTTAAATGAAAAAGGTGAAGAAGTTGTTTATGAAGGAGAAGACTTATTAGGTAGAGTTTTACAACATGAATTGGATCATCTAAATGGAAAACTGTTACTAAGCGCTCTTAAAAGAAAAGAAAGGAAACAAGCTTTAAAAGATATATCCATAAAAGGATTTCCTGGTGATCAAATATAAATATTTTTACGGTTCTGATATAAGAAGTGTTCCATTTCTAGAAACTATATTTAACAACGAAGAAAAGCTGAAGGTTATTACAACCAAGCCAAAAGTTTCAGGACGTGGAAAAAAAGAAAAGCCAAATCCTGTAGAAAATTTTTGTCGTGAGAATAATATAGGGTTTAGCTATTATGACAGTTCACCTCCTGAAGATATGGAATATGGAATATCAGCTTCATTTGCCCATATTTTTCCAGAATCATATTTAATAAAACCTATTTTTAACATTCACTTAAGTATTTTACCGCTTTACAAAGGCCCAACTCCTGTAGAAACAGCGATACTAAATATGGAATCAACATCTGGTTACACTATATTTTTAATAGACAAACATATTGATACAGGAAATATTGTTTACCAAAAAGATATTGATATATCTGAAGAGACTTATGCATCTGACTTTTACAAATTTGTAAATGAAGATTTTAAATATAATTATTCAAATATTAATTTATTTACCCAATTCAAACCTCAAGACATAGTTGATTCAAAAACAAAAAAATATATTAAAGATGATTTTTATATAAATCTCTGTAATCTAACTGAAGCTAAAGCAAAAATTAGAGCTTTTAATGTACTTGGGCCTGCAATTTACAAAAATAATGATAGTAATTTAAAAATACACTCTTATACAGATGAAAAACATTCTTTTCCTATTTTGTTACAAGGAGAAGAATTATACTTAGAAGAAGTTACTCCACCTGGAAAAAAAAGAATGAATTATCAAGATTACTGTAGAGGCTTGAAATGAAAATATCAGCAAGTATTCAAGCAGCAAATCAACTTTCACTTCTAAAAGATATTCAAGATAATTCTGATAAATTTGATTATATTCATGTAGATATTACTGATGGACACTTCACGAACAATATAAGTATGTCTTTTAAAGTAATTAAAGAATTAAAACAACACACTAATTATTTTGTTGATGTTCATTTGATGCTTAATGAAAATTCAAAATACGCCCAATTAGCATTTGATAGTGGTGCTGATTTAGTTGTTGTACATCAAGAATCAACTAATTTAGAAGAATTTATATCATTATCTAAAAAATATGAAAAAATTGGCATAGGTCTTTTACCAAACACACCAAATGCTGAACTAAAAGAGTATGTGGCTTTTGCAGATTCTGTTCTTTTTTTAGGTGTTACACCGGGGTTTTCAAATCAAAAACCTGTTATTAATTTAAAAGAAAAAGTTGAAGATTTTAAGATTCTCTATCCTGATTTTACTGGACTACTTATAGTTGATGGAGGAGTGGTTAATGAAGATATAAATGACTACAAAGAACTATCAGTAGATATAGTCGTTCAAGGTGGTGCAATCTTTGCAAAACACTCTTAAATATTTACAATTTTCAGAATTTATGCAAATAGCTTCAATTATTGCATTAAAAGAAAAAGCATATCCAAATCCAAATGTTGCAGCAATATTAATTGATCAAAACAATCAAATTAAAGGAATGGGAGTACACAAAGGTCCAGGAACTGATCATGCTGAAATAGACTTGATAAAAAAATGCAATATAGAATCTACTGATACCTTATATATAACATTAGAACCGTGTTTTCACTCAGACACATCTCCTTCTTGTGCTGAGGAATTGCTTAAAACAGATTTAAAAAATTTAGTTATAGGAGATATAGATGTAGATGAAAGAACAAATGGTAAAAGTATTAACAAACTCAAAAATGAAGGTTTTGAAATAAACATTGAAAAAGGGATAAATGAATTCATAAACCCGCATTACAAATCACAAAAATTAAACGCTTCTTATCCATATATCATTGGAAAATTAGCTATAAGTCAAAATAATAAGATTTATGATATTGAAAAAAAAATTAAATATATTTCAAATGAGGACTCTCTAAAATTAACACATCTAATAAGAGCATCTGTTGACGCCATCCTTGTAGGTAAAAATACTTTGATCACAGATTTACCAAAATTGAATATTAGATATCAAGGTTTAGAACATATTGAAATAAAAAAAATAGTTCTCTGGGGTACCGATTCAGAAAATATCGAAAAGTATGCAAACGAATACAAAGATTTTATATTTATTACAAACTTTGAAGATGTAAGTAACAATGTAGTCAACATTAACTCCATTAACAAAACAAATATAATTAACTTTTTACAAAATAACTCTATATCTTCTTTGTTAGTAGAAGGGGGTAACAAAACCCTCAGTTTCTTCTTTGAAAATAACTTAATAAACAAATTTTATTTATTTAAATCAGACAAAAATATTATGAACGGTATTGATATGAATATTGAACTGAATGGAAAGTTATCGTTAAATAATGAATATAAATTAAATGAAAATATTTTAGAAATTTATACTTAGTTGTAATGTTTACAGGAATTATTTCAGAAATAGGTAAATTAGAATTCATTTCAGAAGACGAAATTCATATAACGTATACTAATAACCATTTTTCAAATTTAGAGGAAGGTACCAGTATTGCTGTAAACGGTTGTTGCTTAACTCTTCGGAATTACGAAAATAATAAATTAGTTTTTCAAGTATCTAAAGAAACACTATCTAAAACAAACATAAATCCAAAAAATACTAATTATGTAAACTTAGAGCTACCTGCAACTCTCACATCATTTTTAAGTGGTCACATAGTTCAAGGCCATGTAGATAATACTGCTTTAGTTGATCGGATTGAACAATTAGATAATGATATGTGGAATTTTTATTTTAAAGGTGTAGATTCCAAATATATTATCCAAAAAGGTTCTATAACAATAAACGGAATAAGTTTGACTGTTGTTGATCCTAGGGATGACAAATTTCATGTGGCAATAATTACTGAAACTTACAACAGGACTAATTTACAATATTTAAAAGAAGACGATACTGTAAATATAGAGTACGACATGATTGCTAAATATATTGAGAAACAAAAGTAAATATGATTACCAATATTGAAGAAATTATTCAGATATTTTCACAAGGTGAAATGATTATCCTAGTTGATGATGAAGACAGAGAAAACGAGGGTGACCTTGTTGTATCTTCAAAACATCTAACTGCAGAACATATTAATTTTATGATTACATATGGCAAAGGTTTAGTCTGTGCTCCTATATCATCTTCAGTAGCAAAACAATTAAAGCTACCTTTAATGCAAGGGGTTAATAATGAAATGCAAACTCCATATACTGCATCTGTAGATTACAAAGGTGACGGAGTAACAACCGGAATATCAGCAGACGATAGATATAAAACTATAAAAGCATTATCCAATCCAGCATCAAAAAATGAAGACTTTAATATTCCAGGACATATATTTCCATTGCAAGCAATGGACGGAGGTGTTTTAAGAAGAGCTGGGCATACGGAAGCTGCAATTGACTTATGCAAATTATCACAACACGAAGAAGTAGCTGTCATTTGCGAAATTATTAATGATGACGGTTCCATGGCAAGAATGGATGATTTAATTGAGTTTGCAAAAAAACACGATTTAAAAATTGGAACAATTAGAGATTTAATACAACATAAGCTTGATTTGTCTAACCCTGTTGAATTTATTTCAAAATCCGTAGTGCCAACAGAATATGGTGAATTTGAGGCTCATGTATACAAAGATAATGTAGATGGTACAGAACACATTGCAATGACATATGGAGATTTTATTAAAAACTCACCATCCATGGTTCGTGTACACTCAGAATGTTTAACAGGTGATACATTATTCTCTACCAAATGTGATTGTGGATCTCAACTATCCAATGCATTAAAAAAAATTGTTGAAAATGAAAGTGGGGTGCTTTTGTATATACGAGGACATGAGGGTAGAGGAATAGGTCTTGGGAATAAAATAAAAGCTTACTCACTACAAGATCAAGGCGAGGACACAGTAGATGCTAATTTGAAATTAGGTTTTAAAAAAGATCAACGAGACTATGGAACTGGTGCATTAATTTTAAGATCATTAGGAATAACTCAAATGAACCTTTTAACAAATAATCCTGAAAAAAGAGCAGGGCTTTTGGGATACGGTTTGGAAATAGTTAAAAGGACACCTTTAATTGGTACTACCACTCCAGAAAATATTAAATATTTGGAGACTAAACAAACAAGAATGGGGCACGATTTTAACGATGAATGATGTAGCAATAGTTTATTCAGACTATTACAAAGAAATTTCTGATGGTTTAATCAAAGGTATAGAAGCTAATTTAGATCCAAAATTTAGTATTCATAAATTTAATGTAAAAGGTTCTTGGGAAATAATTTATAAAATTAACGATTTAATTGATTCAAAAAATTTTTCTAAATTTATTGCAGTTGGTGTAATTTGTAAAGGTGATACAGATCATTATGAATTTATATCACAAGGAGTTATTGACGGCATGATAAATACAACTGTAAATAAAAATGTTTATATTTCTAACTGTGTTTTAAATGTCCATAATTTAGACCAAGCGAAATTAAGAATTACAGATCAAAACAATAAAGGTAAAGAATCAGCTGAAGCATTAAATAATCTTTTTAGTTAATTTATATCTTTTTGCCTGTATAATTTAGTTAAGCGAACAATGTTCCACCTACTGTGAATAATAGTAAGGTAAGATGAAACAGCTTCGTGCTGTTTTTTTTATTGAAAGGGGTTGTTATACCAGAATTAAAAGTGAACGATGCGATTAAATCTAAAGAGCTTAGAGTAATTGCACCAGATGGAGTACAAGTTGGTGTATTGGAACTTAAAAAAGCTCTTATAATTGCACAAGAATTAGATCTTGATCTAGTCGAAGTATCACCTGAAGCTAAGCCACCAGTTGCAAGATTGATGGATTACGGCAAGTACAAATATGAACTTGCTCAAAAAGCTAAAGAATCTAAAAAGAAACAAGTAAAGATTTCAGTAAAAGAGATACAACTTAAACCAAAAATTGATACAAACGATTTTAAAATTAAATTAAACCGATCAAGAAAATTTTTAACAGATGGTGACAAAGTCAAATTTACTATGAGATTTAGAGGTAGAGAAGCAGAACACCCAGAGTTCGGACAAAGGATTTTAGATAACTACATAAGCGAGTTAAGTGACATTGCTAGTGTGGAATCTACATCAAAACCAGATGGTAGATCTATAACAATGGTACTTGCACCAAGTGGAGGAAAAAAATGAAACATAAGACTCATAAAGGTATGTCCAAAAGAGTTAGAACTAGTGGAACTGGTAAGTTTATGAGAAGACGTTCTCATAGATCACATTATAAACTAGCAAAAAGCTCTGGTACATGGGCAAGGTTAAAAAGAGATGTTGAAGCTTCTAAAGGCGACAGCAAAAAAATTAGAAAGTTGTTAGGTTAATCATGGTTCGTATAAAAAGATCTGTAAATAGTAAAAAATCCAGAAGAAAAGTTCTAAAGCAAGCTAAAGGCTATACAGGAGCTAGAAGCAAAAGACTAAGAGCAGCTAAAGAACAAGTTATGCATGCTGGAGTAGATGCATTTACTCACAGAAAAGATAAAAAAAGTGATTTTAGAAAACTATGGATAGCAAGAATAAATGCTGCTTCTCGTCAACATGGAGTAACATATTCTAAATTTATTAATGGCCTCACAAAATCTGGCATTAAAGTTGATAGAAAAATCCTTGCTGATATTGCAGTAAACGATCCAAAAGGATTCAAGAAATTAGTAGACGTAGCTAAGCAACACATAGATGCCTGAATTAAATCTTGATGTAATTGTTTCTTCTTTAAATTTAAGAATTGACAATCTTAAAACAAAAGAAGATATAGAAGAACTCAAAAAAGATTTTCTTGGCAAAAATTCTTTATTATCAGAAGAACGTAAGAAATTATCTTCTATGTCTAATGAAGATAAGAAAAAGTACGGCCAAAAATTAACTGAATTAAATAATTTGTTAATTGAAACTATTGAGAAAGCTGAAGTTTCATTTATTAATAAATTATATAAACAAAAAGAAAAATCTGAATTTAGTGACATCTCTGTAAATTGGTTTACACATAACCCTACGTATAAGCATCTCTTATCTACTGTTATGGACGAAGTAGTTCAAATATTTAATTCTGTTGGTTATAAAGTTGCATATGGTCCTGAAGTTGAAACATCGTGGCATAATTTTGACGCGTTAAACACACCTGAATGGCACCCTGCCAGATATGAGTCAGATACTTTGTATACTAAAGATGATCTTTCTCAACTTTTAAGAACTCAAACAAGTACAGTTCAGATTAGATACATGGAAAATAATGAACCTCCTGTGTATATTGTTGCACCAGGTAGAGTTTTTAGGTCTGATCAATTAGACGCAACGCATTCACCTGTTTTTCATCAACTAGAAGGTTTAGCTATAGATAAAAATCTCTCTTTTCAAGATCTAAAAGGTACGCTTGAATACTTTGTTCAACAATTTTTTGGTGATAGTGTTGAAACTAAATTTATTCCACACTTTTTTCCATTCACTGAACCGTCTGCTGAAGTGTTAGTTAAATGGAAAAATGGTGAATGGTTGGAGATACTAGGTTGTGGAATGGTCGATCCCAATGTTTTAACAAATGTAAATTATCCGTCAGAGTATCAAGGTTTTGCATGGGGAGTGGGTATTGAAAGACTAGCAATGCTTAGATATGGAATAGACCACATAAAGAACTTTTATGAAAACGATTCACGATTTTTGGGTCAATTTTAATGAAGATTTTAAAATCATGGCTCGCTGATTGGATTGATGTTTCATCAATAGATAATGATGAACTTTCTGAGGCACTTGAGTCGTTAGGCTTTGAAATTGAAAATATTGAACAAATAAAACCAAATTACAAAGACATAGTTGTTGGAAAAGTACTTGAAATTTATCAGCACCCAAATGCTGATAAAGTAAGAGTTACAAAAGTAGATGTTGGTAGCAGTGTATATGAAATAGTATGTGGAGCATGGAATTTTGATGTTAACGCAATAGTTCCAGTTGCACTTCCTAAGAGTTATATTAAAGATAACTTTCTTATTGATAAAAGAGATATTAGGGGAGTTGAATCTAATGGAATGATTTGTTCAGCTACAGAATTAGATCTATGGGATGATCACGCTGGAATTTTGTTATTAGATGAAGATAGCAAAATTGGTTCAAATTTTTCTGATACTTATTCTTCTACAGATATTATTTGGGAGATAGGAGTCACACCAAATAGAGGAGACTGTATGTCTCATCTGGGTGTAGCAAGAGAACTATCTAATTATTTTGATATACCTCTAATCGAACGAACCTTTAAAGATCAAAGTTCAATTAAAAACATACTAACTGCGAATAGTGGGCATACTGAATTATGTTCATCTTACAACTCTGTTGAAATTGAAAATGTTCAAATTCAAGAATCTAGTTTATTACTTAGGACGAGATTGTCTGCTATTGGTGTGCGAGTAATAAACAATGTAGTTGATTATACGAATTATGTTTTACATGATATTGGCCAACCTCTACATGCTTTTGATAGAGATAAATTATTCGGAACTATTTCTGTTCGATTAGCCAAAGAAGGTGAAGAAATCTTAACACTAGACAACCAGCAAAGAAAACTAGATTCTTCATCATTAATAATTACAGATGATGACAAACCTGTAGCTCTTGCAGGAGTAATGGGAGGTTTAGAAACTGAAGTCACAGCTGAAACAAAAAATTTATTAATTGAAAGTGCCTACTTTGACAAAGTTTCAATTATGAATACTTCAAGAAAACTAAACCTCATTTCAGATGCATCTATAAGATTTGAACGTGGAATTGATAGGAGTATACAAAACAAAGGACTTGAAAGGTTTGTGGAACTATTTGAAGATGATCAAGAAATTTTATATTCAAGTATTCAAGAAGATCGTACTAGTATTTATCAATCAGAAAGTATAACTTTAAACAAAGAGGATATTAAAAAGCTTCTTGGTCAAGATCTAAAAGAAGATTTTATAGTAAATACTCTTAGCAATCTACAAATCCCATTTGAAATAAAAGACAATGAAATTATTTTTAAACAACCTTCATGGAGATACGATCTAGGAAGATCTGTAGACCTAATTGAAGAATTAGCGAAACATTATGGGTTTAACAATTTTGATTCATCTCTACCTATTGGAAACAATTTAAATAATTATGGAAATTACTGGGATGTTAGAAGCTATATGCTGTCAAAATTAACATCTCTCAATTATTTTGAAACTCAAACTTTATCTTTTGTTGAAGATAATTCAAATAATTTATTTACACCAGAAAAAGAATCTGTAAAAGTAATAAACCCTATAGACCAAACCAATCAATTTTTAAGAACTAACTTGATACATTCTCTCATCAACGTATATAAAAACAATTTAATTAAAAATGATGAATCACATGCTTATTTTGAAATTAACAATGTTTATTCGTTAAATAAAAATAAAGAATATCAAGATATACCCGAACAAATTTATTCTCTAGGAATATTGTTACCTAGTAAATTAAAAAATAATGATTTTAGAAACGAAGCTGAAAATATTGACATCTACTACTTAGTTAATACTCTTAATACCTTACTTCCTGGATTTACACATGAACCCATTGAAAGACCTGGAATGCATGCAAACTATTCTTATTCATTAATGTTTAACAATAAGATTGTTGGATATTTTGGACAGCTTTCATATAAATTAATGGACAAATATGAACTGCAAGATCCTACATATGTTGCACAACTAAATCTTGAAAATATATCTATAAATGAAATTCAAAATAACACATATATTCCTTTATCTCAATACCCATTCCTTAAATTTGATTTATCTTTTAATGTGCCTAGTAATTTCATCTCAATTGAATTAATCGATGAGATTAAAAATATATTGAGTGAAAATGAAAATAAAATTTCTATATTTGACGATTTTTATAAAGATGATTCAAGAAATTTAGGAGTTAGAATAGAGACAAGAAGTTATCAGGGAACTATTAGTGAAGAGGAAAGTTCTAATTTGTTAGAAGAAATTGTAAACATACTAGAAAAGAAATTTAAAATTACTCTAAATAGAAGAGGCTGATATGCAAGTTGGTTTAAATAATAGAGTATTAAAAAATTTATCCCAAAGTTCATCTAAAGCTGCAGTAGATCTTTTAGGTATGAGATTGTCTACTACAATTAAAGATACTTTTGTTGAAATCTTAATCACTGAAACCGAGGCTTATGGAAAAAAAAATACTGATCCCATGTCAATGCTTAATACGTTTACAAATGTACCAACTTCACTAACTTTAGGTCCACCTCATATCTCAATTCTCAAAAGTGGATCAAGTAAAGGACTCTATATATTAGCTGGTAAACCAGGTAGTGCAGAAGCTGTCTTAATTAGAGCTGGAAAAATTTTAATTGGAAAAAATATTATCGAAAAGAGACGTAAAGCAAAAATGAAGACAGATAAGTTGACTGGTCCAGGTAATATCACAACTGCACTAGGTTTAACGAATGAAGATGATGGAGTTAATATATTATCTGGTCATATAAATTTATCTCCAAGGATACACTCACTAGACAAAGCAATCGCTAAACAAAGAAAGAATGCAAAAAGAAATGACAAACATCTTTGGAGATTCAATTTAGTTCTATCATGAAATACTTAGAAGAAAGATCTAGCGCAATACAACCACTTGAATCGTTTTACGAGTTAGTAAAGTCTGGTAAAAAATTAAGAGTAAAACTTGGTGTAGACCCTACAGCTCCAGATGTAACTTTAGGTTGGTATGCGATAATACGAGCACTGAGAAAATTCCAAGAAGAAGGACATACAGCAGTGCTAATACTTGGAGAGTTTACTGCTCAAGTTGGTGATCCATCAGGAAAATCAGAAACGAGAACACTATTAGAGGAATCAGACGTATCTGAAAATTCAAAGGGAGTTTTACCTGTAATTAAAAACATCTTACACGAAGATAATTTAGAAATAGTATCAAATAAAGACTGGCTTTCTAAACTGACCACTTCAGAATTAGTTAATCTTGCATCTTCAACAACATTAGCTCAAATGCTAGAAAGAGACGATTTCTCTAAAAGATTTGAAAACAATAATCCAATATCGTTAATGGAATTTTTCTATCCAATGTTTCAAGGATATGATTCAGTAGCAATCAAAGCAGATATAGAAATTGGAGGTCATGATCAATTATGGAATTTAATGTTAGGAAGAGAGATACAAAAATTTTATGCTTTAGATCCACAAGTTGCAATGACTTTTCCATTACTAATTGGAACAGATGGAAAAAAGAAAATGTCACAATCCTTAAATAACTATATTTCAGTAAGTGAAAAACCTGAAGATATTTTTGGAAAAATAATGAGTATACCTGATGATGTAATGTGGGATTATTTTTTAATGCTCACTGATATTCCTTTAGGTGAAATAGAAGAAATGAAAAAAAATATTGATAGTGGAGAGAATCCATTTGAATATAAAAAACAATTAGGTCAGCTGATCGTACAGGATATATATAGTAAAGAGGAAGCCTCAAATGCATTAGAAGCATTTCAAAATGTAACTATTAACAAAAACATACCAGAAGATATACCAATATATGATTTAAATATCGCTGGAGAGGTGCATGTACCTAAAATTCTAACGGAACAAGGTATCACCACTTCTAACTCAGAGGCTAGAAGATTGATTACTGCAGGTAGCTTTAAAATAGACGGGGAGAAATATACAGATCTAGATGTAGATTTCAGTGAAATTTCTGGAAAAACTCTTCAATTAGGAAAAAGAAATTTTTTCATATTTAATTAAAAAATATTACACACTTAAACAAGGACCTGTTACTCTTGTCTTTGCGAAAAAAATTGGCTTTTTGACAACTGAGTAATGTATGAACGCCGGTAGTGCAGATAGAAATATCTAGCACTCTTTTTTTGTCAACTTTTTATTAAGTTGATTCAACTTTCAAAGTTGAAATGGGTAAAACCCATGTTGATTCTTTGGTCAGATTTAAATTATTCAAAGATTATGTTGGAGAGTTTGATCCTGGCTCAGGACGAACGCTGGCGGTGCGCCTTATGCATGCAAGTCGAGCGAAGCTTTTCAGTAGTTTACTACAGAAAATGACTGAGCGGCGAACGGGTGAGTAACGCGTGAGCAATCTACCTTAGTTACAGGGATAGCCCGAGGAAACTCGGATTAATACCTGATATTCTTTATTTCTCGCATGAGAATAAAAGGAAAGGTCAGCCGAACTAAGATGAGCTCGCGTTCTATCAGCTAGTTGGTGAGGTAAAAGCTCACCAAGGCTACGACGGATAGCTGGTCTGAGAGGACGATCAGCCACACTGGGACTGAGACACGGCCCAGACTCCTACGGGAGGCTGCAGCAGGGAATATTGTGCAATGAACGAAAGTTTGACACAGCGACACCGCGTGTGGGATGACGGATCTAGGTTTGTAAACCACTTTCAGGAGGGAAGAAAATGACGGTACCTCCACAAGAAGCCCCGGCCAACTACGTGCCAGCAGCCGCGGTAATACGTAGGGGGCGAGCGTTGTCCGGATTTATTGGGCGTAAAGAGCTCGTAGGCGGTTCAACAAGTCGGTCGTGAAAGTTCAGGGCTCAACCCTGAAATGTCGATCGATACTGTTGTGACTAGGATACGGTAGAGGTGAGTGGAATTCCGAGTGTAGCGGTGAAATGCGTAGATATTCGGAGGAACACCAATTGCGAAGGCAGCTCACTGGGCCGCTATCGACGCTGAGGAGCGAAAGCTAGGGGAGCAAACAGGATTAGATACCCTGGTAGTCCTAGCTGTAAACGATGGATACTAGACGTAGGAACTGGATTGACGGTTTCTGTGTCGTAGCTAACGCGTTAAGTATCCCGCCTGGGGAGTACGGTCGCAAGACTAAAACTCAAAGGAATTGACGGGACCCCGCACAAGCGGCGGAGCATGCGGCTTAATTCGATGATACCCGTAGAACCTTACCTGGACTTGACATATAGGGTCAAGCTATAGAGATATAGTGTGCTTATGCGCCCTATACAGGTGGTGCATGGCTGTCGTCAGCTCGTGTCGTGAGATGTTGGGTTAAGTCCCGCAACGAGCGCAACCCCTGTCCTATGTTGCCAGCATTTAGTTGGGGACTCATAGGAGACTGCCGGTGATAAACCGGAGGAAGGTGGGGACGACGTCAAGTCATCATGCCCCTTATGTCCAGGGCTGCACGCATGCTACAATGGCAAGTACAACGAGTCGCAATACCGCGAGGTGGAGCAAATCTCTTAAAGCTTGTCTCAGTTCGGATAGGAGTCTGCAACTCGACTCCTTGAAGTTGGAGTCGCTAGTAATCGCAAATCAGCAAAGTTGCGGTGAATACGTTCTCGGGGTTTGTACACACCGCCCGTCAAGTCACGGAAGTCGGCAATACCCGAAGCCAGTGGTCCAACCCTTTTAGGGAGGAAGCTGTCGAAGGTAGGGTCGGTAACTGGGACTAAGTCGTAACAAGGTAGCCGTACGGGAACGTGCGGCTGGATCACCTCCTTTCTAAGGAGTATAGAACTTCGGTTCTAAGGTCAATCGTCGGTTGTCTACAAGACTGATACATTACTCAGCTGTGAAAAAGTCAAATTGGCTTTTTGAAAATTGTATAGCAAGCGCAATTGCAAAGTATTCATATAGTTCAAGCTACTAAGGGCTATTGGTGGATGCCTTGGCGCTGGAAGCCGATGAAGGACGTGGAAGACTGCGAAAAGCTACGGGAAGCTGTCAAACAAGCGTTAATCCGTAGATGTCCGAATGGGGAAACCCAATTTATTTTAATAAATTACTCCTGCCTGAATATATAGGGTAGGTAGAGGGAACTAGGGGAAGTGAAACATCTCAGTACCTAGAGGAAAGGAAAGCAACAGCGACTCCCTGAGTAGCGGCGAGCGAAACGGGAAGAGCCTAAACCAAAATAATGTTAAAGACTGATGTCGTTGTTTTTTTGGTGTTGTGGGGCCCTTTAGAGAGAGCATCAGATCTCTCAATGAGTTACAAATAATTAGATTAGGAAAATTATCTGGAAAGTTAAACCATAGAGTGTAATAGTCACGTATTCGAAAATCTTTTTACTCATTAAGGTCACCCCAAGTAGCAAGGAGGATATTCCTTGTGAATCTGCGAGGACCACCTCGTAAGGCTAAGTACGACCAGCGACCGATAGTGAACAAGTACCGTGAGGGAAAGGTGAAAAGAACCCCGGCGAGGGGAGTGAAATAGTACCTGAAACCAATAGCTTACAAGCAGTAGGAGGGATTTTATATCCTGACTGCCTGCCTTTTGAAGAATGAGCCTACGAGTTATCCGTATGTGGCAAGGTTAAGGAGTAAATCCGTAGCCGCAGCGAAAGCGAGTTTTAATAGAGCGTCTAGTCGCATGCGATAGACCCGAAGCCAAGTGATCTATCCATGGGCAGGGTGAAGCGAAGGTAAGACTTCGTGAAGGCCCGAACCCACTGATGTTGCAAAATCAGGGGATGACCTGTGGATAGGGGTGAAAGGCCAATCAAACTTGGTGATAGCTGGTTCTCTCCGAAATGTCTTTAGGGACAGCGTTATATGTTGCGCTTTGGAGGTAGAGCACTGATTGGGCTAGGGGGCCAACAAGCTTACTGAACTCAGTCAAACTCCGAATGCCAAAGTGTTTAAGTATAGCAGTGAGCCTATGGGGGATAAGCTCCATAGACAAGAGGGAAACAACCCAGATCATCAGCTAAGGCCCCTAAATGTATGTTAAGTGTGAAACGATGTGAGAGTGTTCAGACAGCCAGGAGGTTGGCTTAGAAGCAGCCATTCCTTTAAAGAGTGCGTAACAGCTCACTGGTCGAATGTTCTCGCGCGGAAGATGTAACGGGGCTAAACATACTGCCGAAGCTATGGGATTTTACTAATCCAGATTTCGATCCAGGAGGTAAAATCGGTAGGAGAGCGTTGTATGGGCATTGAAGCAGCAACGTAAGTTAGTTGTGGAGACCATACAAGTGAGAATGTAGGCATGAGTAGCGAAGGAAGAGTGAGAATCTCTTCCGCCGAATGTCCAAGGGTTCCTGGGGAAGGTTCGTCCGCCCAGGGTTAGTCGGGACCTAAGGCGAGGTCGAGAGACGTAGTCGATGGATAACAGATTGATATTTCTGTACCACTAATAAAACGCCCAAACCGAATATATGTTGCTAAGGAAAGCCTTCGGGCCTACCGACCCACATATTTTTAGGTTAGCAAAGGAGTGACGGAGAAGGATAGATGAACCCAGGTGATGGTTATCCTGGGGTAAGTGTGTAGGGTAGATGATAGGCAAATCCGTCATCTTTATACCTGAGACACGATGCCGAGCCGCTTTTTAGGCGAAGTCATTGATTCCATACTTCCAAGAAAACCTTCTAGTTAGTTTTATAAGTGCCCGTACCCCAAACCGACACAGGTGGACAAGTAGAGAATACTAAGGCGAGCGAGATAACTATGGTTAAGGAACTCGGCAAAATAGATCCGTAACTTCGGGAGAAGGATCGCCCTAGTAAAGTAATAAATTAACTTTTAGAGCTTGAATGGGCCGCAGTGATCAGACTCAAGCGACTGTTTATCAAAAACACAGGAGGGTGCAAAGTTCGAATACAACGTATACCCTCTGACACCTGCCCGGTGCTGGAAGGTTAAGTGGAGAGGTTAGCTTCGGCGAAGCTTTGAAATTAAGCCCCAGTAAACGGCGGCCGTAACTATAACGGTCCTAAGGTAGCGAAATTCCTTGTCGGGTAAGTTCCGACCTGCACGAATGGTGTAACGATTTGAGTACTGTCTCAACCATAGACTCGGCGAAATTGCAATGTGAGTAAAGATGCTCACTATGCGCGACAGGACGGAAAGACCCCGGAACCTTTACTGCAACTTGATATTGATGTTTGGTATGCAGTATGCAGGATAAGTGGGAGACTTTGAAGCATTCACGCTAGTGGATGTGGAGTCATCCTTGAGATACCACTTTCTTCATATTGAGCTTCTAACCTAGATCCGTAATCCGGATCAGGGACATTGTCTGGTAGGCAGTTTCACTGGGGCGGTGGCCTCCGAAAAAGTAACGGAGGCGCTCTAAGGTCACCTCAGCGTGGACGGCAATCACGCATTGAGTGTAAGTGCAAAAGGTGGCTTGACTGTGACACATACATGTGGAGCAGGTACGAAAGTAGGAACTAGTGATCCCATGGTTGCATGTGGGTGCGCCATGGCTCATCGGCTAAAAGGTACTCCGGGGATAACAGGCTTATACCCCCCAAGAGTCCATATCGACGGGGGTGTTTGGCACCTCGATGTCGGCTCTTCTCATCCTGGGGCTGGAGCAGGTCCCAAGGGTTAGGCTGTTCGCCTATTAAAGAGGAACGCGAGCTGGGTTCAGAACGTCGTGAGACAGTTCGGTCCCTATCCGTCGCGCACGTAAGAAATTTGAAGAAAGTTGTCCCTAGTACGAGAGGACCGGGATGAACGATCCGCTGGTGTGCCAGTTGTTCTGCCAAGAGCACCGCTGGTTAGCTACGATCGGAAAGGATAAGCGCTGAAAGCATCTAAGTGCGAAGCCCCTTCTAAGATAAGATTTCTCATCGGGTTAACCGATTAAGACACCTTAAAGAACATGAGGTTGATAGGTCAGAAGTGTAAGTACAGTAATGTATGTAGCTGACTGATACTAATATGTCGATCGCTTGAACTGAATACTTAGTATGAACGCTTGCTATAGAATTTTTAAGAAGAAATTTGCGGTGGTGATAGCAATGGGGATACACCCGTTCCCATTCCGAACACGGAAGTTAAGCCCATTAGCGCCGATGGTACTTAGGGGGCAACCCCTTGGGAGAGTAGGACACTGCCGATTTTTATTGAAGAACCCCTGGGAAACTAGGGGTTTTTCTTTTTTTCAATATAATTTCTGATTCCATTTATTTGCATATCAAAATGAGCATTATTAATGTAATTGTCTATAGTTTCTGAATCTATACCAAGTGCTTCATAATTACTCTTTAACCATGAAATTACTTCAATCGAAGCTTGATTAGTTGATAATGAATCTAAATTTTTAACAAAGTTTAACCAATTCTCAATACTCTCTTTAGCATTATCAATTAAATGATACGGATTATCATGTATTCCAAAATGAGCTAAAGCTAAATAATTTAATTCAAGCTTTTTTAAATCATCAAGAGTATTAAAAAGAATTTCTTTATTGAAATCAGGTGGAGGTAAGTTTGGTTGAACAAAATCACCATGAGGATAAATTAAGCCTAATGTATCACCCATAAAAAGAGTTTTAGATCCATAATCATAGAATGTGTAATGATGCTTTGCATGTCCTGGTCCATATATAGCTTCTAGGCTTCTTCCATTTCCTAAGTCAATTATTTCTCTATCAGTTAATGAATTTATATTACTAGTAGGAGTTGGTTTTAATCTTCCCCAATTATTTTCCAACCATTCCTCTGTATATATATCAGCAACAGCTTTCCATAATTTCTCTGGATTAGGCAAATGTTTAAGACCTAATTCATGTACATATACCATATGGTCTTTAAACATCTCTACCATATGACCAATGCCTCCAATGTGATCGAGGTGTAAGTGAGTCATAGCTGACCTATCTACTTTTTCTATTCCTAATGATTTTAAACTTGAAATAAGATATGGAAATGAATTGGAAGGCCCAACTTCAACTAGTATTGGATTTGATGACTCAATATAATAGCAAGACATTCTTCCAGGCTTGTTTTCCATAAAAACATCTATTTGGTAAACACCGTGTTCATATTTTTTAATATCTTGTTTCATATATATAGCATTTTCTCATATGGGTTTAATAAACTACAATATTTAAATGAAAGTTTCTTTAGCAAGCACATCAGAATATAGTAGGAAAGCTGCAGAATCTATTTCTGATCTGTCACCAAATGCTGCTGATATTTTAATTACTAGTGCAATTACGTCAATGGTAACAGACCTAGGTGTTGTAGCGCCTACATCATCAGGACTACTTACTTATTATGATGGAGGTTCCGATAGCTCGCATACAATAGATGCTTACTTTGTAGCTCCAAAAAACTTTAATGGAGAAGATAAAGAACAACATAAAATAACTATGACCTATGGTGGTTATGTAGAGACCTGTAAGGGTGCAAATACTTTTGCTGTTCCTGGAATCTATAAAATACTACAATTTTTGTATGAAAATTATGCAACAATACCATTAAAAAATTTAATTGAATATCCAATTAAGATTTCAAAAGAAGGATTTAAACTAGCACAACCAACAAAAGACTACTTTAAACACTCACTTGAACCAATGTTTATGTGGCATGAATATTCTTCAAAAGTACTTAGTGAATTGAAAAACAATTTAGACGATGGAGTAGTTCGATTAGATAAGTTAAGTGATACGTTAACACAGTTTACTAATGAAGGATTTCAAGACTTCTATTATGGAGATATAGCAAATTCTTTAATTGAAACTATTAAAAATGAAGGTGGACATGTAGTTAAAGATGATCTTGAAAACTACAAAATGATTAAAGATTCAAAATTTAATTTAAACTATAAAGATTTAAATATAGTCGGACACGCAGGTCCATCAATTGGATCTTTAATGGTGTTGAAATACCTTGAAGTGTTAAATTTAAACACTGATGATAAGGTTAACTTATTAGAGGATCTTTACAATGCTCGAAAAAACAACTATGAATTTTTTGGAGATAGATCAGAGTTTGTAAAAAAAGAGATAAAGAATATCTTTTCTTCACCCTCTACAATACATATTGGCACTTCAGATAGTAGAAATAATCATTTTTCTTTAACATTTTCAAGTGGTTACGGTTCTGGAGTATTGTGTAAAAATACAGGTATGTATTTAAATAATTCATTAGGTGAAATTGAGCTAAACCCTCAAGGTTTTCTAGGGGACACTAAGGGAGAGAGGTTAATTTCAAACATGAGTCCAATAATCGTTACTAACGAAAGTGGTATTTTTACTGTAGGATCTCCCGGAGCAGACAGAATAAGTTCTGCTATCGCTCAAGTGTTAACTAATTATATTTCAAATAAAAATTGGAGTCAATCTATAAATATGCCGAGATACCACGTTAATCAAGATGGTAATGTAAGGGCTGAATTAGGTTTACAATTACCATCTGCGAATACAACCTATACTGAAGAATTTGACATGTACTTTGGCGGAGTGTGTGTTACTGGTCTAGAAGATGAGTTGTTTGCACATGGAGATCCAAGAAGGAGTAATGTACATTGGATAAATTAAGAAGTTTACCGTATAAATTCCTATTTTATTTCGGAATTACAGTAGTTTTTATATTTTTGGGTCTTTCGTATTGGCAGTTAAATAGTTATAGAGAAGATAAATCTAATCTGGAGAGTTTATTGGATAACAGTAACAAATATGTTATCGAATTATCTGAAGTAAACAACTACAAACAATTTGACACAATTACAATTTATGAATCACTTACAATAGAAAAAACTTGGTTCTTAAGATCAAGAGTGCTTAATGGGCAAAGTGGATATAATTTAATAAATTTAGTAACAAATAATGATGGAAATTCTTTAATAGTTAATAGAGGATGGGTGCCAATAGAATCAACACTAGATCAATTTGTTGAAAAAAAATACTCAGATTATACGGGTAAATTATTATTTTATAACGAACAAACTGTTGGACAAGATGACATTGTTGGGTCTGATTTTTTATTTAGAATTGATAAATCATTTTTAGAGAGTGAGATGAATGTAAAGCTACCTGAGTACTATTTAGTGTTAACTGAAAATTGTGGAATGAAAATTGAATGTATTGATATAACACAACCTTACGACGCACCTCATTTAAGCTATTCATTTCAATGGTTATTTTTTGCTATATGTTTAACAATTGTTATATTTAGAAAAAATAAATTGATTTAATGAAAAAGTTAAAAATAAATAATTTTAATTTAACTTATTCTACAGAAGGAGAGGGGAGTGATGTAATTTTACTTCATGGTTTCCCATCTGATATATTTTTCTGGGAAAAAATTAAAACTAAATTAAAAAAGAATTTTAGAGTTACATCAATTGAACAAAGAGGTTATCCATTATCTAAATTAAACAACCCAACTATAGACATGTTCAATATAGACAACTTATCTAATGATATTGAAACACTCATTGAAACAAATAGATTAAATAAAAATACAATTTTAGTTGGACATGACTGGGGATCTATAGTTGCCTGGGCTGTAGTCTCAAGAGAAAAAGTTAAAATCAGTAAACTAGTTTCAATATGTGGTGGAACTGAGTTTCCACATTCTGATATTTATGACGAATTAAACTATTCGGGAAATAATCATTACATATCCTCATTTCAAGATCCGAAAAGTTCTTCGAAATTCTTAAGCCAAAATCTAGATAAATTCTTTAGATCTTCATACAGGTTAGTTAAAAATAATATCACACATCCTGATTTGTCATTAAATTCTTTATTTTTTAAATATAAAAATAATGACTTAATCCATAATGTTGACATAGAAAGAATGGTAAATTCTTTTTACAACGATCTTTATCAACCTATTAGTTGGTATGCAAATATAAACAACAACATAATGTTGTCTAATGAATGGAGAAGAGTAATAGAAATACCTGTCGATTTTCTATTCGGTGGTTTAGATACAGCTGTAAAATTTAATAGTAAAATGGAATCTAGATTAAAAAAGTCTGGAAAAAATGTGAATATTAAGCTGGTTAGCGATGCTGATCACTGGCTACCATTAACCCATGAGGAGAGTGTTATTGAAAGCATTACGAATATTTAGTATTTGTCCTATAATATATATTATGTTGCGTTATGTATAAGCATATTCTTCATGATCACTTAGACGGCGGATTAAGGCCTGAAACGTGCTTAGAACTAGCAAAAGCACTCGACTACAAACCAATTTTAGAAGTAGAAGATGTATCAAGTTTTTTTAATAGATCTGAATCTAAATCTTTAGAGGATTATCTTGAAGCATTCACACATACAATTGCTTTAATGCAAACTTTTGAAAACATAGAAAGAATTGCTTATGAAGCAGCTGTTGATATGCATAACAATGACATAAATTTTTATGAATCTAGATATGCTCCATTTTATTCGGTAAATGATGAGCTATCTCCCCTGGATGTAATTAATGCAGTAAACTCTGGATTTAAATTAGCTAAAAATGAATACGGAATAGAATCTGGATTAATTTTATGTGGTATGAGACATGACCCTCAGAATGTAATAGATGTTTCTGAATTAGCTATTGAATACAAAGACTTAATTATAGGATTTGACATTGCAGGTCCTGAATATGGTTTTATGCCATCAAAATACAAAGAAGCATTTAAAAAAATTAAAGAAAATAACATAAATGTAACCATTCATGCAGGTGAAGGTGATGGCGTTGCGTCTATTCAGGATGCACTAGATAATGGGGCAAAAAGAATAGGCCATGGAGTAAGAATCATTGAAGACGTAAATTTAATAAATAAAAATTTAGGTAAAGTAGCAAGCCATATAGTTGAAAAACAAATTCCACTAGAAGTTTGTATAACATCTAACTTGCATACGAATATGTATAAAAATTTAGAAGAACATCCAATAAAACAACTTATTGAATTGGGTTTTAATATTACTTTAAATACAGATAACAGATTAATGAGTAATACATCTGTAAATCATGAACTAGAAAACTGTAAATTAATTGGAATCAAAGATCCTGATGCTTTGCTAAAATTTTCAGCTAGCGATAGCTTTCTCAAAAGTAGACATTGAACCTGTTATTAAATTCTCGTACATACTTTCATTAATTAATTTAAAACTATACTCAGGATAAAGTTTTTGTACTTTTTTATATTTTTTTTGTTTTTTAGTGATAAGGCTTTGGTTCATGGTTGTTATCTCAATATAGAGATTGTAATCAGGTAGAAAAAAATCAGGTGTAAACATTTTTTTAATCGCACCACTTCCCCACTCTAATGGGAAACTTGTAGGTTCGTAATACCATGTGATATTGTACAAATCTAAGTGGTCAGCAAATAGTTTTTCAGAACTATGTGCAAATTTCATTAATTACTTTGAGATATCTTATCAGGGTAAAGGGAAAATATTTCAGCTTCAGTTTCGTTTTGTACTGGACCTAATGAAATACCAAAAACTGCTTGTCCTTTTTTAAGTAAATCAATCATTTGATCATTCTCAGTAACTACATAAATTGAGCTACCATCTGAAAATATTGTGACATCAGATATATTTTTTGATTTACCTAATATAGATTTAACATTTGATAAAGCTATTCTAATTTTTTGTAAACTTATACCTGCATCTCTTAATTTATTAACAAGTTTTACCAATACAATATCATTAAAAGAGTAAATTCTATGAAATCCAGACCCTTTTATATTACGAATTGAAGCTTCAACTAAATTTGATGTTGTCCAATGATCAAGTTGTCTATAACTTATACCAGTAATTTTACATACTTCTGGACCTGTATAACCCTGCTGCATATTTTAAATTTACTACATAAATAATTTTATTCAAGGATTTAGAAAATTTAAGACTTTTATAATTTAAGGAAACAATCTAGAAATAATGTTAGATCTTATGAAATTATATGAAATTCTTTGTTTAGAATCCTTAATTTTTACAGTATGTACTGCATTATTGTATAAAAACTCTACTTCTGAAGGTCCATAATCATTTAAAAAAAGTTCAACCTTATTATTAATTTCTCCAAAAACGCTAAAACTTTTCTCGTTTTGAACCCTTAATGACGAATTGTAATTTAATTTACTATAAATATCTGAATCAATAGAAATAATTTCATAATTTTTAAAATTATCTAATGACAATTGATAAATAATTTTTGTATCATTAAAATGATTAAGCCTATCGGTATCTACAACAGATTTATTTACAATAGTTAATATATTCCTATCAGAATTTTGATTAAAACCTATAAATGTAAGTCCAGCTTTTGATGTCCAACCTGTTTTTAGACCTATAAATCCTGAATCAATAATATAGTTAGTTGATTCATATTTTTGATTTATATTATCTCTTTCTAATGTAAAACTTGATTCTTTAGTTATTGCTAATAATCTTGTGTTTTCTAATATATAAATACTAAGTTTAAGTAAGTCATTTAACGTAGTGAATTGACCATCTTCATCTAAGCCATCAGGATTTGTATATTTAGTATTGTTCATTTCAAGCTGTTTAGCTTTAGTGTTCATTAAAGTTACAAAACTATCCACATCCTCACTTACTAAATTGGCAACAGCGTAAGCAGCATCGTTTGCTGAATAAATTAAAAGCAGCTTTAGAAGTTGTTCAACTGACAAAAGCTCATTATCTTTCAAATATGCAACCTTGCCTGCATATGTATATGTATCTGGGATAGAAATATTAACTTTTTCGTTGATTTCAAAAGATTCATATAAAATTAATGCTGTCATCAGTTTTGTTAATGATGCTTGTGAAATTCTTTCATCTAGATTTTTAGAGTACATAATAGTTGAATTATCAAGATCATATGAGAGATAATACTCAGTAGTGAATTCTTCATTATCTATTTCAGTTGCGTATGAAGTACTAACTACTAAGTAATAAGCTAATGAATAATATTAAATGTTTAATGAATAACTCCGAATTAAATTAGTAAAATGTTTTGCTGAATCATTATTGTCAGATATATTATTTACACTATTTATTAATTCTAAAAAATCAGAAGTACGTTCAGCAAGAGATTTTATAATAGAGAAATTCTTAGGTTCTAACCCTAAATTAAAAAAGTAAGCCCACGATTTCATCCTATCTATGTCATTAGTAGTATAATTCTCTTGTTCATACTCAAATTCATATTCAACAAGTAAAGCGAATTGTTCATGGCTTATACCTGCTACTTTCAACATGCTGTGTAGAGAATAATTTTTAATATTAACTGGTTTACTGACTTTATTTTTATTAAGAAGATTCGGATTGTTTTTTATAGCTTTTAATGAGTAAAATTGTTTTTCTTGCAATTCTAGAATTTTTTTAATATCTTCTATATTTTTGTTGTTAAATTTTCTTGTTCCGCCTTTTGTTCTTGGTATCTTTATCAATCCTTCTTTTTCAAGAAATCTTATTCTTGAAATTGTAATTGAAGGGTAATCTTTTTGAATTATTTTTACAACTTCACCTATATTCATTATTGAGACTTTGTTAATAAAAATTGATACTTGCCTATTTGCAGACGATCTCCGGAATTGAGTTCAGCCTTTTCTTCTAAATCACCATTAACGAATAAACCGTTGGTTGAATCTAAGTCAATCAAAGTAGCTTTATCTTTTAATATATGCAGAATACAGTGGTTTCTTGATACAGTGATGTCATCAAGTATTATTCGGTTTTCACTAGAGCGTCCAATACTATAGTCTCCTAGGTGTAGTTTCCATGAAGTAGTCTTTAATTCATTATTTAGCAAGGAAAGAACATACAAGGGTTCTTCAATTTCATTGGGATTATTAGTTATTGGTACAGTATGGTTATTCACTCTTATATATTAAATTGTATAAATATTCAAAAGCAACATAAAAATAAAATATTATTGTGAATATTGAAAAATAAAAAACAAATTCATTGAGGATTGATAAATTTAGAGAAAATAAACAAATAAGTATAAAAAGAAAAACTGTCCCTAGCTTACCTTTGTTTGAGACTGTTACTGTTTTTTCAGATTTTAAAACAAAAAGAGAGCCGATAATAACAAATATTTCCCTTAAGAGTATTGAATAAAACACCCAGGAATACATTAATTCATTTACCCAAAAGATTAATAAAAGAAAAACAGCTCTATCAGTAAAAGGGTCTAAAATTATACCCAATTTAGAAACCATATTAAATTTTCTAGCAACTATTCCATCTAGTGAATCGGACAAACCTATTATCGCAATTATTAAGACAAGATTAACTGGGATGAAATCGAAAGGTGAAAAATTTAAAAATAGAAATATTGCAGAAAAAAATCTAGTTAAAGTTATTAAATTTGGTATTAAAAAGATATCTTTAAATTTCAAAGAAGACCTTTGACATCATGAGTTGCAACAAAATGTTCATTGCCAATATCAATCATGCCAATATTTTCAGTATCCTTTTCGATTATTGAGTCAAGCTCATCATAATCTAAATCATAAACAACCCTATCGTAAGAAGGATCTGGGACAGGTATTGAAGATATTAAACGCTTTGTATATGGGTGAATAGGATTTTTTAGCAATTCTTCTGTTTCAGCTATTTCAACAATTTTACCATTAAACATAACTGCTATTCTGTTACACATGTATCTAGCAACTGCTAAATCATGTGTGATATATAAATATGATACTTCTAAATCTTTAGCAAGATTTAACATTAAATCCATAATTGAAATGCGAATGGATACATCTAACATTGAAGTAGGTTCATCACAAATAACAAATTTAGGCTTCATGATAAGAGTTCTAGCAATAGACACTCTTTGTCTTTGACCTCCAGATAATTCATGTGGATATCTAGGAAGATAGTTTTCGGGTGGAGTGAGACCTACAGTTTTAAGAATTTCAACTACGGCCTCTTCCCTATCTTTTAACTCACCTATATTATGAATGTTCAATGGTTCTAATATGATATCTTTAATAGTCCATCTAGGATTTAAAGATTCATACGGATCTTGAAAAATCATCTGTATGTTTCTTCTGAATTTCTTTAGTTCTATATCATCTAAGTCATCAATACTTTGCATTGATTTAGTTTCTTGATTGTAAAAATTGACATCACCATTTGTTTTAGGATCTAGTAGTGAAAGGGCTCTGGCTGTAGTTGTTTTACCACATCCACTTTGACCTACTAAACCTAAACTTTCACCAAATGGGATACTAAATGAGATACCATCAACTGCTTTAACTGTTGCTTTGTTTCTTCCAAACATTCCTGAAGATATTTCAAAGTATTTCTCTAGATTAGTTACTTCAATTAAATTTTTACTCACTATATACCTACTTACAATTTACACAACACTGGTCTGCAAAATGACCAGACTCAACTTCTATCAAACCCATCGGTACAGTGCCGTTTTTACACTCATCTGTAGGGTCTGGACATCTTGGAGAAAAAGTACATCCTTCAACGTAATTTATTAAACTTGGAGGTTCGCCATCAAGAGAACGTAATTTTTTCTTTTCACCAACGACTGAAGGTGTCGATTCAAGTAATAATCGTGTGTAAGCATGCTTAGGTGAACTAAATATTCTATCAGTTGGTCCTTTTTCAACAATTCTACCAGCATACATAACAGCCATATTGTCAGTCATTTCAGCTATTACTGCAATATCATGTGATATATAAATCAAACTCAAACCAAGTAATTCTTGAACTTTCTTAATTTCTTTTAAAATTTGGTCTTGAATTACAACATCAAGAGCAGTTGTTGGCTCGTCTGCAATAACGACTTTAGGATCGCATGAAAGTGCTAGAGCTATAACAGCTCTTTGTTTCATTCCACCCGATAGTTCATGTGGAAATCTGTCCATTGTTGACCTATCTAAACCTACCATTTCAAATAAACTTGCAATTTTTTCTGTGTTTTCTAATTTTGAATTATTAGGATAATGCTCTCTTATTGCTTCTCTAATTTGCTCCCCTACTTTTACTACAGGATTCCATGCATTCATAGCTCCTTGGAAGACAATACTAATTCCATTCCATCTAACTTTTCTTAACTCGTTTTCAGATAAACCTACTAAATCTTGTCCGTCTAAAATTATGCTTCCACTAGAAATCTTTGCATTGTCAGCTTGAAGCTGTAAGAGAGACATTGCTACCGAAGTTTTTCCACAACCAGATTCTCCAACAAGACCAAAAGACTCTCCTTTTTTTATTGAAAAGCTTACATCTTTTACAGCTGTTACATTGCCTTCAGAGGTTTCATAATGCATATTTAAGTTATCAACTTTTAATACTGTTTCTGACATAATTACCTCTTTCTCAATCTAGGATTAAACACATCATCTAGTCCTCTTCCAACAAGATAAAATCCGCCAGCAAGTAAGGTTACCGCTAATCCAGCAGGCAAGATTAACCACCAATATCTTAAACCAGAAAATATAAAACCATCTGTTTGAGCAATGTAAATCATAATTCCCCAACTCATATCGATATTTAATAAACCTAGGAATGATAAAACTGATTCTGAAGCAATTGCACCTGTTACGCTAAAAACCATAAATAGTAGGGCTAAAGGAGCAACATTAGGTAACACATGAGAAAATAATATTTTCATATTAGATCCACCAGTAACTCTTGCCGAATCAACAAATGGTTTAACTTTCACTTGTAAAGCTTGTGACTTTATAGTTATAACAGAACCACCAAGCCCACCAAGAACTCCCAAAACAACAGCAAGATGCCAAACTTTAAGCTCTGCGAAAGCAGAGATGATAAACAATAAAGGCAGAGTTGGTAGCATTAAAATTAAGTCAGATTGTCTCATTAAATAAGCATCAATTCTGCCACCAAAAAATGCAGCAATTGTTCCAAGTAATGTAGAGATGCCAACTCCAAGCGTAGCGCTAAGTAAACCTAGGACAAAAGCTACTTGACTCCCTTCCATAATTTGTGAAAAGATATCTCTACCTAGTGAATCTGTTCCTAAAAAATGTTTCGAAGATGGTGGTGCAGGTTGTACAAATGCTTCGTAGTAATCTCCAGCCTTTAACGTCGGTTGATTTAAAATTGTTTTTCTGTTTATTTCACCTTTTCCTGGACAATCTAAATATGATTCATATTTTTCAGTTGGATATTCACTTGCTTTAGGACAGTCAACTACTAATAAATTTTCTCTTATAGAGTCATAACCAACTACTGGATCGTATATTCCCTTGTTCCAAATTCCTGTTATAAAAAGTAATGGCTGAAGTATTGCAAGTATAAAAAAGAACACAACAATGTACAAACCAACCATACCCAGTTTGCTTTCTTTGAAAAGTTTCCAGTTCTTTCTAAAAGCTTCTCTTCTAAGTTTTTTTCTTAATTCTTTTTCGTTGAATTGTTCCATTATTTAACCTTGTGATTTAATTCTTATTCTAGGGTCTAAATATGAGTAAGAAATATCTGCAACTAAGTGAGCAATTAAAGCAAAAACTCCAACAAAAGAAAACGTTGCCATAGCTACAGGTAAGTCTTCTTCTAGAACGCTTTGAAGTAAAAGCTGACCCATACCGGGCCAAGAAAATATTTGTTCTGTTAATACAGATCCATCAATAATTGTGACAATAGTAAAGATGAATGATGTAACAACAGGTAATAAAGCAGTTCTTGCTGCATGTCTGTCACGTATTCTTTTTTGACTGATTCCTTTAGCTCTAGCAGTAAGAATATAGTCTTCTTTTAAAACTTCCATCATTGTGGTTCTTGTTAATAGAGCAGTTCCTGCAAAAGCAACAATGGTTACTACCATAACAGGTAAAATCATATGATATGCAATGTCAGCGGCATATATTTTCTTTTCTAGAGCTTGACCAGTATTCCAGTAAAAATAGCTCCCAGCAATGATAGCAATCAAACTAGATAGTCGAATATTTCTTCTCAGTGATAAAGATTCAATACCCCTAGAAGCAACATAAGCAATAAACTGCATGATTGTAACAACTATTGTGAATTTGATCATTGATGAAAAAACAATGTCACTGTCAAATGGTGCGTCATACCATTTTTCTGGATAAAGAAATTTACCTATTGGGAACCAACCTAATTTATATCCAAAAACCCAAAGCATCATTAATGCAAACCAAGGATAAAAGACTGTATATGAAAAAACAGAAGTCAAGGTAATCCAAGTTTCAGATTTTGAACCTCTTCTCCATGCTAGAACTTTACCTATAAAAAAGCCTGTATAAAAAGCAACAATATTAACTATTGAAAAAAGCATTAAAGTTCTAGGTAAACGCTCAGCAATTAATTCAAGAGGGGTTTTGGGAAATTGTTTATAGGAATAACCAAAATCACCTTTAAAGAAATTGACAATATACAATTGAAGTCTTTCAAGAAGAGGTTTATCTAAACCATAAGTAGCTAAAACTTTTTCGTAAGCATCTGGTGGTAAATTGGGATTTAAAAGTAAATTAGAAAAAGCATTACCAGGTATTGCATTAAAAAGAAGGTATGAAAAAATCAAGAATAAGAAAAACACAATAGTCATCTGAAATGTTCTTCTTATTATGTACTCAAACATATTTACCCTTTTAAAAGTATAAAATGGCGGGTAAATTACCCGCCATTTTAAATAATGATTTTATTAGCTAGATACTTTAACTAATGTAGGATAACCTCCACCAGTTCCTGTTAATCCATCTAATACATCAGTGAATGGGAATTCTACATTGCCTCTGTATACCTCAAGAGTTGGTACATTAAATAGTACCAAGTAAGGTAATTCTTCGAACAATATTGCTTCCATCTGTTGTGAGATAGCAATTGCATCTGCAACAGTTTTTGCTTTATTGAATTCTCCAACTAATGCGTCAAATTCTGCATTGTTAAATCCAGGAGTATTATATCCACCCTCACAAGTATCATTGTAAGAAGCGAAAAATGCCTCTGGATGATCAGGGAATGCTGTCAAACCCCAACCTAACATGTAGAAATACCAGTCTTCACAATTTTCTGGTGTGAAAACTTGGTCAACAATAACGTTAAAACCTGTTGGTCTCGCAGTAACGTCAAATCCAAGCTGTTGCATCCAATCAGCTATAAATAATGACATTGTTGATCTTAATGGGTCATAACCAGCACCTGGTGCATATAACAACATATCACTTGGTGGTGTTTGACCATTAGGTCCTTTAATTCCTGTTGGTGCAACAGCTCTTTCTGCTCCACCTGGATGTGAACCCCAATCAGAAGCTGTCCAACCAGCTGCTTGAAGAATTTCAACTGATTTGTTGAATCTTTCTTCAGCTGATAGTCCAGCACAATCTGCAAGAACTCCAGTTACCGGTGCAACCCATGCAGTCAATGCTTCTGGCATTTGACCATCCATGTTTACAGCAACACCTTGAAGAACGTTATTTAGAACGAATTCTTTATCAGAGATACAAGCTACTGCTTGTCTAAATGATTTCTCGCTTCCAGGGAAAACACGTGTGTTGAATGCCATATAACGCATACCATTACCTAAGTTAGCAATAGTTTCTACGCCAGGCTCTCTTCCTAGTTCTTCCCAAAGATTTCTCTTAACACCTAGTGGGTTAAGGACGAAATCAACTTCTCCGTTTTGGAATGCTAAGTAAGCAGCATCTTGATCGCTGTATAGTGTGAACTCAACTGTTCCTACAAAAGGTCCATTTGTGTATGAAAATGATTCACCAGTAGTGTCACCAAATGCTTGGTCTAATGCTGGTGCTTTACCATTATCAACTACATATGTTGTACCACTCTTGTAGATAGTTGTTTCTCCACCAAACCACATTGTGTCAGCATCATAACTCCATGTGTAGAAAGCACCTTGTTCAACTTTGTCGTAAACAAATGCACCTGCTACAGGTGCATCTGCACCAGAAGCTGCTAACAATGTCTCTCTGTCAGAAGCAAATTGTGACCAATATGTTTCATTCAAGAAAGGTGATTGTGCGATTCTATATTGCCATGCAGATAGACCAGCGTCGAAGTTCAATGTGATTTCGACAGTGTAGTCATCTAAAGCAACGAGACTTACTATACCTTGTTGATAATCTTCTGCTTCTGCATCAACACCTACTGCTTTACGATAATAAGTTTCCCAGTTGCTGAGAAGACCTAAGTCGTTAACAGTATTAAATGTCCATACCATGTCATTAGCAGTGATTGCATCTCCATTACTCCACTCTAATCCTTCAACCATTGGAACTGTGTAAGTCCAAGTACCATCACCGTTATCAACAGATGCTTCTACCAATTCGGAAGCTACACCAGTTGTTAACTGATAGTTAGGATATGAGATTGAGAATAAAGAAACTGCTTGTGCTGACATTACGTATTGTGTCCATACGTCAGTTTCAGTATCAAGGTAATTCCAGTAATTTTGTGTTTGTGGATCTGAGAAAATTGCCATCTTATAAACGCCATCAGGTCCTGATGGAGCTTCTTCAGCAGCTTCTGCAGCTGTAGTTGCTGGAGCAGCAGTAGTTTCAGGAGTTTCCTCCACTACTTCTTCTGCTGTGTCGCCACATGCAACAACAACTAGTGCAAAAACTGAGAAAAGTAATATAAGACGCCAAGATTTTGACCCTTTGAAATTACTCAATTTTTCTCCTTTTTTGTATACAAAAAATCCACATAAATGTGGATGTATTAATAATAGAAAATATTTCTATTTATTCAATCTTTTATTGAGATATTTAATAAATTACTTGCATAATTAAAGTAAAAAAATTATTTGATATATTCGAACAATTACATAAAATCCTGCAGCAAAACTTATAAATTTAAACCCAAAACTATGCATTAATCTTAATTTTAAATGAGATAGAACCCATATCATATTCATTTCGAATATTAGATTCTAAAAAAGAGATATAATTTTTTGGTATTTGTGAACTTACATTAAATGAAAACTCTGGAGGATTTGTTGAAAATTGCGTTACGTATTTTAACTTTGCCCTTCTTCCTCTAAAAGGATGTGGCGGCTTTTGTGACCACAAATAACGAATAAATGTATTTAATTCAGATGTTCCAATTCTTTTTTCTAACTGATTTTCAACAAGATTTAGGCTTTTAAATAATTGTTTTATATTTGCACTATTTAATGCTGATAGCCTCAACACACTAACCCAGCTGTACTGCTTTAATTCTCTTTTTATGCTCGAATTTAAATTATTTTTTTCTTCTGTATCTAATAAATCCCATTTATTTAAAACAACTATAGGAGTGACTATGTTTTCTATAGATGCTTTTAATATTCTTTTATCTTCAAATGTTAGTCCTATAGTGCTGTCAACAACTATTAAAGCAATATCTGTACTTTCTAACTCATTTAAAGCAACTGTTGAGGAGTACCTATCTATTTGATTCTTTTGTTTAGTTCGAGGTATACCAGCAGTGTCTGTTAGTGAATAATCTTTCTTATCAAAATTAAATACCTCATTTATTTTATCTCTTGTAGTTCCTGGAACGTCTGAAACAACTGATCTGTTTTGGTTTAACAAAGAATTAAATAATGTTGACTTACCAGCATTAGGTCTTCCAATTATTGTTATTTTTTTTGTTAAATCTTCGTCATGAATATTTTTTGATATTTTATATATATGACTTCTCAATCCTTCAAGGTTTTTTTTATGGTACGCAGAAATAAAAAATTCTTGATTTAATATGTATTTGTACATTAAGGGATCTAAATTTTCGCTTGATAAATTTTCCGATTTGTTAAAAACTGTTATTACTTTTTTAGAGAAATTTTTAGTATTTAAGAATTTGTGAATGTAATCAATGTTTATAAAGTCTTTTGAATTTACATCAATTACAAATAAAATTTTGTCTGCATTTTGTACATGTTCCTCAATTTTTTTCTGAAAATTAAGATTCCACTCGTCTGGATGCTCTAAATAACCTGGTAAATCTGATAACAACACTCCTCTACCATCTTCAAAAACTAATTTGTTACTCACTTTGTCTCGTGTTGTGTTGGGTTCGGAACCAATTATTGAAGTTTTATTTTTACATAAAGCATTTATTAATGTCGATTTACCAGAATTGGGTAATCCGATTAAAACAATCTCGGGCAATTTGTTTTTATTCATATTCTAAATATAGCTAATCTAAAAGTATGGTAAACAAAGTATATTTAGTAACTCCAAGAGGATTTTGTGCAGGAGTAGAAATGGCTATTAAGGCACTTCACTGGTTATTAAAAATTTATGATGAAACTATATATTGTTACCATGAAATCGTTCATAACAAATGGATAGTTAATGAATTTCAAAATAAAAATGTAGTTTTTGTGGAAAGCCCAGATGAGATTCCACAGGATGCTGTAGTTATGCTGTCTGCACATGGCACTGCACCTACAATCGAACAAAAATTTCAAAGTAAATCTTCCTTAACTATCAATTCGGTGTGCCCATTAGTGACAAAAGTTCATCATGAAGCAAAAAAGTTTTCAGACAGAAACATACCTGTAATTTATGTAGGACATAAAGGACATGATGAAGCGATAGGAGCTCTAGGTGTATCACCAAAAAATATGCATTTGGTTGAGAATGTAGATGATTTAAAAGATCTAAATTTAGATAGTAAAGCTGCTTTGCTTGCGCAAACTACTTTAGCAATTTCAGAATGGGAACCAATTATGAATTTTGCAAAAGATGAATATCAAGAACTTGAACTTCCAAGAAAAAGTGACCTTTGTTACGCGACAACAAATAGACAGGAAGCAGTTTTAGAAGTATTAAGTAATGTGGAAATGGTCTTAGTAGTAGGATCTGAAAACTCAAGTAATACAAACGCACTTGTAAAAATGGTAGAGAATAATAATGTAAAAGCTGTGAGGGTCGAAAGCCCTGATGATATAGATAATATTGAATTAACTAAAAATATCGCTATTACAGCTGGTGCTTCTGCGCCAGACCATATAGTTTATAATATTATTAAAAAACTTAATCCAAAAGATCTTATAGATTTCGAATTTAAAGATGAGGAAGAATATTTCCCTTTACCGAATCAACTAAGAAGAAATATATCAAATATTTCCGAATTCTTATCTCTTTTAAATAAATCTGAAAGCAAACCAGTTGCTAATTTTGGAATTAAAAATGATAGAAACTGGACAGCTACTGAGTCTCTAGCTTCTCTTTAATTTCACTTATAATCTGTTCAATAGAAATTTCTTCATTAAGTATCACAAAAGAATCTTTTGGAATAACTAATGGCGAATGCTCTCTATTTTTATCTCTTTCATCGCGACTTATAAGATCTGTTAAAGATTCGTCACTGGTTTGTTTTTGTCGTCTCTGCCCTCTTGTTTCTTGGCTAGCATCTAAATATATCTTAAGATTTGCATTTGGAAAAACAACTGAGCCCATATCTCGACCCTCTATGACTAATCCATTTATTGAATTCTCGTAAATATTTGATAAAGCATTTGAAACTATATTTCTGATTTCAATTTGTTGAGCTATTTGAGAACTTGCTTGGTTTACCTCTTTAGAATATAGATTGTCTTCATAAATGATTTCTTCATTTATTTTAATAATTAAAGGATCTAAAGAGTCTAGTGAAATTGAATCAATTACTCTTACTTTATTTTTTAAATAATAAGCTATTGCTCTGTATAAAGAACCTGAAGAAAAGAATTCAATGTTTAAATCTTGAGCTAGTGCTCGTCCTACAGTTGACTTTCCAGAACCTGATGGACCATCAATTGTTATTAAAATCTTTTTCATATGGTTATTTTAATTAAATTACCTTTAGATATTGATTTAAGCTGATAATTACCAATTGATACTCTTTTTAACCCAACAACATTAAAGCCATTTGAATAAAAAATATTTCTAATTTCATGGTTTTTACCAGAATTTAAAGAGACCTCAAATGTAAAATCATTAATTCTAGATATTGTACTCAAGCTAAGCCTCTCCCCTTTAAATGTTATTTTTTTTCTAAATTTTGACAATGATTGCAATGGTTTATTTATTTTTACAATATATTTTTTTTCAATTTTGCTTTTAGGACTAAATATTTGGTTAAGCCAGTCACCATCTGTACTTAGTATCATTAACCCTTCGGAATCCTTATCAAGCCTGCCACCAAATTTAAGATAATCTTTTTGAACTAACTCAAATATAGTCTTTCCATCACCTTGTTTTTTATGAGAGCATATATAACCTTTTGGTTTATTAAAAAGATAATACTCGTGAATAATATTGTGTTTTAATAGTTTGCCATCTACATAAATTTTGTCAGAAGGATTTACTTCCACTCCTAATTGTGCAATATTGTTATTTACCAACACCTTTCCTTCTGCAATTAACTGGTCTGCTTTACGTCTTGATGTAGGAAAATGTAAGGCTACAAATTTATTTATTCTCAATTTATTCTTCTTCAGTGCTAGAAAAATAATCACCAATTAATGGCAAATCAGATAAAGAACCGATTCCTAATTTATTTAGAAACATATTTGTTGTTACATATAAATGTGGAGATCCTGGAATGTCCATTATTCCTGATTTTTCTATTAAACCCCTTGATTCTAGAGTCTTTATTGACGACTCAGATTCAACACCTCTTATTTCATTTATTTTTAGTTTTGTAACCGGCTGTTCATACGCAACTATAGAAAGAGTCTCTAATGATGGAGTTGAAAGGCCTCTGAGTACAGATGGTGGTTTGAATTTTGTTAATTCATTTTTTAAACTTTCAACAGTTACAAAGTCAGCACTGGATTTGTTTACAACTATTTCAAAGCCAAAATTTAATTTTTCCAAATCATTATTGATTTCGCTATATACATTGAGCAGTTCATCATGACCAATATCAAAAGTTTCTCGAAAATATGAATGATGCATTGGGCCATCAGAGACTAACAAAATTGCAGTTATTATTTTTTTAATATTCATTATTTTTACTCACCTTTATACTTTCTCCTTCTTGATAAGCTGTTACAAAACCCCACCTAATAGTTTCTAACAATGCCAAAAATAAAGCTATTGCTTCTTGGTGTGAGTCCACATCTTGAAGGATATTTTCAAATGATTCATTAATTCTTTTATTAATAATTTCTAAAAAATTATCTATAGATATTTGTAAATCAGGTAAATCTTTATCAATGTGTTTAAACCCTTGTATAGTTTTATATCTTGTAAATACTTCTTGAGAAACATCCTTAAACCTTTCAATATCTAACTTAAGTTCTATGTCAGCATTAGGGAATATTTTATTTGTTTGGTAATACTTAAAAGAATGAAGACGAAGTTCATTTAATTTGATTTTATTAGCAATAGATAATCCAACTTCAGAAAAAGCTTTAAATTGAAGTAGCCGAGCAAAAGCTAAATCTTTATCTTTAATTATCTCAACTTCATCTAACCAATCGATATCTTCATCTTGCGGCAACATATTTCTAGCTTTAAGTTCATACAATGAGGCGGCTAAGAGGACAAGTTCGGAAAACAAATCATAATCCTGATTTTCATTATTTAATTCAAAAGTCTTAAATAATTCATACAGATTTTCTTCAATTTGTGATTTATTGTCTGAATATTTAACCAACAAAGAGTTTAAATTTTCGATTAACTTAGATGTTTCCATTAAAAATCAGTTATATCCAAAATTTCATTTTTTTGATGGAGAAGATTATCTTGGTAAAAATCTGTAAATTTTGGTTCATTTAGTTTTTTCATTAATATCTCGTACCCAATTTCCTCATGATTTATGTAATCTAATGACTTCTTTGTTTTAAATATTTTTAATTCCGTAAATATTCTAAATAGCCAACTAAATTCATATTTTAACTTCCCAATATCATGAAAAAGAGATAATTTTAAAAGGTTTTGATCATTTGAAAATTTTTTAGTTCTATTAAGAACCTCAAAAGAATGCTGTCTGTCAGCTTGATTAAGTTTCCAAAATAAATTTAAATAATTTTCGCTTTCTAGTACATTTGCTATTTCTAACTGTTCATTTATATTTAAATGTCTATAAAATAAAAATCTAATTGCTCGTATGCTTTTTAAGTACATTTCTTTCATGATCTAGGATGACTTTCAATAAACGCTTCTTCTAAAAACTCCTTCGTAATTTTAGTATATATTTGTGTTGTAGAAACTGAACTGTGTCCTAAAAACTCTTGTACAGTTCTCAAATCGCACCCACCTTCAAGCATATGGGTTGCTGCACTATGTCTAAAAGTATGAGGATGAATATCAGAATCTAATCCTAAATTACTTGTAGTTTTTTTTATTATTCTAAAAACAGCTGTGCGTTCCATTTGTTTATGAGATTTAGATAAAAATAGAAACGAATTTATTGGTTTTAAATTATTCCTATAAGTTAAATATTCAGATAAATTTTGCCTCAATAAAGAGCCTATTGGAACTATCCTATATTTATTACCTTTCCCTTTTAGTTGAACAAAATTATCATCCAAATCAATATCAGACAATTCTACTTTACATAACTCAGAAACTCTTGTTCCAGCAGAATATAAGAAATCTAATATTGTTTTATTTCTTGAATTTAAAAAATTTGAATGGTCATAAAAGTTAATAAAACTATCAACTTCATTTATTGATAAGACTCTAGGTAAAGAAGACCCGAGTTTAATTCTGACACCCTTAGGGAACTCGTGATCTATGACTGATAATTGAGATAAATAAATATGGAATTGTTTAAGGGTAGAGATTAATCTTTGCTTGCTTTTAGGAGATAACTCTAATGTATTTATATTAAGTAAGAAGCTATCAAAATCTGCACCTTTAATATCAAGAGCTTTATTAGCATCAACAAATTTCTTCAAATCATGTTTGTATGAGCTAATTGTATTTTGAGACAATCCTTTTTGTATGAATAAATAATTTAAAAAAGAATCTACTAATTCTTCAATCTGAGACTGTTTGCTCATTTTTCAAAGGTACTTCAGGATTTTCAATTTTAGCAGCAGCTTCCACGAATGAATAAAACATAGGAGCCGGCTCCCAAGGTCTGGATTTAAACTCTGGGTGAAATTGTGACGCTACAAAATACGGATGGTCTCTTAGCTCTATCATTTCAACTAAATTGTTGTCTGGTGATAAACCACTAAATACTAAACCTCCTTCAGCAAGTTGATCTCTGTATTTATTATTAACTTCATATCTATGTCTATGTCTTTCATAAATGACTTCATCTTTATAAATAGATTTTGAAACGGAACCACTTTGTATTTTACATGGATAAGTACCGAGCCTCATAGATGCTCCTACATCATCTTTTTCAAGGTTTTGATCAGGTAACAAATCGATTACTAAGTTTTTAGAGCTCTGTGAAAATTCTGACGAATTAGCATCTTTGATATTACAAACATTTCTAGCAAATTCAATAACTGCACACTGTAAACCTAGGCAAATGCCGAGGAAAGGAATTTTATTTTCACGTATATATTTTATAGCCTCAATTTTTCCTTCAATTCCCCTATATCCAAACCCACCTGGAATAATTACACCATTCAATGAGCTAAGTTCTTCCAACTCATAGTTGTCAGCATCTAGCCAAACTAAATCTAAGCCTAATTTCTGCTGTAAACATGAATGCCTTAGTGCCTCTACAACTGACATATAACTATCTGGTAATCCAAAATATTTTCCTAGAATTCCTATGCGAATATTCTTTTTTATATCTTTTTTTAAATCCATCATTGATTTCCATTTACTTAAATCTGGAGGTGAAGTTTGAAGATTAAGCCTTTTATCGACAGCTTCATCTAAACCTTCTTCAAACATTTTTATTGGAACATCATAAATATCACTTAAATCAGGTGCTTCAATTACATTCGAAATATCAACATCACAAAATAATGAAACTTTATTCTTAATTTCTTGACCTAGATCTCTATCTGTCCTTAGGACTATTAGGTCAGGACTGATTCCATAACTCCTTAACATAGATACAGAATGTTGAGTAGGTTTAGTTTTTAATTCAGTACTTGGACCAATATAAGGAACCAGTGTAACGTGAACAAACATAACATTTTCTTGACCAAATTCTTTTCGAATCTGACGTGCGGCTTCTAAAAAAGGTAAGATTTCAATATCACCAACAGTTCCACCAATTTCAGTTATTTGAACATCTACATCATTAGAGATGCCTTTGATTCTTCTTTTGATTTCATCAGTAATATGAGGAATAACCTGAACTGTATCACCTAAATAACTTCCTTTTCTTTCACGCTCAATAACTTTTCTATAAATGCTGCCAGTAGTAACATTGGCATCTCGTTTTAAATTGACACCAGTAAATCTTTCATAATGACCTAAATCTAAATCAGTTGTTGCGCCATCTTCCGTAACAAAAACTTCTCCGTGTTGAAAAGGATTCATCGTATCAGGATCAACATTTATGTATGGATCTAATTTCTGATTTACAACAGTAAGATTTCTAGCTTTGAGTAAGTTTCCAAGAGACGCTGAAGTAATCCCTTTGCCAAGACCAGAGACTACACCACCGGTGACGAATATGTATTTGGTCACGTGAAAATAATAACATGAAAAATATTAAATTGAAGAGTTATCTTAATATTTGATTTAAGAAATTTGTTAACTTAGGCTCATCTTTTTCATTCAAAAGTTTTAATTTTTTTGATGACAATTCATAATTAAATTCAGCATTTTCTTTAAGGGTTTCATTAAAGCTTTCAACTCCATCAAATTGTATTGAGACATCTTGATCTTTTTTTATTTTGACTTTCAATTTAGCTTCTCCATCTAGAACAATAGATCTAGGAAATTTAGTAAATGGAGATATTGGCGTCAAGATTACAACTTCATTGCTAGTCTGAACTATTGGACCCCCAGCAGAGTAATTGTAAGCTGTAGAACCCATTGATGTTGAAATTATTATCCCATCAGCTCTTAACTTAACTTCTTGTTTGGAAGTTAATATTTCTAAATCTAATAAATTTGTTGGTGCATTTTTAATTATCACTACTTCATTGAAAGATGGATTTTTCATATCATTATTTTGAATTATTGGTTTTCTAGATTTGAATTCAGATGTTTTTAGTTCAATAATTTCATTTAAATTTAATTGATCAATTTTATTTACTAAATAACCTATTCTTCCAGAACCCAAGTTAACAACAGCACTATTTGTTAGCCAACCCAACTTCATTGCCTTTAATGCAGTACCATCTCCGCCTATCCCTACTACTAATTTCAATTTCATATCTGTATAGCTCTGGCTATCAATTTCATTTAGAAAATAAACTCTAAAGTCTTTCTTTGAAGTTTCTAAAAGACTAATAAATTTCTTAAAAGTACTTGAAGATTTATATTTTTTAGATGTTACTACGGCTATTTTTGACATAAATATATTATATAATGTTCATTAAATGATACCTATTTCCGATATTAATCCTGCAAGAAATACCCCAGTAGTTTCAAGAATTTTTATGGTTTTAGCTGTCTTAATCTATTTTTTGATACAACCAAAAGATATAAACTCACTTTTTAACTTCTTTTATCAGTATGCATCAATACCTTGCGAACTCAATAATATGAGTCCTCTTTCTGAATTACAGTTTTATTACAATGATTGCAAAATTGTTAGCAATGAATATATTTTTCAAAACAAGAACTTGTATTTCAGTGTTATCGTCAGTAATTTGTTGCATGCAAATTTTGTACATTTAATTGGAAACCTCTGGAGTTTTTGGATATTTGGAAACAATGTAGAAGATAAATTAGGAAAATTTATGTTTATTACATTCTTAATTTCAACAGCATTTTTTAGTGTATTTTCACACACTATTTTAAATTTAAACAGCATAACACCTATAGTTGGTGCTTCTGGAATTGTATCTGGTTTGATGGGTGCGTATGTTTATTTATTTCCAAACGCAAAACTACTTGTTTTAGTTCCATTAGGCTTCTTATTCCCAACAACTATAAAAGCTAAATATTTCATGATATTTTGGTTTGCCTCACAAGTCTTTTTATCTTTTGGAACACAAAACATATCATGGGAAGCACATTTAGGAGGGTTTGTATTTGGATATGTAATTTTAAGATTGTTCAACTATAGACGTTACCGCCTCTAACAAATTATCCTCTACCCTATTAGCTAAAGTTTCAGGAAGAAAATTATTAATACCACTTTTTACAAGAATTGAAATTGCATTTATTTTATTACCAAACAATACATCAGTATCTACTCTATCTCCAATAACATAATCAATATCAATTTTTTGTTCTGAAAAATAGTTTGAATATACATCATCAGGTTTACCTAAGCTTTCAATGTTTATGCCAAGTTCATCTTCCAATATTTTTACAACAGCACCATTACCAGGCAGCTCTTTACCTTCAGAGGGAAAAGTTAAATCTTTATTTAATGCTATGGGAAGTGAACCTTGTCTAATTTTATTAATCATTTCATTAATTAAGGTTTCATCTAATAAATCTTTACGTCCAATTACTATATTTTTTGAGTCTTGTAAGTTTGTTAAATTATAGTTCAAATTTAATACATATTTTTTTAAACTCTCACTTCCATAAATAAATATGTTTTCGTTATTGCTTAAAAGATATGATGACAACATTACTAATGGAGTAATGACATTTCCTTTTTTAATATTAATGCCAAGTAGTGATTCTAACTTGATTGAAATCTCATCTATAGTTTGAGAGCTATTGTTAGTAGTAAAGAAAATTTCAAATTCATTTTCCAATAAAAGGTCAACAGCTTTTTTTGATCCAGAAATTAATTTTTTCCCAGAATAAATAGTGCCGTCAAGGTCTAGTGCGATTTTTTTCACGCTTTTCTTCCATAAGTAAAATTCTCGCCGTTATTCCATTAGCTTCATAAAAGTTTTTAGCTTGCCTATCGCTAGGTAGAGTTACTGTTCTCAATGGAATTTTTAGATCTTGTACATAATTTCTGATTGAAGAAAGTATAAAAGTTCCTAAACCTAATTCGCGAAAATCTTTCATAATGAATATTTCAGAAAGTAAAAAATAATTATGATTTTCAACTAACCTCGCATAACCAATCATTTCATTTTCACACTCAAGAACAAACGAAACTGATTCAATGAATGTTAATTTTTTATAATACTCGATTAAAGATTCATCTATATTAGATAACTCATCAAAAAAATTATTTACTAATCTTGTTGAAGGTTCAGTGTTTTTATGTAGTAAAAATTCTTTATTAAAATCTTTGTGCTTAAGCACAGTCATAGCAAACTTTTGACCTAGGTTTTGCTAATTGAGTATTTAACAATACTAGAAAACACTCAGAACAAGTAAATTCATCTTCTTTAATATCTTCGACAATTTCATCTAGCTTTAAATCAGATTTTTTTACATTTCTTTTCTCTGCAGCTTCAGCTGACATAAATGAGCCTTCAGCTTCATCAGTATCTTCAACAGACTTTTTTTCTGTTTCGACTCTTGCTTCTAGAGATTCTGTTTCAATCTCTTCTTTTTCCTCTTCCTCAGCAGGAGGATCTACATCATCAAGCTCATCTTCATCTAAATCTTCAAGCGAAGGCTCTTCTAATTCTTCGGCATCTTTTTTTGCCATTCAGTCTCCTTATATGCTTTTTAAATATTACTAAATTTTAAACAATATGGATTGATTTTTAATAAATATCTCAGCTGGACCATAACCGAAGAAATCACCATCAATTTCAATAGGATCTTTAGTGTTTAATTTAAGATTTGATGCTTTTTTCACAATTACACCTGGTTCACGTAAATGCAGACCTTTTTTAGCAAGAAAAAATATCTTCATGGCTTTTGTTTTACTTACTGCAAAGGATTGTACATTAAAAATACCATCTTGAAGGCTTGATTTAGGTGAAATATTCCAACCGCCACCAAAAAACTGTCCATTACAAATACAAATATTAAATGTTCTTTCAGTAAAGTTATACCTATTTGTATCCAAAATAACTTCAGTTGGTTTATGAGGTAAAAGTTTTAACCAAAAACTCAGAGGATATCTAAATCGTTTAAAAAAGTTTGGCAACTTTTCACTTAGATTTACAGTCGATGCTAAAAAACCTATATTCAAAACATTTAAAAAATACTTTTGTTGATTTTCGTTTTTAACTACACCAACATCAATTTCGTAATAATTTTCATTATTTAATCTTGAAATATTTTCCTCGAATTTTTGAGGCAATCCAAATATTCTTATAAAATCAGATCCACTACCTGCAGGTAGACAGCTCACGCTTGGTAAAGCGATTTCATTTTTAAATAAAGTATTAACAAGAGCATTTAACGAACCATCGCCTCCTATTGTGCAGTATTGATATTTAGAAGAATCTTTATAGTTAGAAATAACATTTTCTAGTTCAGATATATTATGTGTTTGAAACAATTCAAACTCAACACCTTGTTTGTTTAAGAGAGATTCAATGTAATTCCTCTTTAGCGACCTTCCTCTAGATTTCATATTTTGAATTATTATAAACTTTTTCATATCATTGACTTCATCACTAACTTGTTATTGAAAATTTTATGTATGTTTTCAAATTCTTTATCATCGTAAAGAGTAAATAACTTTTTTGATAATTCGGAAACTTCTTTTGAAATTTTTATAAAGTCACCAATATTGATATTAAACTTGCTAACCACATATTCGATATTGTTTGTTCTCATGTATTCAATTAGTAAAGAAAATAAAGAATAATTTACTTTTAACAATTTATTTAAATTATGTTTTATTTCAACTCTATTAATCATTTCATTGACAGATTCATACTTAGCATATATGTTTTGAAACTCATCGTTGTATCCAATATCGCTCAGTTCAGTTGATATTCCTGTAGCAATAAACATCATATAAAACTCTATACTCTTTGATTCTTCTGATTTAAAAAGTATTACACCAGGCAGTAAACTGTCACGATAAGTTTCTGACAGGATAAAACCTTCTCTAGAGTTTAAAATATTCAATTCATCAAGAATTTTATATCTAGATAAAAAAGTAGATTTTAAATTTTCAATATTTGAAAAATTTTGATAAGAATAAAAACTTTTGTTTAACAAACTCAATGCTTCTTCTTTGGTATATAAATTGTTTAATTTAATTACTGATGAATAATTTACAGAAAATGCAGATTTTAAAATACTGGGTTTCAATTTAAATAGATTTTTATACCATTCAAAATTTACATTTTTATCATAATTCAAAAAAGCAAATCCTTGAGTATCAATCCCTCTCCTTCCAGCTCTTCCTGATAATTGAAGAAATTCAGAATTGTTTATTAATCTAGTTTTAAATCCATCAAATTTATTTAAATTATTAATAAGAATTGATTTAGCTGGCAAATTAACGCCTAATGCTAAAGTTTCTGTTGCAAAAAGATATTTAATATATTTATTTATAAACAAATATTCAATAAACTCTTTAACTATAGGTGCCAATCCAGCGTGATGATACCCAATTCCCCTAGTCCACATCCAAAGCTGCTCATCTAGGTTTAATAAATCTTTTTCTTCGTTTGATAAATCAGAAAAAACCTCATCAAATTTTTGTTTAATATAATCTTTCTCTTTTGATACAGTGCTATTTGATGTAAGTGACCTAGCATTGCTTTCAGTTTTCTCTCTTGAAAAATAAAAAATTATTAATGGTTCTAAATTGTTCTTTGATATATAAGAAATTATTTCATTTAATTTTGGTTTTATAAAAGATCTTCTTCTATTTGCACTTTTAAAAATTTTATTTGAATCATTTTTTTCAGAATCCATAAAAATTAAATTGTTACTTATGTGAGATTTAGAAATTAATGAAGTTTTTAAAGGAACAGGTCTTTTTTTAGAATGGACGAGAGAAGTAGTTCCTCTTATGGAAACTATCCATTCTAAAAATTCATTCTTATTTTCAATTGTTGCAGATAAGCATAAAAATTTAATTTTATTATTAGCATGAATGAGAACTTCTTCCCAAGTTGTTCCTCGCTCTTTGTCAGCTAAATAATGCACCTCATCAAGGACAATCAATCCAACATTATTTAGCCTTTCATCGTCAGCAAATATCATATTTCTTAAAATCTCAGTAGTAGCTACAATTAATTGAGAATTTTGATTTATATTTCGATCTCCAGTTAATAAACCAACATCATATCCCATTGTTTTAAAATCATTATATTTCTGATTAGAAAGCGCTTTTATTGGTGTCGTATAAAAAATAGATTTGTTTAAATCTAAATAATAATCAATGCTTCTTTCAGCTATTAGCGTTTTGCCTGACCCTGTGGGGGCAACAACTAGAACATTACTGTTCGACTTTATGTCATTGATAGCTTCAGTTTGAAAATTATCAAGTTTCATTATTTTTAGATTTAATATTCAAAAAAATAACGAACTCAATAAATAAATATAAAGGAATTGTTAATGCAAACAAACTGACTGGATCACCAGTTGGGGTAATTATTGCTGAAAATATTAAAATAACCAAAAACATTTCTTTTCTTAGTTTTTTTATTTTTGTTATGTCAATTATTCCTCGATTTAATAAGAAATAAATAACTAATGGTATTTCAAAAGTTACTCCAAATAAAAGAGCTATTCGAAATATTAATTGAAAATAGTTCTGTGTTCTAAGTATGAAATCTGATTCATTAAACGAAAGAAAAAACTTTATTGCATGTGGGATTAATTCATAAGCAATTAATAAACCAACATAAAAAAGGGTTATAGAAATCATCATGAAAATTAGAAATTTTAACCTTGATAAATTTTCTATTGCTGGTTGGAAAAAATAACCTAAAATAATGAGATTTATTGGTAGAGAGGAAATTAAAGAAACATATAAAGAATTAATTAGTTTTACTTGAAATCCCTCATATATTGTAAATGCAAACAAATCTGATTCAGAGTAACCTGCTTGTATTAAAGGCTGAATCAAAATGTCATATACTGATGAATAATTGAAATATATAAAAACAAAAAAGACTATTAAATTTAAAAATGAGAGAAAAATTCTTGAATTTAACTCCTTAAAGTGATCAAAGAACTTTTTTTCACTCACTATTCTTCCTCAATCCATACCCATTTTTCATTAATAGATTTGTCACCAATAATTTCAGTTGATTGTTTATTTGAAGTTAAAAATTTATAAACTTTCATTAATTTATCTTTATCAAGTATTCCTAAAGATATTAAAAGTATTATTGAAAGCTCTATAAAACTCATGAGAAAATATTAGTAGTTATAAATTGTTTTCTGTTGTCTAAATCTTTGATTAAGGCTTGCGGTGACAATAGAGATATTTTTTCAATATTCTCTATCGCAAAACTTAATGCGTTTTCATATGAATAAAACTCGTAATAGTAAATGTTGCCTGATTTATTTAATTTTTGTTTAAAATTTTGTCGATTATATTTTTCGTTTATTTCAAATTCTAATTTTGTTGAGCTATTGCTTGAAATATTATTCGCAACTATCTCTGTTTCGTTTACTGAAATTATTCGACTTACTACAAACGATTTAACTTTTAAACTCTCTTGATCTAATGCATCTAATACAATTCCATCTTCATTTGATTTCAGCGTTAATGGTTTTATATTGTAGGAAGTTGTTATATCGGTCCCTAATTTTAAATATTCAATAAATAAATTATCATTAGAAAACAATTCACTTATTGGAACATTGTTCTTAGTTAACTTATCTAAGTTTATGTAGTCATCAAGTACGCTAATGAAATCAGAAACGTTGTTTTTATAAGAATCCTCAATTACTAAATCGTCAATTTTTAATAAAAAATATAAATTAAATAAGTCGGCATCAGTTATTGTTTGAAAATCTTCAAGAAAGCTTGAATACTCAAATGTAATTAATTGGTTATCCTCATTTACTTTGATATCAAAAAAAAGATCATAATCGCTTTGAATTTCAGACAATACGTTTAATAGGTAAAATAAGTCTTTTTTACTAATATTTAATTGCTTTATTAAAACATTTAATTCCCACTGATCTTTTTGCTTAATCATTGATAGCAAATCTAGTATGTTTTGAAAATCGATCTTACTACTCATTGAAAACTTTATCCATGAAATTATTTGTACTTAAATGTAAAACCTTTACATCATTACAAGCTTGTAGAAGAAACTTATAGAACCCTAAATAATCATCTGATAATATTTCAACCTCAATATTAATTTCATCATCATCTTCTGATATAATTTTGTGATTAAATAGGTTTTTATTAGCTTTATAAATTGCAGATTTAGTCTTCAATGTAGCTTTGAACTCGCTTTTAGTATCCTCCCAGGAGAAATTGTATTCATTAACATCATTTTCAAAAAGATTTGGAATATTACCTGATTTGATGTTTTCAACATTACTTAACTTGTAAGTTTTAAATGATTTTCCATCATAAGCAGCCAAATACCAATTGTTATAAGAGTATCTAAAACCCAAAGGTTTTACTTTTCTATATTTATTTAAGTAATCAAAACCAATCCTCTTGCCTTCATTGATTGCTTGATTAATTGTTCCAATTTTGTCTAAATTTATTGTTAAGTTTTTTTCAAACTTAAGCTGATTTTTTAAATAAAAATAAGTACTGAAAAAGTTTTGATATTCATCATCATCAAGTTTTTTTTGAATTTTATTTATTATGAAATTTCCATCTAAATAATACCCTTTTTCAATATCCCATTTATCGTTTGAATATCTTAATGAGTAACCGAATTCTTTGAGTAATGATTTATCGCGCTCAAAAGATCGTCGAAAAGCAGCATCAGAAAGATTGCGATAGTCATCAATATTATCTTTTATATATTGAGTTGAAGTTAACGAATTATCGTTAAATAAATTGATTAATAAAACTAATCTTTTAAAAACATTTTTCATACTTTAAAGTCTTTTAAAGCATCTTTCCTTACTATGATCTTCAAGTATTGAAATCTCAAAATTTGTAGTTTTGCTAGGTGTTTCATCGTTTATAAATTGTTTTAGTAATTTAATAGCATCATCTCTTGGTATCTTTTTTTTATATAACTTACTTAATTTATCTTCTAAAATTTCTGAATTTCCGCCAATAACTGAAAAAAGAGACTTGTCTGTTAGTGTTCCATCAAAAGAGACGTGATATATAGTTGATTCTTTTGCGTCAAATTCGCCAACTATTATTTCTACTTCATAAGGTTTAACTTCATTATTAAAAATATACACTAGTGCTTGTGAGTATAAGCTGGCTATATCCAATCCATAAACATCATTTCTACTGAAATTAAAACCTTTTAAATCAGCATGTTGAATTCCTGAAATTCTAAGATTTTCAAATTCACTATATTTACCAGCACCAGCAAAACCTATTTTGTCATATATTTCTGATGTTTTAAATAATAATTTAGAAGGATTGTCAGCAACAAACAATAAACCTTCTGTGGTTTTCACTGAAACAGTTGTTCTGCCTTTCTCAATTCCTTTTTTTGCAAATTCAGTCTTGTCTTTAATTACTTGATTAGGTGAAACATAAAATGTATTCATTTTAATTCTTTCATATAACTCTTTATTTTCTCATTAGATAACTCGACAAGTTCATCACTCGTACAAATATATATGGTAGGAAAAATATTATTTTCAATACTAGGTCCTACAGTTGCAGAATCATTTGATGCTGCAATTTGTAAAGCTTTGATGCCGCAAGTAACTGCATCTTTCAAATTAAAAATTTGAAAATTATCTTGTAAATAAACATTTGCCAGTCTAGAACCTGAACCAATTGAAGAATAATTATCCTCATAATATGCACCCCCAAGTGCATCAAAACTTGAGATTTTAAAATCCTTATAACTTTTTCCAGCAAATATTGGGACTGCAATTAATCCAGAATTGATTAAATTAATATTACTTTTAATTAAGGATGAGAGAAAACTAACTTTACCCTCAAAAGATAATTTTTTATTTTTTACTTTTTCATAATGTAGAACTTCAACTTTGAATCTTTTAATTAACTCAAATGCAATCGCTGTAGTTCCAGCAACACCTATCATTGACGATTCGTCTACATCAAATACTTTTACAATGTTATCATCGGCAATGTAGTTGCCTTGAGTAGCTCTTCTATCGCCTACCATGATTACTCCATTGTTGAATTTCAAAGAAAGAATAGTCGTAGCTTGGGATGTAAAATTTTCAAAGCCAGCAGCTTTACTATTAATGAATTCTGGGAAAACTGGATCTTGAATTAAAGATTTTGAATTCATCTGCAACAGTTTTTCAAAGTTCATAATTTTATTGTACAAAAAAATTATAAATAAAATTGCCATATAGATTTATATATTGCGGTAATAATGTAAAATTAAATTTATGAAAGTATGGATTGATCAAGATTTATGTACTGGAGACGGACTCTGTGAAGAAATTGCACCAGATGTCTTTGTCGGTTTAGACGACGGACTTTTCTATGTTAAAGAAGGGGATAAAATTTTCTCTGAAGAACATGGTAATGTTGGTGGAGCTGAAGGTTTAGCAAATGTACCCAAAGGACAGGAAGATGCAGTTATAGAATCTGCTGAAGAATGCCCTGGTGAGTGCATAATGATTGAGCCGTAATTACTAAAAAATTATTTTTTGACCCGAAACTAAAAAACCAGTGTGAGAAATCATCTTATTTGATGGTCTAAGTTTTTTATCATCTACTACCCAATCTCTTAAAATAATTTCTTTAACTTCTAAGTTTTCAAAGCCATTATCGGTAAGGGTATTTATAATTTTTTGTACCTGGGTTAAATTAGGTAAATAAGAAACCCAATTAATGTTTTTATTGACTTCATTATTCACAAAAAACAACCATGGTTCAGGTATATCAGTAATGATAGAATCAACATGATCTGATATATCGCTAAAATTAAAATCCTCTATATCTGAATTTATATAATTTACACTTTTAAATTCGTTTTCTGAACTTGTTTGGTTAAAAAATCTAGAAATTGTTTTTTGCGCTCTTCTTTGATTTTGCTTTGATATATCGAGCGTATAAAGATTTCCATTGTCTTTTAAAATCTTAAATAAAAACAAAGTAAGAGCACCAGAACCTGTGCCAATTTCCAACACAGTACTGTTGGAGCTAACATCAGCCTCTACTATTATTTGACCTAAATCTTTTGGATAGATTATTTGAGGTCCACGCTTCATAAGTAATACAAATTCTTTGTAAGTAGGAGAATATATTTTAAATTCAAATCCTGATGAGGATATTAATTTTGAAGGTAAAGTATGTAAGTTATCAAATTGAATTTTTCCTTCATTTGTTACAAATTCTTTACCTTTTTCAACAACTGCTAAAAACTTATTTTTATCAGATTTGACTACAACTACCCTATTATCTAGATTCATTTATAAAAAAGCAAGAAATGAAGCTACTGTAGTCAAAACCATTCCTACGGCAACAACAATAACTACAATTTTTTGGAATTTTTTATTCATTAAAATTTTTTCCTAATATTTTTCTTTAATCTAACAAATTTTTCGTATATTCTTCCAATTATTAAACCAAAAATTAATATTGAGATTACATTTTTGTTATCATTGTTTAAATCATTATTCAGGTTTTCAAAGTTTTTTTTAAAATCGTTCATTTAAGAATCCTCCAAACAATGACAATAAAAATTAAGATAGAAAGAAATGCAAAACTAAAATACACAAGTGATTGAAGAAAATACTGACCTGTGAAGTATTGACTTAAGATTGCAGAAAATCCTACTAATAAAAATAAAGATGCAATAGCTAAGTAATTTCCGGCTTTAAAATTTTTACGAACATTTTTAATAGATTTTTCAATTGGATCTAAAGTTTCATTTTCAATATTTTCAATTAAGCTTTCTAAAGCTTTGATTGAAGATATGGCTAAGTTAAACACTAGATTCTTTTCGGTTAGATATTATTATTCCCAGTACACCTTGGATCGTTGCTGCGACTGGTAAAGCAAGCACTGCACCAACAGCGCCAAAAGTGTATGCCCCAAATAAAGTTGAAAATACAGCAACTGCAGGATGAACTTCCATTGTTGACTTAGTTATACGAGGACTTAATAAGTAATTTTCTATAGCTTGATAAATAAACATTATTGAAAGAGTCAAAACCATTGTTTGACCACCTAGAGATATAGATGCAATAAATGGTACAAGTCCACCCAAGAAAGCACCTACAACAGGAATAAGCTGAGATATTATTCCAGCTGAAATACCTAAGGCAATAGGTGATGGCAAACCAATAATATAAAATGCTACAGATAGAAAAACACTTGCCAACAATCCAAGAATTACTTTAGCTATAATAAAACCACCCGCTTTAGAGACGCCAATTCTCCATACATCGTCAATTGAATTTGAAAATGTGCTTGGCAAAGATTCTTTTAACCTTATCCTCCAACCTTCACCTTCACTAATAAAATAAAACGCAAAGAAAAAAATTATAAATACATGAAATAGCGTATTCAATATTGCTTGACCAGCAAAAACTACTCCTGATCCAACTGTGTTTCCATAGCTTTGAATAAGTTCTTGGAATTGATTTTCAATATCTATTGAAGCGCTAGATATTGTTAGACCAAAATTTTCTTCAGCGTAATTGAAAAAGTCAGCAAAGTAAGTTGATACTTGCGTTGACAAAAAATAAATCTCATCAATCATTACAGGTATTATTGCCAAGAACACTCCAGTTAAAACAAGTAATATGATTAATACGGTTAAAGAGGCTGCTAACTTCCTGTTAACTTTTTTAGAGAGTCTATACACAGCAGGCTCAGCTAAAACTGATAGTATTATTGCAACTGACAAATCAAACAACAAAGCTTTGACACGAATAATAATTAGAACTGCAAAAGTAATTAAAATTATATAAAGAAAAGTCCTATTTAATAACTCTTGTCTTGTTTCGCCTTTTGGTAAATTCACAATTATTTGACCTTATTTCTTATTTTAAAGTTACTTTTCGCAAATAATACAATAAGGAAATATAAAGTAGTCGTTATTTGTAAATAATAATTATTTAAATTTAGTTCTGGATAGTTCGTGTACTTAAGAAAAATTGATAATAAATTTAGCAGTATTCCAAAAGTTAATAATCTTTTTGTGTATTTCTTACCTCTTACAGTTAAATTTAAAAGCAAAATACCAATTAAAATTCTCGAAAAACCATCAAAAGTAGAGCTGCTCAAAAAATAAAATTCTCTTATAGTATTAAATCCATCCTGACCAATCCCACCTAAAGTTACATGAATTACTCCTAGTAAAATTAAGAAAGCAGAAACCCAAGCTAGTGAAAAATTAATTATAGAAAATCTAGCCTTTATCGGTGTTGGCCAAGGCTGTAATGGATTTACTCTTTTTACAAAATTTGAAGAGAGTTTAAATGTGTTCCTTTCATAGCTACCAAACATAAATGAAGTAAAAATCAATAATATTGGAAGATAAATGAGATTGATATCGTATAAATATAAAAAATAAAATAAAATTAAATGCCACAAATAAACCGTATATATGTTTGAGTGCAAAGTGGAAAATAAATTCCAACTAAATTTTTTATTTAAAAAATTCTCAATATTATTTCTTATCGAAAGAAACAAAGACAACAAACCTATTGAACAAATTAAATATAAAAAAGTTGGAGGATCTTCATTATTAAATGAAGTCAACCTATAACTGGTCATAGATAAATAAGATGTGTTCTCCCCAAGTTTGTAAAAAAGATAAGAAAAACATCCAATTGATATTGATAGAAAAACTTGTTTTTTAATTGTTTGTAATTTCCCGTCAGCAAAAAAGTAACCAATTTGATGTACAGTTAACCAAAAAAATAAATAATTTAAAAGTTCTAGGTAAGACAGACTAATTGGAAAACTTATTGTGTCGACTAGAAAAGTTAAAAAACCTAATCCAAAAAGAGCTATATATGGATACTTTTTATGCAGGTAAATAGTCAACGGTGTGAAGATTACTAATACTAAATAAATAGTAACTAACCATAAAGGCCATAAGACAAATTCAAAAGTAGGCACTATTCCATCTTCTGCTGTAGTTAAATAATTTGGTAAAGAAGGTACTGTTGATACCCAGTTTAAAATTACTGTACTTATTAATAACCAAACAAGTACAGGTCCTATCAAGCTATTTATTCTATCAGCTAAATAATTCCACTGACTTCCTTCTCTGCCAACATTGGAATACCATGCTAATAAATTTGAAAAGCCCATAGAAAAGAAAAATAATGTTTTTCCTACTGTAAACCATGACAAGACAAGATAAGAACTTGATGAATTCGATAAATTTGATACAAGCCATTCCCCTCCAGACTTTTCAAATTCAATAAAAAATATTGAGTTCAAAATTAATAGAGACAAGCCAAATACTTTAATAAAATCAATGAACCTTTCTCTTGATATAGAAGTATTAGAGATTTCTATAAAAACATTTTTATACGATCTGAAATTTGGCAAGAATAATTTAGATATTTGTTTCACAATAATATTTTAACTGTATGGAAGTTCTTTAAAAGAATATAATTAAATAGTGGAGTTAGTTTTATATCAGCCTGAAATAGCTGGAAATGTTGGTGCTTTAATTAGACTTTCTGCGAACTCAGGAATTCCACTAAATTTAATAAAACCATTTGGATTCTCATTACAGGAAAACAAAATAAGACGTGCTGGTCTTGATTACCATGATCTAGCTACAGTCAATACATACAATTCATGGTCTGAATTTTTAGAAGTCAATAAGAACAAAAATATAGGATGTTTTTCCTCAAAATCAACAAAAATATTTTGGGATGTTGAGTTAAATGACTTTGATTTTTTAGTTTTTGGTCCTGAATCTGTAGGCTTGCCAAATGAAATAATAGAATCTTTTCAAAACTTAAAAATACCGATGGATAGCGAATCTAGAAGCATTAATTTGGCAAATGCTGTGAGCATAGTTGCGTACGAATCATTAAGACAAGAGTATGTTAAATAAAATCCTTTATGTATTTATAGGTGGCGGATTAGGTTCAACTATAAGATTTTTAATAACTCAAATGGATTATGAATTTTTAAAATCTTATAAAGGCACATTTTTTGTTAATATACTAGGTTCATTCTTGATAGGATTCTTTTTAGCTGTATTAAATGAAAGAAATACAAATTTAAATTTTCTATTAATTGTCGGTTTTACAGGTGGATTGACTACATTTTCAACATTTGCTTTAGATATTGTAAATATAGAACTAAACAACATAATTTTGATTACTTTTTACATTACATTTTCAGTGTTGGGTGCCATCTTAGGCTTATTATTTGGCACATTCTTAGGAAATAAAATAGTAAACTAAATAGCATGCCTAGCTTTGATATAGTTTCTGAATTTGACAAGCAAGAAGTAGTTAATGCAATAGACCAAAGTGGTAGAGAAATTGTTAATAGATACGATTTCAAAAATACGAACACAACAATATCACTAAATGAAAATCAAATTAACTTACATAGCACTACAGAAGATAGGGCTCTCGCCGCAGAACAGGTAATGAGAGAGAAATTTTCAAAAAGAAATGTATCAATTAAATTTTTGTCTGACAAAAAAATAGAAAAAACACCATCAGAAATTAAATTTATCTTCAATTTGAAATCAGGAATAAATCAAGAGGAATCTAAAGAAATAACAAAATTAATTAAAGATCATAATAAAAAAATACAAACTTCATTTCAAAACCAAATGATTAGAGTTACATCAAAAAAAAGAGACGAACTTCAAGATGTAATTACACTCTTAAAAGATTCAAATATAAAAACACCTCTAAGTTATATAAATTTTAGAGATTAAATCTAATTTTTATATATTTAAAAATTTTCCTTGATAAATACATGCTTATAATAAAAAATAATCCTCCATAAAAATAATTATTATCAGTAAAAAAAGTTATTCTGTATGCAAACAATAAGACAAAAGCTCCATATATTGCTCGAAAAATTGAAAATATAATAATATTTTTTAATAAACTTTTAGAATTAAAATTTTTTATAAAATCAGTCAACTTTGAAAAATCTATGTCTATTTTTAGAAATTAATGTATATATAAAGTTTCTAATTTTTTTTGGTACTAAATAAAGTATTTTTACGATTGAATACATACCTCCAATTGAAGCAATTGATTCAATAACAGCATCTGAGAAATAATATTTTTTTTGATCATTTTCAAAAATTAATGTGTCCATCTGTATTTCATTATTAGATAACTGTGATTGTGTTGATAGTTTTATATTTTTTTGTTTAGAAGAAATCCAATTACCATATTGTGAACACATGGAGCATTCACTATCTACATAAATTTTATTCATTAACAGTAAACGCAAGACTCAAAGAGTTCACGCAATACCTCTCACCAGTTGGTGCCGGACCATCATTAAAGACATGACCGAGATGAGATTCACATTTAGCACAAACAATTTCTACTCTTACCATTCCGTGACTTCTATCTTCTTTTCTAACAATCTTATCTTCAATAGAATTAAAAAAACTTGGCCATCCAGACCCAGATTCATATTTTGTATCAGAGTCAAACAATACGCTACTGCATACAACACAAGAATAGATTCCTTCTCTCTTTTCATTAAGAAGTTCACCAGAAAATGGAGGTTCAGTACCACAGAATTGCGTTACTTCTATTTGTTCTTCAGATAAGTGATTCTTGCTTATGTCCATACTTTATTTTAAGCAGGAATTAAATATATTTGTTCCAGTCTTTGATCAATAGATTTCAATTCAGTCTCTAATTTCTTATTTAAACTAACAATATCGACATCTTCTAAATTGTCTTGATAATTTAACTCAACAATACATAAATATTTTTCTGCTCCAATTGAAATTGTTTTAATTGTCATAACTGAAATTATTTCTTTATTTTTCTGTAAAGCATTTTTTAGTTCAATGTAGAGATCAGAACTGATTGCTTCACCGGTAATCAAATGTTTCATCTCATATCCTAAAAATAAACCTGACACCATCAATAAAATTCCAATTAATATAGAACTTATTGCATCATAAATTGGATTATTCGTAAAGTATGATATCAAAGTTCCAATCAAAGCAATAATCAAACCTAGAGTCGCTGCAAAGTCTTCTACAACAATTGCAATTAATGGTCCGTCATTGCTTTTTTTTAATAACTTCATTATGGATTTATTCTTTTTTCCATCTCTTAATTTTTTAACTGCTTTAATTAACACGTAAGTTTCTAGAATTATAGAAATACTTAATATAGAAATAGAGATAGCTAGATTTTCTAATTTTTTAGGATGAGAAAGTGCCTCAATTCCATGTTCTAAAGAAACAAGACCACCTACTGTAAATATAAGAACTGCAACAACAAGTGTCCAAAAATACTCTTCCTTCCCTCTTCCTAATGGATAAATTTTTCGGTTATCTTTTTTTGATTGTTTAATTCCAAACCATAGTAAAAATTGATTAAATGAATCAACAAATGAATGAATAGCTTCTGAAAACATCGCACTTGAATTCGTAATGAATGCAACAAATGATTTAATCAAGCCTATAAAAAAATTAACCGAGAGAGCAAGAAAAACTGTTTTAGATGAATCTTGTTTAGCCATTTAACCACGCTACGAGATCTTGGTATCCACCTATCCTCAGATCATCAATGTAAATCTGAGGCACTGTTTTAACATTTTTACCAATAGAGTTGTAAAATTTATCTCTTTTTTGATCATCTGATAGATCAATTTCTTTAAACTCAATATCTTTTGAATCTAATAGAAGTTTGGCTCTGTCACACCAAATACAATTATTTTTAGTGTATATTTCTACTTTCAATTTTCAAACGTACTAAACACTTCATTTGTAGTTTGAGTAACACGAATAAATGTTGTGCATTTTGGTAAGTCTTTGATAGTTTTAGCACCTACATAAGAACAAGCCGACCTCATGCCACCGAGTACTGATTGAACAGTGTTTTCAATGTTACCTTTATACTCTAATCTTACTTTTTTTCCCTCAGAAGCTCTGTGCTTAGCAACGTCGCCATAGTATCTTTGCTGAGCTAATTCAGAAGACATTCCATAAAAATCTTTGTATTTTTTACCATTAGATTCAGTAACCAACTCCCCACCAGATTCTTCATGTCCTGCAAACATTCCTCCTAGCATTACGAAGTCAGCTCCAGCACCAAAGGCTTTAGAAACATCTCCAGGAAATTTACAACCACCGTCAGAAATTACATGACCACCGAGTCCATGTGCTGCATCTGAGCATTCAGAAATTGCAGATAGTTGAGGGTAACCAACACCAGCAACTTTTCTAGTAGTACAAACGGAACCAGGACCAATGCCAACTTTTACTATGTCAGCTCCAGCTAATATGATTGCTTCAGTCATTTCTCTAGTAGCAATATTTCCAGCTATGATTATTTTTTCAGGGAACTCATTTCTAAATTTGTAAATAGCTTGAAGAAAATCTTCTCTATAACCATTGGCAACGTCAAGACATAAAAAATCAATATCGTCATTTATTGTAAAAATTTCTTTTGCTTTTTGAAATTCTTCATCGGATGTACCAACAGTAACAGTTAGATATTTAGGATCTAAATGTTCTAAATTACTTTTCCAATCCTCAATGCTATAAAACTTATGGATAGCGGTTATTATTCCAAACTTTTCTAAGGCTTTAGCAGTATTAAAGGTACCAGTTGTATCCATATTTGCAGAAAAAATTGGTACACCACTCCATGTTTTCTTGGTGTGTTTAAACTTAAAAGGTCTTGTTAGATCAACTTCAGATCTCGATACTAACGTGCTTCTCTTTGGTCTGATTAATACATCATCAAAAGTTAACTTTATTTCATCTTCAATTCTCATATTATTTAACCTTGTTATCCTAATTAACAGAATAATGTTAGTTGATTTTCCTTACTTTGGTGCTGGTATTCATTATTTCCCAAATGAAATTTCTGCTTTAAAAGTATTTGAACCAAGATATTTACTATTAATTGCAGATTGTATAAAAAATGATGAAACATTCACCGTAGGAGTTGATTTAAACACCGAAAATCAAATTATTTCAGAAGTAAGAATTATTGAATATCAGGACATCGATAACGCAGAACAATTAGTTATAATTCAATGTCTGCAAAATTATAAATTAAAAAATTTTAATTTTGAAAATGAATATCCAAAAATTGAAAGCTTAGAACATAACGACATTGGATTGCCACCAGAAATATCTGAATTGGAAAGTTTAGAAAAGAAAATTATTAATGCCACAGCAAAGTTAATTGAAAATGGAATAAACTTAAAAATTCCGAATTTTATTATCGATTCATACAATAGGATAAATAAATTTTATGAACTGTGTGTAATGTCACCAATTAATCCAGAAATTAAAAATTACATATTGGAGGAAAAGGTATTGGAAAAAAAATTTGAAATTTTAAATAAATATATCGATAAAATTTTGAGTATTTAAGAAACTAACCACTTGTTTAAAAAATTATTCATAGCTACAGAAAGACTATCTATATTTTCTTCAAGATAATTAAGTTCTGAATCTACATCGAATTTGGCTAACTCTTCTTTTGATCCTTCCTTCTTATACCATTTAGTAAATAAAGCTTTACTAATTTCTGGATGAAATTGAAAGGCAACAGTGTTTTTTATTGTATAAATTTGTGGAAAATTTGTATAAGCAACTAATTTTGCACCTGGTGGAATTAAGAAAGTGTCCCTATGCCATGTAAATACTTTCACATCTGTAAACTCACTAAATTTCTCCATGTCAGTTTCAAAATTTAAAGTTTTAAATCCAAATTCAATGTTGTCAGCAAGATATGCTTCACCGCCAAGAGCATCTGAAAGCAACTGTGCACCTAAACAAATACCTAATATTTTTGTGTTATTTTTAACAGCACTTTGTAACCATTTCTTTTCAGACTTTAAATACTCATGTTCTGAATCGTCATAAGATCCCATATGTCCACCTAAGATGATATAAGTATTTGTAAGATCTAAATTTTCCCAAGCAACTTCCCAAGCATTTAGAGTTTTAACTGAGGAAGGTATAGTTCCTAAAGTTACATCAGGATCATTTATGATAGCAATAACGTTATTCATATTGTGCGCGGAAGAGGACTCGAACCTCCACGGGTTTTACCCCACAGGATCCTTAATCCTGCGCGTCTACCAGTTCCGCCACCCGCGCTAATTCAATCTAAAAACCAAAAAAGAGATAAAGTAGTAGCTGCAAAGAGCAATGCCACAAGTGCTGTGATTCTACTTAAATTTCTTTCAGCTAGAGTTTGACCAATGTTACCTGAAGATCCAGTGCCACCAAGCATATCTGACAAACCTCCGCCTTTACCACTATTCAACAACACTAAAGCTACCAGTGCAATTGATATGATAATATGAACTGTTACTAGAACTGCAGTAATAATATCCATTAGTAAATATTAACCCTCCTCAGAACTTACTTTAGACTGCATTTCTACTTCTTTTTCTAATTTCTTTAATTCATTTTCATCTGCCAAATAGCCAATTCTTTCAATTTTTTCACCATCTATGTTAAAAGCAAGAGGTAAACCAGTTGGAATATTAACTTCAGCTATCTCTTTATCAGAAATGTTTTCTAAGATTTTTATCATGGCACGAATACTATTTCCGTGTGCTACAACTAAAATGTTAAAGTTATTTGTTTCTAACAAAATATTTTTTAAAGTACCTTCCACTCTTTGAACCACATCTTTTAGTGATTCACCAACTGGTAAGTTACCATCTACATCTTTATAAATTGGATCATTTTTTGGATTATGATCTGATGATTCATCAATACTAGGTGGTTTAACATCAAAACTTCTTCTCCAAAGTTGAACTTGATCTTCTCCGTACTTTTTAGCAGTTTCAATCTTATCTAAACCTTGAAGAGCTCCGTAATGACGTTCATTTAATTCCCAGATATTAAAAATTTTAAAATTTTTTCTTTTTTCTAGATTATCTAAAATAATGTTTGCTGTATCTTTAGATCTATTTAAATAAGACGTATAACAAATATCCGGTATAAAACCTTCGTCTTTAAGCTTAAGACCAGCTAAAGAAGCTTCTTTTTTTCCCCTATCGCTTAAACCTACATCTACCCATCCAGTAAATTTATTTTCTAAATTCCAAAGACTTTGACCATGACGAACAAAAATTAAATTCATAAGTCTATTGAATTTATAACTTTAGTAAATTTATCAGCATCTAATGAAGCACCGCCAACCAATGCTCCGTCGACAATTGGAAGGTTTAAAATTTCTTTTGCATTATCTGGGGAAACGCTTCCACCATATATAAATCTAAAAGTATCTTTAAAAAAACTTTTTGAACTTATTTCATCTTTAACAAAGCTTAAAACTTCTACAATATCCTCTAACTCTGCAACTTTTCCTGTACCTATTGCCCAAATTGGTTCATACGCAAAAATTATTTCACTAACCTTATCTTTTCTAATGCCTTTAAATCCTTCATTCAATTGTGTTTTGATAAAATTTAAGTGTTCACCATTATTTCTACATTCGAGATCTTCTCCAAAGCAAACGATGGGTGTTATGGATTTGTCTAAAGCTTGATTAATTTTTAAATTTACGATTTCATTATTTTCATTAAAATACTCTCTTCTCTCTGAGTGGCCGATTATTGAGTAAGTTATATTTAATTTTTCAAGTTGTAAATTCGAGACTTCACCTGTGTAAGCCCCTTCACTGTATTGTGATATATCTTGTGAAGAAAGTTTAATTTTCAAATTATCTGAAGATATAACTGTTTGAAGTGATCTTAAAGATGTGTGTGAAGGTGCTAATACAATATCGACTTTTTCTTCAGTCTCTTTTTCAATTGAATAATTAATTTTTTGAAGTAATTGAATGCCTTGAAGGTGATCCAAATTTAATTTCCAATTTCCAATAACAATTTTTCTCATAGCTTTAGATTATAAGTGAATTATATTTATCAACACCTGGCAAATCAATACCTTCTAAAAACTCTATAGAGGCACCTCCCCCAGTTGATATATGATTAAACATTTTTAATTTAGAAAAAGTATTTATAGCACTAACCGAATCTCCACCTCCTACAACTGTATTTGCTGTTGTTTGAGAAAGAAAAGAAGTTATTTCTTTTGTTCCGTAAGCAAACGCGCTATTTTCAAATACGCCCATAGGACCATTCCAAAAAATAGTTTTTGAATCTTCTAAGTGTTTGATAAAACTTTCAACTGATTCTTTTCCAATATCAACGCCTATGTCATCGTCACCAAAGTCGTTAATTTGCTTTTCAAATCTATCAGAGGAATTTATGTCTGTTGTAACACCAAAATCAGTGGGTAGTAATATTTTGGAACCTTCTGTAGAATCTAATATTTTTTTAGCAATAGGAACATATGACTCCTCAAATAATGATTTTCCGATATTGAATCCTAATGCTTTTAAAAATGTGAAACACATACCTCCACCTAAAAGTAAATTATCAACATTGGGTAATAAATTTTCAATCATCTGAAGTTTATCTGATACCTTTGCACCACCAAGTATTATTGAGAAAGGTTTATCTGGTCCTTCAATTAAGGGTTTTAATTCAGAAACTTCTTTGCTAACAAGTTTTCCTTGATATGAATCTAAAAATTTTCCAACTGAAACTACGCTGGCATGTTCTCTGTGAGCAGATCCGAATGCATCAAATATAAAACTATCATAAGGATTTGATAATTTTTTTGAAAATTCTAAATCATTTTCTTCTTCACCTGAATAGAACCTTAAATTTTCTAATAAATAAACTTTTCCACTTGAATTATTTATTGTATCGCTGATATTTTCGTGTAAGCAATCATTTATGAACTCAACTTTTTCATTTATAATTTTAGACAACTCAATAGCAACTGGTTCAAGACTTAAAGTAGAATCAAAACCTTTAGGTCTTCCTAGATGAGAACAAAAAATTATGTTCTTAGAGATTTTTTTTAAGTCGTCTAAGTAAGACACTGCTTTTAATATTCTGAAGTTATCTAAAACTTTTTTATTCTTTATTGGAACATTTAAATCAGATCTGACTAATACGTTTCCAAGTTTATGTTGCAAACTAGGCTTCTTTCATATCACGATGCATAACAACAGAATCATTATCACGAGTTTTTAGCCACTTATAAACTTCTTCAGCCATAACAACGCTTCTGTGCTTGCCACCTGTACAACCAATAGCAATTCCAACATACGACTTTCCTTCAGATATAAATCTTGGTAAAAGGAAATCAATCATATCTTTAATTTTATCCAGAAAAATTTGAGCATCTTCAAAAGATAAAACATAGTTTCTTACCATTGGCGATTGACCTGTTGATGCTCTCAATTCTTCTCTCCAATGGGGATTTGGAAGAAATCTTACATCAAAAACAATATCTGCATCTCTTGGAGTACCATTTTTAAACCCAAATGAAGTTACTGAAATTTTTAAATCTTGATTAGATGCTTCACCTTGAAAGCCCTCAATAATCCTCTTTCTTAATTCATGTACATTCATATCGGTAGTATCAAGAACTTGATCTGCTAGTTCTTTTATAGGTTTTAAAAGATCTCTTTCTGTTTTAACTGATTGAGAAATAGACTCTAGACCAATAGGATGTGGCCTTCTATTTTCTTCATATCTTTCAATAAGAGTTTCATTATCGGCATCAATAAAGATTATTCTTGTTAAAACTCCTGATTGACTCAATTTATCAAGACTTTCCCTGAGATCATTTTGAGCAGAAGCTTCTTTAGCATCAATAGTAAGGACTAATTGTTTGTTAGATTCCGTTACATCATTTGATTGGACTACAGATTCGACTAAATCAGCTGGTAAATTCTCAATAACATAATAACCCATGTCCTCAAATACATTAGAACTAGCAGAACGTCCTGCTCCAGACATTCCTACTAATAAAATTACTTCAGGTCTTTTGTTTGCCACATTAGATATATTAGTTCTTATTGAATACGAATTGGTAAATTAATTATTAAAGTAATTATAAATTTTTTCAGCCTCTTGTTCTGAAACTAATTCACCAAGTTTATTGATTGAAAGCTTTGATATTTTATTTAGTGTTTTATGAGTATTAAATAAAATTTCTATTGAAGATTGTGAAACCCCTTTAATGCTTAAAACATCTATTAAATCTAATTCCCTAACTCTCAATCTTTTGTTTTCAGTAATAGCAAACCTATGAGCCTCGTCTCTAATATTCTGCAATACAAAAAGAGCTTCAGAATTTTTATTTAAAATGACTGATTTTTTTGAAGTTGGTAAAAATACTTCTTCTTCTTTTTTAGCAAGACCTATAACATCAATATCTAATTCAAAGTGATCTAAAACACTTTTTGCCTTACCCAGTTGTCCCTTGCCACCATCAATCAAAATTAGGTTCGGTTTTCTTCTAAAACTTTGGTCAGCTTCTTTTTCATTTTTTAGTCTTTTTATTCGTCTAAATACTATTTCCTCCATAGACCTAAAGTCATCCTGACCTTCAAAAGTTTTAATATGGAATCTTCTATACATCGAAGGTTTTGAAATTCCATCTTCAAAAACCACCATGGAACCAACGCGAAACTTATCACCAAGATTTGAAATATCATATGCTTCGATTCTGTATGGTATTTCTTTTAGATTTAACTTTGACTTGAGTTGCTCTAAAGACAATGATCTAAACTCTAAGTCCGATCTTCTCTTAAGGTCTGAAATTCTCCGTAACTCTTGTGCATCTTCAAGAGCAGTGTCCAGTAAATCTTTTTTCCATCCTTTTTTTGGATAATTAACTTTTATTTCTTTTTGCCACTTATCTTCTAAAAGCGTTTTCAAAGAACTAATTTCAGAAATATTATGACTAACTAGAATTTCATTTGAAGGTGTATTTTTATCAAATAAACTTAAAATAATTTGAGGCATGTAACTATCTATTTCATCTAAGTTTAACGGTTCAAATGTATTTTTAACTTCTCCAACTATTCTTCCATTTCTAATTATGAGGCAAGATAAAACAACATCATATTGACCTATGTTCACACCTATAACATCTACGTTGCTATTTTTTGCAGTCATTAATGTTTGTGTTATCCTTGCGTTTTCTAAGTGCTGTATAAGTTGTTTTGATTTTTGAGCTTTTTCGAATTCAAGATTCTTAGAATAGGTTTTCATTTCTGAGATTTTATTATCTATAAAAGCTTCTGAGTTGCCTTGATAAAATTTTTTAATGTCATCCAAATATTGACTATATGTTGTTTTGTCTATTTTTTCTATACAGGGGCCAGAACACTTTTCTATATCATAAAGCAAACAAGGCTTGTTTAACTTATGATGTCTTTCAAATATAGAGTTACTACAAGTTCTAACGGGGAAAATATTAATTAAATGATCTAGTGAACGTTTTGCTGAACCAATAAAAGGAAATGGACCAAAATTAATCTGTTTATTATTTAAGTTTCTTGTAACCATTACTCTAGGCCACTCATCATTAGTTATAGTCACGTATGGAAAAGATTTATCATCTTTAAATTGAACATTGTATTTTGGTTTATATTTTTGAATAAATGAATATTCTGCAAGTAATGCATTCGCTTCATTTTTTGAGATTACAAAAGAAATGTCATCAGCTTCATTTACGAGTCTTTTTACTTTCCATGAACTGCTACTAGAAAAATATGTTGGTACTCTTTTTCTTAAATTCTTTGCTTTACCAACATAAATTGGCTCTTGGTATTTATCTTTGAAAATATAAATTCCTGGTTTTTCAGGAATTTCATTATTGTTGAGTTTTTTCAATTTAACACATCTTTTAAATGTAACCCTGTCAATGAATCTTTCACTTTAGTAATGCTCTCAGGTGTTCCTTCAGCAACCACTTTTCCACCTTTATTACCACCTTCGGGACCAAGATCAATTATCCAATCTGAATTTTTAACAACATCAAGATTATGCTCTATAACTACAACCGTATTGCCCTTATCAACTAATAAATGAAGCACCTCTAGTAATTTTTGAACATCTGCAAAATGAAGTCCTGTTGTGGGTTCGTCGAGAACATATAGAGTTTTACCAGTAGATCTTTTACTAAGTTCTTTAGCCAACTTTACTCTTTGAGCTTCACCTCCAGAAAGGGTTGTTGCGGCCTGACCAAGAGTTATATAGGAAAGGCCTACATCATCAAGGGTTTTAATAATACGAAATATTCCAGGTTGATTTTCAAATAAATTTAATGCGTTCTCAACTGTTAAATTAAGAATTTCGGATATATTGTAGCCTTTCCATCTTACTGATAAAGTTTCATCATTGTACCTTGTTCCATTGCAATCTTCACAAATAACATATATATCGGGCAAGAAATACATTTCCACTTTTATATTTCCATCTCCTTTGCAAACCTCACAACGTCCACCTGGTACATTAAATGAGAATCTTCCTGGTTTATATCCACGAATCTTCGATTCTTCAGTCATAGAAAATAATGTTCTTATTTGATCAAATACTCCAGAATAAGTGGCAGGGTTGGAGCGAGGAGTTCTACCAATAGGTGATTGATCAATTTCAATTAACTTATCTATGTTTGAAATTCCACTTACACTCTTATGTAAACCAGGTAAAATAAAATTTTTTGAAAATTCATTTTTAATTGCCTTTGATAATATTTCTGTAACAAGAGTTGACTTTCCACTACCAGATACACCTGTAATTGAAATAAGTTTTCCTAGTGGAAAAGAAACTGTTTGATTCTTTAGATTGTTTTCTTTCGCACCTCTAATTACTATGTTTTCACCATTTCCTTTTCTTCTTACTTTTGGATAAGGCACAATTTGTTTTCCAGACAAATATTGTCCTGTAATTGATTTTGAATTTGATGAAACTTCTTTCCAAGTTCCTTCAGCAACAATATTCCCACCTTGCTCACCAGCACCCCAACCTATATCAATTAAATAATCAGAGTTCTTCATAGTCTCTTCATCATGTTCTACAACTAGTACCGTATTACCTAAACTTTTTAATTTTAATAAAGTATCAATCAACTTTAAGTTATCATTTTGATGCAATCCAATAGATGGTTCATCGAGAACATAGAGAACACCAGTTAAGCCCGAACCAATTTGAGTTGCTAATCTAATTCTTTGAGCTTCTCCTCCAGATAAAGTAGAAGCACCTCTACTTAACTGTAGATACCCTAAGCCAACTTCAATTAGAAACTTAAGCCTTTCTTCGATTTCTCTTAATATCGGTTCTGAGATTTCTAATTCGTTTCCTTTCAAATTAAATTTCGAAACTTTCTCTAGACAGTCAAAAATTGATAAGCTGTTCAATTGACCTAAGGTAATTTTTTCAACTTTGACCAATCTTGACCTTTCGTTTAGTCTTTCTCCATTGCAACTTTTACACTCGAACTCTCTCATGAATTGCTTATAATATTCACGAGCAGCATCCGAAGAAGTTTCTTCGTAGTTTTTTTTAAATGTATTTACAATTCCTTTATATGGCTTATGCCAAACTCTAGAATTCCCAAATCTATTAACATACCTTATGACAGTACTTTCACCTTTAGATCCATAAAGTAGTATTTCTCTTTCTGATTTACTTAATTCTTTATAAGCAACATTGGTGGGAATACCAAAATGTTCACAAACTCCATAAATCTGTGCGCGAAAGTATTTCCTAGTAGACATATCTGGGAATACATTTTCTTCAATTGATAAATCCCAATCTTTTATCAAAAGATTCTCATCAATTTCATAGCTTATACCTAAACCATTACAGGTTTGACAAGCACCAAATGGTGAATTGAAAGAAAAATCTCTTGGTTCTAAATTGTCATATGAAATGCCACAATTATTACAACCTAAGTTTTGACTATAGGATTGAATTTTATCGTCGATTTTAATATCAACTAGTCCAGATGTAAGCTCTAAAGCAGTTTCTATAGACTGGGGCAATCTCCTTCCCGGAGTTTTTTGAATTTTTATCCTATCTACTACAACTGAGATGTCATGGTTATAGTAACGATCAAGCTTAGAAGCATCTTCAAGTTTTATAATTTCATTATCAACAAACACCCTTGAAAAGCCTTGAGATTTCAAATCATTAAATAAGTTTTCAAACTCTCCTTTTCTCGACTTTACAATTGGAGCTAAAACTTCAATGTTTATGCCTTCTTTGTTTTTCATAATTTGATTGACTATAAATCCAGTGGATTGTTTTTCAATTTTTTTCTTGCAACTAGGACAATAGCTTTGACCAATTCTTGCCCACAGTAACCGTAAATAATCATGAATCTCTGTAACCGTACCTACAGTAGATCTTGGACTTCTTGATGAAGTTTTTTGGTCGATTGCTATAGCCGGAGATAATCCTTCTATGCTTTCTACATTAGGCTTTTCCATTTGTCCTAAAAATTGTCTTGCATAAGCCGACAAGCTTTCGACGTATCTTCTTTGACCTTCTGCGTAAATAGTGTCAAAAGCTAGTGAAGACTTACCAGAACCTGATAAACCAGTTATAACTACCATTTTATTTTTTGGGATATCAACTGAAATATTTTTTAAGTTATGTTCCTTTGCACCTTTAATTTTTAAATATTGATTTTTCATTCTACAAATTCACTAATTTCTTTTCTTAATTCTTTTAACTCATCCCTTAATCTAGCTGCCAATTCAAACTCTAATAAATCAGCTGCGACATTCATTTCATTTTCAATGTTTTTTGATAAATTAATTAAATCCATTTTGCTTGCGTTTGTTAAATCAAGCTTTGCTTTACCAATATTAGATTTGTTTACTGTTCTATTTTTTTCAACAAGTTCTAGAATATCAGTGATTTCTTTATTAATAGTTGTAGGTGTAATATTGTTTTTTTTATTATGCGTTTCTTGTAAGATCCTTCTTCTATTTGTTTCTTCTATAGCAAATGTCATTGAATCAGTTATTTTGTCTGCATACATAATTACATAACCATCTTGATTTCTAGCTGCTCTACCTATTGTTTGCACTAAGCTTGTTTCGGACCTTAAAAAACCTTCTTTATCAGCGTCTAGAATGGCAACAAGTTGTACTTCTGGTAAATCCAAACCTTCTCTTAAAAGATTGATACCTACCAATACATCAAAATCACCTTTTCGTAAGTCTCTTAAGATTTCTATTCTTTCTAATGTGTCAATATCAGAATGTAAATATCTTGTCTTTATTCCAGCTTTTAATAAATAATCACTTAATGCTTCACTCATCTTTTTTGTTAGTGTTGTGACAAGAACTCTATTTCCATTACTGACGACACTATTTATTTCGTTTAACAAATCTTGTATTTGATTGTCAGTAGGTTTTACAACAATCTTTGGATCTAATAAACCAGTTGGTCTAATTACTTGCTCTATGAAAGTTTTAGAATGCTCTTTTTCCCATTTTCCTGGAGTTGCAGAAACTAGAATTGTATTTTTTACTTTATCAACCCATTCATCAAACTTAAGGGGTCTATTGTCTAGGGCTGAAGGCAGTCTAAAGCCGTACTCAACAAGTGTTGATTTTCTGGATTTATCGCCTTCATATTGTCCCCTTATTTGAGGTATAGCGATATGACTTTCATCAACTATCATTAAAAAATCTTCTGGAAAGAAATCTATCAGTGTGTATGGAGCTTCACCCTGTTTTCTTCCATCAAAATACCTTGAATAATTTTCTATTCCAGAACACATGCCTAATTCACTAATCATTTCAAGGTCATACCGAGTTCTTTGTTCAATTCTCTGAGCTTCAAGAAGTTTATTTTCTGAGTTGAATTTATCAATCTGGATTAACATATCTTTCTCAATTTGGTTTAAAGCCTTTTGTTTAGACTCATCGGAAATTACATAATGAGATGCAGGAAGTATTGCTAGTTCAGTTAATTTCTCCATAATCTCGCCTGTTGTTGGATCGATTCTTGAGATATCTTCAACTTCGTCACCAAAAAATTCAATTCTAAAAATTGTTTCTTCGTAAACTGGAAAAATATCTAATGTATCACCTTTTAATCGAAATGATCCTCTTTGAACTACAAGATCATTTCTTACATATTGCTGTTTAATCAATTGATGAAGTAAATCTTCAATATTAAATTCTTTATTTTTGTGAATTGGTATAAGTTTATTTTTATACTCTATCGGAGAACCGAGACCATAAATGCAAGACACAGAAGATACAACTATAACGTCTTCCCTCAAAAGTAAAGCACTTGTTGCTGAATGTCTCAATCTGTCTATTTCTTCATTTATAGTTGCATCTTTTTCTATAAATGTATCCGTTCTTGGAACATAAGCTTCCGGTTGATAGTAGTCATAATAAGAAACGAAATACTCTACCCTATTTTTTGGAAAAAATTGACGAAATTCATTTGCTAATTGAGCTGCAAGAGCTTTATTCGGTGCTAAAACTAAAGAAGGTTTTTGAGCCTTTTCGATTAACCATGCAATAGTTGCAGATTTTCCAGATCCAGTAATGCCTTTTAAAGTTTGAAAATCTACTCCTGAACTAACACCAGAATATAATTGTTTAATAGCGTTAGGTTGATCGCCTTTAGGCGAAAAGTTTGAAATAACTTCAAATTTTTTCATAAAAAATTATATCAATTTATTAAAGTAACAACTTATGTAACTTCCTTAATAAATTCAAGAAGTTCAGTTTTAAAATCTTCAAAATTGTTATTGTAAATAACTTTACCTAAACTCAACCACCAATCATCATCTTGCTGAGTTGCAATTCGATTATTTATATCATCTAATTGCATGCCTCTACTCAAAAGTCTTTCAACCCTTACTTCTTTATCAGCAAATATAACCAAAGCCTCATAGTTGCTATGTATAGTTTTTGGTGCTGAAACTTCTACAAAGATAGGACCTGAAGCAGAACTGACTATTTTATCTAATTCATTTAAAACTCTAGGATGTAGATAATTTTCTAATTTCTTTAATTCTTCATCATCACTAAACACTATATTTGCAAGAACTTGTTTTGAAATTATATTATTTTCAATTGCGTCAGGAAAATTATTTTTTATAAAGTTAAAACTTTCAGTTTGGTTGAGGATATTATTTGAAACCTTATCTAAATCAACTGTAAATAAATCTAAGTTACTGATAATTTCTAGTGCTGTAGATTTACCACTACCAATGGGGCCAGTTATTAAATAGACATTATTTTTCATCTATAGATGATTATAAATAATAAATTACGAGTTGCCTATGCCCCGCTCTTTGAGTTCTTGCAGAATGTTTTCCAGAGATTCATCTACACCATCAACAGTTTGTCTTTTTGGTGTAGGATCTTCTGATTCTGATGAATGAGTTTTTGGAGTTTCTTTTTTACTAGCAACTTCTTTCCAGTTTGGATCAGCTTGCTTAATAGATAAACTTACTCTTCTTTTCTCTACGTCTAACTCGGTAATTTTAACACTTACTTTTTGACCAAGGGCAAGTGCCATTTCAGGAGAGTCAACTTTCTCAGCTGCAATTTCAGACACATGAACTAAACCTTCGACTCCTTTGCCTATAGTTATAAATGCACCAAAAGGCACTACTTTAGTAACTTCACCTTCTACAACATCTCCATCTTTATAATGAAGTTCAAAATCTAACCATGGGTCTTCGTTAACTTGTTTAATTGAAAGTGAAATTCGCTCTTTGTCATTGTCAATTTCTAGAACCTTGACTGTAGCTTTATCACCAACTTTTACAATTTCATTTGGGTTTTCTACATGTCTCCATGAAAGTTCTGACACGTGAACAAGTCCATCCATTCCACCTATATCAACAAATGCACCAAAACTAACAATAGAGGAAATTTTTCCTTCTCTTACATCTCCAACTTGTAAGTCATCAAGAAATCCTTGTCTTTCTTCTGATTGTTCTTCTTCTAAATGAGCTTTTCTTGATAGGACAATGTTATTTCTTTGTCTATCTAATTCTAAAATTTTTGCCTCAATTTCCTCACCAATATAAGATGTCAGTTCTTTAACTCTCCTAACGTCAATAAGTGAAGCAGGTAAAAATCCCCTCACTCCAATATCTACAATCAAGCCGCCTTTTACAGACTCTATGACCGTACCTTTAATTGATTTGTTGTTATTTGCAATTTCTTGAATATCGCCCCATGCTTTTTCATACACAGCACGTTTTACTGAGAGAATCAATCTTCCTTCATCATCTTCTTTGTCAAGAACTAGGGCTTGAATTTTATCACCCTCGTTTACAAGTTCTTTAGGATTAACACCTTTTCTTACAGATAACTCTCTTGAAGGTATAACTCCTTCAGATTTATAGCCAACATCAACCATAACTTCATTTCTATCAATACGAACAATGGTTCCTTCAATAACGTCACCATCATTAAAAGTAATAAGTGTTTGCTCGAGTAGTTCGGGAAAGTCTTCAGGTTTTATATCATCAGGAAGAGATACCACATTTGAAGGCTGTGTGTCACCTTGATTATTATCTACCATTTAAAATTTTTTTTCCAATCATAGTATTGCGTGAATAAGAATAACATATCTGTGTTATTTACAAACTAATTATTAAAATTTGCCAAAGAATTAGAAATTTTTGAATTAACAAAAATAGGAACTTTGAGGTTATAAGCGTTTTCCATTTCTTTTGTAATTTCCTCCATTGCGCTATCGGCAAATCTATTTTCTACCTGAACAACTATTTCATCATGAATTTGTAAAATTAATTGTCCGTGACCAGATTGCTTTAAATATTCATCAACTTTTATCATGGCAATTTTCATAATATCTGCTGCGGTTCCTTGAATTGGGGCGTTCATAGCAATCCTTTTCCCCATACTTTTTACTTGAAAATTACTAGAACTCAATTCTCTCACATATCGCTTTCTTCCACTTAAAGTTTCTGTATAGGTGTTCTTTTCAGCATTTTTAACAATGTCATCTAAAAACCCTTTAATTTTTGGAAATTGCAAAAAATAAGCTTCTATAAGTTCAGAGGCTTCTTTCTGGCTTATTTTTAAACTTTTAGATAAACCAAATGCTTCCATTCCGTATATCAAACCAAAATTTACTTCTTTGGCTTTACGTCTCATATTTTTATCAACTTTACTAAGTGATGTATTAAATATTTTTGACGCTGTTTCTGAATGAATATCAGATTCTCTTTTTTGCAAAATAGAAACCATATTTTTATCACCACTCAAGTGTGCAAGAACTCTAAGTTCAATTTGAGAATAATCTGAAATGATAAAACTACAGCCTTCAGTTGGTATGAAGAAATCTCTAATTTTTTGACCTATCTTTGATTTATTTGGTATGTTTTGTAAATTTGGCTGCTCAGATGACAATCTACCAGTTGCTGTGCCAAACAAATTGTAATGTGTATGAATCTTAGATTCATTTGATACAAGAGGAATCAAACCATCTACATATGTTGATCTAATTTTTTCCAATTCTCTATAACTTAAAATTAATTTAGGTAATTCATATTTTTTTGACAACTCTTCAAGGACTGATGCATCAGTAGATGGAGCACCTTTTGGTGTTGTTTTTACAATAGGCATTTTCAAATCTTCATATAAAACTTCTGCCAATTGTTTTGGAGAATTTATATTAAAATCTTTTTTAGAAATTTTTATAATATCTTTCTCGATATCGGATAAATCTTTAACGAGCTGCTTTGACAACTTTTTCATTTTAGAAAGTGAAACATTAACTCCTAAATTTTCCATTTTTGCAAGTACATGCATGACTGGAAAGTCAATTGATTTGTAAATATTCATTAATGTTTTATCTTTGGAGATTTTTGCATATTGAGTAATAAAATTTTTATAATTTTTTTGGATAATGTTTGCGAATTCTGCGTCTGTAGTTTTCTTATCGACAAATTCAGATGGATTTATAACTTTGATAATATTTATTAAGTTATCTGGTCTTGTACTTGGATCGTTAAGAAACAACATACAATCAAATGCCGTAAAATCTTGTTTAATAGTTGAAAGATTATTTAACAATTTTTGCGAAGTTAGTGAGATGGGATTTTTAAATTGCTCTAATGAAGTGAATATCCCTACTTCTTTTTCATTTACAAATATATTCTTATCTTGATAATTAAAAACAAATGATTCGTGCTTTATTTTATTTTCATACGTTATCAATTCATCTATCTCATTTTTAGAGACAGGTGTTTTATCTTTAGTATTTTTGAAAAAACTGTTCAATTCATATTCATTTATTAAATCAGCAGAACTATCTAAAACATTATTGTTTTTAAATATGGTCTCTGAAAAATTTACCTCAGGTATTTCAATCTCTAAATCTCTTTTAATAGTCGCTAATTTTTTGCTTAACTCTAGAAGTTCACTATTTTCTGAAAAAGTTTGTTGTAATTTAGGTGTTAAAGTTCCTAAATTGTTATAAATATTCTTTATGTTTTTGTGTTCAAGCAAAAGATTGATTGCTGTTTTTTCACCGACTCCAGGTAAACCAGGAATATTATCAGAAGGATCTCCTTTTAATGCAAGATATTCAATATATTGTTCAACATTAATTTGAAACTTTTCAATAAATAACTTTTCATCATATGTATCAGTATTTGATATTCCTCTTTTGGTATAAAGTATGTTTATATTTTTTGAAATTAATTGATAAGAATCTCTGTCACCCGTTACGATAAGTGTTTTCTCTTCTTTCTCATCAAATTGTTTTGATAAAGTACCTAGAACATCATCTGCTTCAAAACCATCTAATGAAATCTGTGGGATTTTAAATTCTGACAGAATTTGTTGTAGTGCTTTAATTTGAATCTTAAAATTATCTGGAGCAGATTTTCTATTACCTTTATATTCTTTGTACATCTCAGTTCTAAAAGTACTTTTTGAAACATCCCATGTAACAATAAGCTTATTGCAATCATAAGTAGATGTGAGCTTTGACAACATCATTAAAAAGCCGTGTATAACATTTGTAGGAAAACCTTTAGAAGTTACAAGTGTTTCGGGTAATGCATAAAAAGCCCTAAATGCAATGCTGTGCCCATCAATTAATAAATTCATTATTCAAGTTTAAACTTATAATAATTTTCTTACATTCATCTAGATATCAAATATAATCAAAATATGCCCGGATGGCGGAATTGGCAGACGCGCTGGATTCAAAATCCAGTATCTTCGGATGTGAGGGTTCGACTCCCTCTCCGGGTACTATAAAAAAATTTTAATTACTATTATCAAACTATGTCTAATAGCAAATCTCTAAAAATTGTTTTGATTGTATCAATGACTGCAATGTCTATTTTTATTTTTTATCAAGCGTTTAATCAAAATACTACAGAAGCTACATTTATTGAGAACATTAGACTTGCTGACACAAATAACAACTTAGCAATGCTTGAAGATGAACAGTTAACTGAAATAGGAAAAAATATTTGTATATCTTCTTCCTCATGGGTAGACCAGAAAGATTCAATAGGTAAAATTTACGAAATAATTAATGTCTCGGCAAACCTTGACAATGAAGATAATAGACTTATTCCAATTTTTAGATTTCAATCAATTTATGAAATCTGTCCAGAAAACATTGAGTTTCTAGAAAATATTTTTAATGGAAATTAATAAAAAAATCGTATATAGACTTCCACAACTAATTGCAGGACTAGTAATGTGTGGATTTGGGCTTGCATTTACAATAGAAGCTAATCTAGGACTTAATTCTTGGGATGTATTTCACGATGGGTTTAGTAAATTATTAAATATTAAAATTGGATTCGCAGGTGTAATTACTGGATTTATCATCTTACTAGGCTGGATACCTTTAAAGCAGAAACCCTTCATTGGAACCATCTTAAATATATTGATCATTGGAAATGTAATTGATCTTACAATGTACTTTTTAAATGAACCGGTTGACATGATAGTGAGAATAGTTTATTTAACATTTGGAACAGTTTGTTTTGCAGCAGGTGTAGGGGTTTATGTTGGGGCTGGTTTAGGTCCGGGTCCACGCGATGGAATAATGGTAGGGATTTCTAAGTTAGGTCCTAGCATAAGAGTTACAAGAATAGCTATAGACTTTACAGCATTTATTGTAGGTGTATTACTTGGTGGATCTTACGGATTAGGTACAATTTTTATGGTATTAGCAGTTGGACCGATAGTTCAAATTTCATTAAAGAAGTTTGACAGAGGTGCTATTTTTTCACTTTAACTTCAGATTTCAAATTAAGTTCATTTGTGTTCTTTAGTAACAATATTTTTTCAAAATATATCAACCTTGAAATAGATGCAATTTTTTCAAACTTATCATATCCATTGATTAAATTAATTAAATTACTGATTTGAGTCCATTCATGTATATTTGTGTTCTGAAATGCTTTGTCAATAATTTCTATTTTTGATTTATTTTTAAAATAAGTTTTACACTTTTTTGAACACAATTTGTATGTGCCTGATACATTTTTAAATAAAATTCGAGCACAAAAATCACATCTTTGATTATTCATTTGTAATTTTGTCAATTACTTGTGATCCGTCAGGTAATGTTTTTAATATACGTCTAGGTCTGCCTCTGTATTTAACTCTAGACGTTTGCTCCTGTCCAATAAAACAACCTTTGAAATAATCAACAAAAGATTCTAACCAAAGAATTTCATTAGGCATTAATCCTTTTTCTATGATGCTTTTAGACGGTAAATCAAATTGAGTTTCAAGTTCAAGAAAATTTGCAATTTCATTTTTTTCTTCTATCAGATTTATTAATAATTCATTTTCTTTAGTTGTAATATCAAATGAGTACTGAACATCTATTAAATCTAAATTGCAATCCGTACGAAACTTGTACTTTAATAGAAATTCTTTTATCTGAATTAATTTATCATTATCTTGAAAAATAAATACCTCAGACCCTGCTTGATAAACAATAAACCAGGAACTTACCTTTCCATCTGGAGAAAGCAAATATGAGAATTTAGGCACCCCATCTTTTAATGAGTTCGAAATTAATGAATCAACAAAACTAATTGTATCTTTACCTTTAATAATCAAGGATTTGTTTACAGTAAATCTATTCATAACTATATATTGCTTAGCCTGTCCAAATTTAGTGCTAGTAAAAGGTCTTGAAAAAAAGAAGCTAAAATATACATTCTGTCTGTAAAGATTAAAAAACCTATAGATATAAGAATTAATCCAGACAAAGAGCTTGAATATTTTTGAATATTTCTAAATAATGAATTATTTAAATTTATTTTATCTATCAGAAAACCAGATATTAAAAACGGTAGGCCCATACCTAAAGAAAAATACAAAAGATATGTGACACCAATATTTATTGTTTCAGCATTAGAAGAGAGGGCTAGTAAAGCACCTAATACAGGACCAATACATGGTGTAAAGCCAAACCCGAATGCAAAACCCATAATTAAGAACTTAAATTTATTAATATTTCCAAATTTAAAAATATTTTCACCATAGAAGTAACGAGTATTTAAATTAGGAAATAACAAAAATAATCCAAACAAAATAATTACTACACCACTTACTTGCCCTAAAGCTGAAGAATTTCTTGTAAAAAAAGATCCTAGTGATGTTGCAAGTGCGCCTAATGAGATGAATACAAAAGAAAAACCTAAAACAAACTGTAGTGAACTCCATATTTTTTTGGATTTATTGTTTTTTTCAAGAGAAAAAGATGCAAAAAAACCAGGGACGATTGGGAGAACACAAGGCGAGAAAAAAGATAACACCCCAAATCCAAAAGAAATTAAAATATTGAGTTCCATATATCAATTTAAACAGATGTGAAAACAATCGTTAAAATTAACTTTTTACTTAAAGTTTGTTTTTCTTCTAAATTTTGTACAAATAATACAATTTTCTAAGTTGTGACCTCTTGCAGGACAAAACTCACGTCCATAGAAAATTATTTGAAGATGCAATTTGTTCCATTTCTCAATTGGAAATAATTTTTTTAAATCTTCTTCTGTTTTTTTTACATTCTTCCCTGTTGACAATCCCCATCTCCAGGCAAGTCTGTGAATATGAGTGTCGACTGGAAAAGCAGGAGTTCCATAAGCTTGACTTACTAATACAGATGCGGTTTTATGTCCTACACCGGGTAATGCTTCTAAAGCCTCTAAGTCTCTAGGTACTCTAGAGTTAAAATCAGAAACTAGTATTTTTGATAATTTTGATATTGCTTTAGATTTTTGAGGTGATAGCCCGCATGGTCTTATTATTTTTTCAATGTCGGATACTTTTAATTTAGCCATTTTGATTGGAGTGTTAGCCTTCTTAAACAAAATTGGAGTTATTTTGTTAACCCTTTCATCAGTACATTGAGCTGAAAGCAAAACTGCAATTAGAAGAGTATAAGGACTGTTATGTTTCAATGGCACTGGAGTTTGAGGATAATAATTCTCTAATATCTTAAGAATTTTATTAGCTTTTTCTTGTTTAGAAATTTTCACTTATATATTGTATCTCTTTTAAAATCTCAATTATGAAATTAAACTCGCAAAATAAAGCACTACTGGCTTTGTTTGCATCTGCAATGTTATTTGGTTCTACATTCCTTGTTGTTAAAAATTTATTGGATGATTTATCACCTATGTTTGTCGTATTTTGCAGATTTTTAATTGCTTCAATATTTTTTCTGATTATTGGAGGAATCCCAAATAAAAACTCAATTAAACCTGGATTGATTATGGGATTCTTTCTTTGGCTGGGATACTATACCCAAACTGAAGGATTGGTCACCTCATCAACAATTAATTCTGGAGTCGTTACTGGGTTTTATGTAGTTTTAACTCCCCTTTTGAGTAAGTTAATAAATCATACTGACCTTCAAACAAAAAATTATGTATTTTCATTTTTTGGGTTTACAGGAATACTCTTGATTTCAAGCACAAGCATAGATCAAATGTTTGGAAATTTGTTTACATTTATATGTGCAATGTCTTATGCGATACATATTGTTCTAGTAGAAAAAGAAGTTAATAATTTTAATATTTCAAATCTAATGTTTGTCCAATCCTTATTTGGTGCATCTTTATGTATGCCTTACATTTCAATTAATGAAGCTACTCCAATAGTTCAAAATATTGTTCCTATAGTGTTTTTAGGACTAGTTGTAAATGTAGGTGCGTTCTACCTTCAGTTATTTGGACAAAAGTTTGTTAAAGCGTCTACTTCTTCTTTGATATTAAGCCTGGAAGCTATATTTGCAATTTTGATAGGTATATCTTTAGCTAATGAAGTTTTAAATTTAATAAACTGGATAGGTGTAGTGATAGTTTTGTTATCAATTTTTGGTGCTGTTAAAGAATAGAAGATTCATTATTTATACTGTTTATAAGCTTCATAATTAACCTCAATATAACTACTAAAACAAAAAATGACATAATCAAAATAATTAAAAGTCTTGGTCCTTCTAAAAATCCTATTTCACAAGTAGCTAAATCACTGCAAAGTCCAAAATAAGTTCCTCCTTGTGAAATATCTAAAATTAACAACAAAGGATAGGCTAAAATTGTAAGCATCAACAAAGAGATGAAAAAGACTACTAATCTTAGTAAAAACATAATTAGATTTTAATATAATAAAAATAATGAAAGTTAAATTAATAAGTTATTCAACACCAAATGAAGATATTGCTAAAGAAGGCATTAAAGACGTTCAAGAACTTGTAGCTTATTGCGCAAGAGTTTCAAACCCCTCTAATCAACTAAATACTGAAACAAGTGAAAAATTAATTAATTATTTAATCAAAAATTCTCACTGGTCACCACTTGAGATGGTTAGTGCTTGTTTAGAAATTGAAACTACAAGAGATATTGCGAGACAAATGTTGAGACATAGATCTTTTAGTTTTCAGGAATTTAGTCAAAGATACGCAAATCCTGTAAAAGACTTAGAATTTGTTACACGCGAAGCCAGGTTGCAAGATCCAAAAAATAGACAAAATTCAATTGAGTCAAAAAATGAAACACTAGAAAACGAATGGACTCAAATTCAATTGGATCTGATTGAAAACTCTAAAAAAGCCTACAACTGGGCTATAGAAAATGGAATTGCTAAAGAGCAAGCACGTGCAGTTCTACCAGAAGGAAATACTGTAAGTCGACTGTATATGAACGGTACATTACGAAGCTGGATTCACTACATAGAACTTAGATCTGCAAATGGAACTCAAAAAGAACATATGGAGATTGCAATTGCATGTGCAGAAGTTGTATCTTCAATTTTTCCGATGGGAAAGAATTTAAATTAACTGTCTAACTTATATTTCATTACAAGATATCCGTCAATAACTTCAAAATCACAATCAGCTACAAACATATAATCTTGAAAATCAAGCTCAGCTTGCTTAATGAATGCTGCTCTATCATCACCTCCGACTGGTGGGATTGATCTATTTTTAACAGCTTCAGCTCTTTCTTTATATCTTGTTTTTAACTCTTCAATGTTTAATGACATAAGTTAATTTTAGCTCACTATGACAACAGTATTGAAATGTCATTATTTAGTTTTGAAGATTTTTTTACTTTTATTGATTTCAGTTCTAGTAGTTTTATATCGTCATTGCCTATCACCTCTAACTCAACATTTGATTGTCCAGGATGCTTCATAAACAACTCTTTTAATAAAATTAAATTATTTTTTGTTAAATTATCTTCATTAACCTGGATAGTTAATGGAGTAATATCTAAATCTGTCAAAAGTTTAGTGGGTTCTATAACAACTAAATCTCTAGCTCTTAAAGTGTTTTCAGCACCACCAACATAGGTACCGGTAACCTTTATATAAAGCTCTCCATCAATTTCATTATTATATTTATCAACAAGTTTATTAAATAATAAAACACCTACCGATCCTGTTGTGTCTTGTAGGTCAAATTGGATCCAAGGATTGCCTCGTCTAGATACTCTTTTTTGAATATTTGACACTAAACCTGCAATAACTACATTTACCTCTTCATCCTCTTCTTCTAAATTTTGTAATTCAATTATCGTATGTGAAGATTCACTTTTTAACACTTCTCCGTATCCATCAAGAGGATCTTCACTAACAAAGAAACCAAGCATTTCTCTTTCTCGTTCTAACAACTCTTTCTTTTCCCATTCTGAAGAAGCTATAGTTGTTAAATTGTTTTCAGATTCATTTAAAGAGAAGAGAGAACCCTGGTTATTTAACTTTTCTTTTTTTAAATCTTTAGCATCCTCAATCAAATCTACAGTTGCTTCGTATACTCCTTTTCTTGTAAATCCGAAATTATCAAAACCCCCTCCCTGAGCCAAAGCTTCTACGCCTCTTTTATTTAATGAACGCGAATCAATTCTTGATAAAAAATCCTCAATAGATGAAAAATCACCATTTTCATTTCTTTCATTAATTATTTTTTGCGCAGTAACATCACCAACATTTCTTACTGCTGACAAACCAAAAATAATTTTATTGTCAGAAACTGTAAAGTCTTCGCTGCTTAAGTTTATATCTGGTGTTGTAACCTGCACTCCTATATCTCTTGCTTCTGATAAAAAAATTGCAGTTCTATCTTTATCTCTTTTTACTGCGGTTAAGCAAGCTGAAAGGTACTCAGCGGGATAATTTGCTTTCAAATATGCTGTTTGGTATGCAAGTAATGCATATGGTACTGAGTGGCTTTTATTGAAACCATAGCCAGCAAAATATGCAATCTGATCAAATAATTCAGATGAAAATATCTCTGAATAACCTTTAACAGAAGCTCCATTAGTAAACTTTATTCTCTGCTCTTCCATAATCTTGGGAATTTTTTTACCCATTGCTACACGTAAATTGTCAGCTTCCTGAAGGTTAAAACCTGCTATTTTTTCTGCTACTTGCATCACCTGTTCTTGGTATAAAATTACACCGTAAGTTTCACCAAGAACATTTTCTAAATCTGGATGTAAATATTCAATATCTTTTCTACCATTTGCCCTATCTGCAAACTCTGTATGCATGCCTGCGCCTAACGGCCCTGGTCTTATTAAAGCTACTAAGGCTACAATGTCTTCAAAACGTTTAGGAGATAAGCTCTTTGATAACGATTGTGCAACTCTACTTTCTAATTGAAAAACGCCTGTCATTTTTCCTGATGCAAAAATTTCAAAGGTTTTTTTATCATCTAAAGGTACATTATCGATGTCCACATCTTTACCTTTAATAAGTTCTAAAGTTCTATCAATTATTGAAAGATTTCTCAAACCGAGAAAATCCATTTTTAAAAGACCAAGCCTTTCAACAGTGTGCATCTCGTATTGCGTTACTACCTCCGCATTTTCACCCTTCTGTTGAATTGGAAGAAAATTAGTTATTTTTGATGGTGAAATAACAACTGCTGCGGCATGTATGCCATCTTGTCGTCTTAAACCTTCTAGGCCTAAAGCAATATCAATAATTTTTTTTACTTCCTCATCATTTTTATACAGTTTTCTTAACTCTTCAGATGCAGAATAAAATTCTTTACTATATCCACTTTTATTTTCTTCATCTAGCTCTAAACATTCTGAAATTGTTGCAGTATTGCCTAAAATCATAGGTGGCATTAACTTAGCAACTCTGTCTCCACTTGAAAAAGGAAGTCCAAGCACTCTCGCAGCATCTCTAATAGCTTGTTTAGCTTTAATAGTTGCGAATGTGACAATATGAGCAACCTTATCAGAACCATATTTATCAATTGTATAATTGATCACATCTGATCTGTATCGTTCGTCAAAATCCATGTCAATATCTGGTAATGACTTCCTACCTGTATTTAAAAATCTTTCAAAGATTAAACCATATTTAATTGGATCTATACCTGTTATCCCTAAACAATAAGATACTATAGAACCTGCTGCGGAACCTCTACCTGCACCAGTTCTAATTGATTTTTCTCTAGCAAATCTAATTAAGTCACCAACAATTAAAAAATAAGAGGCAAAGCCCATTGAAGAAATTACATCTAATTCATAATTTATCCTCTCTTCAACCTCTGAAGTAATCTCTTCATACCTCTGAGATGCTCCTTCAAAAACTTTAACTTTTAGAAATTCATCTGCTGTTACACCCTCTTCTGGTAAAGGAAAGTCGGGAAGAAAGTTTTCACCAAAATTAAATTCATAATTTATTCTTTCAGCAATCTTTAATGTGTTATCACATGCATTCGGAAATTTTTTATCCGGGAATAATTTTCTCATTTCCTCTGAAGACTTAACAAAATATCCTTCACCTTCAAATTTAAATCTATTCTCGTCTTCTATAGTTGCATTGGTTTGTACACACAATAATGCATCATGGGATGATGCGTCTTTTTTGTCTACGTAGTGAGAGTCATTTGTTGCTACAAGTGGAGCATCTATTTCTTTAGATATTTTAATTAAATCATCTAATATCTCTAATTGTTCAGGAATACCATGATTGTGTAACTCAATAAAGAAGTTATCCTTCCCGAATATGTTTTGATAATTTTTTGCAAGCTCTAATGCTCGCGAATAACTTTTTTCGTTACCAGAATTCCCCTCTTCAGTCGTCAAATCAGGAGCTAAGCTTTGTGCTATTTCGCCACCAAGGCAACCTGAGAGTGCAATTATGCCTTCTGAGTGCTCTTTAAGCAGATCGTAGTCAATTCTGGGCTTGTAGTAATAACCCTCTATAAAGGCCTTACTAACTAACTCAACTAAATTTTGATATCCAACATTATTTTCTGCCAAAAGTGTTAAATGGTAACGTTTATTATTTTGTCTATCAGGCCTATCAAATCGCGAACCAGGTGTGATATAAGCTTCGTAACCAATAATTGGTTGTACTCCAATATCTTCTGCTACTTTAACAAACTCTAAAGCTCCGTATAAATTTCCATGATCTGTTATTGCAGCTGCAGGTTGATTTAACTCTTTAACTTTATTTAAGTAATCTTTTATCTTCGCCGCACCATCTAACATTGAATACTCTGTGTGCGCATGAAGGTGAACGAAAGAATTTGTCATAAAGATATTTTAAAGAGTTTTTAAAATTTTTTTATAATATTGAACTAAAGTAATCGGGCTGGTCGATTGTGAATTCAAAATTTTCATTTGATAATAAAAATTTTAATTTAAACGCCTGCAAGCATATCATATTTTTTTCTAAATTTTCATGATGATTTGCACCATAAAGAATGTCATTTACGATTGGTGTTTTTAAATACTCCAAATGAGCTCTTATTTGATGATTTCGTCCTGTTATTAGATTTAATTCAATCCAAGAATACTTATCATTACTAGACAAGACTTTAAATTCAGTAATAGCCTCTCTGCCTTGAGCGCTAACAGTTCTTTTTTTTCTATTAACATTTGAACTTGCAAGTGGCAGTTCAATTGTTCCACTTTTCGTTTTGAATTCACCTTCGACAATAGCTCTATATTTTTTTTGAATTTCTCTTTTTTTAAAAATAGTTTTTAAATCTAAATGTGTTTCACGATTTAAAGGACAAATAAGCAATCCTGTTGTAACCCTATCAAGCCGATGGACAATACCTTGTCTATCATCTTCAAATTCATACTCTATTCGAAAATTTTCTTTTAAGTAGTCTTGAATTGTTTTCTCATCAGAATTTTGAACAGGATGAGTTAAGACTCCTGCAGGTTTGTTAACAATTACAAAATTTTCGTTCTCATGAACTATTTCAATATTAATTTTTTCTTAACTCCATATAAAATAAGCCAATAATTCCAAATGTAATATATATGTCAGCAAAATTAAAACTCGGAATAAACAAGAGTTCTATAAAGTCAGTTACTTTTCCATTTTGATTAAATATTAAATTCCATCCTCTTTCACCTAAATTACCAATTGCTCCACTTGTTATTAAGCAAAATGAATACATTTCAACACTGCCTATATCGAAATTTCTAAACTGAGATATTAGCCAAAGAAAAACAACAAGTGAAAAAACATAGGTGATCTCCGTATAGTCGCTGAAAAAACCGAATGCTATTCCAGTGTTGTAAGTAAGGTCGATTGTTAAGAAATTTTCTAAAATTAATTTTTCTTGAATATTATTTATTCTTATCAAATACTTTATGTACAAATCTAAAGAAGATAATGAAACAATTATTAATACGGGACTTAGATAATTTCTAAGATTCAATTAATGCTGCGCAGTTTTTGCATTGTGTTGAATATGGTATTGCTTCAAGCCTTGCAACTGGAATGGCTTCATTGCAATTTTCACAAATGCCATATTTTTTCTTTTGGATCATAACTAAAGCGTGTTCAACTTGGTTTAACAAATGTCGTGTATTCTCGTCTAAAGTTAATTCTTTTTCTAACTCAAATGCCATAGAGCCACCATCAGCGGATGTTGGATCGGGACTTCTTTCCGCTGATCCTTCGGATAATCTAATATTTTCCCTTTGTTGTTGATGGTGTTCTAAGATGTTTGTTAACTGTTCTTTTTCTGCAATAAGTTTCTTTTTAAACTTATTTACTGTATTTGTTGATAATTTTCTAACCATATAAATCCTCAGATGAATGTATATTAGCTACTTTTTAAATAAAGTCTTATAAATATATTTTTTTTAAAAAGTCTTCGAATTTATACAAATTTATCTTTAAAAGACTTAAAATCGTATAGATGTTTAAAAGAATTAGTTCAAATATAGATTTACCTAAACTTGAAGAAAATATTTCAAATTATTGGGATAAAATCAATGCATTTGAAAATTCAATGGAATCAAGAAAAGACTCTAAAGTATTTAGATTCTACGATGGTCCTCCGTTCCCTACTGGCAGTCCTCACTATGGAAATTTATTAGCTGGTGTAATAAAAGACATAGTTCCAAGATATTGGACCATGAGAGGATATTACGTTGAAAGAAGGTTTGGATGGGATGTTCATGGGCTTCCTATTGAAATGGAAGTTCAGAAAAAACTTAACTTAGAAGACCCTCAGCAAATAGATGAATTTGGAATAGGAAAATTCAATGAAGCATGTCGTACTCAAGTTCAAACTAACACAGAAAATTGGGAAAAAATAACGAGAAAAATAGGTAGATGGGTTGATTTTGAAAATGACTACAAAACTATGGATATTGATTTCATGGAAAGTGTTTGGTGGGTTTTCAAAGAATTATGGTCAAAAGAACTTATTTATCAGGATTATAAGGTTTTACCTTATTCGTGGGCAGCTTCAACACCATTGTCAAATTTTGAAGCGAATATGGATTACAGGGATGTTGAAGATCCTTCCATATTTTTTACTTTAAAAGCCAGAGAGAATTTTAATAAGATTGTCAAAGGTGACAATTTTCTAGTATGGACAACTACACCTTGGTGCATACCTGGTAACTTAGCTATTGCTGTAGGAAAGGATATTACATATTCAAGAATTTCAATCGAAAATAAGTTTTACTGGATTGCAAAAGAAAGACTTTTGGAGCTAGAAAATTATGATTTCGATATTTTAGATGAATCTACTGGAAGTGAATTAATTGGTGCAACATACATTCCTGCTTATGACGAATACGAAGACACTTTCCAAGATGGTACATTTAGAATTATTCATAGTGATGATACGAATACTGAATCTGGTTCAGGGTTAGTATCTCAGGCACCTGCCTATGGAGAAAGTGATTTTTACGCACTTAAGAACGCAGACATAGATGTAATTGTAGACCCCGTCACTCTTGCAGGAAAATTTGATTCAACATTTGCTGAGCTTAAGGATTTAAATGTAAAAGATGCGGATAAAATTGTTGTTGAGCAACTTAAAAACAGAGATGCCTTGTTTAGTTACAAAACAGAAACTCATTCATACCCATTTTGTTGGAGAACAGGTACCCCTTTAATTTATAAAGCCATTCCAACATGGTTTGTTAATGTTGAAAAAATAAGAGATCGAATGGTTGAGCTTAATGCTTCAACTCACTGGGTTCCAGGATTTATTGGAGAAAAAAGATTTTCTAATTGGCTTGGAAATGCTAGAGACTGGGCAATCAGTAGAAACAGATACTGGGGAAGTTGTATACCTGTATGGGTAAATGTTGATGACCCTCAAGACCAAATCTGTATCGGATCAGTTGAAGAACTTCAAGAATATACTGGAAAAGAAATTGTCGACTTGCATAGACACTATTTAGATGATTTATTAATTAAAGTTGACGGAAAAACCTACAAAAGAACACCTGAAGTTTTAGATTGTTGGTTTGAATCAGGCTCTATGCCATATGGTCAGCAACATTATCCGTTTGAAAACAAAGATGAATTCCTAAATGGATTTCCTGCTGATTTTATTGCAGAAGGACTTGACCAAACTAGAGGGTGGTTTTATACCTTAACCATTTTGGCAGTTGCATTGTTTGACTCAGTAGCATTTAAAAATTGTATTACTACTGGCATGATTCTGGCTGAAGATGGAAGAAAAATGAGCAAAAGTTTAAAAAACTATCCAGATCCTGAAGAGCTCTTAAATAAATATGGTGGAGATAGTCTTAGAGCTTATTTAATAAACTCACCTGTAGTTCGAGGTGAACCTTTAAAATTTTCTGAGGAAGGTGTTCAGCTCGTCACAAGAAGTATAATCCTACCCCTCTGGAATAGTTTTTCATTCTTTTCAACATATGCAAATGCTGACGACATAACTTATGAAGAGCTTGAAACAGCTCTGCCTGTAGAAGAAAGAGCACTTATGGATCAATGGTTAGTATCAACATTGCAATCTCTAATTAAAACTGTAAATGAAAAGATGGAAAATTACTACCTATATGAGGTAATTCCACCATTGATGAATTTTATTGATGAATTAACTAATTGGTATATTAGGTCAAATAGAAAAAGATTTTGGAAAGAAAAAGATAGTAACGACATTGATAAAATAAATGCATTCAAAACTCTTCATGAAGTACTAACAGAATTTACAAAAGCTATGGCTCCGGTTTTACCATTTATATGTGAAGAAATTTACCAAGGCTTGACCCAACAAGAAGAAAAAAGTATTCATTATGAAGAATATCCAGTAGCAAATGAAAAACTGATTAACAAAGAATTAGAATCAAGTGTTCAACTTGCTAAAGATATAATTAAAAGTGTTCGAAATTTAAGAGTTAAATTAAAACTTCCTAATAAACAACCGTTAAATTCAATAACTATTGTTTCTGACGATAATCTTATTCCAAAACAGATTGAAATAATTGAAGATCTTATCAAAAACGAAGTAAATGTAAAAAACATAATAATAGACCCAAAAGTTGATGATTGGATTCAATATGATCTAAAACCTAATTTTCAAATGCTTGGACCAAAGTTGGGAAAAGATATAAATAAAGTTGTGAACTATCTTTCTAATTTAGATGATTCTGAAAAAAGAGCTCTCTTAAAGCAAAGTAATTTTTTAATTGAGAATTTGGACATTAAGGTTTCTGAAATTGATATTAAATTGAGTTCTAAATCAGATAGTGAAAACTTTGAAATAGTTGAGAAATTTGGAATAATTTTAGATACAGAAATTTCTGAAGACCTTAAGAAAGAAAGATTATCTAGAGAAATTGTATCTATTATTCAACAAAAAAGAAAATCTGATGGTTATGAAATTACCGATAGAGTTAAAGTAGAAGTTATTTCAGATGAGGAAATTATTAAAAGCAGTATAAGTGACTTTAATGAATATATAAAAAATGAAACCTTAGCTACAGATCTCGTTTTCATTAGCAAGGTTGGTGATGAGAAGGTTTTAGATTATAACTTTAGTGTTGAATTACAAAATTCAACAAACAAATCTTAGAACATAAGGCTGTAAAAAGTTAAAGCCAAAAATTAAGATTATCGGAGATAAATCAATACCAGCCATACCAACTCTTAAAACAGGGACTCTTGATCTAATTGGGTTTAATAATTTTTCATAAAATCTATCTAAAACTGCTTTTATTTGACCAATAGGATGATCATAAGGTACTTGAATCCAACTTAAAATAATCCAAGCAAACAAACTGTAGTAAAAAAGTCGGAAAATTAAATATACAGAACTACACATTTAAGCGATATAATCCTAATTGTTGAAGTCTTTCTCTTTCTGATGAACTCAACGAAGTAGAAGATGGAATTATAAGATATACACCATCTTTATTTATAACTCTCATAGTTGCATTGCTCATAAACGCCATACCTGTAACGAAATCTAAAATCCTTCTTCTTTCTTGTTGGTCAGGTATATCTCTTACATCCATTGCTACGATAAATTCATCTTTAATTGCAACACCTAAGCTTTGTATTTCAGAAAAAGACCTCAAAGCTTTAATTTCAACTTCATCTTTTGAATTGTGAATTCTTACATCTCCAATAAATTCTTCATTTAGAAATTTATTTTCGTTAGTAGGCCTAACAGTTTTTGGCTGTAGGTTGTCAGAAACTTCCAAATTAGTTGGTTGCTTTAAGCCAATTGAGATCAAAAATTTTTCAAACATTATTAAATAGTTTAGTACCGATTCTAACGATTGTTGCACCATAGTCTAAAGCTACTTCATAATCGCCTGACATACCCATAGATAATTCTCCTTTATAAAAATCATATTCTTTTTTAATATCGTTATTAATTTTTTGCATTCTTGAATATATATTTTTTGGATCAGATTTGATATTAGGTATAGTCATGAGACCACTTGGAAATATGTTCTTTTCTATACAGTTATGAAGTATTTTGTTTAAAAAGTTCTCGTTTATTCCACTTTTGTTTGGATCATTATCTAAATTTATCTGAATTAAAAAATCACCTTTGTAATCAAGCTTTTTAATTATTTCAATTTCTTTTAGACGTGAAATAGTGTGTATATGTGAAAAGTTTTTACATATTTCTTTTAATTTTCTCGATTGTACTGGAGCAATGAAGTGATAATTGACATCTCTATACTCACTCGAGTGTTCGTAAAAATCAATGAGTCTATTTTCTCCAAAATCTCTAAAATTCATATCATAAATAAATTTAATTTCTTGAATGCTTTTATTTTTAACAACAGGTAATAAATTGGCATTGTAGCTTGAAATCCTGCTTATTATCTTATCTAAATTTATCGCCATATTAGTGAAAATTGTCTTTCAGAAGTTCCGTTTTCTCGATATGAAAAATAATCCTTATCACAAATAGTACAAATTTTTGACACTTCTAACTTAAATGAATACTTTTTAGATAGATCTTTTATTTTTTTTGAAAGTTGTAAGTAATATTTTGATTCTTTAACTTTAACAAATTCACCAAGTTTTTTATATAAATCGCTTTGTACTTCATAACAACAACTTTGAGCATGTGGTCCGATAGACACTTTTAACTTATTATGATCAAAATTTTTAAGTGATTTCTCAAAAATTCCATTTTCAATACCTCTCCAGCCTGAATGAACAGCACCCACAAACTTGTCGTCATCTAATAGTATGGGCATGCAATCAGCAGTTTTTACAACCAAAGCAAGTTTTTTTTGTCCTGTTATTAAAGAATCAGATTCAAATTCACCATTTGTTTTAACCATTTTGACAATATCAGAATGGGTTTGAAACATACTGGAGTGCATTTCAATGTTGTGTTGTTTTAAAACGCTTCTAAATTTTTCGTCAAATTTATTTAGATATAAAGCATTTTTAATTAATTTTGATGAAATCATCCTTGAATAAAGTCAGGAAGACCTTCACCTCCATCAAAATTTCCACTATTTTCATCTTTAAGTCTTCTATTTGGTCTTGGTCCAAAACCAGCTGCAACAACAGTAACCTCTACTGCATCACCTAATGTTTCATCAATAGTATGTCCGAATATAATTTCAGCATTGTCGTCAGCTTTTTCTGTAATTACTCTTGCAGCTTCATTAATTTCCTGAAGTTTTAAATCTTCTGATCCTGTAATTGTAATTAAGACTCCCTCTGCACCGTCCATAGTAGCTTCGAGTAATGGTGAAGAAATAGCGGCTTGAGCAGCATTTGGAGCTCTTTGTTCTCCTGTTGATCTTCCAATTCCCAAAACTGCGTTACCAGCATCCTTAAGAATAGTTTTTACATCAGCAAAGTCTACATTTATAACTCCTGGTTGAGTTATTAATCCTGAGATTCCTTTTACACCATTTGATAAGATTTCATCAGACTTAAGGTAAGCTTCACTTGCTTTTAAATCTTTATCACTAATTTGCAACAATCTGTCATTAGGTATGACAATTAAAGTATCTAAGACATCTCTCAAGGCTTGAACTCCTTCTTCAGCTTGAACAGATCTTCTTCTTCCTTCAAAGCCAAAAGGTCTTGTAACCACACCGACAGTTAGTGCACCCAATTCATGTGCAATTTCAGCAATAATTGGTGATGCACCTGTTCCAGTACCTCCACCTTCACCTGCTGTGATGAAAACCATGTCTGAACCCTTAAGTGCTTCTTCGATTAATTCTCTTGAATCAATTGCTGCTTGTCTACCTACTTCAGGATTTGCACCAGCTCCTAGACCACGAGTTGTTTTTCTACCTAAATCTAATTTTAAATCTGCTTTTGAACCTAAAAGACTTTGTGCATCTGTATTTGCTGCAACAAAATCGACTCCCTTAATACCCATTTTGATCATTCTGTTAACGGCATTTGTACCGCCGCCGCCAACACCAACAACTTTAATTACCGCGGTGTAATTTCTTGGTCTCATGTTTAAAGTTACTCCTTTTTCTTTTTTTGTTTTTCGAGTTGTAGCCATTTATAAATCTCCAATTTGTTAAAAAAAGAATATCACCTAACACGTGTTAAACAAACAATTTTTTTATAATTTATCTAAACCTAAAGTTTAGATTTAGATATTACAATTTGTGATTAGTTCTTCTGAACCGATAAAACTAACATCTCCATTACAGGAGTTGTTTTGCAGAAAGTAGCCAAGAGCGGAAGCCTTTTTCCCTAGATCTATTGGATATCCGAAGTCAACAGTTGTTTCTTGGAAGTCCCCTACTAAGTTGCTTCCAGAGAAAGTTAGTTCTATCGTTTTCGAGGCAAGGTTGTAACTATCTAAAGTTGCAATAAATGAGACTAATTCACCATAAAATGTTTCAGGAACAGGTCCATTGCTTATGGTGATAGAAGCTAAATCAGCTTTATTTTGATCATTGTATGCAATTACACTTGCGTTTTTTAAAAGGACCAATGTCTCAGGAATTGACTTTCTTAAATCAACTATAATTGCCATCTTTTTAGTTTCGATTAGGTTTATTGATAGTGAGTTTGGATAATTTTTTGTGATCTCTATCCCCTCGAGCTCGACATATTTATCCAGAATAGTATCAAAAGTTGTATCGCTTACAGTCCATATAGAGTCTCCTTTTGATATCAACATGAACTCTTTTACTAAATTTTGATATGATACATTCTCAACAACAATCTGAGAAACCCTATAAGTTGAAGAATTGTAGGTAAATAAAATGTTAATGGCAAAAATTATAAAAAATGTAAAGACTAAGAATTTCTTTAGTAGTTTTTTTTCTTGCTCAGTATAATTTAGAGCCATTACTCGAAAGTTCCAACAAATTTAATCTCTTCTTCAAGTAGGATTTCATGCTTTTCTCTAACAATACCCTTTACATGCTGGACTAATTCATACAGAGAAGAGGACAGACAATATTTGAACCCTTGCCTAAAATGTAAGCACTTTCCATATCAAACTTTTTTGAAATTTCTATTAAATCATTCTCAGATTTAATTTCAAAAAAAGACGCTGCATTACCTCCAAATTTATAAGTAGTAAATTTTGACAAATTCATTGTTTTTTTTAACATATCAAATTTCCAAAAGTAAATTTCCTAATAGAGTTACATCACCTGCACCTAAAGTTAGTATGCAATCACCGCTCTTTACGATTTTATTCAAGTATTCTGGTACTTTTGACATAGAATCAATATAAGTTATTTTATTAGATTCAAAATTTTTACTGCTAATTCCTGGAATTGGATCTTCCCCAGCTGCGTAAATGTCAAGAACCACGACATTATTACATGTTTCTAGACTATTTTTTAATTCTTTGAAGTTATCTCTTGTTCTTGTAAACCTGTGTGGCTGAAATACTACGTATAATTCACCTTCCGTGACCATTTTTAAAGAATTTATTGATTTAAGAATTGCTGTAGGATGATGACCGTAGTCGTCATATACCTTAACATTGTCTTTAGTGCCCTTAAATTCCATTCTTCTCTTTACTCCTGGAAAAGATTTAATAGCAGATAAGGATTTCTCTATATTTATTCCATAAATATCAGCAATTAATATTGCACCAGCAATATTCATCAAATATTGTTCACCAATAAAATTAGATTGAACTTGAAATTTCTTATTTTTATAAAAAAACTTATTGGGTGGAATAACTTTTAAATTTGAATCCATGTTTTGTGAATACGTAAATTTTGATACATCTGAATATTTATATAAAATTTGATCGTCTATATTTAATACAACATTATCTTTTGAATTATATATCACGTGTTCAAATGCAAGTTTTAAATTATTAAAATTTCCATAATAATCAATATGATCGTTGTCTATATTTGTAACAAGTAAATCTTTAATTTGAATATTTTCAAAGGTATTAAAAGCCTCATCGGTTTCTAATATTAATGGTAGTGAAGGATCTCCGAAATGGCCTCCAAGATTTCCAAGAGAACTAACACCACCATATATATATGAAACATTAATATTGTTAAATTGAAATATATGACTGAGTAAAGCAGTGGTTGAAGTCTTACCATGAGTACCAGTTACTCCAATGATGTCAACTTCGTAAGACAATAACTCAAGAAACTTGGGTCTTGTTAAAACATTTTTTTTATTCTTGTAATTAGCAAGAAATGTATTTTCAATATTTATTGCACTGGAATATATATATAAAATTTCACTTTCATATTTCTCATTTTCTAGACTATTTAAAATACGTATCCCTTCATACGATAGTTTTTCAACTGCGAACGATTTTCTTTGATCATAACCCGATACATATGCTCTTCGTTGATTTAGATACTTTGCAATAGAACTCATCCCTGTGCAACCGATACCTAATATAAAAATTGATTTATAGTCAATAATCATAATTTCTCATTAATTCATTATTAATTACATCTAATCCATTTTTGATTTTTACAAATCTATTATTTTTATTTGTTCTATCTAAGTAAAAATTATTGACATAAGCATAAATTTCTTCATATGAATTTGCAATTTGCGCAATGCCCAAGTCTTTTAAATATTTAGCGTTTAATGATTGGTGGCTCTTAGTGGTGCCATATTTGTAAGGAACTAATATTTGTGGAATTTGTAAATAAGCTGCCTCTAAGGATCCTCCCCCAGCTCGAGATATTTGTAAATCTATTTCTGAATAAAATTTAACCATATTTTGATAGAATGCTTTGTACGAAATATTTATTGAGTCTTTCATGGTATGCAAATTTTTACCAGTGATACAAACAATATTTATTTGTAAGTCTTTTAAATCTTCAGAAAGTTTTTCAGAATATCTGATAAGCTCTTTTGAACCTTGGCTACCTCCTTGTATACCTATTGTATAGGTGTTGGGTTTTGAAACTTTTGAAACTTTTTCTAAATCTCTATTTAAAATCGGTCCAGCAAATTGAACATTTCGATTTGATAAATTTTTAGTATCTGGAAATGATGTAAATGTAAATTTAGAAAAATATGATGTAAATTTATTTCCATATCCTGCATAAATATTTTGTTCTTGATTGTAAATATCTACTCTTAAAATTATTGAAACTATTGTTGCTATTGGAGCAATATAAGCACCTGAAGTAAAGAAATAATTAATGTTATGAATTTTAGTTTTTCTATATACAAAAATAATAGCTTTAATTAAATGTAGAACTTTAAAAACATAACCTAGTAATCCTTTTTGAGAATAACTAAAATTATAAGTTATCGTAGAAGACTCTAGCCCATTTAAGTATTCTGCTCCTCTTTTGTCTGTGAATATTATAATTTCTTCTTTACTAACCCCATTTTTGATTAGATCTAAAATAATATTTTTAACTGGAAAAACATGTCCTCCAGACCCAACACAGAAAAAAATTGATTTTTTATTCATTTTTTGAATCCATAATGCCCATTGCTATGAAAATGGAGACCATTGCAGAACCACCATAAGATACAAAAGGAAGGACTATACCTGTAACTGGTAGAAGGTAAACTGTAGCACCTAAGTTAAAAACTGACTGGATCAAAATCCATGTAGTGATTCCAAAAATATATATTTTTTTAATTTCATTTTGTGACCTTAGTCCGATTAAGTAAAAAGTAAAAATAACTACAAGAAAGAAAATTAAAAATAATACAAACCCAAAAAATCCATACTCTTCACCAATAATTGAAGATATAAAATCAGAATATGAGCTAGGCAAAGAACCCCATCTTGATCTTGAAGTTCCAGGACCTAAACCAAATAAACCACCTGAACTAATTGCAATTCTGCTTTGATGAACTTGATAGCAAGCATCAAGTAATTCTTGTCCAGTATCACAAATTCCATCACGCCAAACTTGAAATCTTCTATTTCTATACCCTTCTAAGTTAAGTACGAAATATCCTATTGTTGATAGTGCAATTGTTGACAGTAAAGGAATCAGTATATTAATTCTAGAGATAAATAATTGCACTAAAACTACAAATACTATTACAGCAGAAGTGGCAAAGTCAGGTTGTAAAAGTATAAATAAGCACATGGATGCTGGAAGAAAAACAGCCTTAACAATTTGGGCAATTAAGGGCTTTTTTTTATCATATTCAGAAACTTCTTTTGCAACCCATAAAAAAATTATAGGTTTTGCAAATTCACTTGGTTGGAATTGAATAAATCCTAAATCTAACCATCTAGTGCTCCCAAAAAAGTATTTCCATATGTTAATAAGCCAAACAGTACAATACTCATACCACCCGCAAGATATTTTAAATTTTTAAGAATTAGATCAAATTTGATGATGTTTTTTATGAAATACAAAAGCATAAGACCAACTAATACTGAAATTAAATGATTTCTAACCATGAAAAAACTGTTTTGATATATTCTCTCTGACTCTAAAGCTGAAGCTGAAGATACTAGTAGAAAGCCATAGAAAATCATTAAGCCAATAAAAATTTTATTTAATTTAGTTAGTTTTAAATCGAATTCTTTAATCATTACCTATTTCCATATTTTTAATTAAATTTTTGAAAAATACACCTCTTTCCTTATAATTTTTAAATTCTGTAAAGCTAGAACCTCCACAGGAAAATAAAACGATAGATTTTGTGTTTAATTTCTTTTCTAAACTTTCCTTAATATCATTTAAGCTTTCATACCTAATTTTTTTAATTTTTTCGTTTTTTATCAATTTAAAATTCTTTGTGTAAAAAACTGTATCAACTTCGTTTAAATCTAATTTTGAAAAATCAATCCCTTTGTTATCACCATGTAAAATTAATATTATCTGATTTGCATCATGAATTTTTTTTAAATTATTTAATTTACTAATTGCAAACTGAACAGATGAAAGATTTGTCGATTTTGAATCATTAATGAATATATGATGCAGAGAATTCTCAATAATTTCAAATCTGTGTTCTAAATTTGGTTGGTTTAACAAAAAGTTAAATCCTTTATCTATTATTTCCCTACCTGGTAACAATAGACTAATTAATTTGAAAAAATTTAAGACAGTATTTTCATGAAAACCTTTCTCAATTAAGTTATTTATATATTCAGGATGAGAAGAATAAATTGTTTCCACTGAATCATTGTCAAGATTTAGCATTTTGTTATTGTCCTCCTTTATAAAAGAAAATATTTTATTTTTTGACTCAATGTATTCTTCAATATTTAAATGCCAATCTAAGTGATCTTCGGTTACATTTAGGAGAATCCCATAATCCAATTCTAATTTTTTTGAGTAAAATAACTGGAAACTTGAAAGTTCTATTAAAAGATAGGTTTTTTCTGTACTGTTATTTATTTCTTCGATTAAAGAGATTGGAGATTTACCTATATTCCCAACACTTTCTGTTTTTAAATTTTTATTTTTCAAAAATTCTTCCACTAAAGATACAAAAGAAGTTTTTCCATTTGTTCCAGTAACACCGATAGTAATTATTTTTTCATAATTAATTTTCTCAAAAAATAAATCTAAATCTGTTTTAATCTCAATATTTTTATTTTTTAATTGTTTATACAAGCTATGACTAGGTGAAATACCTGGTGAAATATATACAAGATCGATATTATCAAGTCTATTTAAAGTAAACTTATTTCTTTTACCAACAATAGCTTCTTCATTGTCGTCAAAAATAAAATAATTAATATTATTTTTTACTAAATATGATTCTATTGATTTTCCAGTAGTTCCATAACCAAATATAAGAACAGACATACCTTAATTACCGTACAAAACCCAATCGGCATAAAAGAGGCCTAAAGCAAGTATTACAAATATTCCATTTAATATCCAAAACCTCACTATCACTGTTGTTTCAGCCCAGCCACACATTTCAAAATGATGGTGTATCGGTGCCATTTTAAAGATTCGTTTCTTTCTTAATTTATATGAAACTATTTGTAAAACAACTGATAAAGCTTCAACAATAAATATCATGCAAATTAATAAAGTTAAACCTTCAGCTGAAATACTGATCAATAAAAGTACAATAATTGATCCAATAAAATGAGAACCTACATCTCCAAGGATAATTTTGGCTGGATTAGTATTCCACCACAAAAAACCTAAACAAGCACCAGCAACAGATGAAATTAAGATAGAAGTATCTAAAGATAAATAATCATCTAAAACAAAGTTTGAATAATATGATTTGTTTCTAAACATCCAAAATGTGATAATTAATAGACTTCCAAAACTTATTGAACTAGTTCCAGCAACAAGTCCGTCTAAACCATCAGTAAAGTTGACTGAATTTGTTATTCCAACAATTAAAAAAATAACCAATAACCATTTAAAATACGAAATATTTATTTCATAACCACTAAAAAGATTCAAATTTGTATTTAGTGAAATATTAATAAAATAAGAAACAGAGATTAAAGAAACTAATAATTGTAAAATAATTTTTGACTTTGATGTAAGTCCTAAGTTTTGTTTTTTTCTAACTTTTAATAAATCATCAAGCAAGCCTACAGCCGACATTAATACAGCTAACAAAAGAATTGCTAAAACATTTAAATTTAATTCTCTAATAACTACTTTAAAACCACTTCCAATTGTCCAAAAATTAACATGTGAGAACAAATAGCCCACGATAGTTCCAAAGATTACAAACACTCCCCCATCGTTGGAGTTCCCTTTTTATGTTCATGAAAATTAACCTCTTCTTGTATACTTTGACCAATTTTTTTAGATTTGAAAAAGCTAACACCAAAATTAGTAGTCACTAAAACTATTAAAAAACTAATTCCGCCAGATACAATTATTGCTATCACGAGTTGCTAATCAATTCTAAAACGACTTCCTTATCGTTAAATAAAATATCTTTGTCATTAAATTCTTGTATAATTTCGTGGCCTTTTCCTAATATTAACAAAATATGATTTCCATTCATTTTATTGAAAGCTTCTTCTATAGCTTTATATCGATCATTTATTACTGTTAATTTTTTATTTAATTCAATTCCTTCAATTATGTCATTTATTATTAAATTAGGATTTTCAGTTCTAGGATTGTCATCAGTAAGTATTATTTCATCTGCCAAATTAACTGCTTGTCCCATATATTTTCTTTTATTTGAATCTCTGTCGCCTCCGGCACCAAAAACTACAATAATTTTTTTACTATATTTTTGAAGAGTATATTTGATAATTTTTTCAATAGAATCTGGTGAGTGAGAATAGTCAATTATGATAGTTCCTTTTGGAGAGTTTACGATATCAAATCTACCTGGTGGATTTTTAACTTGTGGAATATTTTTTATTATTTCATCAAAAGAAAATAATTCAGAATAGTATGCCATTGAAGCTCCTAAGACTAGATTGAAATAGCTTTCTGGACCTGAAATATTTAATTTGTTTTCATAAATCTTGTTTTCAACTCTAAATTTTATATGTTCATAACTTGATTCCAAAATTTGAACATCATTTAGATTATTAATTCCAACAGAGTGACCCTTTTTACTGTACATATCATTTATTTTGTTCCCGTATTCATTATCAATAAAAACAAAATCTGAAGAGAAATCAGGATCAAATAATTTAGCTTTAGCTAAAAAATACTCATCAAAAGTTTTATGGTAATCTAAATGGTCTTGAGTAAGGTTTGTGAAACCTGATATAACAAATTTTATACTTTCTAATCTATTTTGATGTAAAGCATGTGAGGACATCTCTAAAACTATATTTTTAATTTGTTGTTTTTGCAAGGAAAGCATTTTGACTAAGTTAAATAACTTCGGTGTTGTTAGGTTTTTTTCATTTGTAAAAGAAAATAAATTATCTTGATCTAATGTTCCTACAAAAATTGAATTCTTTTTAATTAATTGGTTTAGATAATAACCAGTTGTAGTTTTTCCATTAGTGCCGGTTATTGCGAAATAATTTAGTTTTTGATAGTCTTTATAAATTTTAATTAATATATTTTCCTTTAAATCATTAAAATCTTTAACCTTAATTATCTGTTTATCTTCTAATTTCGACAGATTGCTAGTTAGAACTAATTTGGCTTTCTTCTGTAAAGCCTCAGATATATATTGGTCTAATTTATTTGGATCTTTACTATCTACAAGTAATATTTTTTCTTCTTCAATGTCTGTTGTTGAATTAACTATTAAATCTAAATTTAAATCTTTTAAGAATTTATATTTCATTTAATTTAACCACCTACTTTTTGAAAATATTCAATCATCTCTTTGTATAACGGTGCAGCAGTAGACCCTCCTGTTATATATTCTGAGCTTGGGTTTATTGATGCACCCCATAGAATAATTGACCCTACAACAGTCATGTCTTCAAATTCTGTAAATCCAATAAATGATGTAGTAAATAAATTTTCCGAATAACCGCTTCCTTCTATATAAGTTCTACTAGTTCCTGTTTTCCCACCAGTTACATGTTTTATGTCTTTAAGAATTTTGGCGGTACCATTGTCTCCTTGAACAACATTTACCAAAAATTCTTTAAGAATTAATGCATGATCTTTGTTGACAACAGAATTATTATTTTGAACATTAGATAACTCATCTTTTATTAATGATAGAGTTACGTCTTTTCCTCCATTTGCAATTATGCTGTACGCTCTTAGCATTTGAAGCTGTGTAACATCAATTGAATATCCAATAGATAAAGAAGCTAAACATGTTGAACAACTTTTATTACTTGAAACTCTCCCTGTAAGCTCTCCTGTCAAATTTATACCTGTTTTACTCATAAAACCATATTTAGAGAGATAGCTCTCAATTTCACTTATTGATAACTCCTTTGTTGCTAATATTGTTCCAACATTTGATGATCTTTCTATAATATTTTTAAGTTTTAAATTGTAGTTTTCATGTTTTTTAAAATCCCTAAAACAACCATGGATATTGGTATTTAAGTTGCAAGAACCTTTAACAATTTCAATTTTGTCAGGAACATCGTAAACAACATCTAAAAATAAATTATCTTTTTCTATTAATGCACCTATTGTAAAAATCTTCAATGAAGAACCTGGTTCATAATAAGCTCTAAGATTTATTAAATCACTACTGATATGGGACACATTTTCATTAAATTTATCTACAAGTATTATTACATCACCTGTTTTAGCGTCAGCAAATACAATGGAACAATTCATTGAATTTGTTTTCTTAATTGCTTCAGAACAAACTTCACCTGCTTTGAATTGAAGTTCAGAATTAATTGTTAAAATTAAATCTTCACCATGTTTAGGCAATGTGGTTTGAATATCAGCTTGCGGAATTATTCGACCATTAGGCGCTGACTCATAAATAATTTTTCCATCTTGTCCACTTAAATAATTATTAAAATACAACTCAAGACCTTCTACTCCATTGCCATCTGGATCAACAGTGCCAATTAATTTTTCAAATGAATCTTGGTGAAGAATTCTATTATTAGTTTCTTCAAGTATTAAACCGCTCAATTTCCACGAACTTATTTCAGCACCTGTTCTGTAATCTATATTTCTAGCAATATAAAAAAAACTATCTTTCTTATTTATCCTGTTTTTCAAATCATCACTATTAATACCTAAAATTACGCTTAGTGAATCGGAAACTTCGTCAATATTTTCAATTTCTCTTGGCATGATTCCAATATCAAAACCTCGTGAATTTGTAACTATAGGTATTAGATTTGCATCAAAAATTGTACCCCTTGAAGCTTTAAGAGTTGTTTCCTTAAGCCTGTAAGACATTGCTTGACTAGTAAAATATTTAGCCTCTATAAACTGAATTTCATATACAGCTTTCAAAAAAAGAAAGCTGGAATAAAAGATAGCTACGGTCAAAAGACCCATTACAAATTTACTTCTTACATTATTCATTTCACCAATTAAATCCTAAAGTTTTTATCTTTTGTTCTTCAAATTCATATTTATAAGGTTTTATGTCAGTATTTTTAAACTTTTTAACTGGAAGTTTTTCAAAACCATGATTTAAAGCTATCTGTGAAATATTTTGCACTGAATATAAATTTAAATAATTTAGTTCAGCTTGTGATGATTTTTTTTGAAGTTCAATTATATCTGTATTCAATTTTGCAATATTTTCATATTCAACATTTATTAAATTGTTTAAAATTAAATTAAAAATCAAAGTAACTGAAATTAAAAACATCATGAAAAAAAGAAAACTTTAATTTTCATTTTTTACTACATATCTTAGAATTGCTGAAGAAGATCTACTGTTTGATTTAATCTCAGTTAAAGATGGTGTAAGTTTTCTTTTATTTCCATAATTAAATAAATTTTTGTTGGCGCATATACAAACTGCTATCTTTGGTTCGCAAATACATCCTGTAGTTAATTTTTGAAAATATTTTTTTACGAGCTTATCTTCCAAAGAGTGATATGAAATACATATGATTACACCATCTGAAATTATAAATTTAGATATTTCATTTAATGCCTTTTCAATCTCTTCAAGCTCATTGTTGATGTAAATTCTTAGTGCTTGAAAACATCTCTTTACTGTAGACATTACAAATTTTGGATTCTTATATGTAATTGCTGATTTAATTGCACCAGAAAGTTCTAAAGTTGAACCCAATGGTCGATTTTCGACTATTGATTTAGCGATTCTTTTAGAATGTTTTTCTTCACCATGTTCAAAAAATATTTTTGCTAAATTTTCAACAGAATAGGAATTTATAATAGTATGAGCTGAGATCTGATTGCTAGTATCCATTCGCATATCGAGAGGACCATCATTTATATAAGAAAAACCTCTTACATAGCTGTCAACCTGATGTGATGATATACCAAAATCATAAAAGATACCTGAAATTTTATTTATCTCATTATTATTTAAAAATGTAGGAATTTCAGAAAAATTTAATTTATAAACCTTATCAGACGTATTGGAAATAGATTCTATATCTCTATCAAAACCATATAAATCAAATTTTTTATAAGAAGCTGAGATATTTCGAAAGTGAGAACCATAGCCATAAGTTGCATCAATAAATATCCCTTGAGGTACTGGTTCTAAAATAGAAAGTATCTCATTTTGCATGACACCAATGTGACTTAAATACTCTACCCTGTTTTTATTCATACCCAGCTCTCTAGAACTGGCACCAATTGGAAAGTTGGGCGGAGTAAGGGTATTCCAATTTAGTTGTCTAGAGAGCTGGCTATGAACTTATTCTTTCACCTCATTAATATTTGCAAAAGCATGATCAGCTTCATTTTGAATTTTTTTCCAGCTTCTTGTTGACCACACCTCCACTACAGGTCCTGAACCTGTAACAGTTACCTCATCGTTAAAATCTATACCGCTGTAGATTCTAAGATTTTCTGGAATAGAAACTCTTCCAGCTGTATCAACATTTACATCTATAGCTCCACTAAACAAAGCTCTACGTAATTGTCTTGAAGTTCTATCAGTTGATGGCAAAGAAGCCATTTTAGAAGCTTCGAGTTGCCAATTTTCTTTTGTGAGGATTTGAAGACAGTTATCTTGTCCCTTGGTGATTACACAGCCCTGTTGAAGCTCTTCTCTAAACTTAGATGGAATAACTACTCTACCTTTAGAATCCATCGTATGTTGATATTCACCAAGGAACACTTTATCCGCCTTTCGTGCCTTGAACCACTTTGTGTCATTATATGACACTTTCTACCACTTTGCAACACTTTTTTATAAAAAAATTTTTATGCTGACTTCAAAAATTCATTCCATGATGGGTCTGGGTTTTTACCAATTATTGTTTTGATCCAAAAATTATCTTTTGGTATAAGTGGATGTTTTTTTAATGTCAAAGAAGTTTCATAAAGAAATTTATCAGCTTTTATAATGTTACATTTTTTACAACATGCAACAACATTAGACCATTCATTCTTACCACCTTTTGATTTGGTAAAATATGATCAATTGATTCAGCAGTTTTTCCACAGTATTGACACGTGCCTAAATCTCTTATAAATATATTTTCTCTGTTTAATGCAACTCTTCTTATGTAGGGAGCGTTTACGTAATAATTAAGTATTCCAACTTTTGGAATCAAAACTGATCTATTTTCAGAATTTAATGAGAAGTTTGAATTTTTTAATGAATTAATTTTTTTGTTAAGCAATAAAGAAACTGCTCTTTTATAAGAAACAACAGTCAAAGGTAAGTAAGAAGAATTAAGAATTAATGTCCTATGACTATCCAAGCTCATGACAAAATCGTTTAAGCTTGTAATTCTTGAGTTTGAACATCCTCTTCTATTTTAGTCAACAAATTAATAAACTTTTCTTTATCCAATTCAAATTTTGATACATCTTCTTTAACCATTTTTGTAACAGTATCGATAGTAGTAAAGAAAGTTAATTGACCACTTTTTAAAGCATCTAAAACCTGATTGTCCTCTTCAAAATATATACTGTTGTTTTCAGAAATTAATTTCACCTCAGAAAGTTGTTTCGAAAGATCTCCATTTTTTGTTAAATATCTCCAAGCTCTTCTAACTCTTTGAATACTCATTCCATTATCTAGTAACGTTTTTACGACCCTTAATGAAACAATATCTCTAAATGAATAATATTTAGGAACTCCAGGCTTTCCTTTTGATGATTGAATAGACGGTGAGACTAGATTGACTTTATCCCAGTATCTTAATTGATGTGGAGTGCATCCTGATAAATAACATGCTTGCTTTGATGTAAAAGAATTATTTTTCAAACCTTACTCCTAAAATTTGTGTATTTTAAATCTAATTTAAAAATTTATTTTTGTCTAGAGCTATCTTGATTTCTTAAAATTTTTAAAACTTGAGAAAAATTCCATTCGTTAATGTTTTCAGCGATAAGAAGTGCTTTTGTATTGACAACAAAAATATATCCTGAAATTGCCATAATGCAAAAACCAATAATTGCTAACAATGGTTGAATGATATAAGTTCCCAACATAATAAAAAGTCCTATAAAAAATAGAATTAAAGCAACCACTGCCCTCGTTCTAGTAAACTTTGATAAAGTAGTGTCTTTAACAGTCTTTGCTAAATCAGGATCTTCATTGATCAAACCTTGTTCTATCTGGTTGAGTATTTCTTGCTCTTTTTCGTTTAGGCTCATATTAAAATCTTACATAATGTTTGAGGTAATCTAAATTAATGAACAATTTATTTTTAAGACACGGAGAAGTTTTAAATCCTAAAAATTTACATTATGCAAATTTACCTGGATTTGGACTAAGTAAACTTGGAATACGCCAAGCTAAGAAAGCTGGTGATTTAATTAACAAAAATTTTCAAATTAAAAAAATTTTAACTTCTCCACTTTTAAGAGCGCGACAAACAGCAGAAATTGTCAATTCATTTACAAATGTAGAAATAGAAATAAGCAATAACCTCATAGAGTGGAGTGGTCCAATTAATTGGACTGGAAGAACATTAAAAGAAATTCAAACAACTGCTGAATTCATGGTGTATAAAAATAATCCAGAATCATTAATGTTAACAAATGAATCATTTATGGATGTATTTAAAAGAATTGCTATTTTGCAAATGGAAATAAGAAACTGTTTATTTGTTTCTCATCAAGATACCATTAGATCTTATTTTTTTTATCAATTAAGTGAGAACAAATTTAACAATCAAAAACCTGATCATTGTGAAATCCAGTATTTAGATGGCAAAAACTTTAAAAATCTATGTATATAGTAATTAAGTTATTAACAAAATAAATTGATACAAAATAAATAAACCAGAACCAAAACTGCCTATAAATACAATACTGCCTACTATTGGCTCCAGTGATTTTAAAAATACTTTATCTTTAAATTTTTCAAGATAAAATTTAACAGTATTTCTACTAAACAAAAAATGAACCTATCCCTAATAAAAAAATGTATACAAAACTCAAAATTGTTACCCAAGGATTTGGAAAATTCATAATAAGCTAAACTTAATAGAATTATGAAATTTAACAATAAATTTAAAGTAATTATATTTTTTGTAATAATACTTACCTCGACGTACATAGGATATTTATTAGGCACTACATTTTGCTTAGTAAGTGAAGACTCAAGCTGTACTATTGATTTAATATATTACATTGCTATAGCAAACATAATTGGGGTTGTAGGAATCTATACATTGGTAAATTTAGCTGAAAAGTCAATAACTGAATGGAATTACTCTACTGAGGAAGAGTAATTTATGGCGTCTATAATATTTTTTGTTTCATTTATTTGAACATCTTTATGAAATACAATCCTTACACTTTTATCATCAATCAATCCAGCAAGTACATTTTTAGATTCTAAGTTTTCAATAAATTCGTTAGATTTTTTTATGTTAGAAAATTTAAAAATAATCATGTTTGTTCCTTTATATAGTATTTCTTTACAAAAATTTTTATTACTTATGGATTCATAGACAAGACGAGTTTTTTCATGATCTTGTAATATTGCTTCTCTCTGGTCTAAAGCCTTATTGGCTATTGAAGCAATTACCCCCACTTGCCTCATACCGCCTCCAAGTATTTTTCTGTATTCCCTAGCTTTTTTTATAAATTGTTTACTACCCAACAACATAGAACCAATAGGTGCACCAAGAGCTTTGGAGAAACAAAATGTTAAGCTATCACTTATACTTCCATAATCATATGGTGATTTGGACTGAAGTATGGAATGGAGAACCCTAGCACCATCCACATGAAGACTTAATCCTTTTGATTGAGCTAACATATATAAATTTTTAATGTCCTCATATTTAATTATTGATCCCCCTGAAGCTAAATGAGTGTTTTCAATTGAAATAGTTCTAATAGTAGGTTTGTGGATTTTAGATTTATTAATTATTTGTTCGATACTATCAAAATTTAACAAGCCATCAATATGATCAACCTCTCTGAATTGTACCCTTGAAAGAAAAGCGGCTGCTCCGTGTTCATAATTTTTTATATGTGAGTCACTTGATGTTATGACCTCTGTTCCAGGACTGTTGTGGATTAATAATGAAATTTGATTACCCATCAAACCTGAACTTACAAATAATCCATCTTCAAATCCAAAAAGTTTGGAACATTTTTCTTGTAGCGCATTTACAGTAGGATCTTCACCATACTCATCATCACCTAAATTAGCCTTTAGTACTTCCTCTAGAAGGGTCTTATCTGGCTTGGTAACTGTGTCTGAACGTAAATCAATCATATTTGCTTTCGTTTTTATAATACAAGTAAGCTTGGTAAATAAATGATATGAGGAAAATTATTTGAAAAAAACCAAAATATGTACCAAGGCTAATATTAGATCCTAAAATCCATAAAAAATTTGGTGCGAAAATAGAAATAAAAATTGCATTTCTAGATTTTAAGAATTTTAAATCCAGTAATTGAATTAAAGGCAACATGAAAATCATATGATAAGGCTTTAGATATGGATTAAAAATTAAGAAAAAAGAAAAAATAAGAAACAATGTTTTTTCATCTATTTTTTTAATTGTTTTTGTCTTGTTCTTTGTTTATTCTCCACTAATGCAATCCTTATATAACCCTCACCATATTGGCCAAATCCTATTCCTGGAGAGATTGCTACATTTGAAATTTCAAGTAACTTTAAAGAAAAACTCAAAGAATCTTGTTCAAATTTTTCTGGTAACTTAGCCCACACAAACATAGTTTCATTACTATCTTGTACTTCAAATCCTGACTTAAAAAGTTGTTCGACAACTATATCTCTTCTTTCTTTATATATGCTTGAAACTTCAAAAGGAAATTCACCCAAGTCATTTAAAGCTACAGTAGAAGCAATTTGAATAGGTTGGAAAGTTCCATAATCAATATATGACTTAAGCTTTGTTAAAGAACCAATTGCATCTTTATTACCAAGTGCAAAACCAACTCTCCACCCAGCCATTGAATATCCCTTTGTTAGAGAATATAATTCGATCGAATGATTTAAATTTTTATCAGATTGCAACAATGATGGTGGACGAGCATCTGAAAAAAATACATCAGAATATGCAAAATCATTAATTACTAAAAAGTCATGTGTCTTTGCTAATAAAATTAATTCATCAAAAAATTGTTGATCTACTGAAATAGTTGTTGGATTATGCGGAAAAGAGACAAGAAGAACCTTGATATTTTTTTCTTTTAATACATCTTTCACACCTTCTAAGAACTTATCAGAATCAAGACAATTTACTTTTATAAGATTTCCTCTGGCAATTAGTGGAGCAAAATGATGTATTGGATAACTGGGGTCTTGGACTATTACATTATCACCCTCATCCAATATTGACATTAGTAAATGTGTTAATCCCTCCTTGCTTCCAATAGTGTTTACAATATTTGAGTCTGGATCAAGATCTACTTCATAAATATCTTTATATCTTTTAGAAATTGCATTTCTTAATCCATAAATACCTTTTGAAACAGAATATTTATGATTCTTTGAAATTTTTGCTGACTCAATGAGTTTATCAACAACAACACTGTTCGTAGGAATATCGGGGTTTCCATAACCTAAATCAATTATGTCTTTTCCACTTTGCCTGGCTTCTAATTTCTTATAATTAATCTGATTAAATAAATACTCAGGAAAATTTTGAACTAATTTATTTACATATTTTGGCATCTAAAAAATACTATCTATTGTTTCATTAAAAATCTTTAAATTAACATCTTTTATTATAAAAATGGTTTCATAACTTGAATTAATTTCTGTTTCACTATTGTAATTTATGCACTTACTTAAAACTCCTCTGGGTGACGAATAGTTTTGATAATTTAATACTTTATTTTGAAATTGCTGATTTGTTCCTAGCCACTGGTTCATTCCTAATTCAAAATTATTAGCCGTTTCAATTACTTTTGACGAGTTGCCACCAATAAATATATTTTTAAATTCATAATTATTAATAATTTTTTGAATTATGAATTCTGAATCATTCATAAATGAATTTTGATTAGAGTATCGAGAATCACCAAAACCAACTCCAAGAGAAAAGTTTGGCATTAATGAAATTGGGTCTAAAACATTTTTAAATAAATCTTCAACACTCCTTAAATTCAAATTGACAACACATAGGCCTAGTTTAAATTTCTCATTCAAAGCTTTATTCAAATAAATAATGTCTTGTGGAATTTTATAGACACTTAAAGACTCATCAACAGGATGGATCTTATGATCATAAAAGTAAATTGTATTAATCGATTTATTTGAAAGTATTTCTATTTTTTCTTTTAGATTTCTCGAAAAGAAAGAACCTGGTAAAAGTATTGACTTATTTTGATTCACTTAATGCTATTGCTGCTGCTCCAATAATTCCAGCATTCTGTTTATTTTTTGATATTTTAATTATTGGAAAATTCCTAGCTGGAAAATCAAATTTATTTTTTATATGTTCTTCAATTAAATCAACTAAATCAAAAGGTTCATTGGACATAGTTCCACCTAAAACAAATATTTCGTTATCAAATATTTCAAACAAACTTACTAAACCAGATGATATATCACTTATAATTTTTGATCGAACCTTGATTTCATCATCATTAAGTTGTATCTTCTTGTTAAAAATTAAAGATCCATAAGGGTATTGTTGAAATTCTTCAGACAAAGAAGATTCTGGATATTTAATAGACAATGCATTTATCGCCTCTGTCCATTTGAATGCTGATGTTGTAGCTTCAAAGCAGCCTGTTTTTCCACAATTGCATACTTCATTTCTATTTGCAGAAGTTGCGATATGACCAATTTCACCAGCACTTCCCGATCCTCTTAACAGCTGTTTATTAGCAACTATACCTCCACCAATACCTGTACCAAAAGTTAGCATTATGAGGTTTTTGTAATGATCTTTATAGTTCAAAAAATACTCGCTATAAGCAGCAACATTGCCATCATTGTCTAAATGAAAACTTAAATCTTTAAAATGACTTAGTTTTTTAAAATCTATTGAAAACTTTATATTTGTTCCGTATTTGTATATAGAGTTGCTTTGATCTATAAAACCTGGCATTGCAATTGAAACTGATGTTAATTCTTGAATATTTTCATTAATAATTTTTGAAATCTCTCCAATAAAGCTTTCTTCATTTTTTGGAGTAAAAATTGAATTACTCATGAGAATATTTAAATCTTTGTCAATAAGACCATATTTAACATTTGTACCGCCAACATCAAAAGCTAAACAATTCATATTATTAAAGATGATAATTCTAAATATTGACTAGTTGCCCTGAAATAGCCTATATTGCGACAAATAGTTTTCCCAATTACCCATTTTGATGCAACTGGTTGATGTACATCTCCAAATAACGAATACTTTGGTTGATATTTTTGTATGAAACTTAATAAACTCTCCCATCCTTGCTCTTCTTTATTAGTTATGACGTCTGTGATTAAACTAGGGACCTTTGGTGGTGCATGCGTGCAAATGATGTCACAACCTGATAGAGTTTCAAGTTTTTTGAAAAAATTTTCTTCAGTTATTTCACCTCTAGCGTTTATTGGTGTAGGAACTCCCCCACCAGAGAAGCCAAAAGTAATATTTTTATAAGATACAAGTTCACCATCAACATTAATTACAGATTTTGATAAATGAGAATTAATTATTTCTACGTCATCAACGTTTCCTGGAATTATCCAAACCTCATTTTTTAAAAGTGCGTCAAAAACATCTTCGTATTGTTTATTAATAGATTTCGACATTTTGGAAGCTATTTCATCTGGATTGTCAAGGTATAGTTTTTTCCAAAGATTTTTTCTTTCATCAAATTTATGTTCTTTTCGATACCTAATTAGCAACTCAACATTCTCAATGCCAAATACATCCTTTGCAATACCATCGCCATTTCTGTAATCAATCCAGTTAATTAAATCACCTAAAATTACAACAGGACCTTTGTTGCTAGGTAAAGATTTTAAATGTTCTATTCCATGATGAATATCGGAAATAAAAATCATTTTTTAATTTGTGACAGCACCTTTGTCTGAACCACCTACAAGCTTTGAGTATTTATATAAAACACCAGAGGTATATCTAGGTTCAGGAAGATTGTAGTCTTTTAATCTTTGTGAAAGCTCTTCTTCATCAACTTGCAGGTTTAATTCTCTATTAGGTATATCTAATTTTATTATGTCACCATCTTGACATAGTGCTATTGGACCTTTATCAAATGACTCAGGTGATACATGACCAACACATAGTCCAGTAGTACCTCCTGAAAACCTTCCATCAGTGATTAATAAAACATCTTTTCCTAATCCTGCACCTTTTATTGCCGCAGTAATTTGCAACATCTCTCTCATACCAGGACCCCCTTTAGGGCCTTCGTTTCTGATTACAACAACCTCTCCTTTATTAATTTCATTATTGAATAATGCACTTATTGCATCTTGTTCACTTTCAAACACATTTGCTGGTCCTTCAAAAGTTGTAGTATCTATTCCAGCATTTTTGACTACTGAACCATTGGGAGATAGTGAACCTTTTAATATTGAAATTCCTCCTTCATTAGATATTGGATTTTCAGGAAAATAAATAACATCTTGATTTTTTGGAACCTCTACGTCTTCTAAATTTTCACCAACAGTCTTTCCAGTAACAGTTAAGCAATCTGGATCAATTAAATTATTTTCTAACAAAATTTTTGAAACAACTGGAACACCTCCAATCTTATCTAGGTCTACCATGTGATACTTTCCGAAAGGTTTCATATCAGCTAAATGTGGAACAGATTTACTTAAATTATCAAACACTTCTATATTTAAATTTATTTTAGATTCATGAGCTATGGCTAATAGGTGTAAAACAGCATTGGTACTTCCACCTAATGCTAAAACAGTTGTTATTGCATTTTTAAATGCATTTTCTGTCATGATATCTCTTGGTTTAATGTTGTTCTTAAGCAAATAATTTAACTGTAAACCTGAATTTACTGCAGCTTCTCTTAACCGCGCATCTTCAGCTGGTATTGCTGCAGTACCAGGTAAACTCATTCCAATTGCTTCTCCAACTGAAGCCATTGTGTTTGCAGTAAACATACCAGCACATGAGCCTACACCTGGACAAGCTGCACACTCTATTTCATAAAGTTCTTCTTTAGTTATAGATCCTTTTTCAAAAGCACCAATACCTTCAAAGACGTCAACAATTGAAATATCTTTATCTTTGTATTTGCCAGGCATGCTACTACCACCGTATAGAAAAATTGCAGGTCTATTTATTCTCCCAGCTGCCATCAACATTCCTGGTAATGACTTGTCACAACCAGCTATTGTTACCATTCCATCAAATCTTTCGGCATGCATGACTAATTCAACAGAGTCTGCAATCACTTCTCTTGAAACTAACGATGCTCTCATGCCCTCATGTCCCATTGAGATTCCATCAGATACTGCAATTGTTGAAAATATTAAACCAGCACTGTCAGGTCCATTAACACCTTTTTTTGCATGTTCAGATAACTCTGGTCCAGTTAAATTACAAGGCGTTACTTCATTACCAGCAGAGACAATACCTACTTGAAACTTATTAAAATCTTCATCTTTTAAACCTACTGCTCTTAGCATTGCTCGAGCTGCAGATTTACTAACTCCTTGTGTTACGTCGTCTGATATTTTTTTCATAAATTAAGAATAGATTAATTTTTTTGTGAAATCATATTTTCTAAACTTTCACACTCATCAAGTAACACTTTGTTTTTAGAATCATGCTTTTTAACTAAACTTGTAGCCAAAGCTTCATAATGATTAATATATAGTGCCCACAAAACATAGATTTTTAATTGATTAGAAAAAATTGGATACAATTCTGAAAGATTAATTTCAAATTTATCAAAAGGATTATTACCCAAAGCTATTAATGCATTTCTTCTTAAGTAGTCTGGGTTCCTCTTGGGAATATAAAACCATTCAAATTCTCTTAGTAAATCTTCATCATTAGATTGTAAAATATTCAAAAGGTTAACTTCTTGCTTGTTCTCTTTGGAAAGTTGAATTACATTTTTTTGACCAGGAGGGCAAGAGGTTAAACAATCATCACAGCCATAAAATTTATTACCTATCTTCTCACGAATTTCATAAGGTACGATTTCTGGCGATTGTAGCCAGTATGATATACACTTTCTTGAATCTAACTTGTATGCACTATCAATAGCACCTGTAGGACAGGAACTCTGACATAAATTGCACTCTCCACACGAAAAACTTTTTCCAGTATTTGAAACGAATTGCCCACTTGTATAAATAGTTCCTAATAATTGCCAAGGACCAATTCCAGGAGATAAACTCATTGTACTTTTACCTTGCCAGCCTAATCCTACTGATTCAAAAAATAACCTATCATAATGCTGTGGGTTGTCCACAAAGGTTTCAAATTTTAAATTATTAACTTTAAATATTTCTGAAATTTCTTCAATAAATTGTTTAAGGGGTGTGTAGTAATTTTTCTCTGCAAATTTAGCTATATGACCATAGCCAGGAAAAGTAAAATAATTTAATCCCGTTTCAGAAAAATAGTCATAAGAAATTAATATTACTGAATTAGCCCAATCATATTTATTGCCTAAACCAGAATATTCAGGATTGCTAAATGTAAATTTCATGTCAGCATTAAAATTTTTGTTTTTAGATTCTAAAATTTTTATTGAGGCATCAACATTAAACGGAGATTTTTTTACTCCAAGTTGAAAATATTTTGGCAAAGATAATCCATTATCTTTTAAAAAATTTATAAGATTTATTTCTTCCATTTATTTAATGATTTACTATAGTTATCTTAATGAAAAACATAGAAGTTCTTGTGTTAGATTTAGTGCTTTTACTTAAGTAGCGCTCAAATCTTATATATGAGCGCCTCCCAAACGGGAGGTTTTTTTTTAGGGAATGAAAAATGAGTAAAGAATTATTAAGCGGTGCAGAACTAGTAGTAAGAACGCTCGAATATCTAAAAATTTCGACCATTTTTGGTGTACCAGGTGGTGCTATTTTGCCTGCATATGACCCTTTATACGACAGTCCGGTAAGGCATGTATTGGCAAGACACGAACAAGGTGCTGGCCATATGGCGGAGGGTTATGCTCAAGCAACTGGTGAATTAGGCGTTGTGATTGCTACATCTGGGCCGGGAGCAACAAACTTAGTCACTCCTCTAGCAAATGCCCTAATGGACTCTACACCACTCTTAGCAATCACTGGTCAAGTGGCCTCGACTGCTATTGGAAATGATGCTTTTCAAGAAGCTTACACAGTAGGGCTCACTATGGCTGCTACAAAACATAATTATTTGATAACTGATGCTTCTGAGATCCCACAAATTATTCAAGAAGCAAAATATATTGCAACAACTGGAAGACCTGGACCTGTCTTAGTAGATATTCCTAAAGATATACTTAATCAAAAAGTTGAGTGGATTGAACCTACACATAAAGATTTGCCTGGTTATAAACCAACTTTAGAACCAAATCCAAAAATGGTTCAACAAGCTGCGAATCTTATCAAGCAATCAAAAAAACCCTTACTTTATGTAGGTGGTGGAATAATTCATTCAAAATCAAATAACGAGCTTTTTGAATTAGCCACAAAACATAATATTCCAGTTGTTACTACTTTGATGGGAAGAGGTGCTTTCCCAGATGGCCATGAATTATGCTTAGAAATGCCAGGTATGCATGGAAATTATACAGCTACAACCGCAATACAAAAATCAGATCTTTTAATTGCAATAGGTGTAAGGTTTGACGATAGAGTAACCGCCAATCCTGATTTTTTTGCACAAAATGCAAAAGTTATTCATGCTGATATTGACCCAGCTGAAATTGGAAAGGTTCGTGAGCCTCAAGTACCAATTGTTGGTGATGCAAAAAGTGTTTTAAGCGGTTTAATTGAAAATCTTAATGGCTTTAATTCAGATTTTTCTGATTGGCTTGAAGAAATAAAAACTATGCAAAACAAACACCCTCTTTCATACAACCAAGAGGACAACGGACCTTTAAAAGTTCCATTCGTACTACAAGAAATTCAAAAATTAACTGAAGATAATGCGATAGTTGTTTCGGGAGTTGGGCAACACCAGATGTGGATATCACAACATTGGAATTTTATCGAACCAAATACATGGTTAAATTCAGGAGGTTTAGGAACAATGGGCTATGCATTGCCTGCAGCAATTGGAGCTCAAGCCGCTTACCCAGATAAACAAGTATTGGCGTTGGATGGTGATGGTTGTTTTCAAATGACATGTCAGGAATTAATCACTGCATCTACAGAAAATATACCAATTAAAATTGTTGTATTTAATAATGGAAATCATGGAATGGTTAGGCAATGGCAAAAGATATTTTACAAAAGTAGATTTTCGGCTTCTGAACTAACCCATCACACACCAGACTATGTAAAACTTGCTGAATCTATGGGAGCAGTTGGTTTAAGAATCACTGAAAAAGATGAGGTTATACCAACATTTGAAAAAATGTTAAGCATCAATGACAAACCCGTACTAATTGATTGTGTTGTTGATCCAGACGATCTTGTTTTCCCTATGGTTCCAGCTGGTGGAAGCAATGATGAGATTATCTTAAATAATGAAGATTTAAAAAAATTATGAATGAAAGAATATTATCTGTATTAGTTGAAGATAAGCCTGGAGTTTTAGCACGTGTATCTTCAACGATATCACGTAGAGGATTCAATATAAATTCTTTGTCTGTGGGACCAACAAATATTGATGGAAGATCAAAAATGACTATAGTGACAGAATTAGATACCGTTGAGCAGGTTAAAAAACAATTAAATAAACTTGTAAACGTAATAAAAATAGTTGAACTTGATCCTGATATGACTATAGAAACAGAAGTTCTTTTGATAAAGGTTTCTATCAATAAAGATACTCAAACTTTAGTAATAGAAAAAGCTCAACTATCAAATGCAAGATCTGTAGACGTAGGACAAGACTTTGCAGTTTTTGAACTTACTGGTTCTTCCAAAGATTTAGACAAATTCGAAAAATTAATGAAACCGTTTGGAATAATAGAAATGGTAAGAGGTGGAAGAATAGCACTTCAAACCAATCAATAGGAGACGTATGGAAACAAAAATAATATATGATGATTCAATTAATCAAGATCTAATTAAAAACTTGAATGTATCGGTAATTGGGTTTGGAAGCCAAGGTCACGCACATGCTTTAAATCTCCATGAGTCAGGAGTAAATGTGACAGTTGGTCTTAGAGAAGATTCAAAATCAGCTACAAGGGCTCGTGACATGGGTCTTAAAGTACAGAATTTAAAAAATGCTACTGAAAGTGCTGATGTAGTTATGTTGTTGCTACCAGATCAAGTTATGGCTGATATATATAATGAACAAATTGCACCATATATGAAAGATGGTTCTACGTTGCTTTTTGCACATGGTTTTAATATTCATTTTAACGAAATTGTTCCAAGAGAAGATATATCTGTTGCAATGGTTGCCCCTAAAGGACCTGGTCACCTATTAAGAAGAACTTACTCTGAAAATAGTGGAATGCCTTGCTTGGTGGCTGTACATGAAGACAAGTCTGGTACAACAGAGGAATTGGCTCTGTCTTATGCCTCTGCAATAGGTGGTGGAAGAGCTGGAATTTTAAAAACTACTTTTAAAGAAGAAACAGAAACTGACTTATTTGGTGAACAGGTGGTATTGTGTGGAGGTCTTACAGAGCTTATTAGAAATGGTTTTGAAACACTGGTTGAAGCTGGTTACCAACCAGAAAGTGCTTACTTTGAAACTTTACATGAAGTTAAGCTAATAGTCGACCTCATGTACGAAGGTGGGTTTGAATGGATGAGACACTCTATATCTGATACTGCAGAATATGGTGATTTTTCAAGAGGTTCAAGAATTGTTAATGAAGAGACTAAAAAAGAAATGAAAAAAGTGTTATCTGAAATTCAATCTGGAGCTTTTGCAAAAGAATGGATGGCACAAGCTCGTGAGGGTGCACCATTTTTAAATGAGATGAGAGAAAATGCATCTAAACATCAAATTGAAAAAATTGGCAAAGAGCTTAGACAAATGATGCCATTCTTGAACGCAAAAGATATTAATAAAGACGTATGAGCGAAGATCGATTAATAATATTTGATACAACACTGAGAGATGGTGAGCAAAGCCCTGGAATTGCTTTAACGCCTTCTGAAAAACTTTTAATTGCTCAACAATTAGAGAAATTAAAAGTTGATGTAATTGAAGCTGGTTTTGCTGCCTCCTCCCCTGGCGATTGGGAAGGTGTGAATCTAATTGCAAAAAATATTAAAAATTCAACAATTGCATCACTAGCTAGATGTCATCCGGATGACATTGAACAAGCTTGGGAAGCAATTAAAGTTGCTAAGGATTCAAGAATTCATGTTTTTACTTCAACATCTCAAATTCATATGGAACATATGCTCAGAAAGTCTCCTGAGGAAGTATTAAATGATACAAAAGAATCAGTCAGATACGCAAAAAAACTATGTCAAAATATCGAGTTTTCTGCACAAGATGCAACGAGGACTGACCATGATTTTTTGATTGAAGTATTGAAAACTGCAGTTGAAGAAGGTGCGACAACTATTAATGTCCCTGACACTGTTGGTTACGCTACACCTCAAGATTATTTAGATTTACTCTCATCTGTCTATAAAGATGTAAAAGGAAAAAATGAAGATGTTATCATATCTACACATTGCCATAACGACTTAGGATTAGCAGTTGCAAACTCTTTAACAGCAATTACAGCAGGTGCTAGACAAATTGAAGGTGCTATAAATGGCATTGGTGAAAGAGCAGGCAATACGTCAACCGAAGAGATAATTATGGCAGTTAAAACACGTCAAGATCAGTTTGGAGTTGAAATTAATGCAGAGACAAAAGAAATTTTTGAAACTTCAAGACTTGTCTCAAAATTAACTGGATATCCAGTTCAATATAACAAAGCAGTTGTAGGAAAAAATGCTTTTAGTCATGAATCTGGAATACATCAACACGGATACTTAAGAAACAAAACTACTTACGAGATAATGTCACCGGATTCAGTTGGTCAAGAAGCAAAGATAATTCTAGGAAAACATTCTGGCAGAGCTGGGTTTAAAGATGCTTTAACTAAATTAAATATTAATTTAGATGAAAATTCTTTTGACAATGCTTTCGATACCTTTAAAAAAATTGCTGATAGGAAAGGTGAAATCGTAGAAAATGAACTTAGGGCTATAGTTGGACAAGTAGAAAGCAACGAAACTGATGTAAAACTCCTTTCAGTTTCAGTAAACAGCAAAAATGAAAGCGCTTCTGCAATTGTTACGTTAAAAGTAGGAGATGATGAAATTACAGAAGAAGCAACAGGTGATGGAATGATTCACGCAGCTTTTACAGCTGTAAAAAAAATACTCAATTCTGACGCTACTTTAATCGACTATAGAGTTGAAAGTATTACCAAAGGTTCTGATGCGACTGCTGAAATTGTTACTATTATTAATGATGGACACCTAATGAAACAAGGTAGAGCCGTGTCTACTGATGTTGTGCAGGGATCCGTTGAGTCATTTTTAAATGCGTTAAATAGATAATGAGTAAAAAATATAACATATCTTTACTTCCTGGAGATGGAACAGGCCCAGAAGTAGTTAATGAAGCTGTTAAAGTATTGAATCAAAATTCAGACCTTTATGATATTGAGATCAACTTTACAACTAATGACTTAGGCGGAGAAAGATATCTTAAAACTGGTGAACTTGTTACTGAAAATGATATTGAACAATTTTCTCAATCAGACGCAGTTCTTCTTGGAGCTATTGGCCATCCTGAAGTTAAGCCTGGGATTTTAGAACAAGGAATCCTACTAAAGTTAAGAAAAACTTTTGATCAGTATATTAACTTGAGACCAGTAGTCCTTTACCCCGGAGTAGAAACTCCCCTTGCAGACAAACAGCCAGAAGATATCGATTTTGTTGTAGTAAGAGAAAACACAGAGGGCCTTTATGCGGGTGCTGGTGGCTATATACATTATGGTACTGAAAATGAAATCGCGACTCAAGAATCAATTAATAGTTATTACGCAATTCATAGATGCATAAAATATGCTTTTGAATTTACTAAGCAATCAGGTAGAAAAAAAATCACATTGTGTGCGAAAACAAATGTTCTAACTTATGCACATGATCTCTGGGAGAGGATATTCTATGACGTAGCTAAAGAATATCCAGAAATCGAAACAGACTATGGTCATGTAGATGCTGTTTGCATGTGGATGGTTAAAAATCCTGAATGGTTTGATGTGATTGTTACCGATAATATGTTTGGTGATATTATTACAGACTTAGGGGCTATGATACAAGGTGGAATGGGTATTGCTGCTGGTGGCAATATTAATCCAGAGGGTGTTTCAATGTTTGAACCAATTGGAGGTTCAGCACCAAAATATACTAACCAGAATGTGATCAATCCCCTAGCATGTATCGGTGCAGCATCAATGATGCTCAGAGAGTTGGGTGAAAATAATTTCGCAGATGATATTGAAAGAGGAATTATTGAAACAGCTATCAATCTTGAGTCACTTTCTGCAGGCAAAATGGGTATGACCACTGAAGAAGTTGGCAACACAGTTTCAAGTTTTGTCACAAAGCTTAATGAAACTAAATAATACTTACTTAGAGCAACTTTTACTAGATAGAAAAGTTGTAAGAAATTATAAAAAAATAAATAATTTTGATACTTCCAAATTAGATAATATTGCAAAATATTCTATAAAAATCCCAACAGCTGGTTTTTCTAGGGGGGTTGAAATTCTACAAATAAACAATATTGAAACTATAAAGAAAATTGCTTCAATTTTTAATGAAGACATATATTTAAAAAAAAATTATCTTCCTTGGATCTCTAATTCTGTTTCACTTTTTTTTATATTTGTAGATGAAGACGCTTACCATTCTAGATATTCTCTAGCTGATAAAAATAAAAGTGTAAATTCAAATGACTGGGATATACCTTATTGGTATGTTGACTCAGGTTCTGCAATTATGAACTGTATGCTACTAATTGAAGAGCAAGAATTGAAAAGTGGCTTTATGGGTCTGCATGGTATTCAAAGAAGTGAAATTCATAAGCTATTAAAGATTCCTAATAAATACACCATTATAGGCTTTGTAACTGCTGGTGTAGAAAATCAAAATAACACCTTAAGTCGTAAACACCTAAAAAAGAAAAAATTAACACATTATGAAAAATACAGTAAGTAAAGAAATTAACTCACTCAACAATCCAGAGTATAAATTTCTAATTTCGCTTAAGAAAAATAGAAATAGAAAAAAAGAAAATAAATCTATCGCTGAAGGATTTAGAGAGAATCAAAATATCTTAAATTCTGAATTAAAAATAGATACCTTATATTTTTGCGATGAATACTTTATGGGCGATAACAATGATGAATTACTTCAAAAGTTTGAGAATGAAAATGTAAGAATAGTTAGGATGTCTAAAAAAATTTTTAGTCAGCTTTCATATCGAGATAGACCAGATGGATTTATTTCATTGTTTGACACTGTTGAATTAAGTATTCCAAATAAATTAAATGGGCCAATATTAATACCAGATCAAATAGAAAAACCAGGAAATTTGGGCACAATGATTAGAACAGCTAAATCATTTGGAATTAATAATATTATTTTATCTGATAAAATTACGGATGTTTTTAATCCAAATGTAATTCGGTCATCGATTGGACATGTGTTTACCATGAATATATTTACCGGGAGCCAAGAGAAAGTTTTTCAGAATTTAGTTCAAAATGCTTATGATATTTTATTACTGGATCCAAATGGAGATCAAGATTTAAATGAATATAAACCTAAACAAAATTTTGCTTTGGTAGTAGGAGCTGAACAATATGGAATATCTCCTTCGTGGTTTAAAAAGGAATCCACTTCCCTTTATATAAGATCAACTAATGGTGTTGATTCTCTGAACGCTTCTACAGCAGCAGCTATAGGTATGTGGGAGTTAACTAAATAGTTGGAATTTATAAAAAATAATGAATTAGTTGTTCTTGACATAGAAACAACAGGCATACAGGCTTCAAGAGACAAAATTTTGGAACTTTATATGCTTAAAGTACTAAATGGAAAAAAAATTGACGAATATTATTCAAAATTTAATCCGTTAATTGAAATCCCATATTTTATTTCTAACTTAACTGGAATTTACAATTGGGATGTTTCAAATGCACCAACATTCGATTTAGAAATTGATAATATTAATAATTTTATTAAAGGAAAGATTTTGATAGGTCATAATTTAAAATTTGATTTATCTTTTTTAAAATATAATTCTATCGAAATTGATAATGACAAGATAGATACTCTTGACCTATCAAGATCATTATTAAGAAATAAAGTAAAAAATCATAAATTAGCAACAATTAGTAGATACTTCAATACAACAAATAAAAATGAACACAATGCAAAAGCTGACGTGTTAACAACTTATGAAGTTTTTGAAAACTTGATTAATAATCAAAAATTAATAAATATAAATAATCTGGTTGAGTTAAACAAAAAACTAAACTCAGTTGATGAGTCTCTAAAAAATAAATTTAAATATAAAAGCTTTCCTCCTACAAATGGTGTTTACGTTTTTAGTCACAATGATTCAGTTCAGTATGTAGGAAAATCAAAAAATTTAAGAAATAGATTAAACTCTCATTTGAGCTACTCACGTAGTTACAAATCGAATAAGATTGTAACAAATTCAAATAATATAAAATATTTTGAATTCAGCAATGAGTTACTTTCTCTTTTAGCTGAACATCGTCTAATAAATTACTTGAAACCAAGATTCAATAAGTCTGGAAAAATATCTAAAAATATATATTGGGTTAAACTTAAGACGAATAAAAACACATTAGAAATCTCAAAAATAAACTCAGATAGTAATACCTTCAAAAAATTTGGGCCTTTTGTTAGCTATTCAAAAGCTAAATCATTTAAATCTGTTTTAAATGGTTTATTTCCAATAAGTGAGTGTAGAAATAAAACTATTAAATCTAAGCCATGTGATTTTTCAATTTTAAAAGATAAACCCTGTGCTTGTTTAGAGAAGTTTGATCAAAATAAATACTTGAAAGATATATTAAACAAATTTGAAAACTTTTTTTTCAACTTAGATTTGGAAGTAAAAAATTTATCTAACCAAATCAGAACATATTCGGATAAACACGAATATGAAACAGCTCAAGTTATGAAAGAAGCTTTAACAACTTTAGATGAATACAGGTTATTTCATGATTTTTACAACAAGTTAATCAAGAACGATAAGGCTTTACAAAGTAAACTTGAAAATCTTGGTTGTAAAATTTATGAAAATAAAGTCGAAATTAATGAATTTAATAATATTGATAAAGAAATTTCAAAAAATTATGAACGAGCATACTCCGAAGCAAATTTTTACAACGAACTTCTAATAATATTGCGTTTCTTAAGAATTAAAGAAGATAATAGAATAACTATATGACAATACTTTTTGAATCTGAAGAGCTTACATTAGGATATGCAAATCAAATAGTTATTTCAAAATTAAGTTTGTGTGTTAACCATCCATCAAATGTTGAAATTATTGGTAACAATGGATCAGGTAAATCAACTCTAATTAGTTGTATTTCTGGAAATTTTACAGGGAATTCTTTTAACTCAATTATTAAAAAATCTGAAAATTCAGTTTTAGAGATAGGTAGTTCAAGAACAGTGATTGAATCGTTAACTTTATTGGAAAATATTATGTACTTTACAAATTCAATTAAATTACAAGAAAATTCTATAGATGATTTATTAACAACTTACCAACTAAATGAATTTAAAAATGATTATGTGAGAAATTTCTCAAGTGGAATGGTGAGAAGAGCTGAATTATTAATAGCTGAGTTAAAATCTCCTGATTTATTATGCATTGATGAACCAAACTTGTTTTTAGACTCTAATGGATTAGATCTTCTAAGTAATCTACTAAGAAGAAGAACAAACTCTAAAAAAACTAATATTTTATCTAGTCAAATGAATACTGATTTATTTGACGAGGTAAATCTTGAGGTTAACTTAAATGTTAAATAAAAATATTATTTTAAAAGAATTTAAAGTTGAATTAAGAAATAACACTTCCCTATTTTTAATAACACCAACAATGAGTGTGTTAGTTATCTTATTTCCTATTCTTGCTGAAAATAGATTTCAGGTTGATGAGGATATTTTCAATATAGTAAGGTTGTTATTTTTAATTATTTTCATAACCTTGTTTTCAATTAGAAGACCTTTGAATGAAAATGTTTTAATAAGAGAAATTAATTTTGTTGGGATTAATAAAAAAACCTATTTTGACAACAAAAGTATTTCCGAATTAATTATTCTTTATCCACAAGTTATTCTTTTCATGGTTTTATTTACTATTTTTACAAATACATTTATTAACTCATCAGTACCTGTTTTACTATTATCATCCTTATTCTTCAGTTTTAATTCAATCCTCACAAATATTTATTTTCAAATATCAACAGCTTTTAACAGTAGGTTCGTACAACTAATAATAATTGTCCCTATTTACATAGGATTATCAATTTTGATAGCACCCTTGTGGTTAGGGCTATATCAAGAAATGATTAATATTTATTACATGATTTATCTTGGTATATCTTTGTTAATTTACTCTTTTATAAGCTATATGATTCAAAAATGAAACTAGTTTTAACGTTAACTACTCTAGTTTGGATATCGCTAGTTTATTTTGGTCCATTCGATTCTGTACAAGGAATTTCTTCCAAATTACTATATGTTCACGTCCCATCAGTTTGGATAGCCTACCTGGGCTACTTCTTAACTTTTGTTTTCTCAATTTCATATTTGGTTTCAAAAAATTCAAAGTTTGACTCTTTAGCAGTTGCAAATGCAAAATCTGGAGTAATTTTTACGGCCATAACTTTAATTTCAGGTTCCGTTTGGGGTAAATTCACATGGGGAACTTGGTGGGTTTGGGGAGACGCTCGTTTAAATTTAACCGCTATTCTTATGCTTGTATATCTTGGATACATTGCTTCAAGACAATTTAACTTTGACCTGTCTAAAACTGCAAGAAACTCATCAATCATTGGAATTTTTGGAATTATTCAAATTCCAATTCTACACTTTAGTGTTTTGTGGTGGAGATCGGTACACCAGCAAGCAACCTTACTAAGTCAAGAAACTGTTAGTTCTGGTGATGCACCTATGTCAACAGATATACTCATAACACTCCTTAGTGGAGTGGCTATAGTTTCAGTGATTCATTTTCTAGTTGTCAAAATATTGAAAAATAACAATGATAAAGTTTGGGATAATTATTTAAAACCTCAGTCCAGAGCTAAAATCTTATAAATAGTGAATAAAAATTTCTTAATTGCTCTTACTGGGCTTGTGCTGGTCATATATGGAAGCAGTGTAATAGCCACAAAGAATACTATTTACTATTACACAACAAGTGAAACGTATTCAATCGAAGATAAAAGTCAAAGATTAAAACTTGGTGGATTTGTAATGGAAGATACTATTGGAAAAGAAAATTCATATACAAAATTCAAAATAACTGATGGAAATAAAGAAATACAGATAATGTTTGATGGTTTTATACCAGATTTATTTCAAGAAAATATGGGTGTAATACTAGATGGGAAATTTGAAGGTGATACTTTTTTTGCCGATGACATGTTAGTTAAACATGATAATGAATATATCTCTAATGATGGAGAGTCATATAACGTAGAAAATTACGAGAAATGATTTACAACATAGGCATAATTCTAAGTTGGATTACTTTTATTTGTCTTTTTTTACTATTTTTTTCAACAAAAAATAAAAATATTCAAGTTTTAGTTAGGTTGAATTTATTTTTTCATTTTATTTTATTTTTTCTTTTAGAGATTGGTTTATTTTTAGATGATTTTTCTTTATATTATATTGCAAACTATTCAGCCTCTTCTACTCCTCCACTTTTTAAATTTGCGTCATTATGGGGATCTTTAGACGGTTCAATTCTTCTCTGGAATTTATGTTTAAGTATATTTATGTACTTTTATTTAAAAAATTTTAAACAAGAGGATTCAAATTTAGATATCAAGATTTTTTCTACTATAGCTATTTTTTTTGTTGGATATACGGTATTTAGCTCATCTCCTTTCGCTGGTTGCACACAAGCCTTAGAAGTAGGTTGTTCTGAATCAACACTTGTTCCATTTCAGAATTTAATTGCAAGTGAATTTGGTAGAGGGCCTAATCCTTTACTTCAAAATCATATTTTAATGGCTATCCATCCTCCAATGTTATATATAGGTTATGTTGGAATGGTATTGCCGTTTGTTGCAGCTACAAGTCGTCTTATAAAAAATTCGGAAAAAAACGAATGGATATTAGTTGCTGAAAAAACTACTTATATTCCATGGTTGTTTTTAACAATTGGCATTACTTTGGGTGCTGCATGGTCATACGAAGTTCTAGGATGGGGAGGTTATTGGGCTTGGGATCCAGTTGAAAATGTATCTTTTATACCATGGCTACTTTCAACAGCTTTCCTTCATTCATCAAAAATTCAAAGAAATCAAAATACATTATTAAATTGGAATTACATTTTGGTTGGTTTAATGTTTTTGTCAACAATTTTTGGAACCTTTGTTACAAGATCAGGAGTTCTTATTTCTGTACATGCATTTTCAAATGGAAATATTGGAACCTATTTACTTTTTGGACTTTTCTTCTTTAGTATGTTTTTTGTATTTGTTGGTTCAAAAAATTCTAGATACTTCCAAACATCTAAACCAATAGAAAATTGGTTTGGAAAAACAGGTTTTTTTGTATTTAACAATATAGTTTTATTTTCTATTGCTGTTGTTGTATTTATAGGAACAATTTTTCCACTTTTTTATGAAACACTTTACAATCGTCAAATTACAATTGGTCGAGCTTATTATGATGTTTTATCAGGACCTTTATTGTTAATTTTAATCGTTCTTATGATATTCTCTGCAAGCCTTCCTATTAAAAACTTAAATTTAAATAAGTGGATTAATCAAAACAGTTTCTTAATAAATCTTTCTTTGGCATTTAGCATTTTTATCTTGATTAATTTTAAAAATACATATCAATTGATAGCTACTACAGTATTTAGCATCTTACTAATAGTTGTTATGGTTTTATCAATTTATAAAACTATAAACAAAAGAAAATACTCAATAAGTTTTCTAACTGGGCAAATTGCCCATTTGGGTATAGGAATATTGGCACTAGGAATAATTTTTAATGTTACTCAAAGTTTTTCAAATGAAATAGAAATATCATCTTTTGAAGAGTTTGAATTTAATAACAATTTTTATTTTGTTTACGATATCATAGAAGAATCAAAACCTGAAAAAAACATTCTTAAACTGCCTATAAGCAATGAAGAACAAACAAAGTATACATCTCTTAATATTTATAGAAACTCTTCACAACAAGCAATAAGTACCCCTGCTGTTTTTAGAAATCCACTGAATGACATTTATATAACAATTAAATTTATTGATGAAGGATCATACAAATTAATAGTGAGAAACAATTACGGTATATTAATAATGTGGATTGGATTATTTATAAGCTCAATTTCATTTGTACCAAGACTAATAAAAAATGAAGAATAAATTTTTATCACTTTTTTTAATAGTAACTTTACTACTACTACCCTCTTTCTTCCCAAATGATGAGTCGAGATTTGATGAATGGAGTAAAGTGCTTTTATGCCCGGTATGTCAAGGTGAAACTATTTATGACTCGCCATCAAGTTATGCAGATGACATGAGGTCTGTTTTACTTACACAGATTGAAGATAATTTATCTGATGATGAAATTTATAATTTTTGGGTTTCAAGATATGGAGAAAAAATTATAACAAACCCTATAAACAAAAATAAAGAGTTAGTGATCATCCCGCTTTTTATTATTACTTCTTTTGTTGCCTTATTTGTGAGGAAAATTAATGCTAAAAAATAAATGGTTTTACTCAGCTATATTTGTAATTATTTTTCCAATTTTTTTGTTCATAAACATTCAAAATAACACATCGTTTAATTCAGAAAATCAAACAAATTTAGATAATGTATCAAATGAAGAAATGGAAGAAGTTATAGCTTTAAATCCTAATGTAATGGGTATGAGAATTGCACTAGCTAATAGATATTTTGAAGAATTTGAATATTCAAAAGCATTAATTCACTATATGTATGTTGCTCAAAATTCTAATGAAGTCGAAAACAAAAGTTATTCCTTAGCACAGATAGGTTGGATGGTCTATGAGTCTGGAGATGAACAAACTGCACTTAATTACTTAAACCAATCTTTATTGCTAACACCAGAATCTTTACTTTCACAGACTTACATAGGAATTATAAAGATTCAAAATCAAGATACTCAGTCCGAAGGTATTGAAATTTTAAATTATCTGTTGAAAAATTTTGAAATAACAGACGAAGATAAAGATATTATTGTTGAAATTCTCTCAGTATATGAAAATTAAATTAATAATTTTTGCTTTATTATTTTCATTTTGTAGCAATGAAATAGTTGAAAAAGAATTAATAATTAATAACGAACTTTTTCAAGACGCACTAGAGCTTCAATCAAAAAGAAATATAGAGGTAAACACTGAAGAATATATGATAATTAACTACTGGGCATCTTGGTGTTTGGAATGTATAGAAGAACATGAAATTTTAATTCAGTTAGCAAATACGAAAGGTCTAGAAGACAAAGTATTTCTCCTATCATTTCAAGATAGTGAAGAAAATGCGAAAGAATTTATTTCAAAATACGGAAAAGGTAATATAACCTACGTTACTGATACAAAAAGTAAAATAGCTATAAACTCTGGAGTATTTGGCGTGCCAGAAACTCATATTATTTTCAAAAATAAAATTATTCAAAAATATATCGGTCCTTTAACAATTGAAGATTTTCAAGAAATCATTAATAATTTTTCTAAATTGAATAATTAAAACTAGAATGATTTTGTGAGGTGGATAATCGCGATTTATCGAGGAAAGTCCGGACTCCAAAGAGCAATAGAGCTGGGTAACTCCCAGGCAAGTAATTGACGGAAAGTGCAGCAGAAAATAAACCGCTCAAATATTGAGTAAGGGTGAAAAGGTAGTGTAAGAGACTACCAGTGATTTAAGTGATTAAATCAGCTTGTAAACCCCTCTAGGAGCAATACTAAGTAGCAATTGATCTGCTCGGTCTATAATTGCGGGTAAGTAGCTAGATGTATTTGGTAACAAATACACAAGATGGATGATTATCTTACGTATGTAAACAGAATCCGGCTTATAGCCTCACAAATCTTGGGTGTCTCATTTTTGAGGCACCCACCTTAAATTTATAATTAACTAATATCAACATATGACAAAATTTGCATACTTTTTAGGTTCTGAACAATGGCAACCGGAAGATTTACTCAAACATGCTGAGATAGCAAAAGAAGCAGGTTTTGACATGTTAACAATATCTGAACATTTTCATCCTTGGGTTGATGATTACTCTGCATCAAATTTTACCTGGTCAACGTTAGGGGCGTTAGCTTCAACTATTCCTGACTTAGACCTTGGAACTGGCGTAACAACGCCATTATGGAGAATGCATCCTGGAGTGGTAGCACAGGCGGCAGCAACCATAGATAGACTCTCAACATCTACTTTCCACTTAGGAGTAGGAACAGGTGAAAATATAAACGAAGGTCCATTAGGATTTGAATTTCCAAATTATGAAGAAAGAAAGAATAGATTAATTGAATCCTTAACAATAATTAGAAGATTACTAAGTGGAGAAAAACTGACCTTTGAAGGCAATTATTACTCTACAAATAAAGCAAAATTGTATTCTCCCCCATTAAAAAATATACCTATTTGGTTAGCTGCTGGAGGGCCTAAATCTTCCCACGTAGCTGCTGAATTTGCTGATGGACTTATGATAAGTGTAAAAAATCCATCAGAATCATATGAAAGAGTTATTGACCCAGCAAAAGAGAAAACAAAAGAACTCAACAAAAAAGACATGTCAATACATACATACCGATGGACAATGTTTGCGGATAATGATGATGATGCTTGGACAGCTTTAAGATCCTGGAGAGGATTAAGAGCTCCAAGTAGATTAAAGCAATTAGATCCAACTGCACTAAGAGAGGAAGCAGATAGTTTTTCAAAGGAAGAAATTATGAGTAAATTTTCAAAAGCATCAACAATAGATGAATTAGAAGAAATTTACTCACCATTAGTCAATGAATTTAATTCAGATATTGTAACTATTCAAATTTCTTCCATTAATCAAGAAGAAACAATTAAACTTCTTGGAAAAGAACTTCTTCCTAGGCTAAAAAAATAATTTGTTAAGTTATTTAATCATTGGTCTAGTTGGAGGGATTCTTTCTGGCTTACTTGGTATAGGTGGAGGTGTCGTTTTTGTCCCTTTACTAACTTATTTTTCAAAAACAAACTTTAAAACGAATACTGGGATATCGTCAATGGCTGTAGTTCTAGTTGGTACTGCTAGCACGACTGCTTACTTGTTAAATGATTTCAGTAAAGGACAGAGCTTTTATGTTGAAATACTAATCATGATTACTGGTGGAATATTAGGTAGCTATGTTGGAAGTAAATTAACTTTTAAAATAAACACTATTTTACTTAAAAGAATATTTTCTATACTGTTAATTTTTTCTGCTTATAGGATGATTTTCTCTAATCAAGTTGAGAGCATTACTGGTGACATATTATATTTATTTTTTGTTATAGGTTTTGTATCAGGAATTGGTTCAGGATTGCTTGGAATTGGTGGTGGAATTATCAGAATACCTCTACTTGTTTTATTTGGAGGATTTGAACAAATAGTAGCTCAAGGAATTTCCTTAATTACGACTGTTCCGACAGCATTAACAGCTGCGATTACCAAACTGAAGAACGATGCAAAATCTAGAAATATTGGTCTCATAGTTGGTACATTTGGTTTAGTTGGTTCATTCATTGGAGGGAATATTGTATTTAATATTTCTGAAGAGATTTTGAATATAAGTTTTGGTATATTTCTTTTTGCAGTCTCAATAAATATGTTTTTTAATTCTTCTAAATAATTTTTCCAGTTTTCAAAAACAAAACTACTAACTGTCTACTTTGAAATTTTGATATTAAGTAAAAAACACCAACAATATTTAAAAATATTTCATAATTTGATGAGATGTTAAAAGTTTCTAATTGACTGACAGGTATCGGATAAAAGAATATTGTCTGATTCAACCATATAAAGTTAAGTAATAAACAAAAAAATGTACCGATACAAATCAATAAATAGTTTTTTCTTAAAATTGTGTTCCTTTTTGTAAATATCATTACAAAAGAAAAAACTATTAGAACTGTAATCAAACTTTGACTTATATTTAGAATTTCATTACTTAGACCAAAAATACTTATTAAAGAATTAAAAATAATTGGAAAAATCGAACCAATTAATAAAAATCTCATATCAGCTGAAAAATCTTTAAATATATATCTAAATAAAAAAAACGAGCCAGCAATAGACCATATAATCATTTTGCATCCAAAGCTTCATTTGCTAATTCATCAGCCCTTTTGTTATATTCTCTTCTAATATGAATCACATTAATATTTTTGATTTTTTCTATAAGAGTCAAGCTGTACGAATATAGATCACCCAATTTTTTAGATTTAACTTTAAATTCCTTGTTGACTTGCTGAACTACCAATAATGAATCTAAATAAATTTCAACATCATTAATATTATTCTTAACACAGTACTCCAATGCAGCAATTAACCCTCTGTACTCTGCAACATTATTTGTAGCTATTCCTATATATTCTTTTAATGTATCTATTTCTTTATTGTTTAGGTTTATAGAAACACCATAAGAAGCCTCTCCAGGATTTGACCTTGAAGCTCCATCACAGTAGATAATATACATTAAACTTGTACTCCCTGACAGTAGGGACACTGATTGAATTCTGAATCATCAATAATATCTAGCTCACTTGATGTAAGTGATACACCACAGCATCCGCATTGACCTTCTCGTTTATACCCAGCTATAACTTCAACACCTTTTGATTTCAAATCGTCATAAAGCTGCACAATTTCATTAGGTAATGTATTAATAAATTTTTTCTTATCATCTTCTAGTAACGATAATTTCTGATCAATATTCTTCCATTCGTCTTGTGTTAATTTAGATAATTTAATTAATTCATTTTTTTTATCTTCTAATTGAAAATTTATAGTATCAAGTTGATCAATTTCTACTAAAAATTTGGATTTCGAATTTTCTTGACTTTCGTATATTTGAAGTAAAATATTCTCATTGTTTTCCTTTTGTTTTCCATAATTACTTAACTCATCAGAATTAAGATTTTGATTATTCAATTTTTGATCAATGGAGGTGATTTTATTCTTTATATCTGTTTCTTTCGTTTCAATTACTTTTAGCTCACTAAGATATGGTTCTAAAACTTTTTCTACTTCTTCTTTTTCTTTTAAAATGTTTTTATATTGAACTTCAGCATTTTTCAAATCAGTAGTTAGTTTTCCATTTAATTTCTTATTAATTAAAGAATATATTTTATTATCTAATTCTTGAAGATCAATCAAATTGCTTTTAAAAAAAGGTTTATTCATAAAAATTATCGAAAAAATACTCTAACTCTCTACCAATTTCAATACCAAGTTTGTCGACAAATTTTTGCATACCTGGGATCTCTGTAGAAATATGATTAACTTGTACGGCTGCAAGTTCATAATAGTCAGCCATTAAGAAATGATGGTGGGAATAATCTCCAGTTATAAACAAATCTACCTTGTTTATAACTTCATTTAAGAACTGTGTTCCGGAACCTGGCACTAATGCAATTGATGAAAAATCATCTGTAGCTTCAAAGTGTTTATTTGTTCTTATTATCTTGGTATTTAATTTGTTTTCAATTAAAGATTTCATTTCTATTTGTCCTGTTTTATTGATTACTCCGTATCGACCAGCACCTTTAGTGTCGTTTGTTTTTGCAAATATACCAGCATCATTGATTTCAAAAATCTCTGCCAATGAATCAGCATTGCCCTCTGATGCTACATCTTGAGCGGTGTGGACCGAAATAATATTTATCCCTAATTTTAAAAATTCCAAAGGCAATCCGTAATTTTCGTCAAAACTTAAATTATCTAATTCTCTATAGACTGAAGGATGGTATGTAATTAATGTATCAAAATTTTCTACTACACATTTATCAAGTACTTCTTTACTGATATCGTGAGAAACTAATAAATTCTTAACTTCTGCTTTTTCACTTCCTACTAAGACCCCCACTTTGTCATCTTCAAATGCATCTTCAAATGGACAAAGCTTATTCACTACTTGATATAGGTCTTTAACATTCATGTTGTTAATAGTAGTGAATTTACTATAAAGATTTAGCTGTTTTTCTATTGTGGTAATTAGCCCAAAACACCAATAATGTTGGGAGAATGAGAATTGACGCCACTAATGCAAAACCTAAAGCAACGACTACTACTTGACCCATTTGCTGAAAAGGCTTAAGAGAAGAAGTCATTAAAATTCCAAAGCCTGCCATTGTTGTAAATGCAGAGCCAAACAAAGATCCGCCAGTAGTTTTTAAAGTTGTTCTGACAGCTTCTACAGGATTATCACTTGTATTTAATGATTCTCGGAACCTATTTGTTACGTGAATGACGAATGGAACTCCAATACCAATTGCTAAACCAGAAAGCGTAGAGGTCACAGGATTAAGTGGTATATCAAGAAAATACATTCCTAGATATGTACCCATAACAATTGCAACAACAGGTAGTATTGTAATCACACCTAAAAATGGCTTTCGAATATCAATTAGGTAATAAAGAATCAAAAACAACATAGACGCTAAAATTGCAAAAATTAACGACTGAAATTGAGATTCAGAAATAAGATCACTAACGCTTTGAGTGACAATTGAGTCATTTGTTGCTGCAACTTCAACACCAAGACTTGAAACCGGTTCAAAAGCTTCATAAATATCATCTCTTAATTGAGCAGCACCTAGTGATCCTGCAGACGTTGTAATTCTTACTTGCTGAGCTGTAACAGTATTTTCTTCATTGAAATATATGCTTGCAAGGTAAGATTCTGAATCTACAGAGACCAAATACTCATATAACGCCTCTACATCTGATTCTGGTTTTACTTTTAACAACTCTAAACCTTGAGCACCAGACATAATATCTACACCATAACTTGCTAATGCACCAATAAATTCCATGTCGGGCATTGCAGGAGCTGTTCCAGCTCCAGGACCTTGAGGGGCCAAAGTTTGTCCAAGTGTACCGATTAAAGACTCAGCAGCAACGTTTCCTGCATAAGACACAACGTTTTCTGTATCAGAAAGATTTGAGAGTGACTCAATAATTGCATTGTGTATTTCTGGAGTTGCTAAATTCTCTCCTTCAAGAAGCACGCTTGTTGTTTCACCAAAACCTCCTCCGAATTCTTCAGTCAGTAAATCTAATGTTTGCACAACAGGATCATCTTCTGGTAAAAAATCAGTGAACTCAAAAATTGTTTCAAGGTTAGTGAAGCTGAAATAACCATATCCTGATATCGCAAGAAGGAGCGCTAGTGCAATTATTTTAAGTTTTTTTGGAATTATGCTACTAGAAGCTGAAATTTTGTTTAAAACACTATCTCCACTTGATGAGAAAGCCTCGGTATTAATTTTTGATTTTTTTTCAGCTCTTCTATCTAAAAGAGTTCTAATTGCAGGAACAAAAGTCATAACTAAGAAAAAAGCAAAAAATATACCTGCAGAAACTAAAATTCCAAAATCTTTAAGTTCTGGTAGCGGAGAAACTATATTGGTCAAGAAACCAACAATTGTTGCCAATGTAGCCAGAGTCAAAGCAATACCAACAGACGTTAATGTTGAAGATGTTGACCCGTTTATAGAGTTCCCAGAACCAACCTCTTCTCTATATCTAGAAGTAAAGTGAATAGCATAGTCAACACCTAAACCAATTAATATAATAGGAGCAATCTGAGAAACTTGATTTGGTGCTCCGATTATATCTAGATAGCCAGGGCCTAATATGGTACCAGCACCTTGCATCCAGCCAATAGACAACAAAATAGCTCCCAAACTTAATAATAAATCACTTAAAGTTCTTCTTGAAGACTTAACAATTCCAAATCCCTTTCTAGGCCTTATAAAAAATATGTAAGCTAAAACAAATAAAATAATTAAAAATGCCTGCCCAAATAATACTCCAATTTCAGCTAGGAAATCATCACCTTCGTCTCCAAGTAATAATCCAAATGAAAACCCTGATACATTAATACTTCCAACTGAAATTTCTGACAATGCGTCAGATAATGCAATCTCCATTCTGGGTTGTTCAACGAATGCAGCAGATTGGCCACCAAATTCAGTAGCTATTAAAGCAGAATCAATAGTTATAATTGCCAAACCAGCAGATGCAGTTGTCTCGTCTTCATTGTATGTGTTAGACAACAGAGCACTTGCAAAAGCAAGAAACTCGGGTGGCATTTGGCTAGATGCGTCTCTGTATAACTGCTTAAATTGATCATCTGATAAAGAACTAACTACTAAAGCTGGATTAAATGCTTTCGCAAAATCTACTGGTGCAAAAAATCCTTGTACTGCGCCGCCTTGATCTTTTACTAAATAAGGATAAATTTCGCTTTGTAAAACAACTTTGTTAATTTCCTGCCATGCAGCATAACCATCTACAGTTAACACATCATCGCCACTTACAATAATTTGAAAGACAGACTGTGATCCTGCTGTTTGAAAATAATCTCCTAATTTTGACTGAGCTTGAATTTCAGGAGTATCTAACTCTCCACCAAAACTAGTATTTAATTCTTCAGCTTGGGTTGCCATAAATCCAAAAAACCCAGTTAAAAGTAAAACAACTAAGATTGTTATAACAGGTCTCTTGGTAGCTGCGCTTGAGAAAAAATTAGTAAGTAGTTTCATATTTCCTTAAATTATAAACAGACGTTATTATATGTCTTTATTTGTTTAATACTAAGTTTATTCTGTAATACCTGAGAGAATCCTGAGTTCTAAATAAAATTTCTAACAATTAAGATATATATATGTACTACGGTTTGATTTTATCTTTATTACTGAGCTCTTCAGGTAGTGAAATAATTACCAATGACAATGAAAAAGTAACTAATAATAAAATTGATAACTATCAAGTTTTAACAATCTCTCAATCAGGAAGTCTTTTTTATAGTGTTACAAGCGAAATTCTTGAGAGTGTCAAAAATTTAAATACAAATGTTGCCTTTATAGGCAGAGCGAATGTTGGGTTAAATTCTATAAATAGGGAAAATGAAACAATTCTTCAAAGTAGAAATAATTATCTATACAATTTGTCAATTAAAAACTGTAGAAGCATCATCCGCAAACTTGTTTTACAAAGATGAAATAGTAGAAACATTAGAAAATAACAAAGCTGTTGTTTCATCTCTAACAGCTGAAAGATACGGGCTAAAAATTGGTGATGAATTAAATTTAATTGGATTAAATGGTGAAAGTTTAAGAATAGAAGTTGGCTTTATTGATAGGGACTCAGTTCTTGGATGGTTTGAAGCAATCGTTAATAAAGAAATAGGTTATCAGGTTGGTATCAATAGAAATATTCAAGCAATTATTTGGGACAACAAAATTGATGAAAATTTTCTTATAGAATTGCACAAAAACATAAATTATAAAAAAGTGAAGTTTACTAATAAAGAATCAAAACCTAATAAAAACTGGGTTCTCCCTACAGCACTTGTCAAAGAACATTTTGGTGACTTTCAAATTAAAGAGAGAGATGGAGTTTGGATAACAACAGAACCTTCATGGAGAAATCAAAATATTGAACAAAAAAGAATGCCAATTCTTGGTCTTACAGTGTGTCATAAATTAATGTGGGAGCCACTTGAGGGTGCTTTAAATCAAATAATTAACGAAGGATTGTCTGATCAATTAAAAGTTAATGAATTTAAAGAGTCTGGAGGTTGTTATGCTCCACGAAGAATCGCAAGATTTGATGCTGGTGGTAGTATTTCAAGACATGCTTGGGGAATTGCAATTGATATAAACACTAAATCTGGATATCCAACAAGAATTGTAGAAATATTTAACTCTTGGGGATTTGCATGGGGTGGTACATGGACCTCACCAGACGAAATGCATTTTGAACTTAGAGATTTATCAGCCAGTATTTCTAAGGCCAGCAGCTAACCCATTAATAGATAGTAATAAAGCACTATTTTCAAATTCTGATAGATCATTTATCTGATGCTTTTTCATTAGTGTTATTTGTATTATTGAAAGTGGATCTAAGTAAGCATTTCTTATTTGAAGTGTTTTTTTAAGAACTTCATTATCTTGTAATAAACTCGGAGCATTTTTTATTTTTAATATCATTTGTTCAGTTAATTTTGCTTCTTTGAGTAAATCTTTAAATAGTAAGTTTTCTTTCTCAAGTAGAGAATCTACATACAATTTTGCAATATTCATATCAGATTTAAATAGTGACATTTCGATATTACTAATTAAGTTTTGTACAAAATCTGATTTTTTATATAAATCTTTAACTTGTTTAATTCCTAATTCTTCAATCAATTTAGAAAATGCAGTTCCTGCACCATACCAACCAGTAAGTGTGTGTCTTGTTTGAGCCCAGCCAAATACCCAGGGAATAGCACGATAACTTTTTAAACTGTTAACTTTACTATTTCTTTTTGATGGTCTTGATCCAATATTTAATGTAGAAAGTAATTTAACCGGTGTGCAGGTTTCAAAGTAATGCAAAAGTTCTTCATTATGTAAAAGTTCGTTGTATTTCTCATAAGACCATCTAGATAATATTTCTATTTCCTCTTGGAATTGATAATTTTTTTTGAAATTTTTTGTACTTCCATTAATGAACGCTGTTGCTCCAAGTTTTAGATTTTCATATGCTAAATACGGTGTTGAGTATTTATCAGAGATTACTTCACCTTGTTCGGTATATCTAATTTGAGAAGCAATACTACCAGAAGGCTGAGAGCTAATTGATTTATACGTTGGTCCGCCTCCCCTACTAATTGTTCCTCCACGACCATGAAAATAATTTATTTCAATTTTATTTTTAATTCCTACTGCAAACAAGTTCACTTGAGCCTTGTAAACATTCCATTGTGATGAAATCAAACCACCATCTTTATTTGAATCAGAGTAGCCAAGCATTACCTCTTGTGAACTGTGTTTGTAATTTTGTAAAAATCTTAAATAGCTTTTATTTGTAAAAAGCCTACCAATGATTTTGTGTGCTGAATTTAAATCTTCAATCTCCTCTATAAGAGGAGTAATATCTGGTATTTGGTCTAGTTTCATATTTTGTTTACATAAATTAAACAAATTTACTACATCAAAATCTGACTTTGTCATAGATAATATAAGTGAATTAACCACCTTTTGACCATATGTTTTTTGAAGATTCGGTAATAATTTTAGAAAGTTTTCAAAATCTTTAAATTCTTTACCTCTTCCTGAGTTTATTACATTGGCATTTTGCCTAACGTCTAAACTGACTCCGTGAAATTCAAACTGCTCTACATATTTGATAAAATTTTCTAAATTTGCAATGTGTATTTTTTCACCAAAAACAATTTCTACAGAATTTTTAAAAATATACAAATCTTTTAAAAACTGTTCAAATGTTGCATATCCTTTGGGACCTTTGTTAAATTCTTCTAATCTATGAAAGATTAATGAAAGAAAAATTCTAAAAGGTTCATCAAAATTGACTCTTGAATAATGTGTATATTCTTTTTGAAGCAGAGTTTTATATTTATTAATGGCATTTTGTAAAATTCTCGGACATTTTACAAAATCTGTTGAAATACTGAATTCGTCCGACAATTCAACAATCTTCTCCATATAAATATTTATTATTTGTGATGAATATATTTTCAAAGCTTCTTTTGTAATTTTTGTAGTTACAAAAGGATTACCATCTCTGTCTGCACCAACCCAAGAACCATAACTAATTGTAAAATTATCAATTTTTTCATTTAATTTAATATCATTGATTAAATTTTGATAAGTATCTCGATATAAGATATCTAAATAAAACAACAACGATTTAACTTCATCAATGGGACTTGGCTTTGAGGATCTTATTTCTCTTGTGTACCAAAGTTGTGTAATCAAGGCATTTATTTCTGACATATCTTGAGAGTTGTTTTCTTCAATAATTTTTCCGATTTTGTATATTTTTTTTAAAGTTGATTGTCTAGAACTTTCAGTAGGATGTGCAGTAAAAACAGGTGAGAAAATTAAGTTTTTTTCAGTTGTTTTATCAATTGAAATATTTTTGTCATCTAAAAAGTGCTCCCTAAAAACCTGCTCTGAAATGTTTGATAGATAGAAGAAAATTGTAAATGCTTTGGTTATTATAAAAATCTCTTCAGGTGAAAGACTTTTTAGGATTTCTAAGTTTTCGTCTAAATATTTTTTATTTTGAGATTTTCTATACTCTTTTGAATTAATTCTAATTTTTTCAACAACATTGAAATAACGTAATCCCGCTTGAGATTTAATCACACTACCTAATTCTGAAGCTAACAAATTTATTGTTTTAGATAGGTTTGAAAAATCTGGAGTAATGTTAAATCCTTTCAGAGTTATTTATAAAATCATTTCCAGTTGTATCAAATATTAAAGTTTTGATTTCGTCAAAGTCAATCTCTTCAAAAATAGTATGAGGAGTATGCATTATGATTAAATCAAACTTGTTGAAATCTTCATCTATATTGACTTTTTTAATATCAACTCCTGATACATTTAAACTGTCAACATAAGGGTCCAAATAATGGATATCAGCTTTTTTATTTATTAAACCTTCTATAACATCTAATGCTGGAGACTCACGAGTGTCGCTTATATTTTTCTTGTAGGCCACTCCCATAATTAATATTTTTGAATTATTTAAAACCTTTTCATACTTATTCATTAATTCATTGACTCTAGAAACAACGTAATATGGCATAGAGTTATTGATTTCTTGAGCAAGCTCAACAAATCTTACCGGTTGACCAATTTGTCTAGTCTTAAAGGAAAGATACTTTGGATCAATTGGAATACAGTGACCACCTACTCCTGGACCTGGAGTGAATGACTGAAAACCAAAAGGTTTTGTTTTAGCGGCATTAACTACTTCCCAGATATCTATGTCTAGCATTTTACAAAGAATCGCCAGCTCATTTATCAACGCAATATTTACTTGCCTGTATGTATTTTCAAGTAGTTTAACCATCTCTGCTTCTTTAGTTCCAGAGACTTCTACCACTTCATCAATAATGTTCTTATAAAATTTTGAAACAGCAGCTAATGAGTCTTCATTAATTCCACTTACTATTTTTGGGGTATTCTTAAATGTCCAAGTTTTGTTCCCAGGATCTATTCTTTCAGGTGAGTAACCCAAAAGAAAGTCGTCACCTGCTTTTAAGCCAGAAACTTGTTCAAGTATTGGTAAAACTACTTCAAGAGTAGTCCCTGGATAAGTCGTAGATTCTAATATAACTACTTGACCTTTACATAAATTTTCAGCAATAGCTTTTGAAGCATTTTCAACATAACTTAAGTCTGGTTGGTAATCGGTTAATGGCGTAGGAACACTTATGATTATATGATGTGCATTAGCTAATTCACTTGAATCGGTTGTTATAACTAAGGAATGATTTAAAGCTTCTCCTAATTGCTCTTCAGAAATATCTTCTACATGTGTTTTACCGCTCTGTAAACTTGAAACTAAATCTTCGTTTACATCAAAACCCAGAACTTTAACATCATTAATTGAAGCTTCTACAGCTAATGGAAGCCCAACGTACCCAAGGCCTATTACGGCCACATCATATTTAAATTCTTTCATTACCTATCAAAAAGTACTTCTACAATTCTCTCAGAAGTTTTTCCATCCCATTTTTCAATTTTTTGACTTTTAATAATATTACCCTCTAGATGGCTATTTATTTCAGAAATAATTGTTTCTGAGTTGCTACCAACCAAAGTATTTGTGCCTAAATCTACCGTGATGGGTCTTTCTGTATCATCTCTTAGAGTCAAACATCTTTTATTTAAGTATGTTGTTTCTTCCTGAATTCCTCCTGAGTCAGTTAATACCAGCTCAGAACCTTTTACTAATGAAAGAAAATCAATATAAGACAAAGGGTTAATAAGTTTTATATTTGACGCTTTAATATTCTTTTTATCTATAAATTGTGACAATCTAGGGTGAGCAGGTAAAACAATATTAAAATCTTCAGAAAATGTATTTACTGCAATAAAAATTCTTTCCAAGGCATCCTCTGTAAGATTAGATGGTCTGTGAATTGTCATTACGAAATATTCAGAATGTAAATTTAAAAGATTTCTAAGCTTCTCTATATTTTTATCAATTTTTTCTTCATTTTGAGACAAAGTATCAATCATAATATTTCCAACATTGTGAATTTTTTCCATTTCAATAAATTCTTTTTCTAAATTTAAAATTGCGTCTTTCGATGGCGTAAACAATATGTCACTAATTGAGTCAACAATTATCCTATTTCTCTCCTCCGGCATATCCAAATTTCTTGAGCGTAATCCAGACTCAACATGAAATAGTTCAATATTATTTAATTTTGATGATAAGGATGCAGCTAACGTAGAGGTAACATCTCCAAATACTCCAACTTTAGAAATAACATTATTTTGAAATATATCATCTAGAGCAGACATAATAAAACCAACTTGATTTGGTTCAGTATTTGGTTTTGTATTTAGATTTATATCTGGAGACCTCATTTGTAAGTCTTTAAAAATAAAATTTGACATTTGCTCATCAAAATGTTGTCCTGTATGAATAAACAGCACCCTCTTTCCGGAATCTTCAAGTTGTTTTAATAATGGTGCTGCTTTTACAAAATTGGGACGAGTGCCAACTATTAAGCATATATCATATTTATTCACTAAATGAATTTTAGTTATTAAATAGTATTTAATGAACAACTATCATGAAATTGAGATATGAAATTAGTACTTAATGCTTGCGGAGTTGATTCATTAGGTGGCGTTAAGTTATTTAAAAACTCTGTAAATCAATATATTGCAAATAACAATAAATTATTAATACTTTATTCAAACGAGAAGCAGATTAGTGGAATAGATTTTAACGAAAACGTTGTTTTAAAAAAAATATCATTAAAAAGATACTTTCATCCCTTTCTAAATCTCTTTTTAGACAAAAAAACCAAAAATCTTATAAATGACTTTGATGGGATTATTCATTATGGCAATTTTGGGTTTAAGACCAATATCAATTCTTACATCTTCATTCAAAATCTTTTACCCTTTAATTCAAACAGACTAAAAAATAAAATTTTAAAGATGCTGATAACAAATAGCTTTAAATATGCAGATAAAATTATTATTCAACTTCCTCATATGAAAAAATTTATTGAAGAAAAATTTAAAGAAAAAATAATAGAAGTTGGAAGAATCAACATTAGTAAAAAAGATTACATAAACAATAAATCTGTAATTGTTTTTGGATCAACTGAGCCTAATAAGAATTTTAAATTTATTCTTAAAACTTTTGATATGTTTGAAGAATACGAAAATTTTACAATTATTAACCCTTCTCAAAAAATTCAAAAATATAAAACTGAAATTCTAAGTAAAGACATAGATATAAAAAATTTGATGAATGAAAGTTCTATATACTTTCATGCTAGTAATTACGAGACTGTTGGACTTCCTTTGTATGAAGCTTCAGATTCTGGATTAATAATAGTTGCACCAAATTTACCTTACATGCAGTATTTTGATGAAAACAATGTATTTACATACGAACATGGCAACTTAGAAGATGCTAAAAAGAAACTGGTGGAAGCACTAAGCAATACAAATAATTCTGTAACAACATATAGCTATGATGAAAACTGGATTGAAGTACTAAAAGACTTCTAATAATTTAATTACTGCTTTAGAGCTGTAGTTATTTTTAAAGTAATTTTCATCAAATTCTCCTACTGAAGAAAACAATTTATCTAATGAGTTTTCAATATTTAGTAAATTATCTTTTTTTGTAATAATTAATAAATTATTAAAAAAATCTTTAAGATCATAAACTGGATCATCTTCAATTTCAGCAAAGTGCACAACTGGCTTGCCGGTTGACAAATACTCAATGACTTTGCTTGGTAATTGAGTTGGATTTAAATTGCCAATTGACAACAGGCAATGTAAGTTGCCAACCATTTTATCTAATGCCTTTTCTCTAGGAACTATGTCAAAAAAACTATGATTTTCTTTTTTGATCACTGTGTCTTCAATCATTTTTTTTGAATCAGGATTTGTATACCAATTAAAATTAATTTTTTCTGTGTCGAGAACTTCTAAAACATTTATTGGTGACCTTACACCTTTTGTGAGAATACCAAAATAACCGAATTCAATTGGACGCACTGAGTAGTCGTAATCCTTTGCAATTTTATATAGATTGTTATCAAATGAACTAATCGGGTTACCAACAAATAATTTTTTAGAATTAATTTTAAAGAAATTTTTGTGAACTTCTAAAGCTTGTTTATGCGTAAAAATAATCTTAGAAGCTAGTTTATAAAACTTGTTTTCAACAAAATAATTCAAAGACTTATATAAATATTTATTATTTTCATACGCATTAATCTTCAAACTAAATGGATCCCCTATATCCATTATCCACTCTTTACCTCTTTTTTTGTTTATTAAATAAGCGGCAATATGAGAAGAAAAAGGTAAGCTCACTGAAATTATCAAATCATAATCTAAATTGATATTTTTCCTGTTTCTCCATATTGAAAATACCCAAAACATCGTATAGTCAGGCCATGCAAATGCTTTATAAAAAAATCGATATATTTTTTTTAATAATCTAAGAACTAAATTTTTAAAAAAAGATTTTTGGTGAACATTAGATTGATCTCTTAAATTCTTTACAACTTTACTAGCTTTCTTATTACCAATATAAATTATGTTGGAGTCACTACCGTTTTGAGGAGTACCAGTCACCACATGTACATCGATACCCTCTCTTTTTAACTCGTCATAAATCAATTTCCACCTCGTGGTTCTTGGACTTTGGTGTGGAACAAATTGATGTGTAACAATTAAGACTTTTTTAACTTTATTCATTGTTAGACTTTGCAATAATCAAACCTACATAAATAGCCAACATTGAACTTAATTCTTCGGCTTGGAAAAAAAACATTAATAAAATTAAAAGTAAGCCACTCATTAAGTATTGATCAAATTCTTTTAGGCGAACAATTCTAATAAACATGTTGCTAATAATTAGTAAGAACATTACTAGAGCAATAACTCCACCCGATAAGTACAAATTTCCATACAAATTATTAAATGATACAACTTGGCCCGGGTTCTTGTAGATGATTTTGTCTTCATTGATCTGTTTAGTAAGTTCATCATATTTTGGTGAAAATTTAAGATTTGAAATACCTAAACCATCACCAAAAATTTTAAGACTTTCACTCTGTATATATTGAGATAATATATCTATGTTTTCAAAACCACCAATACCTCCAGAAGAAATGATTGCAACTCTATTAAAAATACTCTCGAAAACATTGTTTGAGTTTTTTGCTTTATCTTGCTCATCATCATAAATTGAACAATTACATTTATCAGCTGATTCAGGTGGACACATTGAAGAATCCAAAGCAGGAAATTTATAACTTAAATTGTTACTAAATATACTCACAAGCAATATCAGCAATACTGGTATTACAAGATGAAAATCAAAAGATTTTAATCTTACTAATTTAAATACAAATACAAGTCCGAATACTAGCAATATGCTTACAACACCTGTCAAGCTTCTAGTTAAGACCAAACTTAAGATTGGTAATATTGATACTAAGTACCAAATACTGTTTTTTCTTGCAAATTTAAAAATTAATGGAATTATTGGTGCAATCCAGACTGCAAGAAAACTAGGCTCTCTAAATGTTCCATAATTTCTCAATACAGAACAAGCTCTTCTTATTGGTTGCGTCCATCCACCTGAACCGGGTCTATTTCTGACAAAATCGGACCAATCAAATACATAAGAAAAATATGAATATAAAGAGAGTAAAGAAATAGCAATACCAACATAAACAATTAACTGTGTTACAAATTCAATGCCTTTCTTTGATGTAAGCCAAACCGTAATTGAGATCACACCATAGAAACTTAAAATTTTTAATAATCTTAAAGCTAAATATTCATATACATTTGTTGTAGCTAGTTCAGGTATGTCATAATCAAATGTAATTGTTCTAATCAAAGTAACAAGTACTAAATAATATAAAAAGTATTTAATACCAATTAAATCAAATATATACCCCTCTTTACTTACAAATTTAAGATATAGATAAATTGATACAAATACTACAACTCCAATCCAAGATAGAGGAATAGTAAATAAAGAAAAGGCATCAAGCCCTTCGAGGAAGAGAGCTAGAAAAAAAATTATATTAAGAAAGTTATTTTTTTTAATCATTTGTATCTTTTATATCCATTTGAAAACTCTTCTTTTACACCAAAATTATTCTCACCCCAGGACCTATATTCTTCTAAGCTGCAGTCATAGGAGAAATCTTCAATAATTACATTTCCATTTTGAAAATTAATTTTTCTAAAAATTTCTTTACCGTTTATATTGACTGAACCTAAAAAGTTATATTTGTCTAAATACAAAACTTTACCGTCAGAAATTAATGGACTAGAAATTTCTTTATGTAATTTAAAGCAATCAAATTCATCCATTATAGGGAGATTAACGTCAGCTTTGGGACCCCAGTGGTAATTTGTTGATCTAAAATTGTTCCTGACTTCTATGTTGTCGGTATAGGTTCCAGTTCCAGGATCTCTTGCTATCCATTTATTATTTGTAAAACACTCTATCGATAATTGATCATAGTGAGAATGGCCTCCAACTCCATTTTGACCTATTTTTCCACATCTAATGCTAAAGTACTCTGATCCTGATCTATTTTTCCAAATGTATATCCCAAACTCTTTAAAAGAATACAATTCAAAATCATCCGTAAATATTTTTATATTAGGATTTACTACCCTGTTTAGCTTAGAAATATCATTATCTAAATACTTATTAACAATTTCATCAAAGCTTAAATCATTTATATAATTTTCGATTAATAGTTCTTTATTTTTACCTTCATAAAAGTAATCAATCATTTCAATGAGCCAGTTCATATTAAGAGGTTGCTTCTCATCAAAAAAATAATAAAAAATTCTTCCAGAGTCATTGTCACCTATTTGAGATAATTCGCCGTTAATCATAAGCAAATTTAAAAAGTTTTTATTGGATAGGATAATATATTCAATTTTTCTCAAAATGCTTGATTTCTCATCAATCTGCTCAATCGCAAGCTTACAAACCATCAAAGCTTCAACCACCAATGCTGAGTAATGAGAAGATCCTTCAAAATTCGTTCCTTCTTCAAAAAATTGCAAATCTAATTGTCTTGAAAGCTCGTTAAGAAAATATTCAATTTCTTCTTCACAATTCTCAAATTTATATATTGACAAAGTAAAGAGAATCGACGCTAGCTCAACTAAATAATGATTGCCAACAACATTGCCTTTGTTTTCAAGATTTTCATTTACGAATTTATAATGCTGACTTATGTAAGAGTCGATTTTTTTCATATCATTTTCAAGTAAAACAACATTTAAATCACTCAATTCTAAAAACATCCTATGGAGAATTAAATTTATGTTTCTTATTGCTACATCCATTGGACTATTCCAATAAAGGAGGGGGAAATCATCTACATTAATCTTTTTGATATCATAGTTAATTTTATTTACTGACAAAAAGTGAAACTTTTGTAAATATTGTAGTCTTGATGCTTCATATGGAACCTTAACATCTCCCTTATTAAAATATGCAGGAATATACCTACGATGATTATTAAATTGAAAACTTGAAAAAATATCTTCAGTTACTACTGGATTCATTATTTCTTTACCAAATATTCTTATCTTTGCATCAACCTTTTTATCATTATTTGATAAGAGATAGGACACCAATGTATCAGCAAATTTTGGATGATTGTATTTAAATGAATGAATTTCAGAGGGAATTGTAATTTTTCTTGAAAAAATTCCCTTTAAGTTATATTTAATTCTTTTTAAAAACAAGTTAATCATTTTTAATCCTAAAAATAAAAACTAAAAAACTATAAATATTTTTTAAAGCAATTGAGATTTTACTTACCTACTTTCAATTCCTACTTTAATTTGTCTTCCTACAAAAACTGATGTGAAGAGGGAAAATGTAATTTGAGAACTTAATATACCAAATTCTGGTGAGAATAAATTGTATTGACTTATGAAAAAATAAATTAAATAAGATATTGCTGCTGCAGTTATAACAACTTTAAATAGATTAATTTCAAAATGCATTGCTCTGGCAAAAATTATGTTTACTCTTGACCAAAGCATGAATGGTAAAGAAAAAATTACAACTCTAAATATTGAAGCCAAGTCAATAAACTCAGTACCTAATACATTTATAAAGATATTATTTGCTGCATTCTCAAGTACTAAATATAGAAGTGGGATAAAAAGAGAGACCAAAATCACCAACTTTAATTTATTTCTTATTTCATTAATTTCACTAATATTTTTTAATTTTGAAATTTCAGGAAAAACAATATCTAAACTTGCACCAACTAGCTGATGTAATCCCTCCAAAATTCTTCTTGACCAAGCTAATACACCTAAAATTGGACCGGAATAAAATACTCCAAGAATGACAATATCTAATTCTGATATAAGTGCAGCTGAAAGTGTTGTTAGAACCATCTTTCTACCAGATTTTCTTAATTCTTTTGAAGTATATGTATTGTCAGTATTTGATTCTTCTTTTGGTAATGAATTATTTGCAACAAAATAAAAAATTAGTAATAAAAATGTTTGAAATACTATGACCCAAAAAATTGAGTATTGAAAATAAATTATTAACCAGCCACCGAGACCATAAATTACTGTTCTCAAAATAATTTGTTTTGAACTTATTACAAAATCTCCTTTTGATTGATGAAATGCTAAAGCTACATGAAGCATTTCGTTAAAAACAAAACCAAGAAGAAAAATAAAAACATAAATATAATTACGTCCAAAAATTGCTGAAAGAGGAACAACCAAGACACTTGCGAGAATTGTATTCCTTATAATTGTTTTATAAGTTGTGTAAAACAAGTTTTTATCAAATTTTTCTATATTTGAACTTGTTCTTGTTACAACCAAAGCAAGAGAAAGAACTATAGCTGTTCCCAATAAAACTGAAAGGCTTTTTGCAGATGCGTACTCTCCATAAATTTCTGCACCATATTCCCTTGAAATTATTGTTATTAAAAAAAAGTTTACGATTAAAAGAATGATTTGCATAAAGGAGATATACAAAGTATTTTTTTTCCAAGTCTTAAACATTTTTAACTAATCCTCGACATATGCCAGTTTGATAAGTTATATACATACCAAATTTTTTGAATATCATTATTTTTTAGTAAATTATCTAACTCTTTTTTATTGAAAAACTCAAAGGTAGCATTAAAGTCATAAATTTTATCAGTAAATAATCTGAAATCTTTAAGAATCCAGTTTGAGATAGGAGCTCTAAATCCTTGTTTTTTTCTATAAATTATTTCTTTAGAGATAAATTTTTCAGCAATATTTTTTAAAAGTGGTTTACCTGAGAAATTTTCTAAAATAATGTTTTCAGGTACTGTCAAAATAAATTCAATTAATTTATGGTCTAAAAACGGCACTCTAGCTTCTATGCCTGACTGCATAACTAACTTATCCATCCTCATCAACAATAACTCAGGCAACCTAATCTTTAAATCTATAAGTGTCATCCATTTTGAAAGTTTTGGATTATTTGAACTAAAATATTCAATCCAATGTCTATCTGCTAATCGAAGTACTTCAGAGTTGATTAACTCATTATTTGTAACAAGATTACTTATTTCACCTAAATTAAAACCTAAAGCACCGCCTGCAAATACTGTATTCCCAGAAATTAAATTAGAAAATAAATTTAGCCTATGGTTTTGAAAACTTGAAAATTTCATATTTTTTGAAGCATACGGTTTCATTAATTTACTTAACTTTAATAATCTATTCCAATGTTCATATCCATAAAATAATTCATCAGCACCTTCACCAACTTGAACAACTTTAATATTTGAAGACTTTGTTGCTTTTCCTAAAAAATATAACGGAATTCCAACTTCGTCACCGACTAGATCATCTTGAAAGTATGTGTAATTATCCAGAATATTTTGGAAATCTTTAAAATTAACTTTTTGTTGAGATAATTCTAATTCTATTTCTTCAGATGCAAACTTAGCTTCTGCTGCTTCACCCTTATAACCTTCAAAGCTTTCATCAAAATCAATATTGAATGCTTTAAGTGTAGAGTTGGAAGATTGTTTCATGAACTTTCCAAGCAGTGAAGAATCTAAGCCTCCAGAAAGAAATAATCCTACATCGACATCACTTACTTTTCGATACTCTACAGATTCAATTAATAATTTTTCAATTTCATTTAATGCTTCTGCTTTGTCAATATCATTATTTTCAGAAAATGAAAATGGGTCCCAATATTTTGATTTTTCTAATTTTCCATCTTTATTTATTTTTATATATTCACCTGGTTCAATTTTGTTTATATTTTTATTTCCAGTTCTATTTGATGGTGTGCAAAGATGTCTTAAATATGCTGAATAAGCTTCTTCATCTGGTTCAAATCTAATCAATTTAGATGATTCAATCGCTTTAATTTCAGAACCAAAAACTATCCAATCATCATAAATTGAGTAATAAATTGGTTTTATACCTACCCTATCTCTAGCTATAAATAATTCTTGAGTTAGCTCATCGTAAATACAAAAAGCAAACTGGCCCCTTAGTTTTTTTAGAACACCTTCTCCATAAGCTATAAAACCTTTTAATAAAACTTCAGTGTCGCCAGAGGTATAAAATTGGAAGTCTTTTTGCTCAAGATCTTTTCTAATTTCTTTATAGTTGAATATTTCACCATTAAATACAATAGTAAATCTTCCATCATCTGACTGTAGCGGCTGATTAGACCTGTCGTTTAGATCAATAATTGATAACCTTGTATGAATTAAGCATATTGAACTGGAAATATATTTATGTGAAGAGTGATCAGGACCTCTGTGTTCTAGAGATCTTTTAACATTATCGACAATCGATGTTTCAATTTTGGAATTATTTAAGCTTAAAATTCCAGCTATTCCACACATTTATCTAACTTTAATGTTAAATTTTTTATTTAAAGTACATTAATTTTTTTTGTTTAAAGTTAATGTTATGAAATATTTAATAGATTTTTTTCTTTTATTAATAGCTTTTCCAATATTTCTTATTATTTTCCCAATTATTTCATTACTAATAGTTATTTTTGATTCAAGACCTGTTCTGTACTCTCAAAAAAGAGTTGGATTAAATGGAATAGAGTTTAAATTATTAAAATTTAGAACTATGTCAGTTTCCTCTGATCAGTCAATACACGAAGAGCACTACAAATATTTATCAGAAAATAAAAAAATAGAACCTTCGTTGACACCTGACAATCCAATAAGAATTGAAAATGATGACCGTATTACAAAAATTGGTTCTTTCTTAAGAAAAACATCGCTCGATGAATTACCAAATTTAATAAATGTTGCGCAGGGAAAAATGTCTTTTGTTGGACCAAGACCATTAGTTAAATATGAATCTGATTTATATGGTAATTACAGCAATAAAAGAAACTCTGTAAAACCTGGAATAACAGGCTTGGCACAAATTCAAGGAAGACTTGATCTAAGTCTTCAAGAAAGACTGTTTTGGGATTTAAAATATGTTGAAAATAAATCTGCAATTTATGATCTGGTAATAATATTAAAAACTTTTGTATCTGTAATTTCAAGAAGAGGAGCTAATTAAGCTCATATATTTCTTATATACTATTTCCTCATTTGATATATTTTTTTGAAATTTACTAATATTTGAAATAACATTATCTATTGCATCTTCACTACTTAATGCATCCATAAAATTTTTAAGTGTATTTGGATTATTTTTGTCAATATTAAAGCCCAACCCATGTTCATCAATCAATTTAGAGACGGCAGAATTTGGATTTGAATAATTGATTAATATTTTATTCATATTTAAATAATCAAAAGTTTTGCCTGGAAATCCCTCCATAGTTATTTCATAATCTAGAGAGATTAGAGCAAATGGAATATCTTTTGTTGAGATTTCAAGTTCTTCTCTTGATAAATATTCATGAAACCTTACGTTTATATTTTTTAGTTTTTGAACATTTTCTAGTTCTTGACCAGCTCCATATAAATCAATACTCCAGTAGTTTGGAAAATTTTGCTGGAAAAAATTTATAAAATCTTGCAAATTTTGTGGTTTTCCAACATTTCCAGCATAAAATATATTTTTTAAATCATAATTTGGAATGTGATTGCTTTTATTAAAAGGTGAAAAATGACTAACCGAAAATATTTTATTTCTATCAATTTTTCGATTTGTAATTAAATATTGCTTTAATTCTTTAGAATTTACAACAACACTATCAACAGAATTTAAAGCATAGTTATCAATTGCTTTAAAAATTTTATTCAATAAAAAGTTAGGTTGCTCTTTTAATTTTTGAGCAATCTCAGGATAAAGTTCCCAGAGAGAATAAATAGTTTTTATTTTCAAAATTCTTGAAGTAAATAAACAAACTAAATTCATCGTAGGTGGATAACTAAATATAAAAATATGTTCATATGTTTTTCTATTTTTATATATAAATTTTAAAGATTTTAAGTTAAAACTTAACCATTGTAGAAATCTTAAAGAATTTACAAACTTTCTTGGTGATGATGAAATATAGTGAACTTTTATATCGTTGTAAATTTGGTGTTTACTTTCTCTGAACTGTTCTAAAATCTTTAAATTATACTGTGGAGAACTAGCTAAAACTTCTACATTTTTTAAATCTTTTTGGAAACCTTCTGCAATTTTAGATACGATCATTCCAGTTGATATTGTGTCTGGAGGAAATGTCAAAGAATGAAATAATATTTTTTTCATTTTAAAAATGATCTTGAGATATCAAAATCATAGTTTTCTTTTTTATGTTTATTAAAATCATTGTTCTTAGAAAGATAAATTAAGTCTTCAACAATAGTCTGTGACGCTGTACCATCACCAAACGGTTGTTGCCAATTACTATTAGTTAGACTTTCTGCACTTTCATGTAATAAATTGTAATTTTCATATTTTAAAGTTGGGTCAAATTTTATTGATGAGCCTACTTCATAAACTTCTGGCCTTTCGGTACTATACCTCAATTGAATTGAAGGAATGCCTAACACACAAGCTTCCTCAACCACTGTTCCTGAATCGGAAATACAATAAGAACTATTTTGAAGCAGATGAATAAATTCAAGATAACCAATAGGATCAATCACCATGACATTGTTGTTTAATTTTAAACCTGACTTTTGCAACTCTCTTTGTGTTGCATATCCCATTGGAAATAAAACTTTTTTATTAGATGAATTTATCAAATTAATAATATTTTCAAGACTTACAGGATCAAAAATATTTTCCCTTCTATGACACGTTGTGAGTAAATACTCATCTTCGAAAATAAATTTTTTAACTTCTTCATCTAAATAGTCCTTACCCGATTCAAAAAGTTCTTTATATTCATTAAGAATATCTACAATTGGATTACCTGTTATCTTGATAATACTATCTGATATCCCTTCATTAATTCCTTGTTGCTTATAAGAAGGCAAATATGCAAAAATCCTGTCTGATAAATGATCGATAGTTTTCCTATATTTTTCCTCGGGCATTCTCCAATCATATGATCTCATACACCCTTCAATATGAATAATTGGTATATTATGCTGAGCAACTCCAATAGATCCCATTACTGTATTGGTATCACCAAGAAACATTACAGCCTTATATTTTTTCTTTTCAAGATGTTCATAAGTTTCGCTAATTACTGAAGAAACTGTTGTTGCGTCATTTGAGACATCAATATTGAACTCATAATTTGGTAAAGGGACATCTAATTGATTAAAAAAAACATCTTTCATATTTGATGAATAATGTTGTCCAGACCATATAAAATCGAAATCAATTTCATTACTATTTTCAAGCAATTTGATAACTTTACTTGCCCTAATTACATCTGGTCTTATTCCTAGAATTAAAGCAATATCTTTCATGTTCTATTAAGAATAGCTCTTGTTATATTGCTTTCTGATAATTCTTTTATATTTTCTTCGATAGTTGGAATAAACTCATATCCAGCATCATTCCAAAGTTTTAAATTATCAGAAATATTTAATGTATTTAAAGTTCTATCAACAACTTGTTTAGAACTAGTTTCATTAATTTGGACATCAACATCAAAATAAATTTTGAAATAATTCAACAATTCAAATTTTGAAACTTTGTCTTTTGGAATTATGTGATTTATTTTATTTTTAAAATTATTATTTTTAATCATTCCGTGTATTATTTTGGCGAAATTTAGAGTTGTTATTCCATTCCAAGAGTGATCACTAAATCCACTAACTTCGCCTCCTTCCTCTGACAAAAACCAATTTAATAAGGACTTTCCTTCACCTAATTCAGGACCAACTATGCTACCTCTTAAAATAAATTTACCTAATTGCTCTATCTCGCCAGCAACTTTTGTTTTTCCATAAACATCTGATGCATCTTGGAAGGAAGATTCATCATAATTTCCACATTGACCTGAAAATACACAATCTGTTCCAATTTGAATATATTTAAAATTAAAGTCTTTAGATAAGCTAGCAATCTGTAGTGGAAAATAGGAGTTGATATTTATTGCAGCTTTAACAGAATTAATATTTTTTTCATCTATGTCTGGCTTGATAACGCCAATACAATTAATAACATAATTTGGCTTAGTGACTTCAATTAAATTTTCTAAACTATCTTGAGAAACATCAAATTTATAAATTTTGTCATCAAGATTTGATGAATCAATTCTTCTAGAAGTTTTGTAAACTTCAAATTCATGTAAATCTTCAAAGTATTCAGAAACCATAGTCCCCAACATTCCATTGAACCCTAAAATTAAAATTTTATTCATAAAGATTCGGATTATAAGTTTTCCATGGATCCCAAAAATCAGACTCAAATCTAAAATCGTCGTTAATTGATTCACTGAGAGTTAGTGAAGAGTAATACCTAATTGAATTATCTTCTGTTAGATTCATAGCACCGTTGGCAAAATTATTAGGTATATGTAATATCCCTGATTCAGGAGTCAATGTAAATGTAAAGACTTCTGAATCTTTATTTGGACTATCAAAGTTATTTATTTGAACAGCACACACTAAGAATTTACCTTTTTCCACACTTATCCATTTTTCTTCTTCTTTATGTCCATGCCATGCCCGAACAGTTTTTAACTGTTTGTTTGAAACTTTATATGATCTAACAACTTTTGATAAATCTAGATCATTTATAAAAAAAACAGTGCCTCTATGATCTGAGCTATGTTGGCTGGAATATAATATCGGCTCCATGATCCTACTTAATACCAAATGTTTGTAAAAAAGATTGATTCGAATATCTTGGATCGTTTATATCTTTAATTCTATTTGAATCAATGAGTTCGTATACTTCATTAATCCCCTGCTCAAGACCTATTGAAGCCTTAAAATTAGTTAAATTGTATAGCTTTTCACTTGAAACCTGATAATTTCTTGCGTCTTGAAAAGGAAGCGGTGTGGTTTCTATATTAACTTTAGGTATTTTATGTTTTATTTCTTCTGCAATTTCAATAATCTTATAATTTTTATGATGTAAATTAAATATTCCTTGGGTGTCACCTTCGACTGTGGCTTCAATCGCGTTTGCTACATCTTTTACATGCAACAAAGGTCTCCACTGATCTCCTCCAAAAACACTCATTTTATTATCTATAAGCGCTCTGGTGGTCAAAATATTAACAACTAAATCTAAACGAATTCTTGAAAATAAATCTCCAATTCCAAATAAGGTTCCTAACCTAAATATGATTGCGTCAGAATCTTCTAGGTATTTCTCCGCATTGAGTTTTGATGAAGCATAATCTGAAAGAGGGTTAACCGGTGAGTTTTCATCTAGAAGACCTTCTTGAGCACCATAAACTGAACATGTTGATAAAAAAACAATTTTTCCTGAAAAACTATTAGCTAAATTTTTAACTGTTTCAGAATTAATTTCATGAGTCAAGACAGGATTAATTGAGCACGCACCATCTCCTACTAGTGCTGCTAGCCATATCACAGCATCAAATTTCTTTAAAATTGGATTTAGCTTTTGATAATCTCGTATATCTCCATAAATGAAATCTACACTTTTTCTATAGGAGTTTTCATAAATAAGTGAATCATATACTGTTACATTATGCTTCGAAGAAAGTAAGTCGACTATGCCTCCACCAACGTAGCCTGCACCGCCTACTACTAAAATATTCATACGTATTAATTGTATAAGTAGAAAATAAGTAATCTATTAAAAATTAATTTTCTGATGTTAAAGATGAAAAGTAAAAATAATATAAAATCCAAGATATTGAGTGGTTATGAAGTAAATCTGTTGATAAAGATAAAAGAAAAATAGAGAATACCGCTACTACACTTGCCTTTAATTTGATATTTGTAAATAGTCGAAAAAATATGAGAAAAAATAAAACTAAACCTATGATTCCATAATTAATTAAATAAAAAACAAAGGAGTTGTGGGGTCCAAAACTGAAAGGATTATCCTTGAAATCATCAAAACTAAGTACATTATCAGAAAGAAATATTACTTGATTTGAACCAACACCTATCAATTTTGCTTTCAGAGAACTCGAAGAATAATAGTCAAATGCAGCATTTAACATACTTAATCTATCACTGATACCGTTGTTGTCATCATTTAAAAACCTATCTGCTACTCCAAGTGATAAGAAGGCTACTAAAAAAATTACTAGAACTACTAACAGCAACCAATACATTCTATCCTTTAAAAGCTTTGCCAATATAAAAAGAACTAAAATTATTAGTGCAAATCTTGAATAAGTAAAAATAACCGCAAGTAAAGACAAAGGTACAATAAACAAAGCATAAGATTTTTCATATCTGTAAAGGTTATAAATAGCTGTAATAGAAATTAAATCAGCATAACTATTAGGTCCACCTGCTTGAAAACCATTCACTCTACCTTTCAAATATTCAATATCACTTGGATTAAAACCAATACTCCAAGTTTGATAACTGTCTTTACCTAAATTAATTTCAAAAAAATATGAAAAAATTGAGAAAATAGATAGTGCTAAAAATAGATATAGTGGCAAATTGTTAGCAACTTTTGTGTCCTCAACGTTTAAAAAATATAAATAAAGTAAAAAATAGAAGAAAAATCTATACACATCAGATGAAACAAAAGAATTGTTGATATAAAGGTTTTGAAATACCAAATAAAAAATAAAAGTTAAAAGATATTTACCTGTTAAATCTACTGTAAATTTTTTTTCATTAATGAGGGTTAATAAAAAAATAATTGAAAACAACAGTATTGGTACATCATCAGTATGAATAAATGGACCAAATAGTTCCATGTGAGGTATTAATGGAATCAAAAATATTAGTGCTGGCAAATAGCCTTTTAATTTAATTGTATTCTCCTACACATAACATAATAACAATATTCATGTGAATTATTTTTATCACTTAATAGATTATTAATTTGTTAGCATTATATGAATGGTAAAAAATATATTAGTTACTGGCTGCGCAGGATTTATTGGATACAATTTATCAAATAAACTTTTGAGTAGTGACTTTAACGTATTTGGAATTGACTCACTTAATGACGCCTACGATAACGAGTTTAAAAAATTAAGACTAGATGAATTGAGTGAAAAGAAAAATTTTCAATTTAGACATGCCGACCTTTCTTCTAAAGATGCTCTAGAAAATATAAATGATATTGATGTAGTTTTTCACATGGGTGCAAGAGCTGGAGTAAGACAAAGCTTCAAGGATCCTCTTAGTTATATTAAGGACAATACAGTAGCGACAACAAATGTTGCAAATTATTGTGGAGAAAACTCTGTTTCAAAAATGATACTTGCTTCAACTTCTTCAATCTATGGAAATAGTGGAGATAAAGAAATGGTTGAAAATGAAGACGAAAAAATTGACCCGCCATCAATTTATGCTGCAACTAAATTATCAGGAGAAACTTTAGCCAAAACAATCTTATCAACACATAAAACAAAACTGGTTATTACAAGGTTTTTTACTGTATATGGACCTTTTGGAAGGCCTGATATGTCTATTTTAAGATTTATACATTGGATCTTGGAAAATAAAGATGTTGTGATTTATGGAGATGGTGAACAGAGAAGATCTTTTACATATATTGAAGATGTAATAAATTTATTACTAAAAACTATGAACACAGATAACAATGACACTTTTAATGTTGGTAGTAATATGACAACTTCTCTTAATGAAATAATCAAAATTATAGAAACTGCTGCTAATACTCAAGCAAGGGTAACTAATGAACCTCGTGCTTTTAGAGATCCTGATGTTGTTCTTCCTAGTTTGAAAAAATCAAAAGAAATTCTAAATTGGGAACCTAGTGTTGACATACAACAAGGTATCGAAAAAACTATACAATGGTATCTCTCTTATCAAGATAAAATAAAAGAACTCAAATATATTTAAATTAATGAAAAAAATAATAATTACAGGTGGTGCAGGCTTTATAGGATCTAACCTAGTAAATAAGTTATTAAGTCAGAAAATAGAAAAAATATTAATAATTGATGATCTATCTACTGGAAGTAAATCTAATGTAGAAAAATTTTCAAATGATAAAAAAGTAATTTTTATTAATTCAAAAATTGAAGATATAGAAAATATTGAAAGTTTATTTTCAGATTATGATTTTTGCTATCACTTAGCTGCTGGTGTTGGTGTTCAATATATTATGGATAATTTGAGTGAATCACTTCTAACAAATATTTTGGCTACACACAAAGTACTTGAAGCTTGCCAAGTAAACAAATTACCGGTTTTATTAACTTCTACTTCTGAAGTTTATGGTGTAGCTGAAGATAAGATTCTGGACGGAAGAAACTAAAAGTTTAATAGGACCAACAACAAAACTCAGATGGTCTTATGCTGCTTCAAAAATGATTGATGAATTCATTGCATTGTCTTTATTTGAAGAAGGAAAAGTTTCACCAATAATTGTAAGACTCTTCAATATAATTGGACCCAATCAATTATCTAAATATGGAATGGTAGTGCCAAGATTTGTTGAAGCAGCACTGAATGATGAAGATATAATAATCCATGGTGATGGTTCGCAGTCTCGTTCATTTACATGGGTAGATGATGTTGTAGAATATTTAATCAAACTTGCAGAAATCAAAGCCTACGGTGAAGTATTCAATATTGGTCAAACAGAAGAAATTACAATCAAAGCTTTGGCTGAACTTGTAATAAATAAATCAAATTCCAAATCAAATTTAATTTACAAAAGCCACGAAGAAGTATTTGGAAAATCATTTGAAGATCCAACCAGAAGAACACCTGGAATTGATAAAATCGTAAAATTTACAGGAATTAAACCAACTAAAAATATCGAATTTATGGTTGAAAAAATAATAGACTTTAAACAAAATCTTTAGACAGTGAATATTTTAATAACAACTGGAATTTTCCCTCCAGATGTTGGAGGTCCTGCAAAATTTGTACCCTTGGTATCTGAAAAGTTATCAGAACAAAACAATGTAAAAATCATCACTTTAGCTGACAATATTTTTGCTAAAGAAAGTTTAGGTATGGATGTGAAGAGAATTAAAAGAAATCAAAATAAGATACTTAGAGTTTTAAAAACCATCAAAGCAATTTTAAAATATGGATTTAAAAGTGATGTCATTTTTGTCAATGGTTTGTGGATGGAAGTTCTACTTTCTAATTTGATTCTTAGAAAAAAGACTATAAGAAAAATAGTCGGAGACCCTGTGTGGGAAAAGTATTACACACAATATAAAATCAATGATGGATTTGATGAATTTCAAACAAAAAAATATCAGCTAAGCATTCAATTATTTAAAAAAATTAGAAATATTTCATTTAATACTGCAGAGACAATAATCGTACCATCAGAACACCTCAAAAGCTTTGTTAAGAACTGTGGATATAAAGGAAACATTCAAAAAATTAATAACGGAACACAAATATCCAAATACTTTAGTAAAAATTACGATGAAAATAGTTTTTTAATCGTAAGTAGATTAGTTAGACACAAAAATATTGACTTAATATTGAAATCTTTTAAAAATTTAAAAGATGAAAATAATATAAATTTCACTCTAAGAATTGTTGGGCAAGGTCCAGAGCTTAAAAAATTACAAAAACTAATTAACGATCTAGATTTGAAAAAAAATGTAGAATTACTGGGACCTAAATTTGATGATGATTTAAAAGAGATATATAAAATATCAAATTATTTCATTCAAATTTCATCATACGAAGGAATGCCTCATTCCATTTTAGAAGCGTTAAATTATCAACTTATAGTTATTGCTTCTAAATTTGGGGGTAATTTTGAATTAATTGGAAATAATACATATGGATATTTAACTGAAAATTTTGAAATAAACGAAATATCTAAAGTAATTTATAAAGCTATATCAGAAAAAAGAGATCTATCAGAAAATTGTAAATATTTAGTTTCCACCGAATTTAACATTGAAAATACTATAAACAACTATTCACAAATAATATTAAATAATGAACAAAAATAATTTACTCTATCTAAATTTAGCGGTAGATGACAAAGATACATCTTTAGGATTTGCAAATTCCTGGCTATACCAATTTGCAAAAGAATTTAATGATGTTGATGTTATAACTCTAAAAGACTCGACTGAGAATAATAATTTCATTGATAATGTAAAAATTTTCGGCATTAAATCAAATGAAAAATATTCAAAAATTGAAAAACTATTTCAACTAAGAAAATTAATTATTGACCTATTTGCATCCAAAAAATATGATTTCATTTTTTCCCATATGTCTCCACTTTTACTTGTATTGGTTGTTTTGTTTGGTAAAAAAAATAAAATACCAAAAATTCTTTGGTACACCCATCCAGAGCCTCAAGAGTTGTCAAAAAAACTCATATTATTTTTAAGTTTAAAATTTAGTAATAAAGTAGTAACAGCCTCCAATAGTTCTTTTCCATATAAATCAAAAAAAGTACATGTTATAGGCCATGGAATAGATACAAAACTTTTTTTCAGCAAAAGAAAAACTTTGGAAAATCAAAACTTCTTAATGTTAAGTAGAGTTACGAAGTCTAAGAATTTAGAAATTGTTATAGATTCTTTTTTAAAAAGTAAATTTAATGAGAATTCTCTAACAATTGTTGGTGAATATGTAACTCAAAAAGATCAAAATCACAAAAATTATTTAATTAAAAAATATGAAAATTATGAAAATATTATTTTTAAAGGCAAAATACCTCATAATGAATTATCAGAATTTCTTAAAAATTTTTCCTTCCACATAAACGCAACGCCAAATGGTTTTTATGACAAATCCGTTCTTGAAACATTGACTGCTGGAATATATAATTTATATTCAAATTCTGATTACGACAAGTTATTTAAAAAGAGTTCCATTCAATTTACAAAATTTGAATTAAATATAAAATCATTAAAAAACAAACTAGATTTACTTTATGAACTTGATGATAAAGATATAAATGAAATCACTCAATTTGCTCAAGAAAATGCTCAAAAACAAAATTTAGAAAGTATCTCTCAAAGAGTTCTAGCTATAGCTCAGAACTAACCCACTCTATAGTTTTTGATAAACCGACTTCAAGATCAACTTCAGGTTGCCAGTTAAGTAAGCTTTTTGCTTTTGTAATATCAGGTTGTCGTTGTTTCGGATCATCCTGAGGAAGAAGTTTATTGATTAATTTTGAATTAGAATTGGTTAACTCAATTATCTTGCTTGCAAGTTCGTTAATTGTTATTTCATTAGGATTTCCAATATTAAAAACATCATTATGACTAGATTCCATTAATGCAATGATTCCATTAACAGTATCATCAACAAAGGAGAAACTTCTTGTTTGAGAACCATCACCGTATACAGTTATATCTTCTCCCTTGAGAGCTTGAACTATGAAATTTGTAACTACTCTTCCATCATTAAGTTGCATTCTTGGACCGTAAGTATTAAAGATTCTTACGATTTTAGTATTGAGATTATATGTTCTACTGTAAGTAGCGGTTGCTGCTTCCGCAAATCTTTTTGCTTCATCATACATGCTTCTTTCTCCATTTGGATTAACATTGCCCCAATAATCTTCATTTTGTGGTGAAATTTCAGGATCTCCATATACTTCAGAAGTTGATGCTAGTAAATAATCAGCCTTTTTGACTTTAGCTAAACCCAGAGTGTTGATTGTTCCTATGCTGCCTGCTTTTAAGGTGTTCACAGGATTTTCTTGATATGCAATTGGAGAAGCAGCACTCGCAAAATGAAAGATAAAATCAATCTCATCCTCAATTTGAATATGGTTTTGAACATCATGTTCGACAAAGCTAACATTTTTGTTTGATAACAAATGAGATATGTTATTTTTATTTCCAGTTAGTAAGTTATCTAATAAAATAAGATCATGACCCTTTTGATATAATTTATCTGCAAGATGCGAACAGACAAATCCTGCACCACCTGTTATTAAGATATTCAAATCAACTCCATGGGTAATAAATAATGCAATTATTTTTAGATGAATAATCTGAAAGCTCTTTAGAAAAATTCTCTTTTTGTGGATACATTATTGCTATTAACGAATTAGGTTTTACATCATTTACAGAAGATACATACGAGTGGTTTGGCACATCTATCTCAGTATCTAAAATTACAACATCAACTCCATCGTCACTTAATAATTTATACATATCTAAAGTCGGAGAATTTCTCAAATCATCAGTGTCTTCTTTAAAAGCAGCCCCTACTAGAACTATTGATTCTAAACTGTTTGCTTTTTTCAAGTTTAAAAGCTGAGAAATTGTCCAATTTAAATGTTCGTTATTTGAATCAATTATATTTGAAATAAGTGGTAAATTGAGCTCTTCTTTATTGTAGATATTATTTACTTCATCTAAATCTTTGGGGAAACAAGAGCCACCCCAAGATGGAGACGGTCTAAAATAGTGAGAGCCTATTCTTGAATCTAATCCAACACCTTTTAATACATCTACTAAGTTTGCACCAGAATAATCGGCCAATCTTGTGGCCTCGTTAACAAAAGAAAGTCTTAAAGGGAGGTAGGTGTTAGCAAGATACTTTATCAATTGAGAGCTTATTGGGTCTGTAATGATAACTTTTGTTTCAAATTCTTTATAAAGCTCTTTTAACTTGTTTGTTTTTGTAGAATCTAGTCCCCCAATGACTACTCTGTCAGGATTAAAAAAATCATGAACAGCACTGCCCTCTCTCAAAAATTCAGGATTAAAAGTCAATAAATTTTTGTCATAGCCAACATTGTTGCATACATTAGCAATCTCATATGGTGGAATTGTTGATTTTACTGTAATTGTTATATTGTCATTATCTAATTGAGAAATCTCAGAAATTGCAGACTCTAAAAATTTAGTATCTACAGAGTTTGTTTCAGAATTATTAGGAGTTTGTACACATATAAAAACAATATCAGTATTTTCCCACTCTAATTCTGAATAACTAGAGTAAAAAGACATTCTTTTAAAATTTTCGTCTTTTTGAAAGTACTCTTCAAGATTTGGTTCGTAAAAGGGAATTTTTTTATTAGATAAATTGTTTACCTTAGCTTCATCAAGATCAATAAATGAAACATTATGACCCAATTCAGAAAAACCTACACCTGTTACTAATCCAACATACCCAGTTCCAACAACAACAATGTTCATATTATGAAATAATAACAATTTTAATAATTTAAAATAATACTAATGATTAATTATTTAGCGCATTGGGAGCAAATATTAATTCAATCTAGATCTTCAATAGTTAGTGAATTGAAAGAATATAAATTCAATGCAATTTGTCCTGTTGAAAACAATTCTGAATTAAAAAATGTGTATCATAATTTAACTCATTGGAAATTAGACAGAACAAAGTTGTTAGATGTAAAGGGAATAATTAGTTTAAGAAAAATTTTGAAGAATACTGATAAAAATAGTATTTTTCACATATTCACTCTTAAATCTGGATTCTTGTTTATGATTAGCAGCATTTTAATTAATAGAAATTTTAAAAGCACTCTATCAATCACTGGCTTAGGATTTCTATTTTCAAAAACCTTAAAATCGAATTTGCTTAAATATCTTTCAAAAATAATATTCATGTTTTTTATTAACAAGACATTTGAAAATATTATTTTTCAAAATGAAACTGATAAAAATATATTTCTAAAATATTCTAAATTTAAAAATAATGCTCTAATTATTGAAAGCTCTGGCTTAAAAATAAATGAATTTAAACCTAAAACAACAATCAACAAAAATTTGAAGATTTTATTTGCTGGAAGGCTGATTTATGACAAAGGAATAGCTGAATATATTGACTTTGCAAAACTTTGTAATGAAGAAAATTTAGAATTTTACTTAGCTGGAGATTTTGATTTTGGAAATCCTAAAGCTATTTCTAAATTTGACTTTGAGAAAATGATAAAAAATAGCAATGTAGAATTTCTAGGACACATCAACTCTTCAAATAGTTTAAAGGATTATGATGTATTAATTTCACTATCAGAACATGAAGGTTTTTCTAGAATATTACTAGAAGCTGCCTATGTTGGACTATATTGTATTGCAAAAGAAAATAACGGTACAAAATTTTTGAGTCAATTTGAAAATGCTTCGCTTTTAGATTCTACAGATCCAAAATTAATAAAGAAAGAAATTAACAAAGTTGAAACAGGTTTTAATTTCATAAGTGAAAAAAATAGAAAAATTATTTCCGAAAAATTCACTATAGAATACGTAGCTTCTCAGTTTCAAAAAATATACAATTGAATAATATTATGTTTGTTCAAATTAACATTTATTTTGTAGCTTTAACTGCACTACTATTATCAATTTCTATTAATTATCTGTTACTATTTTTATCTCAAAAAAACATACTTAAAACATTAAATAAAATTGATGAAAAAAGGCTCAATAAAAACAACACTCCACCTTTTGGAGGAGTTGCTATATCATTAGCTTTTTTTATTGCTGCACAATTTCTTGGAGAAGCGAATTCAATATTTATTCAAATAGGGACTTATGGAATTTTAATAGCACTTGTTGGCTTTATTGATGATATTTTTAACTTACACTGGAAATATAAGTTAATTTTACAATTTACTTTCGTATCCTTACCAATAACAAATTTGGGATTATATTTAAATTTTGAAACTTTAATTAATTTAGACTTAAACAACTATTTAAATTATTTTGTTTCAATCATTTGGATAATTTTATTAATCAACTCTATAAATTTTATAGATAATATGGATTCACTAGCTGCAACTGTTGCAAGCTCTACATGTGTTCAAGCAATAGCTTTGACATATTATTTAAATCAAAATAATTTAACTGATATTTTAGTAGTTCTTCTTTTTAGTATTTTTGGATTTTTGTTATTCAACCTCCCTCCCGCAAAACTATACCTTGGTGATTCAGGCAGTTTATTTATTGGTTTTTTACTTGGCTTTCTAAGTATTTTGTTTAATTGGAATCCAGATGGATTTCATACTTTTTCAAATACTCTAAGTCCACTTCTTTTGTTCTTTACAATTCCTGTATTAGATTTTCTGACAGTTTTAAAACACAGATTGACAAACAACCAATCACCATTTTCTGGAGGTACAGATCATTCTTCTCACAGGTTGCTCGCTTTAGGATATACAGAGAAAAAAATTTTAGTAATTACGATTAGTTATAGTTTTTTAAATTTTATGATAATTTTTCTTCATCTAATTACAGATGGGGCTCTCTCTAATGTTTTCATTGGAATATACATTATTCAATTTGTTTATATTTATTTTAAAATACAGAAGTTGCAAATTTTAAAGTAGTTTAGACTCTAGCTCTTCAATTCTATCCGGCGTTCCAGCATCAATCCACCATGAATTAAGCTCTGAATTAGTACAAATTTCCTTTTTAATATAAATATTTATTAAATCAGTAATTTCATACTCTCCTCTTGCAGATGGTTGCAATTTATCAATATATTCAAATGCATTGCTATCAAATAAATATATTCCCACAACTGCCAAATCACTTTTTGGATTTAATGGTTTTTCTTCAATTTCAATTACATTTGAATAATTGTCTACAATTGCTACTCCATACTCAGTAGGATTTTCAACTTCTACTGTGTAAATTTGGCATCCATTATTGTTTAGTAAATCATTACTGGAAATTGTACTCAAAGGATTTTCACCAAAAAAGTTATCTCCTAAAACAAACAAAAATTTTCCTTCTAAGTTTTCACAATAAGGTTTTGCTTGATATAAAGCATGTGATATGCCTTTTGCTTCTTCTTGAACGACAAAGTCTAAATTTAAATTAGGGAAATATGATAAAGTGACATCTTTAATTAAAGAATGAAATGTAGGATTTGTAATGATTATGAAACGATCTAAACCCCAGCTGTTTATTTGTTTTATTTGCTGACAAATCATAGGAATATTGTTGACTTCTAATAAAACTTTAGTTTTATCGTTATCTCTAAAGCCCTGAAGTCTTTTGCCCAATCCCCCGGCAGCAATTACACAAGTTAATTCCATACAATATTACATTATATAGTTATACTTTAAATTTGGTTAGATATGAATAATCAAAATAGATACTATATTTTACTTTTTATAATCCTAGGAATAGGTCTCATATCATACGTAACACTTGTACCTAATTTTTCAAGAACAGAATTTAATACAGAAGTTATTGAAAATATAGAACAAGGGATAACTACAACAACCTCAGAGCCAACCAACAACCAAGAAAGTACTACCAATACAACTCAACCTAATGAAGAACAAACAAATCAGAATATTAATGAGGAAGATGAACAGTTAATAAATCCGTATTTAATAAACACAGTAGCTAAAAAGAATATTGATAACTATAAAACTTACCTAATAATAGGGTCTGATGAACGATCTGACGTCGTATCTGAAACAAGGGGTAATGTGGAAGGCCAAAGAGCTGATGTAATTATTCTTGCTTTAATTGATGAGGAAACAAATTCTCAAGTATTGCTATCAATACCAAGAGATTTAATAGTAAAAAACTTATGTACTGAAAAAATAGAAAGAATAAATGCCACTTACAAAAAAAATAATTGTGGTAACAAAGCAGAAAATCTAGCTGCGAATTTAAATGTGTTAACAGGACTTAAAATAGATCACTTTGTAAGTTTTGATTTTGAGGGATTTGAAAAAATAATCGATTCATTTAAAGGTGTTGAAATCTGTGTAGATGAAACCCAAAGAGAAGGTTTTAGCTTTGAGCTGCAAAAGGGATGTCAAGTTGTAGAAGGATTAGTAGCGCTTAATTGGGTTGTATCAAGAAATACAGAGGTTTTAGTAGGCGAAAAAATCATAGATGAAAATGGGAATGACATATCAACTTGGGAAAAATTACCTGGAGTTAGTGATCTTTCGAGAAACGAAAGGCAAAAATACATTATTAAACAACTGATGAGAAGACTTGATGAGTTTAATACTTTTAATGAATTCAATAATTTTGTTTCTGCAATCGAGGATGCATTTGTTATCGATGAGAATTTAACTTTGAACAATGCTATCAATTTAGTTTGGAGTGTTAGAAGTATTGAAATAGATAATATAAAAGAACTTACTCTGCCAGTTGACAACTTAACACTTTCAGATGGTCGACAAGTTTTAACTTTAAACAAAAACTTCTCAGAGTTTGCAGAATTAAACGGACTGATTGCTCCTTAAATTGAGCAAAAAATACGCTGGTATTAGCCAAAAATACAAAGATACATCTGGTGAATAGATCAGGTCATTTGTTAAATTTTGTGTAAACAAAGCAGCAAATAAAGATAGATATAAACTTTCTTTTTGATTTAAATTATTAAAAATTGAATAAATAATTATTAACAAAATAAATATTACAACAACTAATCCATATTCAACCGACATCGTTAAAAAACCATTATGAGAAGTAGTAATTTCATCATATTGTGACAGAGAAAAGTTAGTAATCTTTGTATCGAACTTACCATCGTTTGCTATTAATTTACCAGATCTTAAACTTTGTCCTCCAAGAAAATTTGCGTAACCAAAATCAACATCTTCTATCCAAAAAAAGTACATTCTTCCATCTACAATTGACCACTTCCAGGACTGGTTGTTTATTAGTTTGCTAGTTCTTAATATAGAACTTTGACTAAATATGGTCTCATTTCCTCTAGGTATATTGTTTAATGAAAGTTTTACAGTTACTTCAAAATCTGAACCCGATAAATTAGTGTAATTTGGAAGCGCTACCCAGTAACTTCTAGGTCTTTTTAACTTTAAACCTTTTTCTGAAAATATTAACTTTCCATCATTGCGATTGTCATATAAGTCACTTGATTTAGGTAGGTAAACAAAATACTCACTATCTCTATTTGTTTCTGTTATTTCATAATTATATAAATTACCATTTGATGAAATATTTACACTTTCAACAAAACCATCTAAATATGACTCTCCTGGAGATTGACCGTCTCCCCATCCTCCGACTTCAAAATATGAGTCATTAATCTGAAGATCTATGATAGTGCCGTTGGTATGCTCATCTCCAATCATGAACCATTCTGAACCATCAAGTGAATAGTAGAATGAAACTATACTTCTTGGTAAAAAACCGTCTTTGTAATCAAAATTTAATTTCAGATAACCCTCTGCAGGAGCGTCAACTAAAACCTCATCTTTGTTTGACATTAGTAAATAATCTTCTTCTGAATATTGAAAATTATATTTTTCAAGTAATAATTGAGGATCAATGGTTATTAAATACTCTTTATAAACATCCTTAATATAATTTCCCCCTCCAGAGCCTTTAAAAAACTCAACATTTTCAATAGCTAAAGATCTTAAAAAAGTTCTATTGCTTTGTTTTAAAAATATACCTGAGAAAATAAACACTGTTAACACACCAAGCATTGAGCCTATTGTTAATAATAAGATTTTTTGTTTTCTTGAAAATATATTTGAATAAAGAAATAAGATTAAAAAACCAATCCCAAATGCTAAGTAAGATCCTCTTGAATATGTGAAAAATAAATTTAATAATGAAATAAACAACATTAAAAGATCTGATATTTTGAAATCAGAAATTCTGATTGAATTATTTCCATTGATAATTTTATTGATACATACAAGAGCATAAACTGCACAAAAAATACCAATGACATTTGGCCCTCCACCCTGTATACCACCTAATCTTCCAGATGTGAATGGATTCAAACTACCATTATTACTTGAGACCCAACCATCAATTGTGCCTGGTAGCTGTAATTGGAAAACAATTATTAGAAAGTTAATTATCATAACAATAGATAAACCCTCAAAAATATTTACAATAATTAAACTTTCTCTTTTACAAAAATCTATCAATAGATATGAAAAAGTAAAATAAAAGATAAAACGCAGATTAGTTTGATTAAAAAAATCGATTTTGTCAGAAAATATGGAAATATAGACTGAAAATGATATTAAGAAAACTATAAATAATGTATCAGTTTTGTTAAAAATTTTTGATTTAACTTTCATTAATATTAAATAAATAAATACGATTATTGAAGGTAAGTCTTCTAAGTTTATACCAAAAAAATTAATTCCTATATTTGATGGTATTAATAGAGTTGATGCAACAACAAAACTCACCATTTTTATTTTGTTGTTAAATAATGTTTTCAACATTTTAAGTGGGCCCGGCAGGACTCGAACCTGCGACCGACGGATTATGAGTCCGTTGCTCTAACCAACTGAGCTACAGGCCCTATTTTTATGAAATTATTGATTGAACTTTTAAAGCTAAGCTCATATCACCAGCAACTTTTAATTTTCCTGTCATAAAAGCTGCCTGCGGACTAGAAGATCCGTCCATAATTGCTTGCATTGTTTCAGTATCAGTTGTAACAGTACAAGTTGCTTCATTATCATCTGATGAAATTTCTCCGCTGTTTCCATCAATAAAAACAATGTGCTCATCAGCTACAAACTTTACTGAGCCTCCAAGTACACTTAAGTCTTTACCTTCTGCTCTTTCTTTTACTACTGCAAGATAATCCATTATTCCTCCATTTATTTTAATTATAGTGAAAAATTCAATGTATAGCTCCGAGGGTGGGACTTGAACCCACAACCAACGGATTAACAGTCCGCTGCTCTGCCAATTGAGCTACCTCGGATAGCAAATTAATAATACTATGAATCAAATAGTATTCTGATAAATTTCTTTTTTCTTTTTTAGATCTTCTACATGCTTTAGAATTGAAAAATCTTTTTCATTATTTTTTTCAAATAAATCTATTAAATTATCAATTTTTAGATCTGCGAAGTGAATAAAAAGTCTAATTATTGCTTCATGATATTGTTCGTCAGTATAAGATACATTATCAAATTTAGAAGCGTCAGAAATATTTCCACGAAGGCTTTCAATATAATTTCTATAATCGTCATTACAATCAAGAATTTCTTCTTCTTTGTCTGAATAAGTAAAATTGTTTTTTATAATCTGGGATGTAACAATATCTTTAAAAATAGAAATAGAACTAGTTTTCTTTAGATCTGTTTCATTTTTCTCATAAGTAAAATTAAAATCTAATTCTCTTTTTAATATCTCTTTTTCAATATTTAGTCTCTCCGCCAAAAGATCTAAAGCTATGTCAACCTCAAGAGGGCTCAAATTTGCAGAAAGTTTTTTAAAATACTTAAAAACATTTTTTTTATTATTATCGTTGTTTAAAAATTTAGTTAATAAATAATCAACAATTTCAAAATTATTTTTTAAAATACCATCAAAGATTTCAGACTGATTTTCGTAAATATCAGCAATATCTTTGAAATCATCTGGAAGTTCTAAACAGTGAATTTCTATTGGTTTAGAAACTTGATTTTTAATCTCAAGCACTCTCTCAGTAGCTTTTAAGCCTGCCTCGTCATTATCAAAACATATTAAAAGCTTTTCAGTATATCTAGAAATAGCTTCCAACTGTTGAGAAGTGAAAGCCGTACCAGAAGTTGATACCGAATTAGAGTATCCAAGCTTATTTAGAGATAATACATCGAAATATCCTTCTACTAAAAAAACATAACCTTTCCTTTTTGCTGAAGAAACAAAATCTTTCGTAAAGTACAAATTTCTATTCTTTTTATATAAGACAGAGTCAGATGAGTTTAAATATTTTGGGCCAAAATCATCAATTGATCTTCCACCAAATGCAATTACTTCATTTCTAAAATTTAAAATTGGAAATAATATTCTGTTTTTAAACAACATGTTTCCATTACTACTAATGAATCCTAATTTTTTAAGATCATTTTTGTCTATATTATTATCATTACAAAAAGATTGAAATTTTCTTTCATTACTACTAATAAATGAGATTGAAAAGTATTCAATATCTGATAAATCAAATTTTCTCGTACTAAGATATTGTTTTGCTTTTTCAGCATCCGAAGATTTCATAGATTCAATGAAAAAATCATTTAATAAATTAATTTTTTCATAAAAATTCTTAAAGTCGCTATTTTCATTTGTCTGAGTGTAAGAAAGCTTAAAACCATATTTTTCCGCTACAAATTCTATCGCTTCTTGAAATTCTAGATGATTAATCTCTTGTACATACTTGAATATGTCACCACCCTCTTTGCACCCAAAGCAGTGGAATAAATTTTCTGTGTCTGTAAAGCTCATACTTGCAGTTTTTTCACCATGAAATGGACAAAGAGCCATACCCTTACTTCCTCTTAGTTTTCCTGTAGTGGTAGATAATATAAAATCACTTATCTTAGATCGTTTTTTTAGATCTTCTATTGAATGTCTAGCAATTGCCATTAGAGATCTATGAAATAATTTAAGAGGTTGTCAATTGAAACTCTTTCTTGATTCATAGAGTCTCGATTTCTAATTGTTACAGAATTGTCTTCTAGAGTTTCGAAATCTATTGTTATGCAATATGGAGTACCTATCTCATCTTGTCTTCTATACCGTTTACCAATAGACTGTGTAATATCTATTTCTGTACGATAGTTGCTTCTTAACAAAGTGTTTACCTTTTCAGAAACTTCAATTAACTCATCTTTTTTACTCAGAGGTAATATTCCAATTTGAATCGGAGCAATATTAAATTGAAAACGAAAAACAGTTCGAACAGAATCATTGACCTCTTCTTCGTCATACGATGAACACAAGAGAGCAAACAATGTTCTCGTTAATCCTCCAGCAGGCTCAATAACTGTTGGTGTTATTTTTTCATTTGATAAAGGATCAAAATAAGTTAGGTCTTTCCCGCTTTCTTTTTCATGTGAAGATAAATCAAAAGTTCCTCTATTTGCTATTCCTTCAAGCTCTCCCCATCCCCAAGGATAAAGAAACTCAATATCAACTGTTTTAGATGCATAATGAGCTAATTCATTGTTTTCATGTTCTCTTAGTCGAAGACTTGAATCTGGAATACCGATATTTTTATACCATTCCATTCTCTTGTTTACCCAATAATCGAACCATTCGCCTTGATCTTCCTGTTTACAAAAAAACTCAATTTCCATTTGCTCAAACTCTCTTGTTCTAAATATAAATTGGCCTGGTGTTATTTCATTTCTAAACGACTTTCCAATATTTGCAATTCCAAATGGTACTTTTGCTCTCATTGTCCTCAAAACATTCTCAAAATTTACAAATATACCCTGAGCTGTTTCTGGTCTTAAGTAAACAGTTGAATTTTCATTTTGAACTGGGCCAATATTTGTTTCAAACATAAGATTAAATTGCCTAGGTTCAGTAAGATCTTCTTTATTTATATCATCTGGCACTTGATCGGCTCTAAACCTTTGACCAGTTGGTTTATGATCAACCATTGGATCTGAAAATTCAGCTAAGTGACCTGAAGCTTTCCATACTTCAGAACTTTGAATAATTGCAGTATCAACTGGGTAAATTGTTATTTCATTGTCATTATTAATGTCTTTCCACCAATAATTAGAAATATTATTCTTAAGTAATACACCAAGTGGTCCATAATCATATGAGCTTCTTAATCCTCCATAAATAGATGAAGCATTAAAAACAAATCCTCTAGATTGTGCAATCTTTACTACTTTTTCAAAAACTTCTTTATTTGTTTCTTCCATAAGTTCTATTCCTTGATTTAAATTCTAGTAAGACATCGTCCAATATGTCTTTATTTACATCAGGCCACAAAGCATCAATAAATATAATTTCTGAATAAGAAAGTTGATACAACAAAAAATTACTTATTCTTTTTTCACCTGCAGTTCTAACAAGAGCATCGGGAAAAGGGATTTCTGGAAAGGGAAAAAAGCTATAAAAGTTTTCTTCAACACTTTGGGTATTCGTAGTTTTGCCAATATTTTTATTATGAAAATCTGAAATAGCTTTATGTATTTCATTATGAGAACCGTAGTTGAATGCAAAAACTAAATTCAATGTATCGTTGTTGATTGTTAATCTTTCAGTTTCTTTCATTAATTTTTTATTTTCATCTGGAATTTTTGCATCTTCAAGATCACCTAAGAATCTAAACTTTACTCCTTTTCTATTAAATTCATCTCTACGTCTTATTAAAATGTCTCTATTGAAAAACATAAGAAAATCAACTTCTTCATCAGATCTAAACCAGTTTTCTGTAGAAAAAGCATAGACTGTCAACCATTCAACTTTATTATCTATTGCCCAATCGATTGTGTTAGACAATGAATGCTCACCAGCAGCATGACCAGCTGTTCTAGGTAAATCTTGATTGATTGCCCATCTTCCATTACCGTCCATGATTACAGCTAAATGATTGAGTTTATTTTCTTCGATCATCTCAAACCTTTTTCATTATTGTTTCTTCTAGTGTTCTTAATTTTTTCTCTTCATCATGAGTGTATCCTATTGAGTGAAGTAAACCATGAATTAGTATTAACTGCATTTCTTCAATTAAATTTTTTCCATAACTCAAAGAATTAGATTTAATTATTTTTCTACATATAAAGATATCACTAATAACTTCTTCATTTGATTGATTTAGATTCTGAATGTCTTGAAGTGAATCGTATAAAGGTAAGGTAATAACATCGGTTGGGTTGTTTTTATTAAAACTATCAAAATTCAACTTTTTTGACTCTTCTTCATTTACTGAATGGAAACCAACAATAAAGTTTTTTGAAATTGGAAATTTATTTAAAAATATATTTTTTGCAAAAGTTAATTTTTCTTTCTCATTTTTATAAAAATATCCAGAAAAAATTAATTTCAAATCTACTCTTCTTCAGAAATTTCAGGATATAAAACTCTTTGATGATATAGACCCTCTAAACTTTCTTGAAAAGATTGTTTAATAATTGAAATTTCTCTAAATGTTAATGGTGCATTTTCAAGTTGGTTATCATTAATTTTTTCATTGAATATATTATCTATTACTTGTTTTATCTTTTCTTTATCAGCATCCTCTGCAAGAAATATAGCTCTACATGCTGCTTCTAATGAATCTGCAAACATCAAAATAGCAGACTCTTTTGAAGATGGTTTTTCACCTAAATGTCTAAAGTCTTGTTTGACCACAAAAGGATTAAGTTTTTTTTCTTTTTCATAAAAATATCTTATAACTGAATCACCATGATGTTCCCTAATTCCTTGATATACTATTTCTGGAATTTTAAATTTTTTAGCAAGCTTTACACCTTCCACTACATGACTTTGAATAATTTGAGCGGAATCGGTAGGTAAAAGACTGTCATGTGGATTTGCATATCCAATTTGATTTTCAACAAACATTGTTGGATTTATAGTTTTACCAAGATCATGGTAATAAGCCATAGCACGGGCAAGTTGACTATTTGCTCCAATTTGATTTGCGGCTCGATCAGCTAAAGTTCCTACAACAAGGGAGTGGTTAAAAGTACCAAGTGCATTTTCTTCAAGGTACCTTAAAGCAGGATGATTCCTATCGGCTAATTCAGATAATTTGAAACTAGATGCTAACTTAAAAATATTTTCCACGTACGTTGTAAAAGAAAGTGCGGCTAAATTAGCAAACAAAGCACTAAGGAAAGATATTATTAAAATCTGAGTTAAATTTTCATCCTCTCTTAAAAAGAAGTAAACACCAAAAGCTAAGAGTGGTTGAGTGAATGAAATATATAGAATTCTACTTCTAAGTTGGTTCCTGTCTGAATCTTCAGAAAGGAATATTGCTGGTATTATAGTCCCAAGAGCACCAAGAGCGACTAATCCAATATTACCTCCTCCAGCTAAAGCTAAAAGAGAACTGCTTAAAGATAAAATTAATGTTGCTCTGAGATTTAATAAAGTTACTGAAATTATTCCAACAAATGAAATTGGCAAAGCATATTGAATAAAATCTAAATTTGAATTTTGAGAATAAAAAGAGACTCCCCTCAAGAAAAGTGATGATATTAATATCAGAGTTAGCATTAACAAAAGTTCGTTATCATTTCTCCAAATAGAGTCTCTTAACCTCCAAAGCAATACGTATAAAACTAAAAAGACTGAAAAAATTATAGGTATAGCTGAAGTTTGTACTGTTCTTGATTCACCTGATAAGTATCCAAATTCATTAAGTGCATCAAAAATTACTGGAGAAATTATTTGACCTTCACTAACAATACTTTCATCTTTAAAAAACTGTACTATTACTGGATTAATGCTTTCAGATGCTTTTTCTCTTTGTTCAGACCACAATTCCTCTTCAAGTTTTTGATTTGCTATTAAATTCTCAGCTATTATTTCAGCTACTAATGATCTGATTCTTGCTTCTGGTATTAATGCATACAACTCACTGGATAAATTTAAAGGAGGAGGATTAGAAACTATAGACTGTCTTATTTGATTTAAGTTTTCACTATTAACACCATTTGAAAGAAATTCGTTAGCTTTACTTTTTGATTCGAACTCAATTTGTGTCAAAAAATTAGTTGAGTTTTTAAAATCCAAACTAGAAATTTCTACCAACACTTCAATTGATGATGTAGAAATAGTAGAAAACAATACTGATGAACTCACTTTATTGATTTGATCAATCTTAGACAGATTAATTACTTCAACAGAAGTAGTAGTTTCTTCTGGATTGTCTGATTCAGTAGTAACTAACTTTTCTTCTGTTCTTGATTTAATAACTGTCAAAAACATCTCTGTTATTCCGTCTATCACACCAATATTAATTGAAGTATCTATTGTATAAACAGGTGGAACTGAAGCTGCTGCTGCATCCTTAAGATTATTTGTAGCTTGTTCGTCTACAACAGTTAAATATCTAGGAGCTGAAAAATTTGCTGGTGATCTATCACCAATTTCTATTTTTACTATTTGGTTTTCAGGAAAAATAGTAAATGATACAAACCAAACACCTGCTGCAAATACAATTAGGTAAAATATTTTCCTAATATGCTGAATATATAAACTGTTCATTTTTCTGGAAATACCTCTAATATTTTAGAAACTATCTTATTTCTTACAATATCTTTATTTTCGAAAAGGGAAATAGAAATTTCTTCAATATTTGATAAGCTTTTCCTAACTTTTTTGAGGCCTGAAAATTCTTTATTTTGCAAATCAACTTGAGATTCGTCTCCAGTTATGATGATTTTAGATTCATCTCCAATTCTCGTAAGAAACATTTTAATTTGACTAACAGTTGCATTTTGAGCCTCATCTAGGATAATGCAAGCATTACTTAAAGTACGACCTCTCATATACGCTAACGGGACAATCTCAATAACTCTTTTTTCAATTAAATATTGTAAGTTTTCATTACCAAAAAAATATTCTAGTGAATCAAAAAGTGGAACAAGGTATGGGTCAATCTTTTGAGACAAATCCCCTGGAAGGTAGCCCAGTCTTTCTCCTGCCTCTACAGCAGGTCTTGTAAGCACAATTTTTTTTACTTTTTCTTCGTCGTATAATTTAACAGCACTAGCTACAGCTAAAAAAGTTTTTCCTGTTCCAGCAGGACCTATACCAAATGTAACAACTGATTTGTTGATGTTTTCTATATATTTAAACTGACTTAAGTTTTTTAATTTAATAATTTTGTCTTGATAAACATTTATATAATTATTTTTTTGATCCAACGATTCTTTATTAGTTTGAAAATTTAACATAAGTTCTAAATCCTCAACATCAATTTTTTTATTTTGTGAACTCATGATGAGCAGCTCATCAATAATACTGGTTGCGTTCTGTATGTCTTCTTTTGAACCCTCTAGGTAAACAATGTTACCTCTAAGATTTATTTTGGAATTTGGAAACTGAGATTTTAAAAAATTTAAATTTTGATCATTTACCCCAAATATATTTACAAGTTCCGTTCCTAAAGGTATTTCTTTTTCTTTTAACACTAAATTCCCTTTAGTTCTTCCCCACCAATTAAATGCAAATGAATATGATATACAGTTTGTCCTGCATCAGAATTTGTATTCATCAAAATTCTATATCCTGTATCATCAATTTTTTGTTCTTTAGCTAAATTTTTTGCTACTAATACCATATGACCTAATAATGTTGTATCCTCTTCATTCATCTGATTTAATGTATCAATTCTTTTCTTTGGTATAACCAATATATGTATTCTTGCTACAGGGTTTATGTCATTAATCGCAAATACAAAATCATCCTCGTAAATTATCTCAGAGCTTATTTCACCTACTAATATTTTTTCAAAAATAGATTGTTCCATATAATTTAGTTTACAACATTAAAGAAGCTGCGGTGATAGCTGCTGTTTCGGTTCTTAAAGAATTGTCGGCTAATCTTATTAATGATTTAAAGTTGGCTAATTCTGACTTAGACCATCCACCTTCTGGCCCTATAGCTATATTCTTAAGTTCTTTTTTATTTTTTAAAAGTGTTTTACCTGAAATATCAAGACCATTTGTAAATTTATCAAAATCTAACCTAGGAACAAACTCTATTTCAGGAATAAAAGGTGTTCCCGATTGCTCTATTGCGGAAACAAGCCATGAAAATATATTGTTTTCTTTTATATTTGTTTTCTGAGAATTTTCAGTTGAACCAATAAATATGTAATGAGAATTTAATTCTGTAAGCTTCTCAAGCATAAATCTAAACCTGTTTCTTTCTCTTAAGTGAGGTAAAAAAATAGAGTAGCTAAGTGTTCTGTTATATATGTTTTTAGAGCTAATTTCTACATTTCTATTATGCAATTTACCCCCCAAAATTAAACCTTGTCCATTTGTAACTTTTAATTCAGAACCATTTTCTTTTCTTAAAACTTTTTTAATATGATGTAATTTATCATCGCCAATTTCAACTAGCTCATCACTCTCATGTATGTCAGGATTAAAGATTGTTGGAATAAACATTATTGCTTAAGAAATTCTCTAAAGGCTTCTTTAGGAACATTTACCTTACCAATTTGCCTCATCTTTTTTTTACCTTCTTTTTGTTTTTCTAAAAGCTTCCTTTTTCTAGTAACATCACCACCATAAAGTTTTGCTGTTACGTCTTTTCGAAGGGCCTTGATGGTTTCTCTAGCAATAATTCTTGAACCAATTGCAGCTTGTATAGGAATGTCAAATTGCTGTCTAGGAATTAACTCTGATAATTTTTTAACTCTCGCTCTACCAATATATTCAGCATTTTCTTTAGATAAGATAGAACTAAACGAATCCACTATTTGTCCGTTAACTAAAATATCAAGCTTCACTAAATTCCCAGTTTCGAATTCTAAAATAGAGTAATCTAATGTTGCAAAACCTTGAGATATAGATTTAAGCTGATCATAAAATCCTGAAACTAATTCTAATAAAGGAAGCTTATAGCTGATCTTTACCATTGTTGTGCTCAAGTATTCCATGCTATTTTGAATTGCTCTTTTTTCATTCAATAACTGCATAATTGAACCTAAATATTCCTTTGGAAAAAGAAGATTAACTTCACAATATTTTTCTTGAATGGACTTAATGTCAGTGTATTTTTCTAATTCATTTGGATTTCGAATTAAAATTTTTTCATCATTATTTCTTATTAATTGAAATTCAACAGAAGGTGGCGTGACAATTAGGGATAGTCCAAACTCTCTCTCAAGTCTTTCAACTACTATTTCTAAATGAAGTAAGCCTAGAAAGCCACAGCGGAAACCGAAGCCAAAAGCGGACGAGGTTTCTGGTTCGTAAAAAAAACTTGCATCATTTAACACATATTTATCTAGTGAGTCTCTTAATTTTGCATAATCATCTGAGTCAGCTGGAAAAATACTTGAAAAAACTGTTGGTTGAGGTTCTTTATATCCAGATACAATAATAGGATTTTCATCAGCTGCTTCAACCAAAGTATCTCCTACTCTTATTTGAGAAAGATCTTTAGCTCCTGTAATAATATAACCAACCTCTCCAACATTTAAAACATCTGTTTTGTTAAATCCAAGATCAAAATAACCAATTTCAGTTGGTTCGAATTCATATTTTGAATTTACTAACTTTAATTTTTGATTAGATCCAATACTTTTTCCAAAAACTCTGACTGACGCAACAACACCTCTATATGAATCAAAAAATGAATCAAAAATTAGTGCATTGGTTTTATCAGCTTTAGAAACCGGTGGTGAAATTAAAGATGGAATATTATCTAAAAGGTTCTCTACCCCTACTCCATCTTTGGCAGAGATTTCAAAAATCTCTTCTTCTTTAGACCCTATTAAGTTAAAAATCTGTTTTTTTACTGATTTCACATCAGCATCAATAGAATCTATTTTATTTAAAACTGGTATGATATCTAATCCAGCTTCAATTGCAGCATATGAATGTGCAAATGTTTGTGCTTGAATTCCTTGAGTAGCATCTACAAGTAATATGGCTCCGTCGCATGCAATTAATGCTCGTGAAACTTCATATGAAAAATCTACGTGTCCTGGTGTGTCAATTAGATTTATTATTAAATCATCAAATTTTAGTCTGATTGGCTGAGATTTAATTGTTATTCCTTTTTCACGCTCCAAGTCCATACTGTCTAGGATTTGGTCATTATGTTTACCGGGCTCAATTAATCCAGCTATTTCAATTAATCTATCAGCTAATGTTGATTTACCATGATCTACATGGGCAATAATTGAAATATTTCTTATATTTTTATTATCTAACATCTCTTTTAAGTTAATATCTTATATACCGAAAGGTTTTACATGGCTAATATTAAATCACAAAAAAAGAGAATACGACAAGACAAAAAAAGAAACATTAGGAACAAGTCAATTAAGACTCAACTTAAAGGCGTACTTAAGTCTGTTGAAAATGAAAAAGTTGAAAATAAAGAAATTGCAATGAAAACTTTAGACATTGCACACTCTAAAGGAATTATTACTAAAAACTTTAGAGATAGAAATAAATCTAAAATTTCAAAACTGTAATATTCTTTTACAAGAGATAAAGAATCTTTTTGCTTTTTCAGGCTCATATGGATATTTATTTAACATTTTTTCTATTTTGAAAATCATCAAAAGGATATGATCAATTTGCTCTAATGATATTTTTGTTGCTTTACTAGAAGCATCTTTGTACTTAAAGTCTTCCTTTTCATTTAGAATTAACGAGGTCTCGGTATTATCAAATTCTTTCAGAAGTTTTATTCTTAAAATTTCTTTTTGAAAATAGAATAAAAAAAATTGAAATTTTTTCACTTCACCAGAAAATTCATTTATTAGTTTATCGGTAATTTTTAAATTTTCATTGTAAAAAACTTTGGTTAAATCCCAAGGATATAAAGATTTTTCAGCTTCTAAAGGATAAACTACATCTACTTCTTCATTTAATTCATTTAATTTAGAAAGATTATTTTTTTTAATTTGTATTATTAAATTTTTTTTGGATGGTATGTTTAAATTTCTAATTTTAGAGATTGTAAAAAATTCATCGTAAATGAACTGTTGTGTAGTATTTTCAAATAATTGTGCTGCATTTTTATTTAGCTCTTCAATAGTAATTTTTTCAGTATTAGAAGTGTCAAAAGGTATTAAATCTAAATTATTTATTAATTTTTCTGTAACAATAGCAATCATTAATCAACAAAATTAATTATTTTATCTCTTATAAAAATTATTTTGGAATACCCATCAGCGTTAAGATCAAAATTTTCTTTGCATATCTTCTCAGCTTCATCTTGAGTAATACCTGTAGAAACTTCAATTGCAAATTTCTTTTTACCATTTAATTGAACAACTAGTTCAAATGTTGGATTTGTTAAATAATTTTCATCAAATTCAGGCCAACTTTCTTTGGTAATATCTTTTTCGAATATTGAGCTAAATACTTCTGCTGAAATATGTGGAGAAAGTGGGTGAAGTAACCTAGTAAATTTGCTAATTACTAGATTTTTTGTAGACAAAGATATAGTATTGCAGTTCTTAAGGTACTCAGATAACTCATTATTTAATTTCATTAAATCTGAAACTACTGTATTAAATTCAAAATTCGAAAAATGCTCGGTTACTGATTTTACTGTTTGGTTAAGTGTTCTTAGCAATCCATCCTCTTTATCAGTTTTAGTTTCTTTTAGGCTATTTAGTTGTAAAAGATTATCCCAATACTTGTTTAAAAATCTTTTTGTACCTTCAATTCCCCCATCATTCCACTCAACACCGTCACTTGGTGGAGCCATAAACAAAATATATAATCTTAATGCGTCTGCTCCATGAGTTTGAAAATATGATTCTGGGTCTACAATATTTCCCTTTGATTTAGACATTTTGGTACCACCAAAATTAATCATTCCTTGTGAAAACAGGTTCGTAAACGGTTCATTAAAATTCAAATAACCCAAATCTCTAAGCGCTTTAACAAAAAATCTAGAATACAGTAAATGCAATATTGCATGTTCTACTCCGCCAATATATTGGTCTACAGGTAGCCAAGAGTTAACCAGATCTGAATCAAATGGCTTTTCACTATTTTGAGAGTCTATATATCTTAGAAAATACCAAGATGAATCAACAAATGTATCCATTGTGTCAGTTTCCCTAGTTGCGTCTTCACCACATTTAGGACATTTGGTATTTAAAAACTCTATGCTTTTAGCTAAGGGTGAGTCTTCTGAATTTTTATAATCGTCAATTTCAGGAAGAAGAACTGGTAAAGATTCAATATTTTCCGGAACTAAACCACATTTATCACAATTAATTATTGGAATTGGACAACCCCAATATCTTTGTCTGCTTATTAACCAATCTCTTAATCTGAATAAAGTTTTCTTTTCACCGATATTGTTTTCAACTAAAAATTTAATAATCTCTTCAGAACCAGTAGTGTGTGACTTTAATCCATCGAACTTCCCTGAGTTGATAAGATACCCCTCATCAATAAATGCTTCAGAGTCAATATTTGTAGATTGACTTTTGTCAGAAATTACTTGTTTTATCTCAATATCATATTTTTTAGCAAAATCATAATCTCTTTGATCATGAGCAGGAACTGCCATGATTGCACCAGTTCCATAATTTGTTAATACATAATCAGCTACCCATAAGGATACTTCTTCATTATTAACAGGATTGATAACCTTCAAGCCCGTATCTACACCAGTCTTTTCCTTTGTTAAAGACATTCTTTCAAACTCAGTTTTAGACTTTGCTGAATTGACGTATTCTGTAATTATTTCAGAATTATCTGACTGAGAAGTGATTTTATCAATTAGTTGATGTTCAGGAGAAATAACTGCAAATGTCATTCCAAATAATGTGTCTGGTCTTGTTGTAAATACTTTAATTGATTCTTCCAAGTCTTTAATTTTCAAATTAAATTCAGCGCCTTGTGACTTGCCAATCCAATTTTTTTGCATAGCTTTAACATTTGCGGGCCAGTCACCTATTTCATTAAGTCCATCGAGTAATTCATCTGCGTATTCTGAAATTTTAAAGAACCACTGATTCAAATTTTTCTGTTCAACAACTGAGTCACACCTGTCACACTCACCTTCAATTACTTGTTCGTTTGCAAGAACTGTATTGCAAGAGTTGCACCAGTTAACTGGTGCATCATTTTTATAGGCTAGTTCATTTTCAAAAAGTTTAATAAAAATGAATTGTGTCCACTTATAGTAATCAACATTATGGGCTGCTAACTCCTTATCCCAATCATAAAGAGAACCTAAACGCTTAATTTGATCTGTCATATTGGATATTCGATCTTCTGTAAACTTTTTAGGATGAATTCCAGTTTTTATTGCTGCATTTTCAGCTGGTAACCCAAATGAGTCCCATCCCATAGGCGATAATACGTTATATCCGTTCATTAATTTAAACCGAGTAATTACGTCACCAATTGTATAGTTTCTTATGTGTCCCATATGAAGATCACCACTTGGATAGGGATACATACAAAGGTTATAAAATTTATTACTTGAACTTTCTACATTGCAAGAAATGGTTTTATTGTCTAACCAAAATTTTTGCCAATGCTTTTCAATTTCTAAATGAGAATATTCTTTCATTTTTTATACAATTCTAATAATTTTGGAAATAAATTTTGTAAATCATATCTATCTAAAACTTTAGTCATTTCTTTGATTTTCATTTTGTAGAATTCAGAATTATTGTAATTTTGAATAGACATTTTAATTACATCACTTAATTCATTATTATCAGAAAATAAATATCCTGAATGATTGTTAATAAATGTATTCATAGGAGGCACATTTCTTGTAATACAAATTTTTTGATAACTCATTGCTTCAAGTAACACTAAACCTAAGCCTTCTGAGTATGAGGGAAATACAAAAAAATCAATTTTTTGAAAAAATTTGTCCTGATTTTCAACATAACCTAAAAATTCAATTTTTTTATTTTGATTTTGGCTAATATTTTTTTTAATTTTATTTACATAACTTTCTTCACCAACTCCCCCGATTTTAAGTTCAAACACATCTTCTATTGAGTTAAATACTTCTAATAAATCTTCTATACCTTTATTTTGATTAATTCGACCTAAGTAACCAAATGTTGGAACTTTTGTAGTTAAATTGTTTATATTTTTTTTGGACATCCAGTAACTTATTACATTAGGTAATCTAGAAATTTATTTTTTTCAAGGTAAGTATCGTATTTACCATGTATTGAAACTATCCACCTAAATGTATGTTTACGAAATAATCTATATACATAAACCATTACATCGCTTCGAGGCTGGTGAGAATGTATGGTTTTAAAATTGGTTTGATTTAATATTCTAAAAAAATTATATATTGAAACTGGGTTAAACAATCTAGGTAACTGAAGTCTGTAAATATTAATACCTAACTTTTTAAAATCATTTTCTAATGACTTAAAATTTTTTAAATCAGGTCCTAATACAATTATTGAAACATTTATATCGTCAGCAGTTTGCAATTTACATAAATCTAATAAATGGTTTTCTGCCCCACCACCTGAAAGAGTGTTAACTATATGACAAATTTTCATTAATTAAACCTAGGTGTGATCCAAGTTGACTTGTAGGGAAATAAAGTCTTCGAAAAAATCACCTTTTTTGGAATAGGTGTGAATGAAATACAATTTTGTTTATTTATATTATTACCTAAAGGAGTAATCAAATTTCTTTCCTGTAAAGCTTTCTTTAAATTGTACAACTCACTAATACTTTTAATTTCGTTTAAATAAAAATTCTCACCATTAATTTCATAAAAAAAATTACTTGTCTTATTTTTGTTTACAGCATAATTAATTGACACAAAATTATTAAGCTCTTCTATTGAACAATTAATAATTGATTTATGTGAACTCACTTCAATATCTTCATAGTCAACAAAAATAACATCAAACACTTCATCTAATTCATTTTTTAAAATATATTCAAACCTATGATGACCGTCTAAAATAATTAAATTACCCTCAAGCTCAATAGATTCATTTCTTGCTGAAATCTTAGTTCCTAGAATTATCGGGTGATTTTTTAATATACTGTAAGTTATATTATTTTCATTTTGAGTCTCCTCATGAGGAAAAATTTTACTCTTATTATCAAATAAATTTAACTTACCAACAAATGCTTTTGCTTTATAATCTTTGAAAACAAATGATTCAACTTTATTTATTATCATTTTTTAAAAATAAAATCATTTAATAGGGACAATAAGTCATCAATCATATTTTTTGTAATGCTGTTGTAATTACTTACCCTTATGCCACCAACGCTTCGATGACCATTAAGTCCAATAAATCCATTTTCCTTTGCAAATTCAAGAAATGCTTTATCGTAATCTTTATTTTTAAAATTAAAAATAATATTTGATAAACTTCTAAATTCATCATTTACAGGAACTTGGATTATGTCTTCATGACTGTCTAAAAATGCATATACAGATTCAGACTTTACTCTGTTTAAATTTTCAATATACTCCAATCCTCCAAGATTTTTCATCCAGTTAAGCATCTCATACAATACATAGATTGAAAAAGTTGGAGGTGTGTTAAATAGTGAGTTTTTGTCTAAATGATTTTGTAGGTTTAAATAACTTGGAATGTTTTGAACATTTAATTTATTAGGATCAAAAATTATTATAGTTAATCCAGGTATACCAAGATTTTTTTGTGCTCCTGCAAATACATAATCGACATTTTCCCAAGAAAATTTATAAGAACAAATATCTGACGACATATCTATATATAGTTGCTTATTGAAACTGTTAAAATTTCTTAATTGAATTCCATCAATTGTTTCGTTTGATGTTAGAAACATTTTATCCTGTTTGGTAAGGCTTATTTCTTTGGTTAGCTGTTTTGAAGTATGATTGTTGTATGTAATGTTATTTAAATTATTAGCAAATAATAAATTAAAATCATCATATGTTTTTTTTCCCCAAGTACCAGTTAACAAAAAAATTATTTCTTTGTTTAAATTAGGAAAATTAAGAGGTAGAAATGAATTTTGAAAAGTTGCACCTCCTTGTAAAAAAACGATTTCATAATTGCTTGGAATATTTAAAAGCTGAGAAAATAAAATTTTAGAATTATTTACAATATCTAAAAATTCAGAACTTCTGTGAGAAATTTCAAGAATTGAATACCCTAATTTGTTATAATTTTCGATACTACCTTTTATGGTATTAATAACTTCATTTGGTATTTTAGATGGACCAGCAGAAAAATTATTTATTTTCATTTTTATTAATTTTAAACATTGAACCAAGAAAAAAACCATATATAGGCAACAAATCTTCATAAACACTTAATGAAATAACAATCAAAAACAATAAAACTTTAAGGCCTGTCTTATAACTTTTTGAAAAAGCAATTATTAATATCATTAACAATAGAACAATATATAAAACTCCTACAGAAAATAAATTAAATAAAAAATTATTTTGAAGATTGATATTTTCATAAGTAAGTGAATATCTTCCAGTTCCAAAAGGAGCTGACAAGTATTTTACTTTTAAATATTCGGGTAAGGTTCTATTTATATAATAAGTTTTTGATAACACATTTTTAGAAAGAAATTTTGTATATTCAGAATTAGCATTTTGAAATCCTAGATTGAAACTATTAAAGAGTTGTGCTTGTAAAAAATCTAATGTATCCTCCTTTTCTGCATCATTTTCAATCTCAACAGTGAAGTTGATTTGAAAAGTTTCACTATTTATAGGATCTATCTTTTTAGCTGAAATTTTATTTTCAGCATCTGGACATGCAACGTTGTAAGGACTTATATCGCACTCCCTTAATTGAATTAAGAAAAATATTGAAAAAACAGTAAATAATATTATATGTTTTTTACTAAATGATTTATTTATAATTTCAAAAACTAAAAAAATTACTATCAAAATTAAAACTAATTGACTTTTAGTTAATCCAAAAACAATTCCGGAAACTATATAGAAAGAAAAATTTAATTTAGTTGTGTAATTTAAGTACACAAAAAATGGAAATACAAGGGACACAAAAAAGACAGGTTCTCTGAATGTTCCTAAAAGCCTATGGCTTTCAGATATCCAAAAAACAACTTGTTCGTCAAATCCAAAAATACCCGTGCCAGAACGATTCCTTGGTAATTCATAAAAATCAAATATTTCCCTGACCTCCTGCATGCCATGCAGGCGCTCTGCCAGCTGAGCTACAGCCCCTTTAATCCTTAAGCAAAACGAGATATTATTTTACTATCAAAATAAATATCTTCTATATTGTAATAATCCCGTGATTCTTTAGTAAAAATTTGAACGAGAATGCCTTTAACGCTTAGTAGTAGCCAGCTAGAGTTTTCGCCTTCGTAAATTAATTCATCTCCTACTAATAGCTTTTCTTTAATTTTTTTAATAGTTGATTTCATCTGTACTGAAGAAGTCGCTGTACAGATTATTACATTGTCATGGTACTCATCATAACTTGTATCAACTACATGTATATCTGTGAATTTTTGAGATAGTAAAGTATCAACAACAGCGTCTAAATGAAAATTATGTGGCACTGTAATATCGTTATTTTCTGACATTTATAAATATATTACCATGTTTCACAAAAGTCACTATTCTTAGATTGAGGACGTATTGAAAAAAATAATCATCATTGGAGCTGGTGAAGTTGGCAGTTTCTTAGCTAATAAGCTATCTAGTGAACAACATGATATTACCGTAGTCGAAGAAGACCCAAAAAGAGTTGAATATTTAACAAATTCCTTAGATGCCTTGGTTATAAAAGGAAATGGCGGTAGTCCTTCATCATTAACACAAGCAGGCGCAGAAAATGCAGATCTTATAATTGCAGTTACAAATGATGAGAATGTAAATATGTTATCTTGTTACCTTGCCAAAAACATGGGCACAAAAAAGTCTTTTGCAAGAGTTCAAGATAGTTCACTAAAAAATGAATTTGATGATTTAAATATTGATCAAATTATTGATCCTTCCATAAATGCCTGTGATGAAATTCAAAAACTTCTAGACAGAGCTGGAATTTATGATATTCATGAGTTCGGAAACGGAAGAATTTTATCTGTAGGTGGTGTAATTACTGAAGACTCTCCATTAATAAAAGACAAGTTATCAAATATTCATGAGTTTGGTGGAAGAGAAAACTGGTTAGTTACAGCTTATGTAAGAGAAGGAGTTTCTTCAATTGCTAATGGTGATTCAAAATTAGAGGTTGGTGATCATGTAAAGATAATAGTTAAATCAGGAGATGCGCAAACTGCTTCTTCATTAATAGGAGTTGAAATAAAGGAAAAAATCAAAAAAGTTATAATTGTAGGTGCTTCAAGATCTTCAGAACTGCTTGCTGAGAGGCTTTATAAAGACTACGAAATAGTAGTAATTGATGATAATGAAAAAGATTGTAATCGAATAGCTGAAAATAACTCTCATGTAATTGTTGTTAATAATGATCCAAAAGATCCTACAAATCTAGAAAATATTGGCTTAGATGAACATACAGCTTTAGTAGCTTTAAGTAAAGATGATTCCAAGAACATAGTTTGTTCGCTTGTTGGAAAAGCACTCGGAGCTCCAGAAATTATTACTCGTGTAAACAAAATAGATTATCTAGAACTTTTAAAAGAAACAGCTATTCAAGCAACGATTTCAACCAGAATAACTGCAGCTAATGCAATTCTTCAAGATGTAAGATCAGATCAAGTTAAATCAGCTCTAACATTTGAAGACTCAGAGGTTGAAGCACTAGAAATACTTCTTTCTGAAAATTGTGAATATCTTGATAAATCACTTAACGATTTAGACCTTCCAACAAACTGTTTAATTGCTGGTGTAACAAGAAGAGAAAATACATTTATACCCTCTGGTACGTGGAAATTTGCCAGTAAAGACAGGTTGGTTGTTTTTACATTGCCTGAATCAATAGAAAAAATTGAAGAAATATTTTGCTAAAAATTAATGTTTAGAGTTCTTATATTCATAACAAGTGGATTGTTGCCAGTGTTAGCTTTGGCTACAATTCCATCGATAATTACTGCATTTATTTACCAAAACAACGATTTTGGAATCTCACTAATTGTACTTTTATTATTAACTTTAATTCTTTCATTCATATTAAAAAAAATATCAACACCTGATAGACAATTAAGTACAATTCAGGGTTTTGGAGCAGTAGGCTTGTCTTGGTTTTTTATGTCTTTTTTTGGAACTATTCCTTACATATTGTCTGGTATAAATCTAAGTTATGTTGACATTTTTTTTGAAACAGTTTCAGGGTTAACAACTACAGGTTCTTCAATTTTAGTAAATATTGAAGCTGTAGATAAATCACTCTTAATGTGGAGATCTACAACTCAGTGGATTGGAGGGATGGGAGTTATTGTTTTAACAATTACAGTATTACCTTTGTTGGGTTCTGGTGGAATTAATCTATTTAAAGCAGAATCTCCAGGACCTTCTGCTGATAGGTTAACTCCTAGGTTTCAAGATACTGCTCGGCTTTTGTGGATCGTCTATTTTTCACTAACAAGTCTTCAAACCATATTGTTATTAATTTCAGGAATGTCATTTTTTGATTCATTTAACCACGCTCTAACAACTCTATCAACAGGTGGGTTCAGTACATTTAACTCATCTATAACTGGTCAGCCAGTATCAACAATATTAATTTTCAATATATTTATGTTTTTAGCTGGTACTTCGTTTACATTGCTTCTTAAATCGATAAGAACTGGGACAATATCAGAATTTTACAAAAGTACTGAGTTCAAGTTTTACCTTTCTATAGTTGCTTCTACTTCTATTATCTTTCTACCAAAAACCTACCAACTAAGTTCAACTATTTCAGAAGCTATAAACAATGCTTTTTTTAGTGCCCTTACAATTATCACAACAACTGGATATACGAATTTGGATTATGAAATGTGGAATGTTGACTATAGATCATTTATTTTAGGATTAATGTTTTTGGGAGGCATGGCAGGTTCTACAGCAGGAGGCATCAAAACTATACGTGTTATTGCATTATTAAAATCTGTTAGAAATGAAATTAGAAAGATTTTTTATCCAAATGCAATATTTAAAATTAGAATGTCTAAATCCATTCTTCCTGAAAAAATGATAGAATCTGTCCAAACTTTTTTCATTTTATTTGTAGCTATATTTGTTCTTGGGACATTTTCTATAAGTATCTCAACTAATATAGCAAACATTCCTCTATCTTTTGAAGCAATTCTTAGTTCTGTCGCATCAGCAATTAATAATATTGGTCCTGGTTTAAAAGAACTTGGTCCTACAAATAATTATTTTTTCTTAGATCCTGTTAGTAAAGGGATTCTAAGCATGTTAATGGTGATTGGTAGATTAGAAATTTTTCCTATTGCAATTTTGCTATATAAAAAAACTTGGAAACCTTAATAAAGATTATGAGTTTGAATGTATTCCAGAATATTTGTTGGTATTTTTTTATTTAAATTTTCACCATCAATTAAAAGTTCTCTAACATTAGTTGAACTAATATCAAGTTCTGAGCCAGCAATCTCTAAATAATCAAAAGGAAACTCTTTACCCAATTTATTATTATCAACACCATGCCTTGGAGCAATTAAAAATTGACATAAATTACCTAACTCTAAAAAAGATTTCCAAGACTTTATACCTAAAGCAGTATCAGCACCTAAAATAAAAAATAAATTCTCGGAGTCATAATTTAATTCTTTTAGGGTGTCAATTGTGTAGGTTTCTCTACTGCTGTCTAATTCTATTCTGCTTACTTCAAACTCATTAGTATCTTCAATCAATAGATTGGTCATATTATATCTATGTTCACTATTTGATATTGGAGATTTTTGCCAGGGATTACCAGTTGGAATAAAAATAACCTTACTGAGGCCAAACTGATTTTTAGCTCTTACAGCAATTTCTTTGTGAGCAAAATGTGGAGGATCAAATGTACCCCCTAGGATTCCAATTTTCATGATTTCAAAACCTTATTAAATTTAATTTTATTGATGAATCTATTTAATTGATTTAAATTTCTAACCTCATCATATTTTGTAATTATTTCTTCAAATTTAAAAAACTGACTATCCCCTGTATTCCAATATTGTTTCCTCTCCGGATTCATCCAATAGATATTATTAAATTTATTTGAAATTCGATTGATTAAATCTTGGTCAATAGTCCTGTAATTATTTCTAGCATCACCAATTACAATTAAAGTGTTTGAATTTGCAGTTGATATACTTTTATCATTAACCAGCATTTCAAAACTTTTACTATAGTCTGAATGACCATCACTAAATACAAATTCATTCCAACTATTTAGAATCTCTTGGACATTGTTTTTACCAAGATTTTTAATTTTGCTAGTTATATCAGTTGCCCCATCTATGAATACAAAACATTTCACACTGCTAAACTTTTGAACAATTCCATATAAAAGTGTTAGACCAAATAAAGAGTAGAGAGCCATAGACCCACTAATATCGCAAAAAAGAACTAGCCTTGGTTTCTTTCTTAGTTTTGGCTTTTTGATAATATCTAATAAAATTCCACCATGTTTTAGTGATTTTCTAATTGTTCTTCTAAAATTTAAATTTCCTTTATTTGAGTTTTTAATATGTCTTATAAATCGATTAGCAAATAGAGCTCCAAGAACCTTTGTAGCTTTGAGTAATTTGTTTCTTTCATCATTATCTGTATATAAAAAATCTTTTTCTTCTAAATCTTCTTTGCTGTTTAGTTCAGATGGCAAATATGCATCTTTGTATTGATTTCTTAATTCTGTAATCATTTCTAGTAAATTTTTATCAAGTTTCGATTGAAAATCATTTAAATTTTGATCATTAATTATTTCATCTAATTTACTGGCAAAGTTTAAATTAAATTGCAAAATCATATTTTTATAACTTTCGCTGTTTCGAAGTTGTGAAAGCCAATAATTATTAGAAACTGGTCTACTAAAGTCGATTTCGCCAAATGATTCTATTATTGATTCTGATAATTCGGCAATGTTATTTTCACTATCTTCATCAAAAAACTTATCTAAGTCATTATCTAAATATTCATTTAAATTAACTGAATTATAAGTATCATGATCTAAGTTAATTTTGAAATAGCTTTCGATAAGTACTTTTAATTTTTCTTTCTCCTCTTTTGAGATAGGTAGTAATAGATACATCATTTGTAAGTCTTTTTGAACTGTTGATTTTTTTGAACTATTCAAAGAAATAACTGAACTAATTCTTGTTGGTATTAAATTAAAGTTCTTTGTTTTGCAATATTGAGAAAATTCAATTATTTCATCAACTTGTAAGTTCATTTTGATCTTTAATTTTATCTAAATATAGCTGCTGATCTTCTCTGTCTTTTAATAAAATACCAAGGTTTTTAGTAAGACTATGTTCTTTGTTTGAGAAATTAAATTTAACCCACTCTACTACTTCAATCAATGATGGAGGTTTACCTAAACCTAAGGTTCTTAAAAAAGCACTAAACTTTGAATATCTTACAGCATCCTCTTCTTTGAGATTAGCAATGTTGCTCATAAGAACTTTTTTTTCTATTTCTAAATTTGGATAATCAAGATAATAATATAAACACCTTCTTCTCAGAGCTTCTGATAACTCTCGTGTACCATTAGAAGTTAAAATTGGAAGTGTCTGACTTACTGCTTTAAACGTTCCTAATTCAGGTATAGTTATTTGATTTTCAGCTAATATTTCTAAAAGTAAAGCTTCAAACTCTTCATCTGCTCTATCTACTTCATCTATTAAAAAGACAGAATTTTCATTTGAATTTAAAGATCTGAAGATAGGTCTTTCAATGAGAAATTCCCTAGAAAATAAATCATTCTCATTTTTATTTTGTTGAATTGAAAGCAATTGCTTTTTGTAGTTCCACTCATATAACGCTTTTTCTTCATCGATACCTTCATGACATTGGAGACGAATTAAATTCAACTTCAATAATTTTGATAATGACTTTGCTAAAAAAGTTTTTCCAGTACCTGCTGGTCCCTCGATTAAAATTGGTTTATTCAAAAATAATGCAGCATTAACGACTTCAACCAAATCATCTTCTATGAAATAACCTATCTCTTCAAAATCTTTTATTTCTAAATTCATTTTTTACTTTCTAATAGTTCCTTTGCCTTTAACGATGTATCTTTCATTTGTTAGTGCTTCCAGTCCCATTGGACCTCTAACATGAAGTTTTTGAGTACTGATACCAATTTCAGCACCAAATCCAAACATTTCTCCATCAGTAAATCTCGTTGAAGCGTTAATAAAAATTACAGAAGAGTCAATGCTAGATGAAAATTGTTCAGCTGCATCACTTGATTCAGTAAGTATGCTTTCTGTGTGACCTGAAGAAAATTGTTGAATGTGTTCAATAGCCTCATCTATAGTGTCTACCGTTTTGACTGCTAATTTCAACTCATGAAACTCTGTCTCGTAGTGTTCATTATTAGCTAACTCAAGTTTGTCAAAATCTTGTTTAATCACTTCATCAACATATAGTTCAACATTTTGAGCAAGTAATTCGTTAATGAGTTTATTTCCCATTTTTTGGTAAACACTCCTATGAATTATCAATGTTTCAAGAGCATTACAAACTCCTGGTCTTTGCACTTTCGAATTTATCACAACATCTAAAATGTATTCTTCTTTTGCGTCTTCATGAATATATAAATGTACATTTCCATCACCATCAAGTATGAATGGTACTTTTGAGTTTTCAACGAGAGTAGAAATTAAACTTTTTCCACCTCTAGGAATAATTAAATCTACATATTCTGTCATTTTCATAAATTCAATAGTGTCTGCTCTATCTTTTGATTCAATTAATTGTATTGAATATTCATTGATATTATTTTTTACGAGCGCTTCTCTTAAACTTTCTAATATCGCAACATTAGAATCAACACAATAGCTTGAGCCTCGCAAAATTGCTGCATTTCCAGATTTAAAACATAACCCAGATACATCACTTGTGACATTTGGCCTTGCTTCGTAAATTACTCCAATAACACCAAAAGCAGATCGTACTTTTTCAATATTTAGGCCCTCTGGAGTGGTCCAGCTATTAACAACTTGGCCAACTGGATCAGGTAAGTTAATAATTTTTTTTAAACCATCTGCCATGCCATCAATTCTCGTATCATTTAAAGTTAAACGATCGATTAGAGATGACTTAAGTTCTAAATCCTTTGAATTTGTTAAGATCATTTAAATTAGCAGATAAAATTTTATCTTTGTTTTTTATTAAAGATTGAGACATATCAAATAAGACACTATTTTTTTGATCTGTAGATAAAGTTGCTATTTCTTTAGCAGCTATTTTTGCATTTTTACCAATGTCTATAAGCATATAAAAAGGTTAATTAAACAATTTTCTTTAGTAAACAAATTTTACAAGATTATTAAATCATCAATGTGAATTAACACACTTGAATCATTAATGTTATCATTGGAACATTTTGCAATGCCTTTAGCAAAAATATTATTCTCAAATCTGACTGCAAGCCCTTCCCCTTCACTAAATGACTCCGTGTATTTAATCACACCTTTGCTAAGCAAAGAAGAGTTCTTATGTAATGCATCATAAGCACCTCTGTCTATGTCCACTATTGAAGCTTCTTTCATTCCATAAACAATCCAGAGTTTTTTTAGTTTAATTTTTTTGTCAGATTCTTTTATGAGTGTTCCAACTTGATTATCGTTTATAGCATCTCTTAAGTTTGCTTCTGACCATGATATTATCTGAGTTTGTACACCAGAGTAACCTGCCATCTGTGAAGCCATTATTTTTGTTGAAAATCCACCAACACCATCACCAGAAGAAGATATGGGAATTAAATCGTTTAACTTATCTGAATTAAATTCTATATAATCTATTTTTTTCGCATCTTTTCTTTTATTAGGATCAAATTCAAATAAACCATCCTGATTGGTAATTAAAATCAATTTTTTTGCATTGAGTATTATAGAAACTATTGCAGAAAGTCGATCATTATCACCATATTTTAATTCTTCTGTAGCTACCACATCATTTTCATTAATTACTGGAACTATGTTTTCAGCTAAAATCTGATTTAGAGCTTGAGTTGTATTTACAAATTGCTCTCTATTATCAATCAAATTTTTTGTAAGCAATAGTTGAGCAACATTTAATCCATATTTTCTAAATTCTGATTTGTACTCATTTACTAATTCAATCTGTCCAACTGATGAAGCAACCTGGAGTTTTTTTAAATTTGAAGGACGAGTGTCATAATTTAATATGTTTGCACCTAAGCCAACAGCGCCAGATGTAACAATTGTAAAAGTATATTCATCTTGAAACTCGCTAATAACTTTTGCTAATGAATTTATTACATCATTATTTATTTTGTTATCTCTAGTTATTGAACTAGTACCAATTTTTATAACAATATTTTTTCTATTTTTTATATTCAAATTCTAAATTTCCTAAAACTATTGTATCACCATCTGTAATACCTAAACTTTCAACTTCCTTTGAAAGATTAGATGTTTCAAATCTGTAGAAAATTTCTTCTAAAACACTATCGTTAGAACCATTTAATGAAAACAATTTCTCTATTAAATCACCTGAAAACACAAAAGAACCATCAGCCTCAATTATTTCATATTTTTCATCATTTAATGTAATTCTTTCATAGTCTGAATACGTTCTTTCTAAATTATCTATTTTTTCAGATATTACATCAATGAGTTCAGGTAAACCCTCTTGAGTTAAGCAAGAAATTGAAAAATGATTACTATCAATATTTTTAGCAATATCATTTTTATTCAACACTTTAATTACCGGTAGTTTTGAAAGGTTTAGATCAAAAGTTAGAATCTCAGAAGAAATTAGTTCATCCTGTTCTTCAATAGAAGTAGCATTTGTTGGGTCAAGTAAATATATTAATAATTTGGTATTTCTCAGATGTCGTAATATCTTCTTTCCCATACCTATCCCATCTGCAGCACCTTTTATGATTCCAGGTAAATCACATATAATTAGTCTGTCTTCTGATTCGTTTATGACTCCTAGATTTGGACTGGTAGTTGTAAATTCATAATTTGCAACTTGTGCTTTGGAGTTGGTAAGTTTTCCAATTAAAGTACTTTTTCCAGCATTTGGTAAGCCTATTATTGCTAAATCTGAATATATAGAAAAAGAAATTGTTATATCGTATTTCTTTCTTTTTTGACCATTTTCTGCAAATGTAGGATTGGGAATTCTTTTAGATTGCAATTCATAGTTACCTCTACCCCCTTTTGAACCATTTATAAATATGAATTCAGAATCATTTGAATGTAAGTCTGCAAATAAAACATCATTGAATAATATTTGAGTACCTTTAGGGACAGAAATGACTAAATCTTCACCCTTTTTACCATTCTGTAAATTTTTATTCCCATCGCTGCCATTACCAGCTTTAAGAGAACTGTTAGATAATATGTGTGATAAATCCCTTTTGGTTGAATCAACTTTGAAAACAACAGAGCCGCCATCACCACCAGAACCACCTGAAGGTTTTGTCTTTAAAGAAGGATTTCCAAAGCTTATTGCACCTGACCCACCAGCTCCAGATTGAACTGTTAGATTAATTTCATCAACGAACATGCGTTCATTGAGGAATTACATTAACTAATTTACGACCATTTCTTGAAGAAAACTTAACAACACCGTCGGTTTTTGCAAAAAGTGTATCATCTCCACCTTTAGAAACATTTTCACCTGGATGAATTTTGGTACCTCTTTGTCTTACCATAATAGAACCAGCAGAAATTTTTTCACCGTCAAAAACTTTAGTGCCAAGTCGTTTTGACTCTGAATCTCTACCGTTTCTAGTTGACCCACCAGCTTTAGTTTTAGACATTATTCCTCCTCTGAGCTATCGAAACCATTTATACCTGTCACTTCTAAAATTTTTTGGTTTTCTCTATAACCCAGTCTTCTTCTGTTTCCAGTTTTATTTTTATATTGAAATATGTTAATTTTTTTTGATTTTATTTCTTTAACTAGTGATAATTGAACTTCAAATTTCTTTAATTCAGTACTGTCTGTAATTAGTTGTCCTTTTCTAGGACTGACAAGAATAGGTGTTATCTTTTCTGCATTAAAAGCAGAATTGACAGTAATCTTATCACCAACGGCTACTCTTTCTTGAGAGCTTCCCACTTCAATAACTGCATAATTACTCATAACTCAACTACTCTACTACAGCTTCGTTTTCAATCAAGCCTTCTTCTAAGCTTTTATTTGAAAAAATATCATTAATAATTAACCCACGGCCATTGCATTGTTCACATTCTTCAGAAAAGCTTTCAACTAAACCAGCAGCAACATTTTTTCTAGTCATTTCAACAAGTCCAAGTCTTGAAACATCGAAAACCTGTGTTCTAGTCTTGTCTTTAGCTAGCTCCTGTTTAAACCTAGAGAGTAAACTTTGTTGTTTTTTTGTTGACTCCATATCAATAAAATCAATTACAATAATTCCACCAATATCTCTTAAACGAAGTTGTCGCGCTATCTCTTCAGCCGCTTCAAGGTTGTTTTCATAAACTGTCTCTTCTAGGCTATTTTTACCAACAAATTTTCCTGTATTTACATCAATTACGGTCAAAGCCTCTGTTCTATCAATAATCAAATGTCCCCCAGATGGCAGCCATACTTTTCTATCTAGAGCTTTTTTAATTTGATCTTCAATATGGTACCTCTCAAATAATTGCATCTCATCTTGATACAACTCAACAATTTCTTTTATTTCTGGAGATGTAATAGAAACATATTCCTGTATTTCTTCATATTGATCTTTTTTATCTATTAGAACCTTTTTAAAAGTTGTATTTAAATGTTCTCTAACTACCTTTATGGAAACATCTGGCTCTTCATGAATTAGTTTTGGAGAATCTCCAGTAGAGTAATTACTTACATCTTTCCATTCATCTTCTAATTTTTCAATATCTATTTTTAATGCTTCTTCACTGACGCCTTCAGCAGCAGTTCTTACAATAACACCAAAATTATCCGGTTTTATTTTTCTAATGATACGATCTAATCTTGATCTTTCTTCATCTGAAAGCCTTCTTGAAATACCTTTAGTTTTTGAATTAGGCATAAGAACAAGATATCTACCTGGTAGAGAAATTTGGCCTGTTAACCGAGCACCCTTCTCTCCCATCGCATCTTTTACAACTTGTACTAAGATTTCTTGCTCGGGCTTAAGTAAATTTTCTATTTTTGAATTTCTACTTGAACCCTGTATGTCTGCAACATATAAAACTCCATTTTTTTCTTCTCCAAAAGAAACAAATGCAGCCTCCATTCCAGGTAAAACATTTTTAACTTTACCTAAATAAATATTGCCAACATTCGATTTTTTATTATTTTCTGAAGTGTAATACTGAACCAATGTAGGTCCTTCTAAGATTGCTACTTTTGTAACTCCATCTTTAGAACTAACAAGCATTTGCTTTTTGTCGACATTTGGCACTGGTAAGGGTTGCTCACGAAACCAAGTAGGATTTTTCTCTTTATACTTCTTAGAACTGCTTGATTTTACGCTTGTAGAACCAGATTTAATTTTTACCTTTTGTCCGTTAAACCACTTTGTTTGCGTATTATTTAATTCGTCACTTTTACGTACTATTTTTGACTTTTTGAAAATGCCAAACATAAAAACCTCCAGAATGATGATAATTTAATAAATTCATAGTTATAACTTTAATAGCTTAAGTAAATTAAATTACAATGTTGTTTTCTATAAATGACCTATTGATTAGTCCAAATAAAATGGAAGTTGAAATAACAGATGATCCACCTAAGCTGAGTAGAGGAAATGGGATACCTGTCAAAGGTATGATTCCCAGGACAGTTGTCAGGTTAATTAATATTTGAATTGATAACATTAAAACTACACCAGATAATAGAAACTTCTCATAAATTACATCACTTTGTTTAATAATTATTAGAACTCGAAAAATAAAAAATAACCAAAGAGAAAATAAAACAACAGTTCCCACAAGTCCAAAATTCTTGGCAAACAAAGAAAAAATAAAATCTGTTGATTGTACTGGTACGAATACATTTAGATCTTCTATTTCTTGATTAAAGGTTCCCGTAAGTCCACCAGAGGATATAGATAGTCTGCTTTGTTGTTGTGAAAAATCTTCACTAGTAAAAAAATTTGTTATTCTATCAATTTGATATTGACCCAGAAGATTAAATTCTAAAAAAATAAAAAACAAAATAATTAAGCATAAAGAAATTAAAAATATTTGTTTAAATTTTATCTCTGTCAAAAATAACATACAAAAAACAACACTGACAAATAGAAATGATGTTCCTAAATCTGGTTGTAGAAATATTAAAATTATATTTGTAAAAATTAATGAAAACCCAATTGTTTTATTTTCATAACCCGACAGGATCCTTGCTAAATAAGCTATTACAAAAATTTTACTAAATTCTGAAACTTGTAAATAAACTGGCAACCCAATAGCCTCTAAGCTATACCACCTATTCACCCCGACTATAGGTTCTGTCAAAAGAAGGCCAAATAGAAGTATTATGGACACCAATATAAAAAAGAAACTTAATTCCGCAACTTGATTTATTGAAATATATGTAGTTAAAAAAAATATTCCAATACCTATTGATGAAAAAATTATTTGCCTAAATAGCAAATTTGAAAGATTAAATTCAAGACTTTCAATTGATGTATACAAAGTGAACCACGAGATTACATTAAATAAAACAAATTGAAAAACTATATAGAGATTTGTTCCCTCTGGACCAATCAAGGTAATTCTTCTATTGATCATTCAGTAATTTCTCCAAACTCTACTGGAGTAAGCTCTAAACCTTTTAAAAACTGTATCACTCTTCTAGATATTGGTGCTGCAACAGCACTGCCCGAGCCTCCTTCATCAACTACAGTAGCAATTACATATTTTGGTTCTGAAATTGAATCAATTCCTACAAACCAAGATGTATTATTTTTATCTCCAGCATTTTGTGCAGTACCAGTTTTTCCACCTATATCATTTACTTCATCCCCCATAATGCTAAAAGCTTTAAAAGCAGTACCCCCAGTGTTTGTTACTGAACCTAAATCATTTAATAAAAATTCAGAAAATTCATTACTTATATTGATATTATTATTGACAACTCTCGATGCATTTAGATTTAGATATGGTGATGAGTTTTGACCAACTATCAATGTTCTATATGCATTAGCTACTTGAAGTGGTGTTGTGGTAATAGCACCTTGTCCAATAATCAAGTTCATTAAATCGCCACCTAGCCATCCTTCTTCTCTAACTAATTCTGGACGAGTAACCTTCCACTCTTCAAATAGTTGTCTGTCTGGGACAATGCCAATTTTTTCATAAGGAAGATCTACATTTGTTAATTTACTAAATCCTAACTCTTTTGAATACTCTTGAAGTAAAGACTCTCCATCTGTATTACCAAATTCTCTCCATATCTTTAGTGCTATATCCCAAAAATATACATTACAAGATTGTTTTAGTGATTCTCGTAGATCTACTGCACCATGACCTTCAAGTTTCCAGTCACTATAAACCTGTTTCGAACCATCATTGAAACCAAAGGATAAATTACCAGTACAGTCAATAGAATCGTCTTTACTATTTGCATCAACTGGAAAGATATTTTCACTAATTGCTAGCCAATATGCGACAACCTTAAAAACTGAACCTGGTGGGTACAATCCTTGAATTGCAAAGTTGTTAAAAGCTTGCTTTCTATCCAGTCTTGAATAGTCAAATTGGGAAATGCCTTCAACAAATTGATTTGGGTCAAAATCAGGAAGAGAGACCATAGCTTCAACTTCACCAGTCTCAATATTTAGCACGACAACTGCTCCTCTTTCGATATTTGATTCCGACTCAAAATTTTTATTTGCTAAATCTAAACCCTCAATAAGTGACTCAATAACTATCTCTTGAAGTTTGATATCTAAAGTAACAGTCAAATCTTGTCCGGGAATTGGATCAATATAGTCAATAATTTGATCCCCTTTAAAGATTACTTTTCCAGGAACCCCTGCAAGAGTATTTTCATAGAATTTTTCAAGTCCATTTTTACCAACCAGTTTATTACCTCTTGCATTTTGGTATTCGTTTTCTTCTTCAGCATTAGGAATGCCAACATAACCAATTGAATGAGAAAAAACATTTGAATATAAATATTCTCTAGAGGGTATCTCAAATACTTCTAGAGCATCATATTCTAAAAGTTGTTTTTGGATAGAAAAATTAATATTTGTTAATGAATAGACAGGTTCAAGAGCTTCCTTAGAATTAAATATATTTTCTATATCCTCATTACTCAATTCAATAAAATTGAATTTTATTAATTGTTTGTATGTTGATAAGTTTTCTTTATTAATTTTTTTTAGATTTATAAACATATACTGTTCTAAATTAGTACTTACGAGTTTTGTATTTTTAGAATCAAAAATCTCTCCTCTAGGTGCGGGAATGTAATATTCCTGAAAAGTTTGATTTTGGATTTGTTCTTCTACAGAAGAATATTCTGTGACCTGTAGCGAGAAAATATCAAATAAAACAAAAGAGAAAATTAATAAAATAATAATAAATAAAAACTGAACTCTTTGAAATTTAAACATCTCTTTTGATAAGTTTATCGATTCGATAAAAAATTAAAAAATTTAATAACAAACTTATCAATAAATTTAAATCTATAAAGTTAATACTTGTTCTAATAGCGCTGTAAAACGCAATATAAGAAATTAAAAAAATAATAAATAAAAAAACTTTACTTTCAAAAAATATTGTTACGTTTGAAAGAACAACTACTAGCAATACACTCGCAGTAAAAATACCAATATAGTTTGTACTAAATATAGATTCATAAAACAACCCAACAATTATTAATAAAAAAATTAATTTATTAGAAAAATACTTTCTTCCAAGTAAAAATAAGTAGACAAAGAATAAGCTAAAAGTGAATAATTGATTTGATATTGATGTATTTAGAAATAAATCTAAAAACAACATTAATAAAAGAATTGAAAAAACTTTAAGTTGAGTGTTAATACTCATTAGTCATTTTCTACGTAGAGAAGAGTTCTCATATTGATTTCAAAAATATTATTACTAAATCCTGATAATTTATTATTTGAATAAGTTAGTTCAAAATCTGAAAGTTTTAAGAATGGATAACTCCCATTAGATCCAAGAGTAGTATCGCTAAATAAAATATCATCTACATCATAATTGTTAACATCGGCATTTGAATTGAGAAATATTTGATTCCCACTATTTGTTACAGTATAAATATTGTTATATTTGTCAATCATTTGAATGGAGAAATCTGTAGAATTCAGTGTTTCTAGAATTGAATAATCGTTAAAAACCTCTTCTAGATAACCCACTATCACATATTGATTGTTCAAGACAAGATCTCCAGGCTTAAAATTTAAATCTCTCCCTCCATTAATCAGTAATTCCTCATTTGAGTTTTTAAGAATCAACCTTGTGGAGATGTAGTTAGCATCTTCAAGTTGTGCTTTTTTAATGAATTGACTGTATGACTCTATTTCTTCAGTAAGTTGAAAATTCAATTCTTTTAATCTTCTTAATTCTAAAACTTCATTTTTCAATCTAAGGTTTTCGTTTATAAGATCAGATTTGCTCTCAAACAACATTAAAAAATCATTTTCTAGAAATTTTTCTGAGATCTTAAAATTACTTACAATACTTACATTATTTGGAATAAAATTTGAAACTCTTTTATTAGTAAAATTGTCAACTATAAAAATCAAACCACACAAAAAAATAGCAAATATAAAAAATATATATCTTCTTATATTAAAACTTGGTCTATTCAACATTTAATTTGGTTTAGGTGAGAACTTAAGTACAGACTTAAAATCCTGAAATCGCTCTAAACAAATACCTGAACCAATAACTACTGAACTTAGTGGGTCATCAGTATTATTTACAGGAATACCAAGATCTTCGGCAATTTTTTTATCTAACTGCTTTAACAATGAACCTCCACCAGTAAGCCATGCACCATCTTTGTCTATGTCTGAGACAAGTGCAGGCGGAGTCTGAGAAAGTGAAATTCTGATTGCTTCTACAATATCATTGACTACAGAAGTGAGTGCATCTCTTACATCGCTTGCTTCAAGCAATACCTGTTTAGGGACTCCTTTTACAATATCTCTTCCAGTAACTGTAACCTGAGGTTCTTTGTCGTATTGATATGCTGAACCAACGGCGTGTTTGATGCTTTCAGCAATTCCTACGTCGACTAAAATTTGATGCTCTCTTCTTAGCCATTCAATTAAGGTTTCTGTCATGTCTTCACCGCCTACCCTAACTGAATTTGCATTAACAATATCTCCCATTGAAATAACAGCGATTTCAGTTGTTCCACCACCGATATCAACGACCATATTTCCGTATGGTTCAAAAATATTTAGTCCACTTCCTATTGCTGCTGCCATTGGTTCCTCAATTGTATAAACTTCTGATGCACCGGTAGCATGAGCTGCAGTTTCTATAGATCTCTGTTCCACACTGGTAACACCATTAGGTACACAAATTACAATTCTTGGTCTTGAAAAAGATCTTCCTAAAGCTCTTGATAAAAGAGTTTTCACAAGCTCTTCGGCCATCTCTATTTCAGAAATAACTCCATCTCTCAGCGGTCTTACCAATTCAATTGAATCTGGAACTCTTCCGATTAACTTTTTAGCCTCATTACCAACAGTTAAGATTGAACGGTCATTTTTATTTACAGCAAGCAAAGTTGGTTCATCAACAACTACTCCAACACCTTTTACATAAATAAGGGTATTAGCAGTGCCTAAGTCGATTGCAATATCATTGCCACCAAATATTGTTCTTCTTAAATTAAAGTCAACCATGTATTAATAGGTTAACTCATAGAGCATTATTTTATAAATTTTTTTTTAATTACCAAAGAATATAGATAATTCTCTATTTGCACTTTCTTCTGAATCAGAACCGTGAACTACATTTTTGTCCAATTCAGTTGCTAAATCTCCTCTTATAGAACCAGGAGTAGAATCACTTGGGTTTGTAGCACCCATTAAATTTCTTATTTGTGCAACCACATTTTCGCCTTGAACTTCCATAGCTACCACTGGACCGCTTGTAATAAAATTTACTAAATCACCAAAAAATGGTTTTTCAACATGCTCTTGATAGTGTTCTTCTGCTAATTCTTTAGAAATTGTCATCATCTTCATTTTGGTAATTTTAAAACCTTTAGATTCAACTCGAGAAATAATCTCACCAACTAAATTTCTTTCTACTCCGTCAGGCTTTACCATAAAAAATGTTTTCATATTAATTCCTTTTTTTATATTCTCCAATTAAATATAAACTACCCAGCAAGATAGATGGATTCTTATTATCCGAAAAATAATCTAAATTTACTTTTTGAAATTTTGTATTATTTTGTTTCAAATAATTTCTTAATGTTTCATGACTCTCTTGAAGGAAAAAGGAATTTTCTTCAATAAGTTTTATTTCTAAGGAGTCAATGGAAGATAGATATTCTAATATCTCCTTATAACTTTTACCAACTTTGAATCCTACAAATACATCATATTTTGGATATTCATACTCAGACAATAATTTTTCAACAGATTCCTTAACTCCATCTAAATTATGTGCACCATCAAGAATTTTAAGGGGATTATTTTGAATTATTTCAAATCTTCCCGGGATATTGACTTCACTTAACAAATCTATATTTGGTTCTGATAATTCTTTGAACATTGTACTAAAAGTCGTTAAAGCTAATAAATAGTTTTTTTCATTAAAAGCTAATTTTTCAATGTTTATGTTATTTAACTGACAATATTGACTTAAATAATAAAACTTATCAATATGAGTATATTTTTTAATTAATTCATTTAACTCAGTGTTTAAAACACCATTAAATAAATTTTCAATTGAATTCGATATGTGAATTTTTTGTTTAAGAATTGAGTCAAGTGTATCCCCTAACAGCTCTGTGTGGTCAAAACCAATATTTGTAAGAACAACATTCTTTGCTTGAAGAATAGATGTTGTATCCAACTTTCCTCCAATCCCAGCCTCACATATAAAGTACTCATTAGAGCTGTTTAAAAAAGCTAAACACGAAACTAAAAAAAGTGTTTCAAAATAACCTAGCTCTAAGTTATGTTTGTTTTCAAAGAATTTTATTTGATCATAAAAATCATCAAACTCTATTTCCACAGAACTTTCAATTCTTTCTTTGTAGGAAACTAAGTGTGGAGAAGTAAATAAAAGAGATGAAATATTATTTCTATCCATAAAATTTTTGAGAAACATTGCTGTTGAAGTTTTACCGTTAGTTCCCACAACTGCAATAGAACTATTTCTTAACCTGCTTAATTCCGCTTGAGTAAAAATATTATCTAAATAAATTAAATTTTTGTTTCTAACCTGATTAATTTTTAAATCTAAGTATTTTTCAAACTTTCTCAACGTTTTAGAGAATTTAAAGCTATTTCTAGATTACTTATTTCATCAAGAGAAGAATCTAGATTATTTTTTTCTAAATCTATAAGTTCTTGTTTAGCATTTTTCATAAAATTTTCATTCTCTAATCTACTTTTTGATACATCTAAAGATTTCTGTAATTGATTAATTTTATTTTCTAAACGATTTACTTCTTTCTCTTTGTCAAAATACTCACTAGCAACTACTTCAAATTTAAATTTACCTGATTGAAAAATAGTTGTTGATTCTTCATTGTTTAAACCATTTATATCTTCAATATGTGCATTAACAAGTGAAGATAATTGAGTTGTGAACCAATCTTCTTGGATTTTTACTGAAAATAAAGAAATCGTAGTTGAGTTTTTAATTGAGTAAGTTAACCTGAAATTTCTTATTGAAGAAATTATTTCCTTCAAATTTTCTACAAAATTATCATCATCATGATTTGTATTGATTAATTCAGGCCACGATGAGTCAATTAAATTTTCTTTATTAAATGATGACCAAATTTCTTCAGTTAGATGAGGCATTGCAGGGTTTAACATAGTAAGACTTTTTAAGAAAATATGCCTAATGATTTTTTGAGTTTCTTCTTTAGAACTATCGTTTGACATTAAAGTCTTTGCAAATTCAAAATACCAATCAAAAAGATCTGCCCACAAATAGTTATACAAAGTCTTGTAAGCATCTGAAATTTTATAAGTAACCATCAACGAATTGAATTCTTCGAGAGTTTGATTGAATCTATTAATAATCCAATGATTTTCTGAACACTTAATTTCAGTTAATTCATATGAATCTAGTTCATCAGTGTACATATGAACAAATTTGGCAGCATTCCATACTTTATTGCCAAATTTTTTAGCCGCAACAGTCCACTCTTCATCAAATGGGACATCTTGACCCGGATTTGCTTTCTCAATCAAAGAAAAACGCAATGCATCAGCACCATGTTTTTTTGACAATTCCAAAGGGTCAAGTGTATTACCTAAACTTTTTGACATTTTTCTTCCTTGAGAATCCCTTACTAAGCCATGTATTAAAATGTCTTTAAATGGTATTTCATTCATTGTAAAAATTCCCATCATAATCATGCGTGCAACCCAGAAAAAAATAATATCAAAACCAGTTACAAGTAAAGAGGTTGGGTAATATTTTTGTAAATCTTCATTATCATTTGGCCATCCTAAAGTACTAAAAGGCCACAGAGCTGATGAAAACCAAGTATCTAAGACGTCCTCATCTTGAGTTAACTCCATCTTTTCACTTAAATTATTCTTACTTCTTACTTCTAATTCATCTCTACCGACATAATGATTTCCTTCCGAGTCATACCAAGCAGGAATTCTATGACCCCACCATTGTTGTCTTGATATGCACCAATCTTGGATATTGTACATCCATTCAAAATAAGTTTTCTCCCAAGCTTTTGGAATATATTTGATTTCGTCATTTTCGACAACATCTATTGCTTTTTTTGCTAAATCTTTTGTTTTTACAAACCATTGTTCTGAAACCATTGGTTCTAAAATAGTTTTAGATCTATCTCCTCTAGGTATTTGAATTTCATGATCATCAATACTGTGAATTAAATTTTCATTATCTAACTGATTAATGATTTCTTTTCTAGCTTTAAACCTGTTTAGTCCATGTAAATTGGTTGGGATGAAGTCTTTAGATTCAATATTACCTTCAAAATCTATACACCTTACAAAATCTAAATCGTGTCTTAATCCAATTTCGTAATCATTAAAATCATGTGCTGGAGTAATTTTTACACAACCAGATCCGAACTCAGGATCAACATAATCATCAGCAATCACTTCCACCATTCTATTAACTATTGGTACTTCAACTTTTTTTCCTATTAAGTGACTATATCTTTTGTCATCTGGGTTTACTGCTACAGCAGTATCCCCAAGTAATGTTTCTGGACGTGTAGTCGCAATAACGATATAATCGTCTAATTCAGTTTTGTATTTTATTGACCAAAGCTTTCCATTTTCAGCACTTGAGGAAACTTCCAAATCTGAAACTGCAGATTTAAGCTGAGTATCCCAGTTAACCATACGTGTCCCTTTGTAAATATAATCTTGTTCATATAGAGATATAAAAATTTCCCTAACTGCTTCTGAGAGACCTTCGTCCATAGTAAATCTTTCACGTGACCAATCACAACTCATACCTAAACTTTTCATTTGGTTTGTTATGTTGTCGCCAGATTTTTCTTTCCACTCCCATACTTTTGACAAAAAGTTTTCTCTACCTAAATCATGTTTAGATATACCGTTTTCCTCTAGTTCTTTTTCGACAAGCAATTGCGTAATTATTCCAGCATGATCAGTGCCTGGTAGCCAAAGTGTTTCATAACCTTGAAGTCTTTTCATCCTGGTTATTACATCTATCATAGAATGCTCTAAAGCATGTCCCATATGTAGAGAACCTGTAACATTTGGCGGAGGTATTACAATAGAAAATTTTTTCTCAGACTCTTTTGGTAGGAACTTATTACTTACTTCCCAATGAGATTGCCATTTTTCTTCAATAGCTTGAGGATCGTAGTTTTGGTTTTGCATATATTATATTTTATGCAGTTTTGTCGTCTTTTGACTCTTTCAGTACCATTTTTGGTGCAATATCATCAGTAACATTTTCTTTATCAATGATTATTTTGGTTATGTCTTTTCTAGATGGAGACTCGTACATTTGATCTAAGAGTATTTTTTCAAGTATCGACCTCAAACCTCTCGCACCAGTCTTTCTCTTTAATGCAAGATCTGCCATGGCTTCTAGAGAATCATCTGTAAAAACTAATTCGATGTCATCTAAGGTAAACATTTTTTGAAATTGTTTAGTTATTGCATTCTTTGGTTTTGTTAAGATTTCAACCAAAGCATCTTTTGATAGTTCATTAACTGATGTTGTAATTGGTAATCTACCAATAAATTCCGGGATTAAGCCAAATTTTATTAAGTCTTCTGGTTCAACAAAACCATACAATTCTACTTTATTAATCTCTTTAACTTCATTTAGATTTGTGTTGAAACCAATAGTATTTTCACCTAAACGTTTAGTGATAATCTGATCTAGACCATCAAAAGCACCTCCAACAATAAACAGAATATTTGTTGTGTCAATTTGTAAATACTCTTGTTGTGGATGCTTCCTGCCTCCTTGTGGAGGAACCTGTGCACTTGTACCCTCTAGGATTTTCAATAGAGCTTGCTGGACGCCTTCACCAGAGACATCTCTTGTGATAGAAGGGTTGTCTGATTTTCGTGTAATTTTGTCAATTTCATCGATATAAATTATTCCTCTTTCAGCTTTTTTGATGTCATAATCAGCAGATTGAATCAAAGTGAGCAAAATATTTTCAACATCCTCACCAACATAACCTGCTTCAGTAAGAGTGGTTGCATCAGCAATGGCAAATGGTACATTGAGCGTTTTGGCTAAAGTTTGTGCTAAAAGTGTCTTACCGCTTCCAGTAGGTCCTAAAAGTAAAACGTTTGATTTTTGAATTTCAAGATCACTGTCTACCTGCTCACCTTTATAAATTCTCTTGTAATGGTTATATACAGCAACAGATAACGTCTTTTTGGCTTCGTCTTGTCCAATAATAAATTCATTTAACGACTGATTAATTTCTTTTGGCAAAGGTAGAAACTCTTCATTTGTAGTTTCTAATTTCTCAACTTTTTCTTCTTCTATAATTTCGACACAAAGTTCAATACATTCATCACAGATATAAACACCTGGTCCAGCAATGAGTTTGATTACTTGTTTTTGAGATTTTCCGCAAAAGCTACACTTAAGCGCTTGATTATTATCTTTATTAGCCATTTTTAACTACCCTGTTGTATTAAGTTATTTTTCGGCTAACTCCCTCTGAATTAGCACCTCATCTACTATACCGTATTCTTTGGCTTCTTGCGCGGTCATCCAAAAATCTCTATCTGTATCTTCAGCAACTTTTTCAACATCTTGACCTGTAAAATCAGCTAACAAACCATTCAATTGAGTTCTCATAGACACTATTAAGTCAAAATTTCTTTCCATATCTGCGACTGTACCCTCCATACCACCAGATGGTTGGTGAAGCATAATTCTTGCATTTGGAAGGCTGTATCTTTTACCTTTTGTGCCTCCAGCTAGTATTACTGAAGCTGCAGAAGCTGCTAGTCCCATACAAACAGTAGAAATATCAGGCTTAATATATTTCATTGTGTCATAAATTGTAAATAGAGAAGTTATAGATCCTCCTGGAGAATTAATGTACATAAAAATATCTTTATCGGGATCCTCAGACTCTAAATGAAGTAATTGAGCCATAATCGAATTTGCTACACCATCGTCTATTGGTGTTCCTAAAAATATAATTCTATCTTTTAAAAGTCTTGAGTATATATCAAAAGCTCTTTCTCCCCTATTAGTATTTTCTATAACTGTAGGGATAACATAGTTTGATGGTAATTCTTTCATGTTATTCTTCCTCTCCTGTTTCTATATCTTGATTGTATACATCCTGTAGGTATACTTTTTCACCATTCTTATCAATAGAAACGCCTTGTTGCAATACATGTAACATTGCCTTGTTTCTTAACGATTCTGACTCTAAATTCAATCTATGACTTGCGTTATCTACCTCGTTGTCATTATGCGTTGACATATGTTCATCGATATATTTGACTTCAGTTTCACCTAGCTCAAGTTTCTCATCTTCAATAACCTTATCTAGAATTACAACCATAGAAAGATTTCTTGTTGCTTGGTTTTTTAAATCTTCTTGTAAAGCCTCTTCCGTTAAACCCGTAATTTGTAAATAGTCTTCAATTTTTATATTATTTTGCTTTAATTCATTCATAAAATTTTGCAAAATGCTGTCCATTTCTGCAATTACAAGTTGTTCGGGTAGTTCTAATTTTGATTCTTCAATTAACTTTGATGTAAGCAGGCTTTGATATTGATTAGCAACTTGTCGTTTTTTAACATTTTCAATATTTTTAGTAAGTTCACTTTTCATTTGCTCAACACTATCAAATTCTGTTACTGAAGATATCCACTCATCTGTCAACTCAGGTTCAACTTTTTCTTTTACTTCTTTTACTAGAACTGAAATTTCAATATTTTCCTTACCTAGTGATGGAATATTGTCATTGAACTTAACAATTGCACCAGAGGACACACCTTCTAATTTAGAATCTAAAACAGGCGTGAGGCTATTGCTGCCCATTTCATATAAAAAATCTTGGTAAGTGAAATTTTCTAATTCTTTGTTGTTTTCCTGACCACTAACATTCATTAATACAAAATCACCTGCTTTCGCTGGTCTCTCAACTTTTGAAACATCTGCAAATTGCATTTTGACTCTATCAACTTGTTCACTAATTTCTTCATCAGTCGGTGCAATACTTTCTACCTCAACTGTTTGGTCTAGCTTTGGAAGTTTCGATAGTGTTGGCCATAATGTTACAAGAACATCTACTTTGAAACTGTCTTTTTCTTTTTTCATGTCTTTAATTACTGGTCTAGTTGCAGGATTTATTTCTTCAGATTTTAAAATTTCAAATATTTTTTCGGGTAAATATAGATCTACGGATTCCTCTAAAATATAATCCTCTCCAACTTCTCTGATAACTATATTTGAAGGTATTTTTCCTGGCCTAAAACCTTTGACTTTTAATGACTTACTAATTTTTGAAATTGCATCAGACTTTTTATCCTCTAGATCATCAAAATTAATTGAAATTTCAATATTTTTTTCAAACTCAGATTCTTTTTTAACTTTATATTTCATTTTTCTCCTAAAAACTAGGGTGACCGACGGGATTCGAACCCGCGACCTCCTGGACCACAACCAGGCGCTCTAACCAACTGAGCTACGATCACCACAGCGCTCTCGGTAGGACTCGAACCTACAACCTACAGATTAGAAGTCTGTTGCTCTATCCATTTGAGCTACGAGAGCTCTCTGAGCGGGTGAAGGGAATCGAACCCTCATAGCCAGCTTGGAAGGCTGGAGCTTTGCCATTAAGCTACACCCGCAGGTTGTCGGGCTGGTGAGATTCGAACTCACGACCTCCTGGTCCCAAACCAGGCGCTCTAGCCAAGCTGAGCCACAGCCCGAAATTTAGTATTAATTCATACTAACTGTTTTATAAAAGAATTAGTATAAAAAATTTTTACCTAATTATCATAATCTAAGTTAATCTTTAAAAAGGGTCGCTAGCTCAATTTGGCAGAGCAACGGACTCTTAATCCGCAGGTTCGGGGTTCAAGTCCCCGGCGACCCACGCGACATTTTAGCGGATGTGGCGGAACTGGTAGACGCGCTGGATTTAGGATCCAGTGAGCTTTGCTCGTGGAGGTTCGACTCCTCTCATCCGCACTATGACTAGGTATTTGTAGCTGAAATTACAAGCTCAGTTGAGTTAGCAGTTGCATAAATCTTGCCATCACGATCTTTAATCTCTCCATAAACAAAGATAGCTTTTCTACCCGCTTTTACTATTTTTCCCTTTGCTGTAACTTCTCCAGTTGATTCAGTCATGGGTCGAAGGTAATTAACTCTAATATCTGCTGTCATTGTTAAGAACCCACTATCTAGCTGACAATTTGCACTTATACTGTTGCAAGAATCTAAGATAGTTGCTGCTAAACCACCGTGAACCGTACCTAAAGGATTATAGTGATACCCACTGGGAGTAACAGAAAATGATACCTGGCCTTTTTCGTCAATTTCTATTTTTGAAAATCCCATCATTGACCCAATAGGTACATTTTCAATAGGTAAATTCAGAAAAAAGTCTATCCTTTCACTTCTGTTTAAACTAACTAAATGTTGAACGGCATCATCTTTTAAGCCCCAAGAAAAAGTTCTTTCATTCATCAACTGACTCTGATGCACGAGTTTGTAATTCTGAAACTATATCTGCGTTTGCTAGCGTTGTAACGTCACCAAGCTTTCTTTCTTCAGAGATATCTTTTAATAATCTTCTCATAATCTTTCCACTTCTAGTTTTTGGCAAATCAGCTGTAATTACAATACTTTTTGGCTTGGCAATTGGACCAATTTTATCGCTAACATGTTGCCTTAGTTCTGAAATGATTTCATTGTTACCTTCTACATCTCCTATTAATGTAACAAACGCAGCAATGGCTTCTCCTGAAATGTCATCTCTTCTTCCTATTACTGCTGCTTCAGCAACTGAATTATGTGAAACTAGAGCACTTTCTACCTCTGCAGTGGAGATCCTATGTCCAGAAATATTCATTACATCATCAACCCGACCTAATAGCCAGACATAACCATCATCATCATATTTTGCACCATCTCCTGCGAAATATAAACCTTGATGTTGTGACCAGTAAGTATCTAGAAACCTTTCATCATCACCATAAACTGTCCTTAACATTGATGGCCAAGGAGTTTTAATTGCTAGAAAACCTCCTTCTCCATTACCTACTTCATTACCATCATTATCAATAATTATTGAATCAATGCCTGGAAGCGGTCCACATGCTGAACCCGGCTTTGTTTCTGTAACTCCAGGTAAAGGTGATATCATTATTGATCCTGTCTCTGTTTGCCACCAAGTGTCTACAATCGCACAATTTTCGTTTCCAATATATTTGTGATACCACATCCAAGCTTCAGGGTTTATAGGCTCACCAACACTACCTAGCAATCTGAGAGAACTTAGATCATGTGATTGAGGATGCTCTACACCCCATTTCATAAATGCTCTTATTGCAGTAGGAGCTGTGTAAAATATATTTACTTTATATTTTTCAATAATGCTCCAAAGTCTTTTTTCATCAGGCGCATTAGGTGCACCCTCGTACATAACACTTGTAGTTTTATTAGCTAAAGGACCATAGACAATATAGCTATGTCCAGTAACCCAACCACAATCTGCGGCACACCAATATATGTCATCTTCTTTTATATCAAACACTTCATAGTGAGTTGTGGTAACTCCGGTTAAATAACCAGCTTGAGTATGAACAATTCCTTTCGGTTTAGCTGTTGTACCAGAAGTGTAGAGAATATATAACATGTCTTCTGCGTTCATTACTTCTGGTTCGCACTCAGCAGGCTCATCCTTAACTAAGTCTTCATACCAATGATCACGACCATCAACCATATTTACTTCTTGATTGGTTCTTTTAACAACAATTACGTTTTCAATGTAGTTTGTTAGCTCAAGCGAACCATCGACATTATCTTTAAGTGGTACTATTTCTCCCCTTCTCCAAGCACCATCTGCTGTAATTACAATTTTTGCTTCTGCATCATTTATTCTGTCTGCAAGTGCTTCTGAGGAAAACCCACCAAAAACTACTGAATGAACTGCACCTATCCTTGCACATGCAAGCATGGAAACAACTATTTCAGGAGTCATACCAAGGTAAATTGCAACTCTATCACCTTTACTTACATTAAGTTTTTTTAAAGCATTGGATAGCTTACAAACTCTTTCATAAAGATCTCGATAGGTAATTATTTGTGTATCGCCAGGTTCACCTTCCCAGTAGTAGGCAACTCTATCGCCATCACTTTCAAGGTGTCTGTCTAAGCAATTGTATGATAAATTTAATTCGCCATCCTTAAACCATTTATAAAATGGTGGATTTGAATCATCCAAAACTTCTGTAGGCTCTTTAAACCAAGAAATTCTTTCGAGTGCTTGTTTTTTCCAGAATTCTAATCTATCTTGTTTTGCTTGTTCGAACCAATCGTTTGTTGCATTGGCACTACTAGAAAGTTTATTAGATGGTTTAAATTTTCTATCTTCATTTAAAAGATTTTCTATTTTTTCGCTCATATTCGCCTCCAATTTAATTATAAATGCTTAGAAGAGCGAAAATCTATCTATGAGGTCATAAAAAAGTAGTTAAATCCATCACACAATGCATTCCATGAAGCATTTATTATATTTTCATGAACTCCAACTGTACTCCATTTTCTATTTGTGTCTGAAAACTCTATTAGAACTCTTGTTCTAGCTTCAGTACCATCTGAAGAATCAATTATTCGAACTTTATAATCTATTAACTTAATCTCATTTACTTTTGGATAGTCTTTTTCAAGTGAATATGTCAATGCTTTTGCCAATGCATCAACAGGACCTACTCCCTCTCCTGTTTTAACATACCTGTTTTCATTTACAATAATTTTGCATACTGCTTCAGATATTACATTTTCAGAATTGCGACGCTCTGAAAATACTCTAAAACTTTCAAATTCAAAAAAAGTTGGCTCTACTCCAATAATTTTGTTCATAAGTATAAATAGAGAAGCGTCAGCTGCTTCAAATTGATAACCTACATGTTCTAAGTTTTGAACATTTTCAATTAATTTTTTTGCATTTTCATTATCAAAGTTAATTCCAAATTCTTCTGCTTTAGTTAAGACACTTGCTCTTCCAGCTAATTCAGAAACTGTAGTTCTTGTAAAATTGCCAACAAGAGAGGAGTCAACATGTTCGTATAGAGAACTGTCTTTAGCCATTCCAGATGCATGAAGACCAGCTTTGTGAGTAAATGCTGATGATCCAACATATGGATGCCTAGAATCTATAGAGACATTTACGAGTTCAGCAATATGATTAGCAATAGGCGTTAATTGTTTTAATGAATCCTTAGGAATTGTTTCATAATCTTTCTTTAGTGATAAGTTTGGTATCAATGTACACAAATCTGCATTGCCGGTTCTTTCACCATATCCATTAATTGTTCCCTGTACATGCTCAACCCCTAATTCAACTGCAACTAAGGAGTTCGCAACAGCACAACCATTGTCATTTTGAAAATGTACACCAAAATTAGCAGATGGAAATTCAGAATTGACTCTAGATATTATTTCATGAACTTCATCAGGTAACGTACCACCATTGGTATCACATAAAACAAAAGTGTCTAGCTCTGTTTGAAGAACTGAGTCCAAAAATTTTAAACTTGTATTTGAATCTTCTTTGAAACCATCAAAAAAGTGTTCGGCATCAAAAAAGACTGTTTTATTATTTTCTGATAAGTACTGAATTGAATCTATTGCCATTTGGATTGCATCCTCAATGGTTGCCTGGATTGCTTTAGTTATATGTAGCTTTGATGATTTACCAACAATACACACAAAATCTGTTCCTGCATTTATTAGAGCTTCTATTTGAGGGTCTTTATCAACATCTATATCAAGCTTTCGTGTTGAACCAAAGCTAACCAAGTTTGCAGAATTTAAATTTAATTCAGTTTTAGCTCTATTAAAAAACTCTTCCTCTTTAGGAGAAGCACCTGGCCAACCTCCTTCTATGAAAGATACACCTAGTGAATCAAGAAGCTTAGCAATAGCTAATTTATCCTTTACAGATGGTGAAATACCTTCTTGTTGAAAGCCATCTCTTAATGTAGTGTCAAATATATCAATCTTCATATCTAAAAAAAAACCCTTGCAAAGCAAGGGTAACAACGTTCAATGCGTTGCTACTAAACAATAATTATAATTTTTTGCATATATGCAATATTACTTCTTTTTGTTCTTTTGTCTAACAAAAAAATAGACAACACTAAGTACTAAAAAAAGAATAATAATTAGATTTTGTTGAGAAATTAAAGGCTTTGTTCTTGTTACAAGCTCAAAAGTTTTTACAGATAAACCATCATTTTCAAAAATTATTGTATTGTTTACAATTTCATTCAGCTGAGGTTCTAAAATTTCACCTGGCACTTTAATTGAAAGTTGACCATCAAATATTCGTTTAAAGCCCTCCAAATTTTCATCATCTGTAACAAATATTTCAGCAAACTTACCGCTCACTGTAAGGTGTCTTTCATCAATTAGAAAGTCAATATCGTCTATTGGTAAAAGAAGTAAAGCTGAGTTTTCTTCTGATTCAAGAAGTGCAAATTGAGATTCAAGCTCATTGACGTCATTAAAGTTATTCCTAATCAAAATTCCTAAAAAATCTCCCTCTTGATAAATACTAGATCCAAACCCCTCAGGAAGGTTTGCTAATATTGCATCAAGTCCGCCTATAGAAGACTGCCCAGTATCTGTAGCATAAAGTTGAGCTTCCTGGTCAATTAGAACAGCTATATTATAACTTCCAGAAAGATCTTCATTAAATGTAATTTCCATATCCCATTTAACTTCACAGGCAGAAAAAAATAGAAACAAGATTAAAAAACTGTAGACTGATTTAAATTTCATTTAGTAACTCAATCATATTAACTGAAGCATTTTTTCTGTGACTTATTTCTGATTTTTCACCTCTACTCATCTCTGCAAGAGTTGAGTTTCTAACTTCAAAAATTGGATCATAACCAAAACCATTACTACCTCTTGGCTGATAAGTTATGCTTCCTTCAAGCTCTCCGTGAGAATACAAAAACTCCGAACCATCGTAAAAACATAAAACTGTCTGAAATTTTGCAATTCTATTATTTTCATTTTTTAACAACTCTAAAACTTTTTCTATATTTTCTTCGTGAGTCGAAGATTCACCTGCGTATCTAGCAGAATATACACCTGGTGCACCATTAAGCGCTTCGATAAATAAACCAGAATCATCAGAAATTACTGGCATTTTAAAAAATTCAAAATACTCTAAGGCTTTCTTTTTTGCATTTTCATCAATAGTTTCTTTGTCTTCAATTACATTCAACTCTTTATTCGCCATCACCAACTCATGTGTTTTTGAGTGTTCTAAAAATAAATCAGACATTTCTAAATGTTTATTTTTATTTTGACTAGCAAAAAGAATTTTCATTATTTAACTTAATTTTTATCTTGAATTTTAAATATTTCTTCAATATTTTCTTTTGCTAATTCAAACAAGTTATCCAAATGTGATTTTGAAAATGGTTTACCTTCTGCAGTTCCTTGTATTTCTAAAATATCAAAATCTTGATTTAAAACTAAATTTAAATCTACTTCAGCTTTGGAATCGTTTTCATAATCTAAATCAGCAACTAATTCCCCGTCTACAATTCCAACAGAGAGTGCTCCAACTTTGCTAGATAATGGATTTTGGATTAGTTTATTTTCTTGAATCATTTTTTCAAATGTATCATTCAAAGCTATCCATGCACCGTTAATAGAAGCCGTTCTAGTACCACCATCTGCTTCCAGGACATCACAGTCTACAGTAAATGAATATCCATTGATTACACCTAATGTACATACAGCTCTTAAAGATCTACCAATCAATCTAGAAATTTCTTTAGATCGTCCACTTTCAAAAGACTTTCTTGAAATACGACTACCAGATGATCCTGGAAGCATGTTGTATTCTGCTGTTACCCAACCTTTTTCAGAATTTTGCATCCAATCTGGCAGTTTGGTAGATACAGATACTGTAACTAAAACTTTTGTATTGCCTGATTCGTATAAAACTGAGTTTTCTGCTGAGTTAATAAAATTTTTTGTTACTTTAATTGGCCTCATTATGGAGACATCCTTTCTATATTCCACGTATTACCGACTTGGTTGTAGCAAAATCTGTCATGCGTTCTGTTTCTTCTGCCCTGCCAAAATTCCCAATAATTTACTTTAATAGAAAATCCACCCCAAAATTCAGGTCTAGGAATTTCTGTGTTCAAATATTCATTGTCAAGCTCTTTAATCTTATCTGTAACAATTTCTCTTGATGCAATAATTTTACTTTGTTCTGATGCCCAGGCACTTAGTTGTCCACCTCTAGGCCTTGTTTTAAAATACTCATCAGATATTTCAGCATTTGCTTTTTCTGCTTTTCCTGAAAATCTAACTTGTCTATGAATTTCGGCCCAGTAAAAAATACCTGATACATTAGGATTTGCAAAAATTTCCTTTGCCTTTGGGCTTTCATAATTAGTATGAAATATTAATTCATCATTAACGATATTTTTAAACAATACATATCTAGATCTTGGAGTATTTTCATCTACAGTTGCTAAAACCATTGCATTAGGTTCATAGATTTTTGTTTCAATTGCTTCATCAAGCCATTTAGTGAATTGTGATACTGGGTTTGAGTTTAAATCAGAAACGTTAAGGTTTAAGTCGCTGTATTCATTTCTTAGTTTCTGGATTTTTTCTGAGAAATCTTCCATTAAATTGATTTTATAAAATTTAAAGCTGAACCACTCTCAAACCACTTTATTTGTTCATCAGAAAGCGAGTGATTAGTTTCAATTTCTATACTTGTACCATCCTCTTTTTCTATTGAAATAGTGACGGTACTTCCAGGTTTAAGATTTTCTAGATTCCTAATTGTTAATTTGTCATTTTGATCTATTTTTTCATAGTCTGACTTATCTTCAAATGTAAGTGGTAGTATCCCTTGCTTTTTTAAATTCGCTTCATGGATTCTTGCAAAACTTTTAACTAAAACAACTTTACAACCTCTAAACCTTGGCTCCATGGCGGCATGTTCTCTTGAAGAACCTTCTCCATAATTTTCATCTCCAATTGCAATCCAGTTGATATTATTTTCATGATATGATTTTGCAAGATCTGGCAATGTCATTATTTCATTATTTAAAACATTAACACCAGTGCCAGATTCTTCTGTAAATGCATTATTTACACCAATAAATAAATTTTGAGAAATATTTTCTAAATGACCTCTAAATTTCAACCATTTACCAGCAGGAGAAATGTGATCAGTTGTACACTTTCCGACTGCTTTCATTATGACCGTCATTTGAACATAATTGTTCTCATTAAAAGCATCAAAAGGAGTTAGAGCTTGCAATCTTTCAGAATTACTGTCAATAACTATATCTACATCGACATCTTCCTTTGGCTGAATGAAGCCATCGAGTGTTGATTCAAAGCCTTTTTCTGGAAGCTCTTCTGCAACTGGCGGCGTTAATTTAACTTCTAGTCCATCTTCATTTATTAACGTATCGCTTAAGAAGTTAAATTCAAGAGTTCCTCCTAAAGCTAATCCGATAACTGACTCTGGAGAGCCTATGAAAGACAATGTTGCCTTATTGCCGTCATTTCTTGCAGGAAAATTTCTATTGTATGACGAAACAATTGTATTTGTATCACCATCTTTAATGTCGTCTCGTTTCCACTGACCGATGCAAGGACCACAGGCATTAGCAAGAACCGTTGCACCAATTGCCTCTAAATCCTTTAGATACCCATCTCTTTCAATTGTTGCTCTAGTCACTTCTGAGCCAGGAGTTACCATCAAAGGAATCTTTGCCTTTAAACCTTTACTCGCTGCTTCTCTAGCTATGTATGCTGCTCTACCGATGTCTTCATAAGAAGAGTTGGTGCATGAACCAATGAGAGCATTTGAAATTTGTATTGGATAATTATTTTCGAGTGCATCTTCTTTTAATTTTGAAACAGGTCGAGCCAAGTCCGGAGTGTGTGGTCCAACAATATGTGGTTCAAGACTATCTAGATCAATTTCAATTACTTGATCAAAGTAATCCTCAGGTGATAATAAAACATCTTCATCTGCTGTTAGCAAGTGCATATTTTCATTTGCTAAAGAAGCGATATCAGCTCTGCCAGTAGCTTTTAAATAATCTTCTCCTTTTTCGTCAAATGGAAAAATTGAACATGTAGCACCAATTTCTGCACCCATATTTGTAATTGTTGCCTTTCCGGTCGTTGAGATAGACTTTGTGCCTTCACCAAAATACTCAACAATAGCGTTTGTGCCTCCTTTGACAGTTAAAATTTCAGCAACCTTTAAGATTATATCTTTTGGTGCAGTCCAGCCACTGAGTGTTCCGGTTAACTTGACTCCAATTAGTTTTGGTATTTTTGTATTAAAAGGCATACCTGCCATAACATCAACTGCATCTGCGCCACCAACTCCAATAGCAATCATTCCTATACCACCTGCATTGGGAGTATGGCTATCGGTACCAATCATCATTCCTCCAGGGAAAGCGTACTGTTCCAAAACTACCTGGTGAATAATGCCTGCACCTGGTCCCCAAAAGCCTATGTTAAATTTTTCAGATGCAGATCTTAAAAAATCAAATACTTCCTTATGTGCTTTATTTGCTACTTTTAAGTCACTGTTTGCGCCTTCATAAGCTTGAATTAAATGATCACAATGAACAGTAGTTGGTACTGCTGTTTCCGGTAATTCAGCTTGCATAAATTGTAGCAAGGCCATTTGAGCAGTTGCGTCCTGCATTGCTACTCTATCAGGTTGAAAATCTCCAAAATCTTCACCTCTGTTTAAAGAAATTTTATTAACATTTTTTGAATGACCATATAAAATTTTTTCAGCAAGAGTTAGACTATTACCTTTTCTTTCTTTGAAAGCTGCAATATTTGATTCAAGTGACTCGTAAACTTTTTTAACTAATTCAATATGTGTTTTTGAAAGATCCATAAATTTAATTATATATTTTACTTCATCTTAAGACTAGCTTATCTAAATTCACCACATGTAGATTTAAACTCACAATGATTACACCACTCACCAACGTTGAACTTTGGGCTAAGTGAGTTGAAAGGAATCCATGAAGATGGTTTTTTAGCTATATCTTGAAATTTTGACTTAGCAGATTCAATCTCACTCGATCCAAACCTTCTTTCTTTTACTGAAGCTGAGTTATCAGTAACATAAATATGCATCACGATGATCTCTTTTTCAGATTTCATTAATTGAGAAGCTCCTAAAGCATACAATTGTGCTTCAAGTAAATCTTCAGGTATTTCAGGTCTTGTTTTTAATTCAATAATTATCGGAATGCTCCCCAACCGTCCTGCTAAATCAGATTTGCCGGTAAAGATTGTAGCTACTTTTTGATCAACAACTTTTCCATCTCTAAGTCCTTTTCCTTCAGTAATACAAGTGAAGCCTAAGATATATTCTGATTCTTTAATTTTTAAATCTTGATAATTAGCTAATTTAGAAACTAGTTGTTGATATTTTAAATAAAGTTGCTCTTGTGTGACAGTATCTTCTTCTTTTGTCAAAACATTAAAGCTTTCTATATTATTTTTTTCAGAAAATTTATCATTATCAACCAGTAGTTTTTGTGAAAATTGATGAAACTTAGTAGCTTGAGATTCAGATTCATATTCAATGTAGTCTTCTCTTGGAAGACCGTATTGAACATTCCATGCAGCTCGTCTCTCACAGTTTGAGAGTTTTACTAAATTTGTTTTTGAAATTTTAACTTCTCTTACTCTGTTTGTTAGCTTGTCTTGACTGATTAAGGGGAACTGACCACACCTCGATGCTTGATCGCAGTAATCACACTGTTTTCCCGGATTTCTTTTTTTTCTTTCAATCAAATATTCCTCTAAAGTATTGAAGTATTCTTCGATAACATCATCTGGATTGTCTAGTAAATCAATCTCAATTAAATCATCAAGTTCAATAGCAGCCGTATAAAAGTTTTCATTATCGGATTTAAGTTTTGTAATTATTGCTCTATCAATTAATTCAGGCTCAGGATCATGTGCTGTTTTCAACCTAACGTATTCAAATTGTTCTTTATCCTCAAACTCGAAAGCAAAATGAGTTGTTATTGCATACTCTTCACCTTTTATCTCTTTCACTACCTCTTTAACAAGATATTCATGATTAAAACTAAAATTTTTTTTAGGATAAATTGCTCTAAATCTAGCAAATAAGTCTGAAAGGATTTTTCTTTGAATAGGGTCATAAAATTGAAAATTATTTTCTTCGGCTACCTTTATCGACATTTCTTCTAAAGCATCATTATTAATCCAGTCAACAATAGCTCTATTTAAATCTTTCCATCTGTCTAATTTTGGACTGGCTAATCTTGTTTTTTTTCCTAAAGAACTATGACATTGTGAAATTTTTCTTATCTGATTTGTAGAAAAAGTATTATCTTTATCAGCCATAGGCAAATTATAATTAACTAAATACTTCATATCTCCACTTTGTAAAGTGCATAAATACTAAAAATTTAAATACAAAATTCCAACCTTAATTGGAGTTAGTAAAATAAACAGTATGAATAAAAGGATTTCTAAGTCGTTTAAATTGATTTTTAGCAGTTTCTATCCAAATTTTGACAAAAGTGAAATTGAAAATTCAGAAAGTTACTTTAATTTCATAATGGAGAAATACCCTGATAGATCTGAAATTTTTCAACTAAAAATATTTCTTGTTTTGTTTTCAGTAAACCTTAGAAAAATTTTTTTGAAAGATAGTGATATTCACAGCTTTTTTCATAAATTACAACAATCAAATTTGACCCAACTCAGAAAGCTAGGTACTGGAATTACTTCTTTATTAGGCCTAAGTACTGCTCGATCAATTAACGGAGAAGGTTCTGTCTATAAATATTTTGATTATCCAATCCATAAAAATACAAATATTAAAAATAAGGTAAACCAAATACCTAAATATCTTGAAGTTGCTGTTATCGGTAGTGGGTCAGGTGGAGGTATTGCTGCAAAAATTTTAAATGAAAAATATGAAGTTGGAATTTTTGAAAAAGGTAACTATGCCAATGGAACTGTAAATAACGAGACTTTTGGATATCATAATTTTTACGAAACTTATGCAATACAGCAAACTCGAGGTTACAAAGTTCTTTTATTAGCAGGAATGGGAATTGGAGGTGGTACAAGTATAAATTGGACAACCTCATTAAGAACTCCTGAAAAAATACTTACAGAGTGGGATATTCTGACAGGCCAACAAAATTACTTTAATTCAAATAACTTTAAAGAAAGTATTGAATATGTTTGTAAAAGTTTAAATGTTTCTGAAGAAAATAATCAAATTCCCAATAAAGAATTGAAGCTCGCTGAAGGTTTAGGTAAAAATAATTTAAGTTACAAATTAATCCCTAGAAACACAAAGAATGCTGAGTGTAGTGAAAATGGATTTAGTACATTTGGTCATTTTGATGAAAGCATAAATTCTTCATATAAAACTTGGTTTCCAGAAGATAAATTTAACTCTGAGAATGTATTTAGTAATACTTTAGTAAAAAGTATTGACATTAAAAACGGGACTGCAACGCATCTAAATATTGAAACTAATAAAAATAACTTTAAAGTTTCGGTTGATAAAGTCATATTGTCTGCAGGTTCGCTAAATACACCAAAAATATTACTAAATAGTGGTTACAAAAATAAAAATTTAGGTAATCACTTAAAACTACATCCTGTTTCTGGTGTTGCAGGAAAGTTTAAAGATCCTCAAAACCCTTGGAGTGGAAGTATGCAAGGTATATATTCTGACGATAATCTTTTTAGAAAAGATAATTATGGTTACCTCCTAGAGGGATTACCTATGCATCCAAGCTTATTCTTTCCTTTTTTTCCTAATAACAAAGACAATTACAAGGACTTTATTGAAAGTTATAACAATTGGTCAGGAAGTATAGTTTTAACATCTGATACAAGTTCGGGAAACATCATAAATAAAAATCCACAACATCTTTGGAATTATACTTTGAATGATTTTGATCATGAAAACTTAATACATGGAATAGTTAATTTAGTAAAAGCTAACTATTTAGCAAATGCTGAAGAAATTATGGTTGCTGCAATACCAACATTACATTGGAAGAAATCTTCTGGAGAAAATATAGAAGAATTCATAAATAAAATAAATAATATTAAAAATGAACCCTACAGAATGTTGCTTGGCTCAGCACATCAAATGGGTACTGCTAGAATTCATCCCAATCCAAATAAAGGAGTTGTTGATTTGAATGGAAAAGTTCATGGATTAAATAATGTTTACATTGTTGACGCCTCAACATTTCCAAGGTGTTCAGGTGTAAACCCAATGATTTCAATACAGTCAATGAGTCACTTTTTAATGTCAAAAATTTAGATTAAGGATAATTTTTATTCTCTTTATATAATTGCCCAGGATAGTTTCCTAAGTCAATAAATAGACCACTACCTTCAATATGAATATTTTGATTACTTGAAATTGACGACTCTAAATAAAGTTTCTTACCTTCAATTTTTGTAACCCAAGCTTCTAATTCAAACTCTTCTTCAACGGGTACAGGTGAAATATAATTTACTTCTAACTTAGCAGTAACACATGATCTGTCGTGTATGACACATGCATAACCCATTAAATCGTCAAGAGCTGCAGATAAAATGCCGCCATGAACTAAGCCAGGACCACCTTGAAATCTTGATTCAAATGTATAGGTAGAAACAATTTTTGAATTTACCAATTTTGGAAATAGCTTCATTCCGTATTGGTTTTTACTTCCTGAAACAAAAGTCTCTGGCCACCACTCTAACAATTGGTCTAAAGAGGACCATCTTTCAGGATTAGGTAAATTAAGAACTTCACCAGTTATATATTTATATTTCATCTTTGTTTAGTTTAGATAAGTCACTTCTTAATGATTCATTAATAAATGCGTTAGTTATGTCAGATCTCGTTCTTTCAATAATTGATCTAGCATTGTCTGCATATCTTCTTAATCCCCCGGTCAATGCATCTGGGTAATCAAGTTGATTTAAAATTTCTAAGCTTTCTTCCATTGCTTCTAAATAATTTTCAGCTTCGTTAATTTTTAGTTTTCTCAAGTGCTCTAATGCTTTTCTTCTCCATTCACCTATAGTGTCACCAATTCCTTGAATATAGCTTGAAGGATGGACATCAAAGTTTTCATAAGGTTCAAGTATGTTATTTTTTTCAAATTTATAAAACAATACAGCTTCAACATATTCCCTTTCGGCATCTAAAACGTAACCTGCATAACTGATTTCAGATACATTTTTACTTAAATTTTTAAGTGTATCTAACTTCTGTGAAGCATCAGATATGTGTTTTGCAGCATCCTCAAAATTATTTCTATGAACACTTCTTATGCTTTTCGAGCAATATTGAACGATTTCTCTTGATATAGATAAAGATTCTTCCCTAACTTTATTCAAAGCGGAGAAAGCATTATTTAAATTAGTTAAATTTTTTTCTTCTGACAACTATACAGCTTGCTTTAAATACTCTTCAGGTTCGATACTGTCTGTTGTTGTATTGCTTGTTTCAATTAGCCTTCTCTGAACTGAATTCGCTCTAACTTGGAAAGCAGTATAAACATAAACTCCAAAAACTATATCTAACAAAAGATGTGTTATAAAAAGAGGAACTGACAAAAGCTGAATTGAAACAAAAAATGTTGAAATTGCACCTAGTCCAATAATCAGAAAACCTTTTCTTTGCTTGTTTACCATAAACTCATATTCTCTACCAAAGTTTTGTTTTGAATTGGAGGAGTATTGAAATTCAGGAAAAATTACCGCAACTGATAGCGCTAACATTAAAGATATTAAGATAAGCGTTGAACTCATGCCCTGTTCCTTACTTTCCGTTAATTAATAATAACTTAATTAATTACATTTTTCAGGTTCTAGAATTTATTTTCCTCACCATTAATAAGTCTTTTTAAATTCTCAGAATGCTTTACCAAAATAAGGATATTGATAATGACAATAACTGATCTAAACTCTAACAAATTAATATTTATTAATAACAACATTGAAGTTAAGCCAACGGTGATCAAGCTTGCTATAGCTGAAACTCTTAAAAATTTGATTATTAAAAAAAAGACCAAGGCAAAAATTGGAATGTTGAATATTTGAAAATATATTGATTCAAAAATACTCACATCAAAAGGATTCAATTGCGTGATTCCAATGTAAGCTCCGACATATGTAGCAACTCCCTTTCCTCCATTTAATCCATAAAAAATTGGAAAAATATGACCAATAATTGCTACTAGACAGTAAAAAATTAAGTATTCATCATTTGGAAACAGAACTACAGGTAACAATCCTTTGGACAAATCTCCCATTAGAACCAAAACTGCAAATTTCCTACCCATAGTTCTCATGACATTAGATGTCCCAGGATTTCCACTGCCAGATTTAGATATGTCTATATTTTTAAACTTTGAAACTATATATGCAAAATTTATAGACCCTATCAAGTAAAACAAAATTAATAAAAAATAATTCATAAATAAAACACTTTTAAAAATAATCTTAATGTCTAAGTGAATTGAATTTATAATTTAAGTAATAAAATAAAGGAATTTGTTGAATAGCTGTAATAACAAAAGACGATTCGATAGTGAAATTGAAGCAAGAAAAGAAAGACTCTTTGTTCAAGATGAGCACAATAAAAAATTCAGAATCTATAGATGCTCTAGCTGTGAAGGCTGGCATTTTTCAACAATAAACTGACATGGAAAATATATTATTAGGAATCATACAAGGAATTACAGAATTCTTACCTGTTTCTTCTAGTGGTCACTTAGTAGTTTTTTCAAATTTATTTAACAATTCATTAAATACATATGAGATTGCCTTCTTACATTTAGGAACACTTTTTTCAATTGTTGTTTACTACTACAAAGAAATTTTTAATTATTTTAGAGATATAAAAGAATTGCTTAAAATAACTCAGTTAATCATTGTAGGAGTGTTGCCAGCTGCAGCTGTAGGTCTACTACTTCCAATTGAAGAACTTATTGATAGCAGTAGATTCATTTTGATTATTACTTTTGTCTCGTACTGTTTTCTTGCTTTGATTTTAATTTTCATTGAAAAATTTGATGAAGGACAAAAAACTTTATCCGATCTAACACTAAAAAATGCTCTTTACATTGGATTAGCTCAGAGCTTAGCATTGCTCCCGGGCATATCTAGATCTGGAATTACTTTAGCGACAGCTATAAGTCTGAAAGTAAAAAAAACTGAAGCTATATTTTTCTCACTTTTGCTTGGAATACCAACAATTTTCGGTGCTTGGGTTTTAACTTTTCTACAAAGTGATAATCAAATTGAAACTAGTTTTCTGTTACCAGTTGTAGTTGCATTTATATCAGGACTTCTGGCAATAAAAATTTTGATCAACTTTACAGTGAATTCTAAGTTGCAAATATTTGCCAAATACTGTTTGTTTATGGGAATACTTAGTCTGGTAACTTATTTAGTTAACCTTTAAATCTATTGGTTTTTTCTTTGGTTGATTTTTTATAATTTCTTGAGCAAGGTTTAAAATTATCTGAAAACTTTCATCATTTTTAAATGCAAACAAATCACTTCCTTCTGATGAAATTGTAATATTTTCAAGAAGAGGCACTGAACCCAATTTAGGTACATTTAATTTTTTAGATAAGTTTTCTCCACCATCTTTTCCAAATGGGTAAAGTTTTTTTCCTTCAACTTCCATATGAGACATATTTTCGATAACCCCAATTATGCTGGCATTAACTTTTTTGGACATTATGCCTGATCGTTCAGCAACCATTGTTGCATTAGTTTGTGGAGTCGTGACAACTATATTTTCATAATATTTTAAAAATTGTGATAATGATATTGAAACATCTCCTGTACCAGGAGGCATATCTATTAGTAAGATGTCAACATCTTGCCAAAGAACTTCAAACAAGAACTGCTCTATTGCTTTATGAAGCATTGGTCCCCTCCATATGACAGCTTCATCTTGCTTTACAAAATATTCCATAGATATAACACTCAAATTATTAATTTTTGATGGAAAAATTCTTTCGTTGAAAGGTATTGGTGGAAATTTTGCTCCTAGAATTTTTGGAATTGAATAACCCCAAATATCAGAGTCCATGATTCCAACCTTCTTACCTAATTCATCAAAGGCAATACCCAATAAGGCCGTGATAGTTGACTTTCCAACACCACCTTTTCCAGAGGTAATTCCAATAATTCTTTTGTTTTTATGAAAATTGTTTTTAAGCTCTTCTGGATCAATGTCAGCACCAACTAATCTTGAAACTTCTTCAAATTCTTTATCATTAGGAAGTTTAAATGTAACTTCATACTCACCAATTTCGCTAATTCTTTGTTTTAATACTTCTCTAACCCATTCAATTTCAGTAAAGTCTAAAATTTCACACTTTTGTTTTTTTAGTTTTGCAATTGCATTTAATTCTTTTAAATTTTTATTAAATCCAGGATATACGATACTTTCAATTTCCATTATTAATATTGTATTTGTATTCTGTTATTAAATTAAATTATGATTAAAAGAAATATTATCCTCATACTTTTGTTGGCCATTTTATTTATTTCATATCAAAACTCAATACCTGATAAAAACATAGATGCTACCAATTCACAAATTAATAACAATATTTCAATTATTACGTCTAGCAATGAAAAATTAAGCAGCTTGAGCTTAGCAAATGATCAATATTTAGTTTTGAACCTTTGGGCTAGCTGGTGTATCCCATGTAAAAATGAAGTAAATGAGCTAAAAAAAATACACTCTAATGAAAACTATATTGTTGTAGGTCTACTTGTTGAAGACTCAATTAAAAATGGAGAAGATTTCATAGTTGACAACAATATCAATTATGAAAATATTTTAAACGAAAGTGAAGTAGATTTAATAATTTCTCAATTTATATGGAGTGGAATACCCACAACAGTTGTTCTAAATAAAGATTTTCAAATAATTAATACATTCAATGGTGAAATTGTCGCTGAAGATATTTTTAAGTTTACTGATTAACTAAACAAATAAATTTAAATTAGTATGTTGTTATGGATGCAATTATTTTTTGGAGAATTTTTTTAGTTCTTGGAAGCCTTGCCTATCTTGGTGCATCAGGAATATTTACATTAAAGCTCATAGCTGCAGCAACTGGAAGAAAAAGAATTTTAGACTTTTTTACAAGATAGCTTAGTAGCGGGGGTAGGATTTGAACCTACGACCTCCGGGTTATGAGCCCGGCGAGCTACCAGACTGCTCCACCCCGCGCTGAATAATTAATAGTAATTAATAATTAATTTAACTCAAGAAATTTATTATTTATTTAATAAATCGATAGCCAAAGCTACGAGACTTTGTGCTCTTTCAATAAGTTCTTGGTATTTACCAAGGTTACCTGCAATTAATTCTTCTTGTGCTTTATCAAAAGCATCTGATGCCTTTTGTAATAAATCTAAAGGCGATTCACTATCATTTTCATCTTGTGTATCTTCTAAAATTCCTTCACCAAATATGCTATCTAATGCTTCAGACAAAGTTTCTTCCATAATTATTCTGTCCTGAAAGACAACAACAACGAATTTAAATTCAGGTAAAGGATTCTGCTCACCTTGTAGATATATTGGCTGATAATACAAAATTGATTGATTAATAGGAACAACAAATAGATTTCCCTTGATAACACTTGACCCTTGTTGATCTAAAAGAGTAAAAATTTGTGAAATATCTGGATCCTGATTGATTCTTGTCGCAACTTGACTTGGGCCATCAACAAATTCCCCTTTAGGTAATCTAAAGTCAATAAGTTGTCCATAATTTTCAGGATCAGCATCCGCTACTAAGAAGGATTGCATATTTGGTCTATTTTCAGGATTAAATGGTTGGAAAATTAAATAACTTAAATCTATTTCACCCGGAAGATTCATTAGAAGATAATATGGCAACATTGGTTTGAAACCAATTTCAGTAAATTCACCTCTTAATGTAGCAACCCTTGGTGTTGTTGAAGAGTCAGTTGGGATTACCCATGGATCTTCATCAGCATAAAAGACTCTTGGATCAATCATATGGTAATCTCTATACATATCAGACTGAATTGTGAATAAATCTTCAGGATATCGGATATGGTCTAGTAATTCAGAACTCATTTCAGATTTAGACGAAAATAGTTCTGGAAATATATCAACGTAAGATTGAATAATCGGATCTTCTTCATCTACCACGTAGTAATTGAGAGTTCCGTCATAAGCATTAACAACTGCTTTCACTGAATTTCTTAAATAATTAAAGTTCATCGGAAGACCAGAGTTTTCATTAATTCTTCTGGTATCAGCTGGTTGTGCATATGGATACTTGTCAGAAACTGTATACATATCTATTATCCAAAACAATTGACCATCGATTAGAGCTAAATAAGGATCATTGTCTGTATAAAGGAAGGGAGCACCTTTTTTAACTCTACTAACAATGTTTCTTTCCATTATTAATTTTGAATCGTCTGAAAGCTGATTAGAAATAAGAAGATTTAATTCACTATACCTTAGTGAAAAGCCAAGCCTTCTGAAAAATGATCCAATTCCAACTCCACCTTCACCAGAGTAATTAGTGTAAGCAACAGACTGTCCCTCAGTAGACAATGGATAATCAACTTCATCTTGCAATGAGTTAACAACTACATATTCAAGAGAGTCAGCGGATTCTCCAAAATATATTCTTGGTTGTTCGACTTCAAGTTCTGACACAGTCGATGTTGCAGGAACACCTTTTACATAAAAATCGGGTTGGCCTTGGCTTGCAACATTATTTGCTGGACTAAAAACGACACCAAAACCATGAGTGTATTGAAGCCTTTCATTAACCCAACCAACAGCAGGTAAATTTGTTTGATCTAATTCTCTCGCAGATACCATGACCTGAGTAAGTTCACCATTAATTTCATATCTATCTACATCAACTTCATCGAGTGCATAATACGCTCTGATTTCTTGAAGTTGGCTGTAAGTTTCTGCTAAAACTGTAGGATCCCATAATCTGATATTGTCAACAGTCTGCGCATTATCAGCAATATCACTACTGGTGAGATTAGGTGAGGCTTCAAAAGATTTTTCTTCAATTGTGTTCAGATTATAAGCTAGTCTTGTGTAGTCAATATGATTAGCTACATAAGGTAACTCTTTATTTAATTCGTCTGGAACAACTCTAAATCGTTGTATTGCTGCTGGGACAAGGCCACCAACAATAATTGAAACAGCTAACCATAAACTGATTGCTGTTGCAGGCAATAACCATCCTCTCCTTCTAATATTCACCAAAAGTAAAATTGCACCAAAAAGGGATATCAATATAAGTAGATTCAATGCAGGTAAATGTGCAACTACATCGGTGTAGCTCGCTCCAAATACTTTTCCTCTTGGAGAATATAAAAGTTCTAAAGCATCAAGTCTATATGCAAATGCTTTAAGTAAGGCAATAAATGCTAGAAGTACTGATAAATGAGCTTTTGCACCACTACTAACATCCGGAAACCTTCCAGGCCTTAATTGAACAGCACCTGTAGCAACAAAAAATAATAAAATAATTAAAGAAGTAAAGATGACTAATTGAAAACCCCAAGAAACAAATAATCTATATAGTGGCAGACCAAAAACGTATGTTGATACATCGTAATTAAATACCGGTTCAGTTATTCCAAATGATTTTTGATTTAAAAATAGTAAAACTTGCTCCCAAAGCTGCGATGCTCCAGCCCCTAGGAATAACGACAATCCTACAGCACCAATAAGACGATATCTTAAAAATCTCTCATTAGTCCATGCTCTGAATCTTGAAAGAGGGTCTTGGTTCTCAAAAGATTCAAATATATCCATTACCGGTGTAGCTCTAACTGCTAAACGTAAGTTTATAAAAATGAATGCAAAAGCAATTAATGACGTTACGGCAACTAAAACAGTTTTTGTTAAGAGAATTTTGAACCATACAGATGTTAAATCTATTGATTCAAACCACAAATAATTAGTAAAGAATGTAGCTATTGCTCTAGCAACAGAGAAACCTATTATTCCAAGAAAAACAATAAAGGACAATCCCCTTCTTTCGTTATTAGCTTGAAGTCCACCAATATTTACCATAGATATATCTTATTTGTCTCTCGTCTTTAACGTGAACTATACTCTGAAATTACTTCAAGTGCCTCTTGAAAAGTATCTATAGGAACTATTGCAGTTTTTTCAGTTTCAAGACCTTTTGTTATTTCAAAGTTAGCAGTTGGTACAAGTATCAATTCAGCACCTGCTCTTTTTGCAGCAATAATTTTCTGCTTCACTCCACCAACAGGGCCAACTGATCCATCAATTTCTATAGTTCCTGTACCTGCAATAATCATAGAGTTTGTTACATCTTGTTCTGTTAAATTATTATAAACATTTAATGCCATCATTAATCCAGCAGAAGGACCTCCTACATTTCCAGTTTTAATATCAATAAAAAATGGAAATTCGAAAGTTTCATTAACTGTTGTAGCCAAGAACCCAACCATTGGCTCGTTCTCATATTCAACATGTTCTATAAGCGTAGTCTGAATTTCCATTTCAATTGTTTGTCCATTTTCTTCTCTTAACAAGCCAATACTTACACTGTCTCCTATTGAATAGGAACGAAGAGTAGCAATAAATTCTGTGACAGAGTTAACTTTTTCATCATTTATTGAAATTAAAATATCATCTTTGATTAATAAATCATTTACTGGGGAATCATCTAATATGCCTACAACTAAAACACCTTCACCAACAGTACTAATTTCATACCCAAGGTTATTAAGAGCAACTGCAATTGCAATGTTTTCAGAGGTCTTCATGTTTTGTAAGCTAATTTGGCTTAATTCTTGAGGAGTAACACCTTTAGGTAGAATCACTTCTCTAGGGTATAAATCAATTGAATTATCTAAATATGACCACAGATAGACCAACATATTAGCTTCATCTCTTCGTACAGTTAATTGAAACAAATTTCCATTAAAGTCGAATGTTTCAACATCCTCATATTCAATATCCCACTGATATGGAGGTCCTGGAGACATAAAGTAAAAATCTGTACTCACAAATGTCAAAGAAGAAACAGATATAAAAATAAATAAAATAGCAATCAAAATTTTTTTATTTTTATTTGAAAGATTTTTCATGTTATTTAGATATTAAAAGGATAAAAAAATAAAGAGCCGGCTTAAAAGCCGACTCTTTAAATTAATTTTTAAGTAATTAAATTATGAACAAGGTCCAGAATTCCAATCATAGGATTCTGCACTAGTTCCAACATAATTACTCGCAAGTAGTCTTGTTCCACTAGCAATACTGCCATCAGGAATATTTATAAAGCTTTCTTTATCTGCTCTATTTTGACCTAACTCTCTAGTTAACATCATTCCATCTGACTCTACATAAACATTTGCTGCAGCTCTTCTAATACCAGCTCGTGTAAGATCTCCACCTTTTAGTGCAGCCTCTAATACACCTTTTAAGTGATATTGAGATGACCAACCAGCAACTAAGAATGAACTAGCAGATTCAACTCCCATTTGTGCAAGAGTTGCTCTCATAGTTGCATGTGCTGGAGTGTCAGCTTCGTATGGAGCTACCCATGCCATGGTATACATTGAACCAGATTCAAATAATGGTTTTAATGCGAACCCTTCTTGAACGAATGCATCGTTATATGAAGGTGCTGCAAGCATAGCAATTGGTGTCAATCCTTGTTGGAAAGCACCACCAGCGACTTGTGCCATTTGAGTTGGCCCAACTGCTGGGAAGTAAGCATCAACTGGTTGTGTTACCATAAGTCCTACAGCTTGAGCTACGTCAAACTCTAAAGTAGGTGGTAAGTATTCCCAAGCAACAGTAACACCTGCTTTTTCAGCAGCATATTTAATACCGTTTGCCCAGTCTGTACCATAGTCACCAGCAAATCCCATAATTCCAATAGTTTTAATATCTACTGGAAGACTAGCCATCGCCCAATCAAGAGCATTCATTCCGTCTGCACAATAAGCAGATCCGAATTCAACAACTAATCCTTTATCAACACTTTTATATGACCATCCTGAATACCAGCTCATAGGTGCTCCAATTACATTATCTTTATCCATCTCATCCAAGATAAATAAAGTTTGTGGAGTACCAAGAGACATTGCTAAAGCAGCAATTTCTTCTCTTTGAGCATTGTATGCTTCAAGATGTTTTTGTGGATTGTAAGCGGTATCAACACCTTCTACAATCGCAACGCTGTAATCTCCAATTCCACCAGCTGAGTTAGCCCATAGCCAGAAACCTCTTTGTGCTGTTTCTAACGCAGGTGCTACTGCTGCATATGGTCCTGTGTAGTCATTTAACATACCAAGGTATATACAGCCTTTGCTTGGATCTGCTCCAGTAGGAACACCTCCAATAGCTTCTGGACATGGTTCGGCAGTTACACCGACACCAGTTTTAACACCTGAGGCAGTTGTTACTGCTGGAGAGTCAAGAGTTTCCACAACTTCTGGAGTTGTTTCTTCTACTGTCTCTTCAGCTGTTCCACCACAAGCAGCCAGAATTAAGGCAAGAATTGAAAAAATAATGATTCCTTGCTTTCGCAACGGTTTCATATTTCCCCCTTAAATTAATTAGTACTAATTACTTTTAGATTACTAGAACTTTTTGAATCTAGTAGGAAAATGGCCAGGCTTTGAAATAATTACGTAACCTAAACCAAATACCCCACAAACCTCTAGGTTCAAAAATCAAAAATAATATGATAAATAAACCAAAAATTATCCTTTCGATTTGGCCCATGGATAATGCAAGAGACGGACCAACTAAATCAAATTGATGCAAAAGTGCTTGTATTCCTCCAGGCATTAACGAAAAGAATAAAGCACCAAATAAAGGTCCAAGTACAGTTCCGCCACCTCCAATGATGACAATTGCAATAAAAGTTATTGAATATAACAAATTAAAGGTCCCCGGCTCTACACCACCAGAAACACTAAATAACAATGAACCAGCTATTCCAGCATAAAAACTTGATAAGGCAAAAGCTGATGATTTGTATCTATATAAATTAATACCAATAGCCTCAGCAGCTATGTCTTTATCTCTAATAGCGGAGTACGCTCTTCCAGCACGTGCTCTAGTTAAGTTTTTAACTCCTAATCCAGCAAGAACACAGATGAAGAGCGACAACAAATATGTTAAGTGATTTTTTTCAAGAACTATTGAACCAAGATTTAAACCGTTTTCAAAATCAAAGCCAAATAAAACTAGTCTTGCTGCCTTTCTTCCTAATCCAGCTCCACCTGTAACTGACTTAAAATTAGAAAATAGATGAGAACCAATAAATACTAAAGCTAAGGTTACTAGACCTAGATTTAGACCCTTTAATCTAACTGATAATGGAGCAATAAGTAAACCTATCAAAGCTGCTACTAAGCCAGATACTGGAAGCCAAATTATCATATCTAACTCGTAACCAATTACATAGCTTGTTGATATCCCTCCTAGAACAGCTGACGTATAAGTTCCAATACCTACAAATACACCATGGGCAAGACTGATTTGTCCAGCAAATCCTGAAACGATATTTAACCCCCAAGCTGCTATTGAAATCAATAAAGCAGTTGTTAAAAGCAATATCCAATAGTCAGATCCAACAAAAACAAAACCAACAGATAATAACATGAGGAGTGTAAACCATATTTTTTGTGTATTGTTTGAAAATATTGCAGATTCTTTATTGTAATCTGTGTAAAGACTTGGCCTACCTCTCATACCCTCTCCACCTCTTCAGTTCCAAATAATCCATCAGGTTTTCTTAATAGAATTACAAACATAATTAAATAAGGTGCAACTAGAGAAAAACCACTTCCAAGACTAAATCCAACTAATGTTTCAATATTGGTTTGAAAGTAAGCTACGTAACCTTGAGTTAATCCAATAATTAAAGAGCCCACAACTGCACCAGGAATTGAATCCAAGCCTCCAATAACAACTGCAGGAAGTGCTCTTAGTGCTGAAATAAAGCTAAATTGAGTCAAAGTATTGAACCCACCAGTAATAAAAAATCCAGCTAAAGAAGCTAACATTCCTGCAATAAACCAAACTAACGCAAAAATTTTTCCTACATCAATTCCTTGTGCCAATGCAGCCTCTTGATCAAAAGATGTTGCCCTCATAGCAACTCCGTATTTAGATTTTCTGAAAAATATTGAAAGTAAAATAATTACAATTACAGCTGTAAAAAAAGCACTTATTTCTAAATACTTCAAAACAACTCCACCTATATTAGTAGATCCAAAATTTCCAAAGTTAGGAAATGGATCTCCTAAATATCTTGGATTTAACCCTATCCAATTATCAAGTACCGTTCTTAAAAGAATATCAATACCAATTGTTAAAATAGCGACTGAAAAAACTGGTTCTCCAACCATTGGTCTAAGAAAAGTTCTTTCAAGAATAAGACTCAATAACCCGGTTAGCAAAATACCTAAAATAAAAGCCAACCAAAAAGGTACTCCTCTATCAACAGCTAGTGAACTGATAATTGCAGCACCAACAACTGCGAGTGCTGGTTGAGCGAATGAAAGAACATCCATAGATTTATAAATTAAAACAAATCCAATTGCTACTAAAGAGTAAACTGCCCCTAGAGCAAGTCCTTCAGCTGTTGCTTGTAAAAAAATTGTCAAGAATACATCTCCTCAATTAAATCCTCAAACTGTTCTATTAGTACATTTCTTTTTATTTTTTGAGTAGCTGTAAGTTCACCATCTTCATGATCAAGTTCTTTAGGAATCATCCTAAATTTTCTAACTTGTAAAGATGATGTTTGTTCATTAGCTTTAGTAATCTCTTTCCACACTAATTCCCTAACTTCTTCTTTTTCAGAGAGATCTCTATAAGTAGTATGCGGTATATTTTTTCTTAAAGCCCAATTTGAAACAGTATCAAATTCAATCGCTATCAATGCTGATAAAAATTTTCTACCATCTCCAATTACTATTGCATCTTTAATAAATGGAGAAATTTTAATTTTATTTTCAATTTCTTGAGGTGATACATTTTTACCACCACTAGTTATTATGATATCTTTTTTACGATCAACAATTTTTAAGAACTCTCCTTCAAAAACACCTACATCTCCAGTATGAAGCCATCCCTCTTCGTCAATTGTTTCTTTTGTAGCTTCTTCATTTTTGAAATATCCAGCAAAAACAGCTCCCCCTCTTGTTAATATTTCACCATCTTCAGCAAGCTTAATTTCCATACCAGCATTAGGAACACCGACTGTACCTAATTTTATTTTTTGGTCATTATTACCAGATGCATATCCACAATTTTCAGTCATTCCGTATCCTTCAAAAATTGGTACTCCTAATGCCATAAAAAACTTCAATATTTCAGGTGCTATAGGTGCAGCACCTGAAATTGCAGTTTCGGCTTTACTTAATCCAAGCTTCTTTCTTAAAGTTCTAAATGAAAGAACCCAACCTATACCCAAAAGTAATTTAGCAATGATGTCATCAAATCCTTTTTCAAGTTTTCTTTCAGCAGCAATATTTCCTAAGTACATTGAAACCTTAAACAATTGCCTCTTTATAAAACTTGCATCTCTCATTCTCACCATTGCGCCTGAGTGCATTCTCTCTAATATTCTTGGAACTGCTGGAAAAATAGTAGGTTGTATCTCAGCTAGATCCATTTGTACTGTGTCAATTGACTCTGCAAAATTAATTGTTGCCAAAGTATGAGAAGCTATTAAAAGATCTGTTAGTCTTCCAAAAATATGACAAAGTGGTAAATATGACAAAAATTGAGGTTCTTTTGCTTTAACATTTTCAACTAAAGAAAAATTAGGAATTTGGGATCCTACAAATTTTATATTCCCATGAGTAATCATTGAGCCCTTTGGTTTGCCAGTTGTTCCAGATGTGTAAACTAAAAAAGCTACATCATCATCATTTATTTGCTCTAATTGTTCATTAACGAACTCGGGATATGATTCAAATTCGTCTTTGCCTATTTGCAAAAACTCATCAAATGTCATTAGCTTTGGATGGTCGTATGAATATAGACCTCTATCATCGAAATAAACTATCTTGTCTAATCCTGGCAAACTTTCAATAACTTCTAACGCTTTATCAACTTGTTCCTGGTCTTCAGCAAAAAGAATTTTAGATTCTGAGTGTGATAATAGATATTCAACTTCGGAAGGAGGATTAGTTGGGTACAGGCCAACGCTAACAGCTCCTATAGACTGTATTCCTATATCGGCCAAAAACCATTCAGGCCTGTTTTCAGAGTGTATTGCTACAGAACTACCCTTCTCTATACCAAAAAATCGTAAAGCCATTGAAACATAATTTGACTTCATCCAAAATTCTTCATAAGTAGTTTCTTGCCAAATACCGAATTCTTTATTTCTCATAGCGACTCTATCTGGATACCTAGAAGCAGTTTGCTTAATTTTTTTTGATGGAGTCATTCCTCCTTCTCTTAAGATTTCGTCATAAATTTCATTCATTGTTAGCGCCATAATTAATTAACTCCTAAATATGCTTCTATTACTTTTTCGTCTTTAATTATTTCTTTCGGAGTTCCTTCTGCAAGTTTTTCTCCAAAATTTAAAACCATCACCTTCTCAGCAATATCCATGACCATATTCATATCATGATCTACTAAGATTATTGTTTTTTTCATCTCTTCATGTATGTCAATAATAAACCTTGCGATATCTTCAGTTTCCTCATTATTCATACCAGCTGCTGGCTCATCTAATAAGACAACTTCTGGATTCATTGCTAAAGCTCTACCAAGCTCTACTCTTTTTTGAACTCCATAAGGCAAAGACATAATGTAGGAGTATCTATATTGCTCTATTTCTAAAAAGTCGATAATGTCCTCAGCAATTTTTCTAGCTTTTAACTCGCTCTTTTTAGTTTTTCTAGTAAACAATAAGCTTGAGATTGGTCCATAATCCAAGTGTCTATGCGCACCAATTAAGATATTGTCTAATACTGTCATGTTTTCAAATAATTCGATATTTTGGAAAGTTCTTGCAATTCCAAGTTCAGCAACTTCGTCAGGTCTCAATTCATTAATTTTCTTGTCTGCATAAGCCACATGACCTTCCGTAGGTCTGTAAATCCCACTAATGCAGTTAAATATTGATGTTTTTCCAGCACCATTCGGTCCAATAATCGCAAATAACTCTCCAGAATTTACTTCAAAATCCACCCCGTTTAAAGCAGTAATTCCACCAAACTTTAGAGTTACATTGTCAAATTTTAATGTGCTCATGAAAGCCACCTTTTTTTCCTTTTATAATGCTTAACATCTCTGAACGACTTTCTGTTGGTGCCTTCAGGATTCATACCTAAATAAAATTCTCTAACGTCTTGGTCTTTCAAAAGCATCTCACTTGGGTTATCCATAACAATATTTCCAGTTTCCATTATGTAGCCATGGTCAGAAACATTTAGCGCCATATTTGCGTTTTGTTCAACAAGAAGAACAGTGACGCCTTGAGAGTTTATTTCTTTTATCAATTCGGCAATTTGATCAACTAATTTTGGAGCTAATCCCAAACTTGGTTCATCAAGAAGTAAATATGATGGATCAGACATTAATGCTCTTCCTATAGCAAGCATTTGTTGTTCTCCACCTGATAAGTATCCTGCTTCTCCTTTTGACCTTTTTTTAAGAATAGGAAATAAATCAAAAACTCTATCAATATTAGAATTAATTTCTTTACTATTTGTGTGCCCACCAAGTCTTAAATTTTCAACGACATTTAATTCTGAAAATATTCTCCTGCCTTCGAGAACTTGAGCGATACCTTTTTCTACTATTTTTGGTGGGCTTAAATTCGTAATATCATCACCATCAACAGTTATTTGTCCTTTTGTAATGTCGCCATTTTGAATATCCAATAAACCCGTAATTGACCTTATTGCTGTAGTTTTTCCTGAACCATTACTTCCAAGCAAAGAAACTATCTTACCCTTTGGGACATCAAAAGAGATTCCCCTTAAAACAAGTATCACATCTTGATAAACAACTTCTAAATTTTGAACTGATAGCATTAAATTCTTTAAATCTCCATAATTACTCTAAGGAAACATCACTTAAATTTCAAATCTCCTATATAAATATAAAAATAATACTGAAACCATTAAAAAATTTAATGTTATGAAAACGAGTTAAAACACCTCACATTTAAAATGTCACCTATGGAAGAAAACAATTATTCACAGCAAGAGCTTTTTGAACAAAAAAAATATATTTCTGATCTCATTGATGAGAAGTCTCCAAAAAAGAGAGGTTCATTCAATATTGTTTTTGGATCTGCAATTTTATCAAGCACTATCGTTTTATCCTTTCTGTATTTATTTGGATTATTCGATGAAGAAGAAATTACTATTCCAGAACCAATAACAATTACTGAAACCGTTAAAGAAAAAGAACTTGTTATGCCAAGGGTAGATACGACTGAAATTGTATCCATTGCAGAAATAGCAACAAAAACAATAGTTCAAGTTCAAGTGGGAAATCTTACTGATGATGGAAACTTTATTCCAGCCGGTGGAGGCTCTGGAGTAGTTATTTCTGAAGAAGGTCTCATTATGACTAATCACCATGTAATAGATGGCTCTAATCAAGTAAGAGTTATATTTGAAGATGGTCGACTATACGAAGCTTCAATAATTGGCTCGGACAGATTAACTGATATTGGATTATTGAAAATTACCGCATCAAACCTTACAGCTATTTCCATTGGAAACAGTGATCAATTATTTGTTGGTGATCTTTCTGTTGCAATAGGACATCCCTTAACTTTAGGTGAAGCACCTACAGTAACGACTGGTATAGTTTCGGCTCTAGAAAGACGACTTGATGTTGGTGGAGACACCATGAATTCATCCGTAACATTATTTGGTCTCATTCAAACAGATGCTCCAATTACAAGAGGATCTAGTGGTGGTGCATTGCTTAATAACAATGGTGAATTAATTGGAATTACTACAGCTATAGCAACAGCTGATGTTGGTGCGGAAGGATTGGGTTTTGCAGTGCCTATCAATCTAGCACTCAATATTGCTGAAGATTTACTTGATGATGGATTGGTTTTCCATGCTTTTCTTGGCATTTTAGGGGCCCAACACTTTGAAATAGCTGATGATGGAGCGCGTGTATTTTCAGGAGTATTTATTCAAGAACTATATGGTCCAGCAAATGACGTATTTGCCATAGGTAAAGCAGGTGCACTACCAGGTGACATAATTAAAGAATTGAATGGAAACACTGTAAGAACTCTTGATGGATTAATAACTGAACTTAGAAAAAAGAGAGCAGGTGACGAGATCGAAATTTTAATTCAAAGAGACCAACAAGAAATTACATTGGTATTCACACTTGACCTAAGACCATCTGATATTTAATGTCTGACGATATTTTTTCACAACTATTTAATCTATTTAACAACGATGATGATGATGTTAACTGGAAGCTTGTAGAGCAAATCAGCAATCACATCAATAAAGACTCTGAAGAAGTTCTCATGTTGTCGAATTCAAGTCTTAACTATGAAGAAATATTTAGAACTATCGAATTAAGCCCTGAAGCAATTTCTACTGAAATAAATACTGTACAGGTTTTGAATCAAAAAGATTATGGTAATTGGATCATCAACTCAATTAAGCACTACGATTATTCAAATTTATCTATGGAAAATAATTCATTCAATTTAGGAGCAGCTCAATCTTCTTTAGTTGCGATGCAGTTGGGTAATATAGTTGGATTTATTAGCAAAAACACTTGGGGTTTAAGTCATTTTGGATTTCTGCTGCCAAGAAGCAAAACATTATCATTAAATAACAAAAACTTTCAAAATAGAATATCTAAATTTGATATTGATGAAAATCAATTAGTTCTTGCTTTAATGACCTGTGAGTTTGTAGCACTTGAACTTGGAAAATACACAGCACCATTTAGTTATGTAATAAATCAAATGCAACTAAGCAACGAGGCTTTGATTGATGAACTAAAAGAAGCATCTCCAAATTTTGACCCTACTCAAATTACGAATCCTCAAGATATGTTTTCAAATGTACCTGAAATCAATAATTTAAATTTTGAAAATATTTTTGACTCAATGTTTGCACCACTTAGTTTTTACAGGTCAATAATTAAATTGCGTGCAAAATCAATTTTGGAATTTATTGATAGCAGTGTTGTAGATCTTGTAATGGATTTAAGTTTTTCAAGTGACGAAAATGGGTTATCAGAATTTGAAAGTAAACTATCAAAATTCGATCAACAAGCTGATGAATTTATTACATTTTTAAAAGATACAAAAAATATCCATACCACAGATGATATCTTGTCAGATGAGTCACTAATTCCAAATCAAAGCGAACTACAAGATCCATTAAGCTGGGCAGCAAGAACTTCTTTGCCGCCTATATAAAAAATTAAATACTATTATTAATTTTCGGAAAGGAAATATATGTCTATAAATGTTGGAGACCGAATACCAGAATTCAATTTAATAAACACGGATAGAGAATTTTTAAGTGACAAAGACTTCTTAGGAAAGAAAACATCTTTTGTTTTCATTCCATTTCCATTCAGCTCAATATGTGACTCAGAAATCTGTGCTTTAAGAGATAATTTTTCAAATTCAAATGATTCTGTACAAACTGTAGTTATTACAGTTTGTGCTCGACCTACTAATGGCACATGGGCAGATCATTATAATTTAGAATATCCAATTCTTGCTGACTTTTGGCCACACGGTGAAGTAAGTAAAAAATTTGGTTGCTTCAATGAAAAACTTGGAGTTTCAATGAGATATACCTACATTACTGATGAAGATAATGTTGTAACTCAGATAATCAAAACTGATGAGATTATTGAACCAAGAGATATTGAGGATTACAAGGCAGTTTTAAGCGACTAACCTACATCCTGTATGTCGAAATCTGAAGAGCGTTGACGCTTGATTCGTCTTCTTTCTCTTTCTGACATGCCGCCCCAAATACCAAACTTTTCAGAGTTCTCTATTGCGTACTCTAAACATTCAGACTGAACGCTACAGGCTCTGCAGATAGCTTTTGCTTTTCTAGTAGAAGCTCCCCTCTCTGGAAAAAATAAATCAGCGTCTGCGCCTTTACAATTTGCTTCTTCAGTCCATGAAGGCATACCGCCAATCAATTCATCTATAATATTTAAATCCACCCGAAACTCCTTATAGTAAATTACACATATGTAATTTATTACTGATAGCCTCAAAAGTCAAGAGGGTATTTACCTATTTGATTTATATTTATTTTGAAAATATAGGATAATAAAATAATGCAAAATCAAAGTATTGTATCTGCTGGTTCAGTTTACAAAGGAAGAACCAGTATGTGGCTCTACCTGTTTCACAGAATTACTGGTGTTGCCCTGTTTGGATATTTATTACTACACATCATTTCAACTGCTTTAATATTGCTTGGGCCTGAAGTTTACGAAGGTGCTGAAGCAATTTACAAAAACTTTTATTTCAGAATTGGCGAAGTAGGACTCATGGCAGCCGTTTTAGCACATGCAATAAATGGTTTAAGAATTATTGCAGTTGATCTTTGGGCTAAAGGTTCAGATTATCAAAAATCTTTAAATGTAACTGCATTAATAATATTTTTAGCAGTTTTTGTTCCAACAACTTATAAAATGATAGATTCTTACTTTGAAATCTGTTTGGAAAAAAGCTCTGCAGGAACAACAATAGTAGATTGTATGGTTCGTCCCCTACCGGATTGGAAAACAAAATGAAAACAAATAAAAGAACTGATTGGGGAAGAAGACAACCACCTATTGGGGGCTCTAACTTTGAATTGTACGCATGGTTTTTTATGAGAATAAGTGGATTGTTTTTAGTTCTTCTTGCTGCTGGACATATGTTCATTATGCATGTATTTAACGACACTCTTAACTTGGATTATGAATTTGTGGCAGCAAGATGGGATACGCCTTACTGGAGAACATTTGACTGGTTGTTACTAACACTGAGCATTTTACATGGCACAAATGGACTTAGGATTGTAATGCACGACAACATCTCTAATATTTCAACTAAAAAATTAGCGTTAGCTGGACTTTATGTAACTTCTTTAGGGTTTTTCATTTTAGGTACGTACGTATTAGTAGCATTTGTGAGGCAAGCATGAAAATAGTAAAACATTCGTTTGATGGAGTAATAGTTGGAGCAGGTGGAGCTGGCCTAAGAGCAGCCATTGAAGCAGCTCCGCATATGAAACTAGCAGTTATAACAAAGTTGTATCCAACTAGATCACACACTGGTGCAGCTCAGGGTGGGATGAGTGCAGCATTAGCTAATGTTGAAGAAGACAATTGGAACTGGCATGCATTCGACACAGTAAAGGGTTCTGATTATTTAGCAGACCAACCGGCTGTTGACATACTCTGTAAAGAGGCCATTGATTCAGTTATTGAACTAGAGCATTGGGGACTACCTTTCAGTCGATTAGAAAACGGAAAAATTGCTCAAAGACGATTTGGTGGACATACCGTAAGAGAAGGAGAATCTCCTGCTTTTAGAGCCTGCTATGCTGCTGATAGAACTGGACATATGATTTTGCAAACGTTGTATCAAAAGTGTGTTTCTATGGGTGTTACATTTTTTGATGAATTCCAAGTTCTTGATATAAAAATTGATGATGGTGTATGCAAAGGTGTTATTGCTTATGAAATAGCTACCGGAGATATTCATATATTTGAAGCTAGAGCAGTAACATTCGCCACTGGTGGTTTTGGCAAAATATATAAAGTAAGTTCAAACGCACATACATTAACAGGAGATGGTCCTGGTATTTTATATCAAAAAGGTATCCCGTTAGAAGACATGGAGTTTTACCAGTTTCATCCAACAGGTATTTATAGACTTGGAATTCTGCTTTCAGAAGCTGCTCGAGGAGAAGGTGGTATTTTAAGAAATAAAGATGGTGAACGATTTATGGAAAGATACGCTCCATCTATTAAAGATTTAGCGCCTAGAGATATGGTCTCTAGAGCTATTGCTACAGAAATTAGTGAAGGCAATGGTGCTGGTCCAAATAATGATTTTGTATATTTAGATTTAACTCACTTAGGTGCAGAAACTATAAAGCAAAAATTACCTGACATTACAGACTTTGTAAGAACTTATGTAAAAATTGAACCTATCAATGAACCAATCCCTGTACAGCCAACCGCACATTATGCAATGGGAGGTATACCTACTGATATTGATGCACGAGTTTTAAGTGACAATAAAGGTACTGTTCTTCCAGGTGTTTACTCAGCAGGTGAATCTGCATGCGTAAGTGTACATGGTGCTAACAGACTAGGTACAAACTCATTACTGGATATTGTTGTTTTTGGAAAACGTGCAGGTCAAAGTATGGTTGACTATGTTTCATCTACAAAATCATATTCCCTTTCAGAAAATGCAGCAGAAGATCTAAAAAACAAAATAGTTAATCTGTTGGATAAAGAACATAATCCAAATTTCTCTGTTCCAAAGATTAGAGAAGAGTTGCAAGATTCAATGGAAGAAAATGCAAAGATTTTTAGATCAGAAGATAGCTTAAATAATCAAAAAGAAATTTTGAAAGACTTAAGAGACAGGTATAGCAACGTCACTATCTCTGATAAAAGTAAAATTTATAATACTGAATTGCTTGAAGCAATTGAGCTTGAGTATCTTCTTGATATGTCTGACACTACAGTTGCAAGCGCTTATGAAAGAAAAGAAAGCAGAGGCGCGCATTCAAGAGTTGATCACGTAAATAGAGATGACAAAGAATGGCTAAAGCACTCATTTGCGTTTAAAAATGGTGACGATGTGAAACTTGAATATAGAGATGTAGAATTAGGTAATTACGAACCAAAAGAAAGAAAATACTAATGGAAGTGAAAGTAAATATACTTCGATACAACCCAGAAACTGATCGAAAAGGGCATTGGGAAGAATATTCTTTAGACGCAGAGCCAGACGAAAGAATTCTAGACCTTTTACATAAAATAAAGTGGTTTGATGACGGAAGTCTCTCATTTAGAAGATCTTGTGCACATGGAGTTTGTGGCTCCGATGCAATGGTTGTAAATGGAGAAAACATGCTTGCATGTCAAGTACTTGTCAAAGAAGTAAGCTCTCCAATTAAAATTGAGCCTATAAGAGGTTTGCCAGTAATTAAAGATTTAGTTGTAAATATGGAAACATTTTTTGATTCATACAAGAAAGTTATGCCGTTTTTAATAAACGATGAAGAACCTGGTGAAAGAGAAAGGCTTCAATCCCCTGAGGATAGAGATCGATTTGAAGACACTACAAAGTGTATTCTTTGTGCAGCCTGTACAACCAGTTGTCCAGTGTTCTGGACAGCAGATAGTTATGTTGGACCTGCAGCGATTGTTAATGCTCATAGATTTGTATTTGATTCACGAGATAAAGCCTCCAAACAAAGACTTGAAATATTAAAAGATGTTAATGGAGCATTCAGATGTAGAACAGCTTTTAACTGTACAACAGCTTGTCCTAGAGGAATTCAAGTTACAAAAGCTATTGAAGACGTAAAAAGAATTACGCTAACTGTTAATTGATTAAAGAATCATTACTCAATCTAAATAAAAAATTAGAAAATACTGGTATTAATTCTTCAAGAATCTACTTTGAGATATCAGATAAAGAAATAATTTATTCTATTGAGACTGGTGAAAAAGCAGATAAAAATGTTTATGTTAAATCCAACTTAGTTTTCAAAATGGAAGAAACAACATTTAACAATTTAGTAAATGGAGATATTCACCCTGAAGATCTAATGTTCAATGAAAAAATTAAAATCTTTGGAGATATAAATTTAATTTCAAATAAAAAAGGCGACTAAGTCGCCTTTTTTAAAAAGAGAATTTAAAAGAAGCTTAATTTAAAGCGTCTTTTAAACCTTTTGCAGCTTTAAAAGCTGGGGCATTTTTCGCAGCAATTTGGATTGTTTCACCAGTTGCAGGATTTCTACCTTCTCTCGCAGCCCTGTATCTTGACTCAAATGTACCAAAACCAGCAATAGAAACCTTATCGCCATTTTTCATACCATTTGTTACGCCACTAAACACGGCATCTACAGCTTTTTTAGCATCAGATTGTGACAATCCTACTTCTGCCGCAACCACGCTTGCTAATTGATCTTTATTCATGCTGTTTAGCCTTTCTTTATTGGATATTTTTTTAAATACCCTATAAACATTATACTTTTTTAATCTTGTTTGTCTTTAAATACGAAATTTATTGACTTTTTATAAAAAAAGCCTAATTTTATTGACTTATTATTGAATTTAACTCTTCAATTTTTGCTTTTACAGCTACTGAAGCATCTTTAAGAGCTTCATGTTCACTGTTTGTAAGCTCTAATTCAACTACTTCTGTAACTCCATTTTTTCCTAATTTTGTTGGAACTCCAAGAAATACATTATCAATACCGTACTCTCCCTGTAGCCATGAGCATGCAGGCATAACTTTATTAGAATCATTGATAATTGATTTAACCATAGTCGCTGCAGCTGAAGACGGAGCAAAGTATGCGCTACCAGTTTTAAGCAACGCAACTATCTCAGCACCTCCATCAGAAGTTTTTTGTACTAATTCATTAATTTCTTCAGCACTTAAAAGTTCAGTTAGGTTTTGATCTCCAACTTTACATTGAGATGGAACAGGTACCATAGTCTCTCCATGGCTACCTAGAGTCAACGCTTCCACTTTATTCATGGGAACGTTGAGTTTTTCAGAAATAAAATAGGCAAATCTTGAAGAATCTAAAACACCAGCTTGACCTATAACTTTATTTTTTGGTAAACCAGATACTTCAGAGACTAAGGAAGTCATTTGATCTAATGGATTTGTAACCACAATTATGATTGGTTCATTAGAATACTTTAAAATGTTTTCAGTAACTTCACTAACTATCTTTGCATTAACTTCAAGTAAATCCATTCGAGACATACCAGGTTTCCTCGGAAGACCCGCAGTTATAACAACAACATCACTTCCTTCAGTGTCTTTGTAGTCATTAGTGCCCATAATTTTGGAATTAAAATTTTCAACATATCTAGATTGATTCATATCTAAAGCCAAGCCTTGTGGAAGACCTTCAACTATATCTGTCATCACGACTGAATCTACAATGTCATATTCTGCAGTCCTTAATGCTGTCATGGAACCGTATTTCCCAGCTCCAACAATTGTTACTTTACTCATTAAAACCCCTCAATATTTTCTACTAAACTTTTAGCAAAGTCTGAAGATGATAAGACCTTTGCATTGTCTCTTCCTCTTGCTAAATCGTAAGTAACATTACCTTCACTTATAGATTTATCCATTGACTTAATTATTAAATCTGCAGCTTCATTCCAGCCCATATATCTAAACATCATCTCACCTGATAAAATTAAAGATCCTGGATTTGCCTTGTTTTGTCCAGCATACTTAGGAGCTGTACCATGAGTTGCTTCAAATACAGCCTTACCATTTTCATAGTTGATATTTCCACCAGGACTAATGCCAATACCACCAATCTGTGCTGCTAGTGCATCAGATGCATAGTCTCCATTAAGATTTGTTGTTGCAATCACATCAAACTCTTCAGGCTTTATTAAAATTTGTTGAAGAAAAGCGTCAGCAATGACATCTTGGACTAGAATTTTGTCACCTGGATTACCATTGCATTCCTCCCACGAAACTGCAACATCTGAAAACTCATTTTTAACCAAATCATAACCCCATCCTCTAAAAGCTCCTTCAGTAAATTTCATAATGTTACCTTTATGAACCAAAGCAACATTCTTTTTACCATTTTCAACTGCATAATGTAAAGCAGAACGTATCAATCTTTCAGAAGCAGTTTTTGAAATTGGTTTAATTCCTATTCCGGAATCTTCTCTAATTTCCCAACCAAATTCATCTTTCAGATAATTGTTTAACTTTTCTACTTCAGATGATCCCATTTCTAATTCTTTCCCTGAGTAAACGTCTTCTGTATTTTCTCTAAAAAGAGCAATATCGACGTTCCCTGGATTTTTTGTAGGAGTTTCTACACCAGTGAACCAACGGAGTGGTCTTAAACATGCGTATAAATCTAACTTTTGTCTAATTGATACATTGATAGATCTAATCCCTCCCCCAACAGGTGTTGTTAAAGGCCCTTTTATTCCAATTCCGTTTTCATCAAATGAATCTAAAGTTGCTTGAGGAAGCCACTCTCCAGTATTATCAAAAGCTTTTTGCCCTGCTAGTACTTCAATCCAATTAATAGATCTCTGATTTGAGTATGCCTTATTTACAGCAGCATCAAATACGCTTTGAGATGCTGGCCAAATATCTATCCCAATGCCATCACCTTCTATGAATGGCACTACAGGGTTGTCTGTATCGAAAGATTTTCTAGTATTGTTAATTGCTATTTCTAGATCTTGCCTATTAAGATTCTCATTCATAATTTATCCTTTATTGCTTCACCTATTCTTGTTGGATTGCTAACTACGTGTACTCCTGCATTTGTTAACGCTTCAATTTTTGCTTTTGCAGTACCTTTATTTCCTGACACTATTGCACCAGCATGACCCATTTTTTTACCTGGAGGAGCTGTAACTCCAGCAATATAGGACACAACTGGTTTTTTAACGTATTCACTAATGAATTCAGCCGCTTCCTCTTCTGCGCTACCTCCAATTTCTCCAATCATTACTATTGCCTCAGTTTCACTATCGTCTTGAAAAAGTTTTAATACATCAATAAATGAAGTTCCAGGTACTGGGTCTCCACCAATTCCGATACAAGTAGTTTGACCTATGTTTAGTCTTGTTAACTCATGAACTGCTTGATATGTTAAAGTACCAGATCTAGAAACTACACCAACACTTCCCTCTTTTGTTATTTCATGAGGCATTATTCCAACATTTGACTTTCCTGGGGAAATTAATCCTGGGCAATTTGGACCTAAAAGTCTTGCATTTGTTGTTGTGTTTAAAACATCATACATAAAAGCTTCATCTTTAGCAGGAATACCTTCTGTGATACACACAATTAATTCGCAATTAGCATTCGCTGCCTCTAAAACAGCATCTTTTGCAAAAGCAGGAGGGACAAATGTCATTGCAGTATTTGCTCCAGTTTCCTTTACAGCCTCTTCTACAGTATTAAATATAGGAATACCTTCAACAGACTCACCACCTTTTCCAGGTCTTGTGCCTGCAACCACTTTCGTGCCATAACTTCTATTTCTCAGTGCGTGGAATTGCCCTTCTCTACCAGTCAATCCCTGAACAACTACTTTGGTATTTTCATCAATTAAAATTGCCATTATTTTGCCTCTTTTACGGCAGCAATTGCTGCTTCATCCATTGAGTCAGAAATAATAATCTTCTCATTTTTGTTATCCTTTAAAATTTCAAGACCTTCTTTTGAATTTGTTCCATCAAGCCTAACTACTATCGGCCATTTTAGAACCTTCCCTTTTGTAGCTTCAACAATGCCTTCAGCAACTAGATCACATCTAGTAATTCCGCCAAATATATTTATGAGAACACTTTTCACTTCTGATTCTGACTCTAAAACTTCCAAGGCGGATGTCACAGTTTCTGCCTTCGCTCCTCCACCTATATCCAAAAAGTTTGCAGCTTTACCACCATGCTCTGACACAACATCTAAAGTAGACATAACTAGACCTGCGCCATTACCTATTATCCCTACTGATCCATCTAATTTAATAAAATTAAGACCTAATTCTTTTGCATGTTGCTCAGATTTTGGTATTGGAATTTCATTTTCAAATTTTTCAAATTCTTCATGTCTATAATTTGCATTTGTATCTAAAGATACTTTTGAATCAAGTGCAGATACGCCTTTATCGGTAATCGCTAAAGGATTTACCTCGACTAAATCACAATCTCCTTCTACAAAAAGACGATATAAGTTAGATATCATGTCAATCAGTTCTTCTGAATAGTCAAAATTTAGCTTTGCTTCTTCTACTGCCTTTGAAACCATTTCTTTGTTTAACCCTTTTGAAGGTGATATATGCAATTTGATTAAGTCATCTGGATTATTTGCTGCTACCTCTTCTATATCCATGCCACCTTTTGCACTTAACATCATCAAATATTTTTTTTCTGACCTATCAAGAGTAAAAGAGACATAATATTCTTCTTTAATTGTTGAAGCTTCTTCTATAAGCAAGCTCTCAACAATATGACCTTTAATGTCCATGCCCATTATTTCATTTGAAAAATCTTCTAACTCTTGCTCATTTTTGGCAACTTTGATTCCTCCAGCTTTGCCTCTTCCACCTACTTGTACTTGAGACTTAACAACTAGTGGAAAGTTTAAATTGTGATTTTTTAAATTTTCTAACTTTGAAACAAAAAATGAATTTGGTGTATCTATACCATATTTTTTGTAAAGTTCTTTTCCTTGGTATTCAAATAGATTCATAATGGTTTAACAACATATTAGATTACAAAAAAATTAGACTTATGGCCACTTATTACAAGAATTTTATAGGTGCCCATTCGACATCTAGATACTTAGTTCCAACCTCATCTTTAAACTCAACTGTTATTTCATTTCCCTGAACTTCAGTTATAACTCCTATTCCATACTTTTGATGTTCAACTTTTTGACCCACTGACCCATTGATTTCAGAATTATCATTTGCTTCAGCAATTTGATTAAAATCAATTGTATCGAAGTGATCACTTCCCTCTTCTAGAAACCTACTCGGAAGATTGTATACAGTACCACCAAATAAAGTTCTTGACCAAGCATGTGTCATATATAATTTTTTTTCTGCGCGAGTAATTCCTACATAGCAAAGTCTTCTTTCTTCTTCAATTTCAAATTTAGATGATGACGTACTTCTTTCATGTGGAAATAGATTTTCCTCCATTCCTGTCATAAATACGTAAGGAAATTCAAGCCCTTTTGCATTATGAAGCGTCATTAGTAAGACATTATCGGATTCTCCTAAATTATCTGTTTCGGAAAATAATGCTATTGACTCTAGATAGTCACGTAATTTTGAAAAAGGCTCATCAATTTCATCATCATATAAATTCTCAAAATTATTAGCAGAAGTAATTAACTCTTCGATATTTTCCATTCTCATTTGAGCTTCTAATGTTCCTTCTTTAATTAATTCCAACTTATAACCAGTTAACTCAAGAATCATAGTTATTAGTTTTGATGGCCCTTCTAGTCCATAAGTCTTTAACTGAACTATTAAATCTTTAAATTCAGTGAGTTTAGATTTGATTCGAGGTGAGATATTATCAATAACCTCAATATCATTTAGTAAATCGTAAATTGAAATATTATTTTCGTTAATATAATTTCTTAACTTAGCAACACTAGATTCACCAATTCCTCTTCGCGGTACATTTACAATTCTTTCAAATGAGACTAAATCACTATCATTAATTACAAATTTTAGGTAAGAAATTATATCTTTAATTTCTTTTCTGTCATAAAACCTAACGCTCCCAATTAATTTATGGTTTATATTTAAGTAACGTAACTCTTCTTCAAATAACCTTGATTGACTATTTGTTCTGTAAAAAATTGCAATTTGATTATCACTATTTTCTTTTATTAACTTATCAACCTCACCTGCAACCCACCGTGCCTCATCTTTTTCTGATCTAAACCTTATTGAACTAATCTCTAAACCTTCTTCATTATCAGTCCAGAGATTTTTTTCAATTTTTCTTGGGTTATTTGAAATTACAGTGTTTGCTAAGTCAAGAATCCTCTTTGATGATCTATAATTTTTATCAAGTTGAATAACTTTGGCATTTATAAAATCTTTTTCAAATTCAACAATATTTCTAATATCTGCCCCTCTAAATGCATATATACTTTGATCTGAATCGCCTACAACACATACATTCTTATTATTTGACCCTAATAGTTCAACTAACTTGTACTGAACGAAGTTGGTATCCTGATACTCATCAACCATTATGTATTTAAATTTCTTTGCCCAAATTTCCAAAATATTTTTATGATTACTCAAAAGCTCAACAGTTTTTATTAATAAGTCATCGAAATCTAATGCGTTCGACATCATAAGTTTTCTTTCATATGCTGAATAAATTTCAGCAACTTTAACATCAAAAAATGACTCTGCATCTTCGAGTGCTTGTCCAGGTAGAATCATATTATTTTTTAAATTTGAAATATGTGCTTGAAACCTTTTTGGAGAATATTGTTTGAAATCTACGTTATTTTCGGACATACAATTTTTTATTACCTTGTTTGAATCAGATTGATCATAAATAGTAAAGTTATTTTTATAGCCCAGAACATTTCCATTAATTCTTAAAATTTTTACACATAAACTATGAAAAGTAGATATCCATCTGGGAGAAATTTCAAGATTTAGCAAACTGCTAATTCTTGTTTTCATTTCCTCTGCTGCTTTATTCGTAAAAGTAATTGCAAGAATATTTTCAATATTTATTTTATGATTTTGAACTAAATGAGCATACCTGTGTGTTAAAACTCTAGTTTTACCTGAACCCGCTCCTGCCATAATTAGAACTGGTCCTTCCGTTGTTTCAATTGCCTCTATTTGGCTTGGGTTTAAAAACTCGTTCCATTTCTCTGGAACGTTTATTGGGTCAATCATTTAATTTCGAAGACTAGTTAAGACCGATAGCTTCTTTAACAACAGAAATAGTCTTATCTGCTGATTCATTTGCTTTTGTTGCATTTTCTTTGAGTGTGTCTAGTACCTTCTCGTCAGAGTACTCATTAAAATTTTCTTGTATTGGATTAAGAAAATTAACTACAGATTCTCCTACGGCAATCTTAAATTCACCGTATTGAGAGTTTGAAAATTCTTTCTCTGAATCATCAATAGATATATTGTTTATAGAAGAATAGATTTCTAACAAATTACTTATCCCTTGTTTTGATTCTGTATCATACCTAATTTCACTTTCTGAATCCGTAACGGATGACTTGAATTTTTTCATGATCTCATCTTTAGAGTCACTTATGTAGACAGTTCCATTTAAATCATCGGCACTTTTAGACATCTTTTTATCAGGGTGTCTTAATGACATAACTCTTTTAGCAATTGAATTGCCAGTTTTTTCAGGAATTGGAAAAACATCACCATAATAATTATTAAACCTTTCGGCAATATTTCTAGTCAATTCAAGATGTTGGGTCTGATCTTCTCCTACAGGAACTTCATTTGCTTTATGAATAAGAATGTCAGCAGCCATCAGTATTGGGTATGTAAAAAGACCCGCATGTGTTCCATGAGAAGACGATTTTTCTTTAAATTGTGTCATTCGTTGAAGTTCACCAATCTGACAATAGCTAGATAAAATCCATGACAAGTAAGAATGTTGAGGAAGATCACTTTGTAAATAAATAATTGAGTTGTTTAAATCAATCCCAGAAGAAAACAAGGCTTTTGATGTAGAAACTATGCTTGAATTTAGCTCATTCCTTTTAGGTAGTGAAGTTAATGAATGTAAATCAACTATACAAAAGTAATTATTTGATTCTTCTTTAGATATTTTGGCCCAATTGTTTATAGCACCTAAAAGATTGCCCAAATGCACAATTCCGGTAGGCTGTATTCCAGAAAAAACTGTTTTCATATCTGCTATTCTAATAAATTAAATTAGATTGGAGAGTCATATCAAATCCGAATATTCTATGTCAGTTTACTCTGGACTAAGAAACATTATTTTAATAGGTTCACTATTTGGATTTCACGGTCTGCTAAACAGAAGCTTAATACTTGATGGAGTAAATGAAGTCCTCATTGTTACTCAAAGGATTACTTTAGTGACGATTCTAATGGCGCTGTATTGTTTTAAAGAGTTTAGAAAGGAAATTAGTTTATCTACTTTAAAAAAGGGAGGGTTAACCGGATTTCTAGCTATTTTTTTACCAGGTTGGACATTCGTATTTGCACTTAAATACATATCCTCAGGACTTCAAAGTATTTTCATATCAACGATTCCATTATTTACAGTAATTTGGGTTTTTCTATTTTATAAAGAAGAAAAGATTACTAAGACTAAATTATTTTCTGTGATTTTGGGTCTATCAGGACTGATTGTGTTATTTCTATCTGGTGTAACAGGTGTTAATAGTGGAGGAAATTTATTATTAGGAGGGACTCTAGCAATAGTAGGTGTACAGGGTCTTGCTCTTAGTAATATAACTAATAAAAGAGACTCGAAATTAATTCCTGCAAAGACATACTTGCTAACCCAGTGGTTAACAGGAACATTTATATCTCTTATTTTATTTTTACTTTTAGATGTAGAATTTTCAATTTTGACATTTGAAGGTTACTTAAAACTCTTTGGTTTAGTATTTATCGATATATTTAATTATTCATTATTTTTTTACACAATAAAACGATTGTCTGCAACCTTTACAACATTAGTAGATTACATTGTGCCAATAGTTGGGATTTTTGTAGGCTATATTTTCTTAAATGAAGTTATAAGTAATATATTTTATTTCACATTATCTTTAATTTTTATTTCTCTGTATCTTGCTGTAAAAGATGAGTCTGAAAACTCAAGTTAAATTTAAATTAAAAAGCTTTTTTACCATATTTGCTGTTGCGCCCCATAAGACTTCATCTTTTATGTGATATATCCAATCTCCTTCATATCTCCCTCTGTAATTCCAATTATTTTTATTCATCAAGTTATCTATTGGAACATAAAAAACATTTTGAACTTCTTTTTTATTAAATGAATATGACTTATTTAACAAATTACATAAAACAGGGTAAACATCAAATTTGTATTCTACTGTGTCAAATGAGTTCATAATTCCGAATGGCTCTATATCTGAATTGTCGATCAATAACTCTTCGCAAGCTTCTCGGGTTGCTGTGTCAACAATAGATTTATCTTCTTGTTCATACCTACCTCCTGGAAATGCTATTTGTCCCTTATGTGTTGGCATTTCATTAGATCGTTTAATGAATAATATTTCTGAATTTTTATAAATTAATATTGCTACTGACGCGTAACTCTTTAAAGTTTGAACTGGCTTATATTCAAGATTTTGAAAGTTAAAAAAATAATTCAACTATTTTTCTTCAGCGACAAGGCTTACAGAAATTCCTATAGGATTTAGAACCTCCCATGCATTGAATTTTGTAGGAGCATCAAATCCAAACCAAGTTGTATCAATTTCTGTAAACCCGGTTACAAATAGCTTTTCATCTTGAATATATGCAGTGATTGAAAAAGGAGTGTCTAGTTCAATTTCTCTAATTGTTAGTTTTCCTACAAAGACATCTTCAATTTTGGAATCAAAATTTTTATTTGGAATAGTTTCTTCATCAATGGTGAAAATTGCAATTGGAAAAAGTGCTGACTGAAGCCACTGATTGTTCATTGCTTGGTCTCTTATTACACTTGAACTTTTTAAAGCAGATATATCAACTTTTATATAAAGATTAGAAATTGTAATACAAGAATCAGATGAGTCACAAGAATCAAGTGAAACATCAAACGAACCTTCAACCTCTCTTGTAATTCCTTCAACAGTTTCTAGACCTGAGTTTAAAAACTGTTTTGGTGCTAAATAAGAAGCTCTGGATTCTTCTTTAATTATTGTGTAAGTTCTATCTCTAAACGGATCAAGTTGACTAACTTCAACAAGCGTTGTTGTAGTTTCATCTTGAGTTAATACAGAAGTTTGAGTGGTTTCAACTTCAGTAGATGCTTCAGTAAGAATATCTTCATTAGAAGTTTGATTACAAGATACAAGTAGCGCAAACAATATTATAAAGATTTTTCTCACATAATTATTTTAATTACTAACGATTGTAATCTGAACAGATGCCAAGAATTCTTAGACAATTATTTCAAGTTTTTTTTGGTACTTCATTAATTGGTGTTGGCATCTCTTTGAATTACCTAGCAAATCTAGGCTTAGGACCTTGGGGAGTATTTCACGACGGACTTTCCAAAACATTAGGAATAACATATGGAAGAACAATTATTTTTACAGGTATTTTTATTATGTTGCTGTGGATTCCACTAAAACAGAAACCAGGGATTGGAACTTTAATTGATGTCTTTCTAGTTGGTACAGTAGCAGATTTAATAATACCTTCTTTTAATGTGGCTTCTAATTTGTTTCAAAGTGGATTATTAATCTTTTTAGGAATTATTGCAATTGGGTCCGGAACAGCGATATATGTTGGTGCAGGACTTGGCGTTGGTCCAAGAGATGGAATTATGACAGGTCTTGAAGCTCTTGGTTTAAAAATCGGATTCGCAAGAAATATTATTGAATTATTTGCATTTTTAACTGGGTGGTTGCTTGGAGGACTTGTTGGTTACGTTACAATACTATTTGTAATTGGAATTGGACCAGTTGTACAAAAGGTACTTCCATATGTTGATATGAGAAAATGACAAAATTTATATTAAAAGAAATTCGATCATCAATATTGTCGATTTTTATTTTCTTATTTTTAATGTACTATTTCATAAATATTTTAATCCCTGGAGACTTTCTAACTCCTTTAAGGCTAATGATGAGCCAGCAAGAACTTGATGAACTCAGAGCGTCGTTAGGAGCTGATGATCCTATTTACAAACAGTACTTTCGGTGGGTAATTAGTGTATTTTCTGGAGAAATTACACCTGGTGGGTTTATGAGAAATAGCAGCAAAGATATTACATCCACTATATTTCCTACATTACAGATTTTGATACCTTCATTTTTCCTTGCATATTTCACATCTCGCATTTCTGCAATCAAAACTCCAATAAAACGCTTGTATAAAAATAAGATAGTTTCGGATTCAATATCTACATTGCTTATTAGTCTATTTCCACCAATTGTATACTTTTTGATAAGTGACAAACTCGAAAACTATTTTTCTAAATTTACTCAGTACTTTGAAATAAAAAAAACTCCTACTTCTTTAATAGAGTTTTCAGAATTTACATTTAATTTTCATCTTTTTATATTTTTATTAGCATTGGTTTTAATATTTATTTTTTTTACTGAGCTAATTTCAGGTATTAATTTTTCATATTTGAAACTTTTAATTTCATTATCTGTAATGTCATATATTTTTATAGCATTAGATGAAATAATTTTTAATGAAATAATATTTGCTTCAAAGAATGCGACTAAAACAATAATTATTTTGACTGTATTTTTATTTGGAGAATATATGTTAATGAATAATGTAATCATTCAAAATATTTCAAGAGAACCCCACATATTGACTGCTAGAGCTTTGGGTTATTCAAAATCAACTATCTATAAACAACATATTCTCAATAACTCTTTTGGACCATTTGCTAATAGGCTAGGATTAAGCCTGCCGTACCTAATTGCATCTTTAGTGATTGTAGAATCAACAACTAGCTGGTCCGGAATGGGATCAATGCTATACAGAACTATCTTGAATCAAGATTCAAACGCTGCAATGGGTATATTTTTACTTTTAGCACTGCTTTCAACATTTTTAAGAATTGCTATAAGTATTTTTCACGTATACATAGATCCAAGAGTTAGAAATAATGTTTAAATATTTATTGAAAAGTACTTTTAAAACTTATCACGGAAAAATTGGATATTTATTTTTTATCTTTTTAATTTCTTTAAGTTTCTTACATTCGTTTCTACTTGGATCGTATTGGCCAGAAAATATATATGATCCAATTGTTGGATTTGATACTAGAGTTTTCCCTCATCCGACAGAACCTTCAGCTCAACACCTTTTAGGTACCGATCCACTTGGTAGAGATGTTCTCAGCATGTTCATGGCTGGATCCAGACCATTAATCGAACTTTCCGTATTTTCATTCTTAATAGGACTAATAATAAGTCTTTTCTTTGGCACAGTTATCCCTTTTATGTTTCGAAGAATAGATATTTTATTTAAGGAAATATCCTCTGGACTAATTCTCTTATCACCACCAATTGTATTGTTAATCATTGGCACTGGCGATTTTACAGACATACTTACTCCTATAAATGTTGGGATAATATATGGATTGCTTTCAGGATTTGGAGTTGCATATCTAGTCATAAGAGCCAAAGCAAAAGAGGTGTCAAATTCTGAATTCATAAGGGCATCACAATTACTTGGCGGAAGTAGATACTATATCGCTACTAAACATATATTGCCAGTAGTGATTCCTTACGCAGTAAGTCTCATGCTTACAAGTACAACGTATGGAATAATTGCGTATGGATTTGCATCTTTTTACGGTCAAGTAGGTTGGACTTCGAACTGGGGTGTAATGATATATGATGCAATCACTTATGGTGCTTACTTGAGTGGTGTTAATTATTGGAATCTATTACCCCCTACTTTAGGATTTTTGCTTTGTTCAAGTTCGTTTTATTTTTTGAGTCTAAGTGTAAAAAAACAATTTGGTATAAGTATTTAGTTAAAATTTGGTCTAACCTAAAAATTAATCATGGAAAAAAAATTATCTTTATATGTAGTTATTAAAACTATAATTTTATTTCCTTCTTTTTTAATTTTTTTCTTACTTCCACTAATGATTTTAATTTTACTAACATCATTCATTCCAAATGGAAAACATCTTGCAACTAAATTATATGAATTATTTGGATATGTTGGACTCAAATTGGTTGGAGTTGAATTAGTTGTTACTGGTGCCAAAAAATTAGATAAAAATTCTAGTTATTTAGTTGTCGGAAACCATCCATCAACACTAGACATATTTACACACATAACTGCATTACCTGTTTCAATAAGGTTTTTAACAAAAACTGAATTATTTCGAATTCCTATTTTTGGTCGTGTACTAAAAGTTCTTGGCTTGCCTAGAATTGATAGAAAAAATGCTAGTTCTAATTTTGATAAAATTAATTACTCGATTGATCAAGTATTAAAAAATAAGTATTCAATCATGATATTTCCTGAAGGTAAAAGAAGTAATCAAAAAAAATTACTTCCATTCAAAAAAGGTGCTGCCTACATCGCAAAAGATTTTAACCTCCCCATTGTTCCTGTTGTAAGTCACAATGCTCACAAGCTCATGACAAAAGGAAATGTCTGGCTAAAAAGCGGTAAAGTAAATATTGAAATTCTAGATCCTATTTATAATGTAAACGATTTTAATGTTGATGAGCTGACTGAGAAAATATATGAAATCATCAACCAAAAATTAGAAAATTATTAATAAAATCCATTAATTTTTTTTGTGCAATTTCATTTTTTTCTAATTGTGGAAAGTTTTTAAAATCTTCTTTTGTAAATAACAATAATTCAGGATAAGTATTCAAACCATAGTTCATTAGTTGAGCTTCCAATAGCTTAAAAGCAGAGGGAGCATTGCCACCACTACCATTAACACTTGATACAACTGCCACAGGCTTATCTTTAAAAAGATCATTGTAATTTAAATCATCATAAGATAAAGACAACCAATCTAATGTATTTTTTAAAGTAGCTAAAAAACCACCATTAAATACAGGACTAAAAATAACCATTCTGCTACTAACCTCTAAACTTGCTCGGATATCAAGAATTTTTTTAGGTGTCTCATCTTTACGCTCTAATAAAAAAGGAATATCTGAATACAAATCGGTAAATAAATTATTTTTAATCTTCATATTGTTTAATTGAAGACTTAAGTGTTCAGCTAATAGATTATTCAGCGATTGATCGTTGGTTCCAGCACTTAAGATAAGAATCTTTGACATATTTTAAGTATGTAATTAGTTTTGTTATATGAATAGTGAATTAGTAAATTTATTTTTTGATTTAGACATAAGAGTTGGAAAAATTATCAAAGTTGAAGATTTTGAAGAGGCAATTAAACCAGCTTATAAATTAGAAATTGACTTTGGAGAAGCTATAGGGTTAAAAAAAAGTAGCGCACAGATTACAAATTACTCCAAAGAAGATTTATTAGATAGAAAAGTTATAAGCGTAGTAAATCTAGGCGAAAAGCAAGTAGGACCTTTTATAAGCCAATGCCTGGTCTTAGGATCAATAACTAAAAATAACGAAGTCTTACTTTTGAGCCCTGAGCCAAATGCAGAGTTGGGTGAAAAAATATCTTAAGGAATATATCGTTTAAAGTGTGGACCGCTAAAGGTACCAACTCTTCTAGCTAAAACTTTGCCTTCTTTGTTTACTAATACATATGTTGGGGTATTGAAAAGTTTAAATAATTCTACATAAGGATGATTGCTCTGTTTGCTCGCATTGATCGGAAAAAATACAATCTCTGGATTCTGTTTCTTAAATTCATCAACTATGAATTTTGATGCAGTACAGCCTAGTCAGTAGTCTGAATAAAATTCAATTATAGAATATTCCTGATTCTCAAAATTAAACATATCGTCAACTACCCCCCTATTTGAGGTGTAGATTATGAGAGCTATAAACACTCCTACAACAATAAAACTAAGGAAATACAAGACCTGTGGTGGATCAAAAGTTGCAAAAATTATTCCTAAACCCAAAACCCAGCCTAAAGGAAGGTAAATTAAGCTATATCTATTTAAAATTTTGATAATTTTTTTCTTCATAGGTTTCTTTCTAAAACTTATAATATACATATTGATGAGTTTTGTTAAAGAACTAAAAGACAACGGATATAGGATTTCCAAAGCAAGAGAGGTCATTTGTGACATCTTAGAATCTTCTGGCCATTCTCATTATTCGGTTGATGAAATACACACTAAAACACAAACGATTGATAAAACTATAGATTTAACAACTGTTTACAGAACATTAGAACTTTTAGAAGAGTTAAATTTAATTGAGCATGCACATCAAGAACACGGTTCAGGTATTTACTACAAGAAAGAAAAAAATAATTCCATACATATGACCTGTTACAACTGCAATAAAATATTTGACGTTAGCAATAAAACAGTTGAAAAAATAAATAATGAGTTAAAAAGAGATTTAAATTTCAAAGAAGTTAGAAACCATTTTATTTATTCTGGCTTGTGCAAAAATTGTTAATATTTCTTTTATTGCAAGTGATTTGCATTAAGATAATTAATAATGGAAACAACACACTCCCATCACCTACAGCTCCATAACAACTCAAAGCTAAATTTACTAAAGCCTCAAGTTAAGATTTTTACAGTGTTTGTGATTGTATTGTCTATTGCTTTTCTAAGCTTAGAAAATTACTCAATTATCCTTTCACAATCTGCAATTGTAATTTATTTACTTTGGCTATCTAAACTAAGACTCTCTACATATTTAAAACGGTTATCTGTAGACATACCATTTGTATTATTTGCTTTATTTTTACCCTTTCTGAGTAAAGGCAACAATGAAGTACTATTTAAAGTTCTAAATCTAAATGTGTACAAAACTGGTGTATTGGAAATGACAAATATACTTATCAAAATTACTTTATGCGTAACTCTTGCAATAGTACTAACTGCTACAACTTCAAATATAGAAATTATTTATGGTCTTCAGAAACTTAAAATTTCTCCTTTATTAATTGCTATTTTTTCTTTCGCAATTAGATACATAGATGTATTTATTGATGAGGTTAAGAGAGTGCGGATAGCAATGAAATCAAGAGGCTATATTGAAAATGGTTTCAAAGGATTAAAACCTCTTGCTTTTGCATCAGGTGCATTGCTTATTAGAGGATACGAAAGAGGAGAAAGGGTTTATAACTCAATGATCTCAAGAGGGTTTAATGGTACTATCGAATTAAAGAATAGAACCTATGAAAAATCTAATTTTTTATACTTATTGTCTTTTTTGGCTGTTACCAACTTGATTATTGATAGGTTCTATTTATGAAAAACTATTTACAAATAAATGATTTAAATTTTTCATATCCAGATGGTTATGAAGCATTAAAAAATATAAATTTAGAAATAAACAAAGGTGATACCATAGGTGTTTTAGGACCCAATGGTGCAGGAAAGACAACTTTCATACTTCATTTAAATGGCATTTTGGGAAATTTAGATGATTCAATTTACATTAACAACTTAAGCATCAACGAAGATAATTTAAAAAAAATTAGAGAAAAAGTAGGTATAGTTTTTCAAGATCCTGATGATCAATTATTTATGCCAACAGTCTTAGAGGATGTGATGTTTGGACCAAAAAATTTTGGATACACAAATGAAGAAGCAGAATCAAAAGCAATAGAAGCTTTAGAAAAAGTTAAAATGAAAGAATTTTTAAATAAACCTCCTCACCATTTGAGCTTTGGTCAAAAAAGAAAAGTAGCAATAGCTAGTGTAATAGCAATAAACCCTGAATTAATAGTATTAGATGAACCAAGTTCAAATTTAGATCCTGCTTCTAGAAGAGAACTTATTGAGATACTTAAAAATCTAGATGTGACGATAATTTTGGTTACGCACGATTTACCTATGGCTTTAGAAATATGTGATGAAAGCATTATCTTAAATAATGGTGAGATCAAAACCAGAGACAAAACTTATTCAATTTTAACTAACGAAGAAATTATGAAAGAAAATCGATTAGAACTTCCTTTTGGATTTGCACTCCATCATCTAGAAGATTGATTTTCAGAAGATTTAACGTATTTAACTATCAAGTTTATTGCTTCGTTCGCTTCTTTTATTGGGAAGAATTGCCAAGCATGCCAAAGACCGTTCCAAGTTTGTAAATTAACATTGACATTTTTTTCTTTTAACTTTTTTGTGAATTCAATTGCATCATTATACAAAAGTTCATCTGCACATACCTGAATCAAGGTATCCGGAAAGGATTTAATATCTGCATAGATTGGAGAAAGAATAGGATTGTCAGAAGAGTGTTCTGAAGAATAAAACTCTCCTACATCATGCATTCCGTTGATAATAATGGTTATGTCCCTATTTTTTAAATATTTCTTATCCTCCTCTTTATCAGATAAATCTAACCATGGAGAAAGTAAAATTAAGTTATCTGGTCTAACTAAGTAATCATAATCCACACATAATCCAGTTGCTAGACCTCCTCCAGCAGATTCTCCTATCCAAATACTTTGTTTATCAGGATGGAGAGAGGATATAAAATCTACCGCTATCTTTGCATCGTCATGTGCTGAAGGAAATAAATACTCAGGACTTAATCGATATTCAAAAAAATAAATCGTTAAATTTGTCTTTTCTGAAAGTTTTGAAACAAAATTTTTATGTGAAGTGATGCTTCCAGCAAAGTATCCCCCACCATGAAAATAAATTGCATACTTCGAAGGATTGGGACTACGAGGTTCAAACTTATAAGTATTTACTGGTGCATCACCTATTTGTGAAAATTGAATACTTTCACTATATGTTAATAAATTTTGGCCTGAGGTGTTGAGGCCAACTCTTGAATCTAAAGCATATTCAAGCCTCTGTTCAAAAGTTGGATTTGAATTTGTTACATCTAAACGAGCTTTATCTCTTATTTTTCTGAATTTTAAAACACTTCTAAATAATTTAGTTCTTATTTGAATTGGTAATTTAGGAACGATTTCTAAAGTAAATTTTTCTAAAATTTTAGCTATTAACCAGACCACAACTTAATTATAGCTCTTGGGAACAATACAAATAAAATATATAATGAATAGATGTCTACAACGTTAGGTACAATCGCAATTTTAGGTTCTGGGGAGACTAGCCCTAACCTTGTAAGCGTTCATAGAGAGCTTCTGGAAGATTGTAACGAAAAAAACAGCTCTTATATTTTAGACTCACCTTTTGGATTCCAAGAAAATGCAGATTTATTAGTAGATAAGTTAATTGAATTTTATAAAACTAGTTTAAATACTGATATTAAATTAGCCACTTTCAGAAAGATGTCTGATTTAAACACACCACAATTTTTTAAAACTATTGCACTATTAGAAAAAGCTGAGTTTATTTTTGCTGGTCCCGGAAGTCCAAGTTATGCAAGCAAGCTTTGGGCTAAAGGAGAAATAGAGAATCTTTTTAAAAATCATATTAATAAAGGTGGAAAAGCATTATTTGCAAGTGCTGCAGCTTCAACTTTAGGTGAATTTACACTTCCTGTATACGAAATATATAAAGTCGGGATAGATCCTTATTGGGAAAAAGGTTTAAATATTCTTAAATTGTTTGATTTAAACTGTACAGTTGTCCCTCACTTTAATAACAAAGAAGGAGGCAACCATGATACAAGTTACAGTTATGTTGGTGCAAAAAGAATTAATAGCTTGTTAAATATTGAGTACACTAACTTGCTTGGAATTGATGAGCATACTGCATTAATAATTACTGGTAGAGACAACAGATACAAAGTAAAAGGTCTGGGAAATGTGACTTTAGTAACAAAAGATAATAATGTTGTTTTTGAAAGTGGCTCTGAAGGAAAGTTGAGTGATATTCAAAGCTACCTATCAGAATCAAATTTTATTGAATCTCAACCAACCAAAAAAGAAAAAACAAATATTAAAGATGAGCTTTCGAAAAAAATTGCTGATTTAGAAATTCAAGTTGAAAAAAATATAAAAAATACACATGCTCTTGAAATGATAGTTAATGAAATAAATCAACTCAGGAAAGATTTAAGAAATGAAAAAAAATATGATGTTTCTGACTTATTAAGAAATATTTTAGAAAATGCAGACATTCAAGTAGAAGATAGTTAAATCTTTAAATATTAGCTTTTGGATAATGTCCAAGAATTTTAAATTCTTTTGAAACCTCTTCAATTTTGACTACAAGGTTTTCTTGAATATCATACTCCCCCAATTCGTAGTCTATATAAAACTTGTACTCCCAAGGTCTTCCCAATATTGGACGTGACTCAAGTTTTGTTAAATTTATATTTAAATCACTAAAAATATTTAATGTCTTTAATAACGAACCTGGTTTATCATCTGAAATTAATACTGATGAATATTTATTTTTTATCAAATTATTATCAGGTTCATTATTCCCAATAAGAAAAAATCTCGTAAAATTTTCACTATGATTTGCTATATTCTTTTTCAAAATTTCAAACTTTGAATTATTTTCAAAATGTATACCGGCTATGGCTGCGATTGACATATCTTGTTTTTCCTCAAGTTCTATTAAACTTCCAGCAGTATCAAAAACCGGTGAAATCTTAAAATTATTTTCTTGAATAAATTTACTACATTGCTGAAGAGCTTGAGGATGAGAAATAACTTGATTTATTTGATTTAAATTAGATCCTGGTAATCCTATCAAAGAATGATCAATTTTTTTAATATACTCTGCGAAAATTTTCAAATCACTATCAATCAATTCTTCATATGCTTCAATAACAGTTCCTGCAATTGAATTTTCAACTGGTAAAAGTCCATAAGTATTATTTGCTGATACATTTTCTACAAGCTCTGCGAAAGAGTTACAAGATAAGTATTGGGAGTTTTGAAATTCTTTTTTTAACAACTCTTCTGAATAAGAACCTGGTGAACCTTGGTAAGCAATCTTTTCAATGTTGTTCATTTATGTACTCCAATGCCTCTATATAACCATCTATTCCTTTGCCGATAATTGACTTTTCACAGAATTCTGAAATTAAATTTATATTTCTAAAATTTTCTCTATTGTTTATATCTGTTAAGTGAACTTCAATAATTTTTAACTTGGTTGATAAGTAAGCTAAGCAATCTCTAATGGCAATACTTGTATGAGTATATGCACCTGGATTTATGACAATCCATTCTGAAGCTTGAAATGAATTTTGCAAAACATCTACTATTTCACCTTCAATATTCGATTGAAAAAATTTTAATTCAAGATTTAGCTCCCTTGCTTTTTCTTCAAGAGTATTTACTAGATCTTTATAACTTGCCGAACCATACTTTTCTATTTCACGAATACCTAAAAAATTTAAATTAGGACCATTTACAATTTCTACTTTATTCATACTCAATTACTTCCATTACTTCTGAGAAATTAAGTTCAACAATTTGAGGATCTGAAATTTGATTTAATAATATTATCTCAACACTCTCATTATGACTTTTTTTATCGTTTTTAAGTCTTGCAATCAATTCTTCCTTTGAAGATTTAAATTTATAAGTATTTTGGTATTTTATTTTATCTAGAAATTCAATATATTGATTTATAACTTTATCATCTAGATTCAAATGATTTTTTGACAGTATCATTTCATAATATATTCCCATAGCAACAGCTTGACCATGAGAAATTTCATAATCAGAATCTTTTTCAATAAGATGTCCAATCGTATGACCAAAATTTAGGAGCTTCCTCTTATTGCTCTCAAGAAAATCAATATCTGTGATTGAAGTTTTGACATGTATGCCATCTTTTAATACTTCAAAAGTTATGTGATGAGTTTGACTATTTATCAAATAATTAAATATACCTTTATCGCCAATAAGACCATGTTTGATCAGTTCAATTAGGCCATCTTTATAAATACTTTCAGGTAATTCATTTAATAACTCAAAGCATACTAAGACATTTGATGGTTTGGAAAAGGTGCCTATTTGGTTCTTACCAAATTCATTATTAAACCCGTTTTTACCTCCATGAGCAGCATCAACCATTCCTAAAAGTGTTGAGGGAGCTAATGAAAAATCAACACCCCTTTTATAAGTACTTGCAGCAAATGCACACAAATCAAGTAAAACACCCCCGCCAATGAAGAGAATTTTACTATTTCTATTTAAATCGTAATTGAAAAACACTTCCCAAATTGTTTCAACTGTACTTAGAATTTTTTTCTCTTCTGATACCAGCAAATATTCAATGCTTACACTTAAATTGTTATCAAATTTTAAATTTTGCAAATTTGAATCTGCAACAATTAAATCGAAATTTGATAAATTTATATTTTCAATAAATTCACTATTTGTATTTAAGTAAGTTACTTTAGTTTTCATTGTTATCAATTATTTCTATCAATTTATCAAATATGTCATCTAGATTGGTTTCACTAATCTTAAATTTGCAACCTTCATAAAGCTTAATCCTTCTCAAAAATCTCTGATAGTTTTCTTCCCTTCCTTCTGTAACTAGAGGTCTGTTGGAATCTCTAATTCGACTCCACAACTCTTCAAAACTTGATTCTAAATAAATACCACTATCACTGCTAATAACATGATTGTGGATGCTTGAATTTTCTAATGAACCTCCTCCGAGTGCGATTAGGTCAAAACTTTCTAAATTTTCAAAATATTCTATTTCTTCAATCTCTCTAAAATAACTCTCCCCTTTTGATTCGAAAATATTATCTATTGGACCATATTTTTCTTCTATAAATTCATCAAGATCTAAACATTTGAAATTTTTTTTTTGCATAACTTTTTTGATCAAAGAGGTTTTTCCAACTCCCATGTATCCACATATACTGTAAGTTTTATTCAATTTCATAGTTCATTTGCCAAGTTTCATTTGCTAGTTTGAAATCGTCTATAGAATATTCTCTTAATTTAGTGAGTCTTTCAGAAATTTCTTGTTTTGAATCACCACCAGTTTTAATTAATAAAGCATTTAACAAATCTATAGCTAATACACTTTCAAAGATTGGGACTGCTCTGGGAACAGCACAAGTGTCTGACCTTTCATATTCAGTTTTTGTTTCTTTTTTTGATGCTAAATCAACACTTTTTATAGGTGTAAGCGTTGTGCTAATTGGCTTTAAAAAAGATGTGATAACTATTTTCTCTCCTGTGGTCATTCCACCTTCAAAACCACCTAAATTGTTGCTAATCCTCTTTAATGATTTATTCTCTAATTCGATTTGATCTTGAACTTTAGTACCAAATGATTTTGATGATTCTACACCATTACCAATCTCAACTGCTTTAACACTTTGAACTGACATCATAGAAGATGCAATTTTTGCATCTAGTTTTCTATCAAAATGTACATAGCTACCACATCCTGGAGGAAAATTTTCAGCTATGCAAGTAATAGCACCACCTAAAGTATCTTTATTTTTTCTTGCTTCTTTAATTGCTTCCTCCATTTGAGCTGAAATACTTTCATCAGGACAGGAAACGTTTGAGTTGATTACTTTATTTCTTAATTCTTCGTCGTTTACAATTTGATTTAAATCAATTGAAAATTCACCAATTGAAGAAACAAAACCCATAATATTGATATTTAAACTTTGTAATACTTGAGAGCAAACAGCACCTACAGCAGTTCTTATAGCAGTTTCTCTAGCACTAGCTCTTTCTAGAGAGTGCCTAATGTCAGTATGTTTATATTTAAGAGTTCCTACAAGATCTGCATGACCTGGACGAGGGACATTGAATGGTTCTATTTCTTTACTTTGCCAGTTTTTCCAATCTTTATTAATTATTTTAAGAGCTATTGGACCTCCAGTACTCTTGTTATTAACAACTCCTGAACTTATTGAAACTGCATCTTTTTCAATATTCATTCTTCCACCAGATCCAGAGCCTTTTTGTCTTCTTTCAAGAAAATTATCTATAAACTCTTTACTAATTTCAAAATTTGAGGGAATCCCTTCAATGATTGCATTGAGTTCGGGGCCATGGCTTTCACCAGCTGTTAAATATTTAATTCTCATTTATAACCTCATTCAAAATTTTTTCATAAAATTCATCAAATTTTATATTTTTATCAGTCCAAATATTAAAAGACTCGATTGCTTGGCCTATCAACATTATAAGTCCATCCACATATTCTACTTTATTAAGAGTAATTCCATTTACCCAATTTTTGCTTAAGCCGTAACCTAAATTGAAAAAAAGTTCTAAATTTTTGAATAATTTTATGTCTATTGGTAGCTTTTCTCTCTCATAGGGTGGCATCCCTAATGGTGTTGTATTGATAATAAGATTAATTTCATGAGCTATATTGTTAACTTGTTCATATGAAATCGTATTTTCCTCGTCACTCCTTGATGCAATATAAACGTTACCTCTATTGTTTAGGAAACTTGTTAATGTTTTAGAAGAACTTCCGTTTCCAAGAATTAAAACTTTTTTATTAGCAAGTGAATAATCCATATATTTAAATGTTTGGTTTATACCAACTAAATCAGTATTAGCTACAAATATTCTGTCTTTGGAAGATTTAACAGTGTTGACCACTTTGGTGTTGACAGCCGTTTCATCAAAATCTACGTTTTCTAATTTACTCAATAAATTGAATACAGATGATTTATGAGGAATTGTTACATTGTAACCCAGAAAATTTCTATTAATTTTATTGATATTCTCTAATGTAATATTTTCATATTGAATTTTTTCATATTCAAGCTTCACACCAGTGTGTTTACCTAAATATGTTTGAATTTTAGGTGAAAATGTTTTTTCTAATGGCCAGCCCAAAATTCCAAGTTTAATTGCCATAATGGACTCCAATCTTTAAAAGATCTTCAAAAAAACTTGGATAGGAATCAGAAATACAATCTATATTATCAACTTCAATCTTTGAATTTATACAAACATTTGCGACTATAGCAGTCATCGCAATCCTATGATCATCATTAGACTCTACAGTTCCAGCTTGTAAAGATTGTTTGCCTGAAATTTTAAAACCATCTTTTTGGGTTCTTATTTCTCCACCTAAATTCAAAATAAACTTTTCCATTGCTGCAATACGATCTGACTCTTTCACTCTTAATTCTTCCGCACCTACAACAGTTGTTTCACCACTTGCTTGAGAAGCTAACAAAGTAAAAATAGGAAACTCATCAACCATATCTGCAACTTCATCTTTGCTTATACTGACTCCATTTAGATTCGATTTTAAAATTATTACATCACCAACATTTTCATTATTAATTTTTTGTATGTTATCAATTGAAATATTTCCACCCATTTTTTTTATTATTTTCAAGAACCCAATTCTTCTTTCGTTAAGTAATAGATTATTGATAATTAATTTTTCACAGCTCAATAAACCTATTGCAATTAAAAAAGCTGCGGAAGAAGGATCACCTGGAACTGCTAGATTAACAGGACTTAAGCTAGCATTAGGTGAAATAGTTACTTGATTACCCATTCTTACTAAATCAACACCCATATAACCTAACAATCTCTCTGTATGATCCCTTGTGGGGATGTCTTCAATAATCGTTGATGAGTTTTCTTTGTTATACAATGATGCGATTATCAAACCGCTTTTTACTTGTGCACTTGGCTTATTAGTTTTGACAACATCAAAATTAAAATTACTTGGTTGAAATTCAACAGGTAAATATTTATCTTTACTAACAATTTTTGCACCTTGTTCTACAAGTGGATCAATAATTCTATCCATTGGTCTTTTTTTTAATTGATTACTCCCTGTAAGTCTTGAAGAAAAATTCTGTTTTGAAAGAAGACCCATTAATAATCTTGCTGTTGTACCTGAATTAATTGCATTTAATTCTCCATCAAACTGTTTTAATCCATTCAAACCAACACCGCTAATCTCTAGAGTGTTTTGGTCTAACAGCTTGATACTTACGCCTAAATTTTGAAATATTTGAATCGTTGCTTCAGTGTCACCAGAGATTAAAATATTATTAATTTTTGAGATACCCTCCGCTAAAGCACCAAAAATAACTGCTCTGTGAGAAATAGACTTATCGCCAACTATTGATACAGAACCCCCACTAAAATTCATTAGCTTAACTCACGCTCTCCAAATTTTTCGGCTAAAGCTCTTCTCCAATCAACTGTTCCTGATAAATAGTCGAGCATAACTTCCTCATCTTCCATATTTAAAACAAGTTTTAATTCATTAATTAATTTTTCAATAAGTTGTCTAACATTTGGAGAATTTGTTAGATACATTGACGAAATCATGTTTGGAGAAGTTCGAGACAATCTAGTTGCACCATCAAAGCCACCACTTGCTAAATCTAATAATTCATTTAAGTTTTGCTCTTTCATTGCTAAAGAAACTAGAGAAGAACTTATTATGTGTGGCAAGTGACTTGTTAGACCAATTAACTCATCATGTTTATTTGAATCAATCCACTTAAATTTTGACCCTATAGTTTCCACTAAAGCTTCGGCAATAGCCTTTGATTCTTTGCTGCTAGATTCAGTTTCACATAATAGAAATGGAGCACCAAAATAAATTTCAGGATTAGATTGCCAATTCTCATTGTCTGCAACACCACACAATGGATGCCCGCCTACAGAGGGAATATCAAAAGAGTTCATTTTTTTACATATAATTTCCTTAGTACCACCTAAATCAATTAATAATTTTGATTTCAAATTCAAATTTTTAAGACTTAAAAATTTAATTATTTGGTCAATTGGCATTGCCAATACAACGGCATCATAAGTCAAATCTAAATTATGGCTAATGTTTACTGCCCCAAGCTTCTCAGCTCTTTCAATGCTGTCAATATTTGTGTCATAACCACTTACATTTACACCACTGTTGACAAGGTTTATACCTAAATTAGTACCCATCAGTCCAAGTCCAATTATATGGACATTGTTCAACATTAAATAGACCTACCTACTGCTTGTGCAACAATTGATGCTTTGTCAATTAATTGCTTTAGTTCTGTTGGAAGAAGTGCTTGGGGACCATCACAAAGAGCTTCATCAGGTCTAGGATGAATTTCAATTAATAGACCATCTGCACCTGCAGCGATAGCAGCTAGCGCAACTGGTTCTACTAATTTGTTATCCCCTGTAGCGTGGCTTGGGTCTGCTATGACAGGTAGATGACTGTTTTGCTTCAAAAATGGGATAGCATTAATGTCGAAAGTATTTCTTGTTGCGGTCTCATAAGTTCTTATACCTCTTTCACAAAGCATAACATTTTCGTTCCCACGAGAGAGAATATACTCACTAGCCAAAAGAAGTTCTTCTATAGTAGCTGACATTCCTCTTTTTAGAAGAACAGGTAATTTTGATTCACCTACAGCTTCTAATAACTTAAAATTCTGCATATTCCTTGCACCTATTTGTAGAACATCTACATAACCTTCCATTAATTCAAGATGCTGAGCATCCATAATTTCGCTAAATAGTGGTAGTGAAGTTATTTCAGAGGCTTCTTTCAGCATTTTTAGCCCATCTTCTCCTCTTCCTTGAAAGCTATATGGTGATGTTCTAGGTTTGAAAGCTCCACCTCTTAAACCATTTGAGCCAGCTTCTTTTGCAGCAATTGCTGTCTCAATAGTTTGCTCTTGTGTTTCTGCACTGTCAGGTCCAGCTATTATTGCTAAATTTTCACCGCCAACTTTCAAGCCTTTTATATCTATTATTGAATTTTGATCTTTGTAATTTTTACTAGCTAATTTATATGGCTTTCCAACCGGTATGACTCTACTAACGTTAGGAAGGAGTTTCATAACTGCTCTGTGATCGTCATTAACTTTACCACTAATTGCTACAACGCTTCTTTCCACTCCATCAATAACCAAAGGCTCATGTCCTTGTTGAATTGCTTTTTCCTTAACTTTTTCAATATCTTCTTTTGTAGAAGATTGTTTCATTACAACTATCACTATTCCTCCTAAAAAAAAATCGGGCTTTTGCCCGATTCCACACAGCGTACTTTAGGGCAACCTATATGTGCTCACTAAAGTAAAAGTATGACTTGTTCATTTTCATTAAAATATGATAGCAGGATTATAAAGATTACAAATTAATTTTTATCTATCTGGCCTTAGGTTTTTAGCTTCATCTAAATAAATATGATTGATTTGATTAAGGTCTTTTGAAACTAATATTTGGACTCTAATACAACCATTTAAATCATTCTTTATACCTGGTGCTAAAGCATCCAGTGCGGAAATTGACGTCATATTGAGTTCTCTGAATGCTTTTGCTGGAAATGCTGCATCCAAATCGTTAGTAACTGTGAATAATGCAGAGACAATGTCGTTTTCAATTAGATTGTTATTATCTAATATTTCTAAAATTAATCTTTTAGAAGCTTCAATAATGCTTTCTTCATTGTTTTCAACAACTGCAATTGCGCCTCTGATACTTTTCATAATATTTGCCTACTATATAAAAAGAGTGGAACAATGTCCACTCTTTTTTAAAATTGAATGAAATGAAATTACATCATTCCGTCCATGCCACCCATTCCGCCAGCTGGCATTGCTGGCTCATCTTCTGGCTCTTCTGCTACTAAAGCTTCTGTGGTTAACACTAGAGAAGCAATAGATGTTGCATTTTGAACAGTAGATCTGGTTACTTTAGCTGGATCAATTACACCTTCTTTTACAAGGTCGACTGTCTCACCAGAAGTAGCATTAAGTCCAACATTACCTTTTGCTGACTTAACTTTTTCTACCATTACACCACCTTCAAATCCTGCATTTACTGCAATTTGACGTAATGGAGCTTCTAGAGCTTTCTTAACAATATTTCTACCAATTATTTCACCTTCAGAACCCCCTGAAATTTTTTCAATTGATTCTTGTGCTCTTATAAGTGTAGTACCGCCACCTGCGACAATACCTTCTTCAACAGCTGCTCGGGTAGCAGCTAAAGCGTCTTCGATTCTCATTTTCTTTTCTTTAAGCTCAACCTCTGTTGCAGCTCCGACTTTAACAACAGCTACTCCACCTGAAAGCTTAGCTAATCTCTCTTGAAGTTTTTCTTTATCCCAATCGGAATCAGACTCTTCAATTTCAGATTGAATTTGTTTTACTCTACCTTCGACATCAGCTTTCTTACCTTTTCCATCAACAATTGTTGTTGCATCTTTTTTGACGACAACTCTTGTTGCCTCACCTAACATGTCGACTGTTGTGTTTTCTGTCTTCAATCCAAGCTCTTCTGAAATTACAGATCCACCTGTAAGTATCGCTATATCTTCAAGCATTGCTTTTCTTCTCTCACCAAAACCTGGTGCTTTAACAGCTACAGATGTAAAAGTTCCTCTTAGTTTATTTACCACTAAAGTAGCAAGTGCTTCACCCTCTACATCTTCAGCCAAAATTAATAATGGCTTTCCAGAATTCATTACTTTTTCTAGTAATGGAAGCAAATCATTAACAGCAGTAATTTTTGAATTTACAATTAAGATATATGGATTTTCAAGAACTGCTTCTTGTCTATCTGCATCAGTAACAAAATATGGTGATATGAAACCTTTGTCAAACTGCATACCATCTGTAAAGTCCAATTCCATACCAAATGTTTGACCTTCTTCAACAGTGATAACACCATCTTTACCAACTTTGTCCATTGCTTCAGCAATTGTCTCTCCAATTTCTGTATCAGCAGCAGAGATTGATGCTACTTGAGCAATCTCTTCTTTGCCACCAATAGATTTTGAGAATCCAGCAATAAAATCTGTTACAGCTTTTGAAGCTTCTAACATTCCTCTTTTAATTTCCATAGGGTTTGCACCAGAAGATACAGATTTCATTCCTTCATTGACCATCGCTTGTGCTAAAACTGTTGCTGTTGTTGTTCCGTCTCCCGCAACATCATTTGTTTTTGAAGCAACTTCTTTAGCTAACTGAGCACCCATATTTTCATATGGATCTTCAAGGTCAACTTCTTTTGCAATAGTTACACCGTCATTAGTTATAGTTGGTGCACCCCATTTCTTTTCTAAAACAACATTTCGTCCATTAGGGCCTAGTGTGACTTTTACGACATCTGCAAGTTTGTTAACACCTGCTTCAAGGCCTTTTCTGGCGTCTTCATTAAAAACTAGTGTCTTTTTAGCCATTATTATCTCCTTCTATTAACCGAGCTTTGCAAGAATATCTCTACTGGAAAGAATAAGATACTCTACACCTTCGACTTTTATTTCAGTTCCACCATATTTTGAATAGACAACTTTGTCGCCTGTTTCAACATCTGGTTTAATTTTTTCACCTTTATCATTAGGCTCCCCTGGCCCAACTGCGACTACTTCGCCTTCTTGTGGCTTTTCTTTCGCTGTATCAGGAATAAATATACCTGACGGCGTTTTCATATCATCTTCGGATAGTGGTTTTACAACAACTCTATCTCCTAGTGGTTGAAGATTCATATATATTTACCTCCTACATAAATATCTACATTGTGAATTTAATACTGTCTGGTTTATATATGTAAGTTATTTAACTAAAAATTACTTAATAATTGAGCTCAAACGAACATCATCGATCAATAATTCGTTTGTAATTAAGTTATTTTTAGCAGCAACACAAATCATGGCAGCATTATCAGTTGAGAGCCTGGGTGAAGGTAAAAATAGATTTAAATCTTTTTCTGAAGCTAAAAAATTCATTTTTTCCCTTAATCTACTATTTGCCATGACTCCTCCTCCACCAGAAATATTAGGCACACCTGTTTCAATAACTGCTTTTTGAAAATTTCTCATTAATGAGTCAACTATTGCCTCTTGATAAGATGCTGCAAAGTCAGCTTTTGTAACCTTATCATTGATATCTAAATTGTTTAAAAAGTTAGTGGCTGCAGTTTTTAACCCAGAAAAGGAATAGTTAAATTCATGTTTAGTTTTTGGTCTTGGTAAATCTACTCTATTTGGATCCCCATTTTCACCTATTCTTTGAATTGCAGGACCACCTGGGAAACCAAATCCACAAAATCTTGAAAGCTTATCAAAAGCTTCACCAGCAGCATCATCTATGGTTGTTCCTAATAATTGATAATTTCCCCACTCTTCCACAAGAACTATTTGAGTATGACCACCTGAAACAAGTAATGTAAGAAATGGTGGTGTCATCTCACTATTTTCTATTAATGGTGCAGCTAAATGACCTACCATGTGGTCTACTGTTAATAATGGCTTGTCTATTGACCATGAAATTGATCTCGCAAAGTTATAGCCAACTACCAAACTGCCAACAAGACCAGGCCCATCTGTAGTTGCTACAACATCTATATCAGAAATCTGAAGATTTGCAGCATTTAAAGAATTATGAAAAATATTCCTTATCATCTCTGCATGAGCTCTTGAGGCAACTTCCGGTACTACTCCACCAAATTTTTCATGAATCTCTACTTGAGATGAAATTGTATTAACAACTAAATCATCTCCTCTCATTATTGCAACCGCAGTTTCGTCGCAAGATGTTTCAAAACCTAAAATAACTAATTCTTTAGACATAAGCTTTCTCTAATTCAAATAAAATAGCGTCTTCATTTTTGTAATAATTTTCTCTTTTACCATACTGACTAAAACCTACAGATTTATATAAATTTATTGCAGCAATGTTAGATTCTCTCACTTCAAGTATTATCTTATTTTGGTAAGAGTTTTTGAAAAATCTAATTAATTCATCGGTAAGTTTTTTTGCTAACCCAGTATTTCTATATTCTTCAAGTATGCCGATGCCTAGTATCTGAAGTTCATCAAGACTTTTTTGAATTCCAAGATATCCAACAATGTTATTATTTTTATTGAAAATCCAATATAAAAATTCACCTTTATTAACTTTCTCTTTCAAAACTTCAGGGGGCCAGCATGTGCCAAATATATTTTGCTCAATAGAAACTAACTTGTTAGCAAGTTGATCATTACAAGATTTAATTTGCTCAATCATAGAAATTGACTTCTTGTTCTAAATTATTTGAAGAAAACAAGACATCTGGTTCTCTCATGTAAGCTATTTGGACTTCATTGAAGTTTGGGAATTCTCCACTTCTAAAAATTTCTTTTCCTAAGTTTTGAATGTAATCCGCGGTTACAAATTCTGGAGACGCGAGTTTAACAAAGCTAGAGTCTTTAATTGAAGCGAGTTCTAATCCTTGCCAGTTACCAACGACTAATTTCTTTTCATTATCTTCACTTAATTTTTGCTTAATATCTTCTTGATTAAGTATTTCTGGTTCTGAACTTTTAACAACTCCCCCTGGAACAGGTTTGTATGTACAAAAAGCAAACTCTTCCCTTTTTATATCAATTATTGAATAAATTTTACGATGACCTGTATGGGCTGCATATGATAGAGCATCTAATCCGTTTACAGGTACAAGTGGCAAACCTAAGCTTGCACAGATTCCTTGGGCAACTGCTAATCCAATTCTAAGACTTGTGTAAAAACCTGGACCTATATCAAGATAAACAACTTCTAGATCATTTTTATTTTTATTTGATTTCTTAAAGACTTCATCAATTGAATTCATCAATATACTAGTAGATCCATTCTTAGATTCGACAGTAGATGATGCGATTAGAGACTCTCCATAAATTGCAACAGAGTTGTATTTTCCAGAAGTTGAAATTGAGAGACTAATCATATATTTTTATATTCCTTGTTAGCTCATCTTCAATAGTTATGTCAATAATATCCATATCAAGTTGATTCAAATTAGGTATCAAATTTATCCACTCAATTATAAATAAACTATTATCACTATCAAGTGGTAAGTCCAAGTCAAGAAACTCGGACCAGCTTCCCAAACGATATAAATCAATATGATAAATTTGTAAATCTCCAACTGAGTATTGCTTTACAATATTGAAAGTTGGTGAAGTCACAACTTCGGTAGATCCAAAATATTTAATTATTTGTTTTGCTATAGTAGTTTTTCCAGCTCCAAGAGGACCTGAAAGACCTATTATTTTGGGAAGAATCAACTTGTCTAAATAACTTTTTAAAAATATTTCCAGTTCAGATTCTGAAACTTTATTAACCAACTTCTACCCTTTCAAGTCTTTTAGACATGTTGGTTAAAATTTCCCATTCAATAGTTTTATTCCATGATGCAATATCAGAGACAGTTATCTCTAATGAAGAATCACCCGATTTACCAAGAATTACTACTTCATCGTCAATTTCAACATTTAAATCAGTTACGTCAAATAAAATCTGATCCATAGTTACTCTGCCTACAAGTCTACAAAAAGTATTCTTAACTATTACTCTTCCATCTGGAAAAGAATTCCAAGGGTATCCATCGCCGTAACCAATTGGTGCGGTAGCGATTATTGAATCTCTTTCAAGCTTTTGTGCTTTTCCGTACGAAACAGTTTCTCCTGCTTTTCTTTTTTGTAAATTTGAAATTCTAGTTTTAATTTCCATTATTGGATTTAATTCATGATTGAGGTTTTCACTAGAAACAAACGTTCCATATGCAGCTAATCCTATTCTGGACATGTTAAAGGTCTTATCTGAGTTAAAAAAAGCTGAAGCAGAGTTATCAACATGAACTAAAAGATTGGAAACATCTACATTAGAGATAATTTCTTTGAAAAGAGCTATAGAGTTATTTGTAGATTCTGAGTTTGTATCAGATACCGGAAAATGTGTACAAACACCTCTTAGGTTTAAACTTGACTCTACTATTTGGATAAATAAAGTTTCAAATTTATCTGGTTCACAGCCTACTCTGTGCATCCCAGTATCAACTTTCAAATGTACATTGAATGGATACCCTGATTTGATTAGTTCATCGATAAATTTTGTGTTATAAACTGTGAGATCAATTTTGTTTTTTTGAATAATATCAAGCTGAGAAACAGATGGTTCAGATAGTAGAAGTATATTTGATAATGGACTAGCTTTTCTGACAATTAATGCTTCATCAACTGAAGCTACAGCAAACCAATCAACTCCAAAACTATCAGCAACTCTTACTGTCCACTCAATGCCATGACCATAAGCGTTAGCTTTTACAACTAAACATATTTTTTTCTGTGATACTTGTCCTAAATAATCTAAATTACTAATTAAATTTTTTTTATTAAGATAAATAAAACCTCTGTCCATAATTTAGAATCTATCTCTGATTTTTTAAATCTTTTGGTTTTCTATTGCTAAGCGCAGCACCAATTGCAACACCCACTGCTAACCAAGTAGGTTCTTTTGTCGCTGCGAAGACTGCAGCTCCTATGCCTGTTCCAACACCAATCCAATTTCCAGAATTATCTGAATTCCAAAATTTATTATTCATTACTACTCAACAGTAACAGATTTGGCTAGGTTTCTTGGTTGATCTATGGACTCACCGTTCAAATTTGCGACATGATATGCAATAAATTGAAGAGGGATTATAGAAATTATTGTTGATAATACCTCTGATGTAGTTGGTAAAGTTACATATTCATTAGATATGTCTTCTAACTTTTTAGATGAATTATCTCCAATTGAAATCACATACGCCCCACGAGCAATTACCTCTTGCACATTACTTGTTGTTTTGTCTAATAAATGATTTTGACTTGCTGTAACAATTACAGGAGTATCGTCTTCAATTAAGGCTAGAGTACCATGTTTAAGCTCCCCTGCGGCCAATGCTTCTGCATGAAGATAAGAAATCTCTTTTAATTTCAAAGCACCTTCTGCTGCAAGTGCATAATCTAGCCCTCTGCCGATAAAATAAATATCTTTCTTTTTTGAAATCTTCTTTGAAAGACTTTTAATTTGATCTTCACAATTTAATGTTTCTTGAATTAATTTAGGTAATTCATTTATTTCATCATAAGAAATATTTAGTTTGTTCTCTTCATCCCAGTGTTTTGCAACTAACAGCTGGCCTATGAGCATGCCAAGATATGCCTTTGTAGAAGCAACACCAATCTCAGGACCTACATGAAGGTACAACACGCTATCTGCCATTCTTGCTAAAGAGCTCCCAACAACATTTACAAATGCTAGTACATGAGCATCATTTTCTTTAAGAAGCTCAGTTGCAGCAATTGTGTCCATTGTTTCTCCTGATTGTGATATGACTATACCTAAATCATTCTTTCCAACAATTGGTTCTCTATATCTAAACTCTGATGCCAACTCAACGCTTACGGGTACACCTAATACCTTTTCAAACAAATCCTTGCCAAATAAGCCTGCGTGATATGCCGTTCCACATGCGACAATCCATATTTTCTCAAATTTTTGAGCCTCTTCTCTACTTATAGGTATATCGCTTTCACTTCCTGCCAAGCGACCGCTGATTGTTCTCTCTATTACTTCAGGTTGCTCTAATATTTCTTTATACATAAAGTGGTCATGACCGCCTTTCTCAGCTTCAGAAACTTCCCAATCAATGACTTGAATTTCTCTTGAAATTTTATTTTTATTTATATCAAAAAGTTCAAAATGACCATTTTCAATTTTTACAAAATCCCCATTTTCCAAGAATATCATTTTATTTGTGTGCTCAAGAATTGCTGCAGAATCAGATGCAAGAAATACTTCATCGTCACCAACACCGAGCACTAAGGGACTCATCATTCTACCTGCCACTATTACATCAGGTTGTTTCACTGTTGTTACAACGAGTGCATACGTACCTTCTAGTTTTTTTGCTACATTTAAAACAGTTTCTAATAGATCGCCTGACCATTCATTGCTTAACTCGACAGCAACAACTTCCGTATCTGTATCAGATGAAAAAGTGTAGCCTTGTTCTATTAGTTCATCTTTCATCTCAGAATAATTTTCAACAATACCATTGTGAATGATTGCGAACTCGTTTTGATTATCTGAATGAGGATGAGCATTGTTATCACTAGGAACACCGTGTGTTGCCCATCTAGTGTGACCAATTCCAATACTGCCTTTAATTGTTTTACCTTCAAGATGTTGAACCAATGAAGATAACTTGCCTTCTTTTTTTTCAATAATTAAGTCATTATTGTTTAAAATAGCTATTCCAGAAGAGTCATATCCTCGATACTCTAATCTTGATAAACCACCTAATAAAATTGGTAAAGGTTCTTTAGGGCCTGAGTAGCCTACAATTCCACACATTATATTCTCCATTCCAACGAGCAAGTTGAAATAAGACTACGTTAAATTGCCTCTGTTCAACAATTTCTTGCTGTTTTTAAACAATTTATTACGACCGTAGAGCCGAGTATGCATCCGCCGAATTTTTCGATAACATACTACCTCGTCACCTATAAAAGGCCTGGCGCTAATTTGCTCGTTATAAATATTATAAATTGAATTTAATGTAAAAAGTCTTATTATTTATTTAATTAAATTTAAGATATCTTCAACTCGTTTTTGATAATAGTTAGCAACTTATCCATAAAATTATCTAACTCTTCTTCACTCTTTGCTTCTACTAAAACTCTTAACAAAGGTTCTGTTCCTGATTTTCTTATTAAGTATCTACCATCAAGTTGATTTTCTATAAATAATTCTTCCGCTAAAGCATTTAATGAATCGATTACATCATCGGATGGAATTTCGTTTAAATGAAGGTTTTCTAAAACTTGAGGATATTCATAAATATTATCTGATTTAAACTGTACAAGAGTTGTATTAAAAAAAGACAATGCTTTTAAACTCATCAACATGGTTAACAAACCATCACCAACAGGTAAAATATCCGGAAATATAATATGTCCAGACTGCTCTCCGCCTAATGAACCATTATTTTCCAATAAAGCTTCAGCAACATATTTATCTCCTACTTTTGTTTCTATATTAGAAAAATTATTTTTTTCTACTGCTGCTTTAAATCCAAAGTTAGACATAACTGTCGATACAACAACATTGTTTTTTAAACTTCCTTTTGAAGATAAATACTTGGAAACTAGAAGCATAATTACATCACCGTTAGAAACTTTACCCTCTTCATCAACCAATATTGATCTATCAGCATCTCCATCAAATGATATTCCAATTTCTCCTTTTTTAATATTTTGGACCATATTTTCCATATAGGTTGCTCCGCATTCATGATTTATGTTCTCACCATCAGGTGTATTGTTAATAACTCTTATGTTTTTATTACTCTTGAACAACTCTTCAATCACCTGGTATGCAGAGCCATTTGCGCAGTCAATTACTAGATTAAAATTATCAATATTAAAATCTATTTGATCTAACAAGAACTGCTCGTAAGCTTTTTTTCCTTCTTCAGTTTCTTTAACTACTGAACTAGAGTTAGGTAAGTCAGATTTCCCTATTTCACTTTCAATTGCAATTTCAAGTTCATCTGATAATTTTGATCCATTTTTATTGATTAATTTTACGCCGTTGTACTCACTAGGATTATGTGAAGCTGAAATAATAATTCCCAAATCATGATTGAATTCACTTATTAAAATTGGCATTGAGCCTGAAGGTAAAACTCCATAATTAAAAACATTTACTTCTTCTGAGAACCCTTTTGAAATCCAATCAAGAATCTCTTTAGAAGAACTTCTTGTATCTTGTATAACAGCTACTGAACTTATTCCCAATATTTGTTCAACAGCTCTAGCCATGCCAGAGATTAAATCTTGTGTTAAATTTTCGTTTGGAATACCTCGGATTCCATCAGTACCGAAATATTTTTTCAATGTGAAGAATTATCTCTTCGTGAATTGCTCTGCTCTACGAGCTTTCTTGAGACCGTATTTTTTTCTTTCAACTTTTCGAGCATCTCTTGTTAGTAAACCCGCTTTTTTTAACTTAGGACGAAGCTCAGGATCCATTTTTATTAAAGCTCTTGATATTCCTAAAGAAACTGCATCAGCTTGAGCAGATAAACCACTACCTTGTACATTGACAACTACATCAAATTTGGCTTCAAGGTTGACAACTTTAAAAGGTTTTTCAACAGTCATTCTCATAAGCGGGCTCGGGAAATATTGATTTATTTCTTTTCCGTTAAAAGTAAAGTTTCCAGTTCCATCTTGTATTGTTACTCTTGCTACAGATGTTTTACGTCTACCAGTACCGTAATAATTTTCAGCCATTATTTTTCTACTTTCTTTATGTTAAAAACTAATTCTTGTGGATTTTGACTTTCATGAGGATGATTTGCGTCTGCATAAATGTGTAGTTTTTTTAGTGTTGATCTACCAAGTCTATTCTTTGGCAACATTCCCCATACAGCTCTTTCAATTATTTTTTCTGGTTTTCTTTTCTTTAAAGCATTAAAGCTTTCAGACTTTATTCCACCAGGGAATCCTGAATGTGAGTGATACATTTTTTGTTCAGGCTTGTTTGAAGTGATTGCAATTTCTCCTGCATTTATTACAACTACATGATCTCCAACATCAAGATGAGGTGCAAACTCAGGTTTGTGCTTACCTCTCAAGACTTGAGCAATCTCACTAGCTAATCTACCGATAGGTAGGCCACTAGCATCAACTATATGCCAGTTTCTTTCTGTTGATTCTATTCCATTAAAAGTTGTTTTAGTACTCATTGTCTCAATCTTATGAATTGTAACGAAATCTTATTATAAAGTGCATTTTAATTTATGAAAACTAGTATTTAACATTCCAAAGTACAAGACCTTTTGCAGGTGCCAAATAGTTTAGTCTCTTACTGTTTTCGTTTTTAATCGCTTCTTTCACTATTTTTCTATCGACTTTGCCATTTACAACTGCCAATTGGACTCCAACTAAGTTTCGAACCATGTTTCTCAAAAAAGCATTTCCAACAATGGTATATTCTAAGTAATCTCTTTTCTTTCTCCATTGACTTTTATATATAGTTCTTATAGGATTTTTAGCTGCCTCAATTTTGGCGAAGGATGAAAAATTGTGAGTGCCAACAAATATATTTGAAATTTTATTTAACTCATCTACATCAACTTCATACAAAATAGAGTACGTAAAGTCATTAAGAAATGGAAGTTTTTTGGTACTGTCCGACAAAAAATACTTATATGTTCTTTTTCTAGCATCAAACCTTGCATGAAAATCTTTTTTAGCTTTTATAAGACTATTGATTGATATATCTTGACCCAAAAGTTTATCTATTGAATTTTGCATTTTTTTATCAATTTCTATATCAGTTTTTAAACTTATTATTTGAGACTTTGCATGTACTCCTGCATCGGTTCTGCCAGAATATGACATTTCATAATTTTTAGTAAAGATATTTATTGCAGATTCAAATTCTTTTTGAATAGTATTCTTGTCTTTTTGCTTTTGAAAACCAAAATAGTTTGTACCTTTATAGGATAAATCTATTTTATATGTTTGCATTTAGACAAATAGTCTGATTGGATCCGAAAAAAATATTAAAACAACTAAATTTGTCGCAGATGCAATATTAGCTGATCTTTTTTCTATTAATAATGAGGCAGATAATGACTTGGAAAGTAAAAAATACATCCAAACAAGAATAGACAGTGTACCAATCTGTAAAACCAAAGGTGAGATATCTAAATAGATATTAACAAGAACTAGTAACCCAAATCCTCCTAAAACTCCGTGGGTATAGCCTGTTAACACAAGAATGTTTGAGACTTCTACTATTGTGTTAAATGCTCTGGATAGTAAAAACCAAGTTGCTAGTGTCGAAAACAACCATGCAAATGTTCCATCAACAATTCCATAGAACACAACGTCACCTAAATTAGCTGTTGACACATTCAGAATAAAGGGAACATAAATTGCTAAAAGACTTACTACAACAACGATTAGAGCATTAGCAGATTCATATCTGTCATTAACTATTTTTACGTATATCGATTGGTTGAATCTTGTGAATTGAATAAATTGATTCCAAATATTTTTTAGAGAGTTCAAATTAGACTAATTCTAATAACGCTAGTTCTGTTCCGTCGCCTTGTCTGTATGTAGTTCTTGTAATTCTTGTATAGCCACCATTTCTATCTTCATACTTTGGTCCTATTTCTTCAAACAACTTTGCGACTACAGCCTTATTTTGAATCATTTTAAGAACTTGTCTTCTATCATGCAATGTGCCACTTTTGGCCTTAGTGATAACTTTTTCAGCGTAAGGCTTTACAACTTTAGCTTTTGTAATCGTTGTTTCAATTTTTTCATGTTCAATCAAAGAACTGATTAAATTGCTGATGATTTGATCTTCATGAGAAGCTGAACCACCTAGTCTTTTACCTTTAGTAGGTCTAGGCATCAGTCATATCTCCTGAATCTAGATCGGAACTTGTTGGTAAGCTTAATCCTAACTCATCTAATTTAGCTACCAATTCATCTAAGCTCTTTTGTCCAAAGTTGGTTAAATTAAGAAGGTCATCTTCTGTATATTCTAAAATTTGACCAACAGTAGTAATGTTTTCTCTACCAAGGCAATTTCTTGGTCTTTCAGACAGATCTAAAGCATCAACTGAGAGTGATAGGTCTGGGGAACTTCCCTCTGATATTGTAAGTTCACCTAATTCAAGTCCAACACCTTCGTCAATGTCAGCAAAAAGTTTCCATAGCTCTCCAAGTGTTTTACCTACTGAAGAAATAGCCTCACTAGGGTCTACAGAGCCATCAGTTTCAACATCCATTGTTAATTTGTCATAATCAGTTACTTGACCAACTTGAGTTGGAGAAACGTCATAACTTACTTTGACAATCGGTGAAAAAATTGAATCAATAGGTATGAAATTTGAATCACTTGTTTTGTTTTTGTCAGCTAACCTATACCCTACACCATGTGCAATTGATACTTCCATATCCAATGTCGCACCATCAGACAGTGTACATACTTTAAGATCAGTATTGACTACCTCTACACCAGCAGGGCATTGAATTTGTGCTGCTAATACTTCTCCAGGTCCTTTTGCTTTTACTGTCAAAGTATGATTTTCTTGATCATCAACTTTTAAAACTAATCTTTTAAGATTTAATAAGAGATCTAATACATCCTCGACAACTCCTGGAATAGATGTAAATTCATGATTAACTCCATCTATTTTTATTCCAGTTACTGCAACTCCTGGGACTCTTGAAAGAAGGGCTCTTCTCATAGTATTACCTAAAGTTAGGCCAAAACCAGGCTCTAAAGGCTCAATTACAAATTTAGATCTATTATTTCCAAGATCTTCCTGTGTTATTTCAGGTCTTTGTAGCATCAACATTTATTAATTTCTCCTCTCAGATATTTACTTTGAATAAAGCTCTACTATTAACTGTTCTTCAATTTGTGAGCTTGCCTCACTTCTTGAAGGCAGTGAATTTATCTTCACTGCTTTTTTCTTAACATCTACATCTAACCAAGATGGTATTTCTCTATCTTGTCCAGTATCTATAGTGTGTTGAATAATGATTAAATCTTTACTTCCATCTTTTATTTCAATTTCGTCTCCAACCTTTATTTGATGGGAAGGCACATCTACAAATCTTCCATTTACTTTAAAATGTCTGTGTGAGACAAGCTGTCTAGCCTGTGGTCTTGTTGAAGCAAAGCCAGCTCGATAAATGACATTATCTAATCTTGACTCAAGAAGGACTAAAAGGTTCTCACCTGTAATTCCCTGCATTCTTGAAGCTTCTTTGTAATAGTTTCTGAATTGTTTTTCTAGCACTCCGTACATATATCTAACTTTTTGCTTTTCTTTTAGTTGAGTACCGTAATCAGTTTCTCTTGCTCTTTTCCTACCATTTTCTCCTGGCGGGTAAGGTCTGTCTTGTAACGCCTTGTCACCTTTTCTATTTTCGAAAACGTTAAAACCAATACGTCTTGAAACTCTTACTCTAGGACCTGTATATCTAGCCATTATCCTCTTCTTCTTTTCTTTGGTCTGCAACCGTTATGTGGAGTTGGAGTAATATCTTTAATTGTCCCTACATCCATACCCATATTTTGCAAAGTTCTTACTGCTGTCTCTCTACCTGCACCTGTACCGCTGATAATGATATCTAATTTGTGAACACCAAATTCTGTTGCTCTTCTTACAGCTTCTTCAGCTGCAACTTGTGCTGCATAAGGTGTAGATTTTCTTGAACCCTTGAATCCAACTGAACCACCAGATGTCCAGACAATTGTCTGACCTCCATTGTCGGAGATATTAATAATTGTATTGTTAAAACTTGCTTTTATATGAGCTACACCTGAAGGTATATTTTTTTTAACTTTTTTCTTTGTTTTTTGATCAGCCATTATTTAGTAGCTTTCTTCTTTCCTGCAATAGCAAATCTTGGTCCTTTGCGTGTTCTTGCATTTGTATGAGTTCTCTGCCCTCTTACAGGAAGACCCATTCTATGCCTTAAACCTTGATATGTGCCAATTTCTGTTTTTCTTCTAATATTTTGTGAAACGTCTCTTCTAAGATCACCTTCAACTCTGTAATTTGCTTCAATATATTTTCTAATCTGAGCAACTTCATCATTTGTTAAATTATTTACTCTTGTACTTGGATCTATGTTAAGGTCAGTGCAAATATCTTGAGCTCTTTTAGCTCCTACACCATGGATATATTGTAAAGATGCTAAAACTCTTTTTTCCCTTGGGATGTCAATACCTGATATACGAGCCATTAATTAACCTTGCCTCTGTTTATGACGAGGGTTTTTCTTATTGATAACATACAATTTACCTTTTCTCCTAACGATTTGATCGTTAGGCCCTCTTTTTTTAACACTTGCTTTAACTTTCATTTATGTCTCCATATAATCCTACCCCTTGTTGGATCGTATGGGGAAACTTCCATTTCCACAACGTCGCCAGGTAAGATTCTTATATATCTCATACGCATCTTTCCAGATACGTGAGCTAAAATCTCAGCACCACTTTCAAGTTGCACCTTAAAGGATGCATTTGGTAAAGTTTCCATAACCGTCCCTTGGACTTTAATTATGTTTTTATCTTTATCTACCAAAATAAGCCTTGAATATGTGACCGATAAACCAGATTAGTGCGATTTGAAACTATTACAAACATAAAATTAAAATAAGTTTTTAGTAAAAACCTCTGTTCCTTCCTCAGTTAAACCAATAGTATGCTCAAAATGAGCTGAATTTTTTCCATCTGCAGTTCTGACAGTCCATCCATCTGAATCAACAAATGTTTCGAAAGTTCCAAGATTAAACATAGGCTCAATGCAAATCGCCATACCGGTTTTTAATTCAAAACCAGTCCTTTTTTTACCATAATGTGGAACTTGTGGCTCTTCATGCATTTCAAGACCAATTCCATGTCCAACATAATCTCTTACATTACCGAAATTGTTTTTTGTAGCTATTTTGTCTATCTTATTTCCTATTGTTCCTAGCTTTTGACCATCCTCAACTAAATTGATAGCTTGATTTAAAGCATGTTTTGTAACTTCTAATAACTTACTATTTTCATCAGTAATTTCTCCAACGCCAAATGTGAATGCTGCATCTGCATGATATCCTTGAAATGATACTCCAACATCAATAGATATTAAATCACCTTCATTTATTACAGTATCATCAGGTATTCCATGTACAATCGCATCATTAGGAGAGGCACAGATGTAAGCAGGATATGGAGCCATACCTGGAGGCGCATATCCAAGAAAACTAGATTCTACGTTAGACTTTTTTACTACTTCTTTAGCAATTTCATCAAGATTTTTCAATGTCATTCCTGCTTTGGTTTTGTCAAAAATCTCGTAATGGATTTTTGAGACGACCTCACCAGCTTTTTTCATTTTTTGAAAGTCTTCAGTAGTTTTATATGTAAGCATGCCTAGGAAAAATTAGCCTCAATAGTTTTGTATATCTCTTCAATATCTCCCAATGCATTGATTATTACTACTTCATTAGATTCTTTGTAAAATTCAATTAAAGGTTCTGTATCTTGTTTATAAACATCTAGTCTAACTTTTATTGATTCGGCAGTGTCATCAGAGCGACCACTTGTTTCACCTCTTAAAATTATTCTTTGAACTAACTCTTCTTCATTTACATCAAATACTAATACTTTCCTAACTGGAAACTCATTTGATATTTCTTCTAAACTTTTTGCTTGAGGTAAAGTTCTTGGAAAACCATCAAGAATTGCACCATTTTTACAATCTTCTTCATTTAATCTTTCAATCAACATTTTTATTACTAAGTCATCAGGTACAAGCTTTCCCTCATCGAGTAAAGATTTAGCTTGAATTCCTAGTTCAGTACCGTTGCTTACATGTGCTCTAAGCATGTCCCCTGTTGATATATGAGCTAAAGCAAAAGTTGATGCTATTTTTTTAGCTTGAGTTCCTTTTCCAGCACCTGGAGGGCCCAGAAAAACATATAGATTACTCAATCAATAAATCCTTCGTAGTTTCTCATACTAAGTTGACTTTCAATTTGCTTCATAGTTTCAAGAGCTACACCAACTGTAATCAAAATTGAGATTCCACTAAAACCTAAAGGTATATCCCAGATTGCAGATGCAATTGAGGGCAATACTGCAACTGAAGCTAGGAAGATTGAACCAGGAAGAGTTATTCGATTCACAATATGTGATAAATAATTTGTTGTAGAAATTCCAGGTCTCACTCCAGGAATAAACCCTCCTTGACGTCTAATCATGTCAGATTGTCTAACTGGGTCAAATTGAATAGTTGTATAAAAATATGTGAAGAAAATTATTAACATTCCTAAAAAGAAAATATAGAACCAGGTAGTACCTTGAGAATTTGCAAGGTTGATATCAATCCAATTTCTAATAGCAGCAGTTATGTTATTGTCCTGTGGTAAAGATGTAGCTACTAAAGCAGGAAAGAACAAAATGCTTGTTGCAAAAATAACAGGTATAACACCGGCACTGTTTACTTTAAGAGGAATGTATGTGCTTTGACCACCCATGACTTTTCTACCTCTAACTCTTTTAGCAAATTGAATAGGTATTCTTCTCTGACCCTGTTCAACATAAATGATTCCTATGATCATTAAAACAAACATAACCATAAGGAAAGTAAATTGTCCCACTCGACCTTGTCCAGCAGTAACTTGATATGCGCTTCCAAATTGTGCCGGTAGCTGGCTTACGATACTTGCAAAAATAATTAGTGACATTCCATTACCTACTCCCCTTTGAGAAATAAGTTCAGCAATCCACATAATAAATGCTGTACCTGCAGTCATTGTAAGAACTATTAAACCAACTCTGGAAGGTGTATAGTTAGGAATTAATGAGATGCCTCCAGTTAGGCTTCCTCTAGAAAATAAATAAGTGAAAGCTGTTGATTGTAGCAACGCTAATACAATTGTTATATACCTTGTCCACTGGGTGATAACTTTTCTACCTGATTCTCCTTCTTCTTGTAATTTTTGAAGCCTTGGTATGACAACAGTCAATAATTGAAGAATAATACTAGCTGTTATGTATGGCATAATTCCAAGAGCGAATACAGAAAATGTTTCAAGTGCACCACCAGAAAATAAGTTTAACAATCCATAAATTCCAGCTTGTGATCCAGATTCAGTAAGTCTTTGTACAGCTAACAAATCTACACCAGGAACAGGAACTGCAGCACCAAGTCGATAAACTGCAAACATAAAAAGAGTAAATAATATTCTTTTTCTTAAGTCTGGAATTTTGAAAATATATCTAAAAATAGATAACTGCATATTATTCGTTAATTAGCTCTACAGATCCACCAGCAGATTCAATTTTTGTTTTGGCAGTCTCACTTATAGCATGAATTTTTAAATCTATCTTCTTTGACAAATCACCATCGCCTAAAACTTTAACAAGACCTTTTTTTCTTGTTAATCCTAATTCTCTTAAAGTATCAGGAGTTACTTCGCCTTCAACGCCTCTTTCTTCTAATTCATTTAAATTAACAACAACATAAGCCATCTTAGGTCCGTTTTTTAATCCTCTTAATTTAGGGATTCTCCTATATAAAGGAATTTGACCTCCCTCAAAGTAAGCTGGAACAGTTTTTCTAGCACCAGTTCCTTTGGTACCTCTACCTGCAGTCTTTCCTCTTTTACCAGCTTCACCACGTCCTTTTCTTAACTTTTGTTTTGTAGAACCTGGAGTTGGTTTTAAATGATGAAATTTAAGTTTTTTCATTATTTAACCTCTTCGATTTCAACTAAATGCTGTATTGTATTTATCATACCCTCAATCATTGGGTTCAATTCTTTTTCAGATGTTGAATTAATTTTCTTCAACCCTAAACTTTTTACAGTTTCTCTAACATTAGTTTTTTGGCCTATCAAACTTCTTTTAAGAGTAATTTTAACTTTCATCAGAAGCCCTTACTTTTCTCTCAGCTTTTGTTTTTTCGTAAGCTTCTACTAAACCTGGAGGTGCAACTTCTGAAGATTTTTTTCCTCTTAATTTTGCTACACTATCTGGAGTTCTTTGATTTAATAGTCCATTGATTGTGGCTTTAGCAACATTTAAATGAGTTGGTGACCCAAGTGACTTAGCAAGAATGTCTTTAACACCAGCAACTTCTAAAACTTGTCGTGCCGCCCCTCCTGCTATAACTCCTGTACCTGGAGCTGCAGGTTTTAGTAAAACTTCAGATGAACCATGCTTTCCAATTATTGTGTGCACAATTGTTGAGCCTGCCATAGGAATTTCATTGATATTTTTCTTTGCATCTTCAATTGCTTTTTGAATAGCTAATGGAACTTCAGATCCTTTTCCATAACCAATTCCAGCTTTACCTTTTCCATCACCAACAGCAACTAATGCTGTAAACGCAAAATTACGTCCACCTTTAACGACTTTTGCTACTCGATTAATATGAATAACACTTTCTTGAAGTTCTAATTCTGACATTAAAATTGTATTCCTTTTTCTCTTATTCCATCAGCTAGAGATTTAACTCTTCCATGATAAATATATCCTCCTCTATCAAAGACACAAGATTTTATATCTAATTTGTTAAGCTTATCTCCAATAAGCTCTCCTACTTCTTTAGCTACATCTACAGAAAGACTTTTTCCTTTTATTTCTTTTGATAAAGTACTTGCAGAAGCAATGGTTACTTGATTTAAATCATCAATTGCTTGCGCATAAATATTAGAGTTGCTTTTGAAAACTGCAATTCGAGGAGTTGTAGATGTTCCTGAAACTTTTTTTCTAATTCTAATTTTTCTATGTTGTCTTTTGTCTTTAACTTTCACTTTACGCTCCCGCAGCTATTGCAGCTTTACCTGCTTTTCTTCTTACATATTCATCTTGATATCGAATACCTTTACCCTTGTAAGGTTCTGGCGGCTTAATTGCTCTGATGTTTGCAGCAACTTGTCCAACTAAAGCTTTGTCTATACCTGAAACATGTATTGTGTTTTGATCTGGAACTTCAAACTTAACTCCATCAACAGCAGAAAAAATTACTGGATGTGAGAATCCACATAAAATCTCAATATCATTTCCCTTTAATGTTGCTCTATGTCCTACACCTTGAAGAAGTAATGTTTTTTGATAACCCTCAAGAACACCTTGAATATTGTTTGCAACTAAAGAACGGTAGAGTCCATGGAGACTTCTGACTTCAGGATTCTCACTGGTTCTTGAAAAAACTAGCTCCCCTTCTGATAATTGGAACTTAATTCTTTCATCAACAATTTCTGTTGTCAATTCACCTTTAGGACCTTTTACAGTTATTGAACTATCTCCTAAAGAAATCTCAATCTTATCATTGATTTCAACTGGTTTGTTACCAATTCTACTCATGACCAGACCTCGCAAATTAGCTCTCCACCAAGTTTTCTTTTTCTAGCTTCAGAATCAGGTAAAAGACCTCTAGATGTTGAAACTACAACAGTTCCCAACCCACCGTTATTTCGGGGTAAGGAATCTGAACCAACATAAAGTCTTCTTCCAGGCTTGCTCAATCTATTCAAACCTGCCATAACTGGTGACCCATTTTCATCATATTTCAAATCTATAACAATTTTTTTGGTTGAATTTTCTCCCTCAACTTTGACATCTGAAATATAGCCTTCAGACTTTAAAAGCTTTGAGAGTTCTAGTTTGAATTTAGAATGAGGAACTTCAACAGTAGGTTTGTTTACCATTGAGGCATTTCTCAAACGAGTTAAAAAATCAGAAATTGGATCAGAATTCATATTTACCAAGAAGCTTTCTTAATACCAGGAAGTTCACCTTTTAGGGCTAAGTCTCTAAAAGTATTTCTGGACATACCGAATTTCCTGAGAGTTCCTCTAGGTCTTCCAGTAACTTCACATCTGTTTCTATGTCTTGTTGCAGAAGCATCTCTAGGCATACGTGCAATCTTTTTTTGCGCTTCTCTTTTTTCCTCATATGAAGTATTAGGATCTTTGACTATTTTAAGGAGATCTTGCCTTTTTTCGGCATACACTTCTATTGTTCTTTTTCTTTTATTATTTTTAACTATTTTGCTTGTTTTTGCCATATTAATTCTCCCTAAACGGAAATCCTAGCGATTGTAATAATACATATCCTTGGTTGTTATCGGTAGCAGAAGTACAAATTGTAATATTCATACCTCTAATATCTCTAACTTTGTCGTATTCAACTTCTGGAAAAACTAATTGCTCGGTTAATCCAAGAGTATAGTTTCCATTTCCATCAAATGACTTCTTTTTAAACCCTCTAAAGTCACGAATTCTAGGAACTACCACTTGAACAAACCTGTCATAAAATTCCCACATTCTATCCCCACGTAAGGTAACAGAAACACCTATTGGCATTCCTTCACGAATTTTAAAACCAGCGATTGACTTTTTAGCTCTTCTAATAACAGGCTTCTGACCAGCAATTGCAGTTAGCTCATCTGTCATTGACTCCAATGCTCTACCATCTGTAGCTGCTTTACCATCTCCAATATTGATGACAATTTTTTCTAACGTTGGAATTTGACTTACATTTTGTAAGTTAAGATCACTCATGACTTTAGTTTTGAGTTCTGAATTAAATTTTTCTTTTAACCTAGGAATCATACTTCATCTCCTGTTTGAGCTAAAACTCGAAACTTTTTACCATTTTTATCAAATTTATAAGCAACCCTTCCTGCTTTTTTCTTAACTACAAGAGCTACATTTGATACATTTATTGGCATGCTCTTGTCAATTACACCACCTTGCATTGTTTGACCTTGTGGTTTTTGATGTTTTTTAGAAACATTTACACCTTCAACAAGAACTGTATTTTTCTTAGGAAATGCTTGTAAGACTTTTCCTTCTTTACCAGCATCTTTCCCTGAAATTACTTTGACCATATCACCTTTTTGAATCTTCATTACAATACCTCTGGAGCTAAAGAAACAATTCTCATGAATCTTTTTTCTCTTAATTCTCTGCCAACAGGACCAAAAATTCTAGTTCCTCGTGGCTGTTCTTGTTCATTAATTATTACACATGCGTTTTCATCAAATCTTATGTATGTGCCATCTTTTCTTCTTGTCTCTTTTTTTGTTCTCACTACTACAGCTTGAACTATGTCACCTTTTTTAATTTGGCCGCCAGGAATAGCATCTTTTACTGTTGCGACAAATGTGTCACCTAAGCCTGCATATCTAATACGAGAACTTCCCTTTACTTTTATACATAAAACTTCTTTTGCACCAGAGTTGTCAGCAACTTTAAGTCTTGATTCTTTTTGAATCATCTTGCACGCTCCACTACTTCTGTAACTCTCCACCTTTTAGTTTTTGATTGTGGCTTTGTTTCCATGATTTTGACAGTGTCTCCAACTTTTGCTTCAAATGAATCATCATGTGCATGAAGCTTTCTTGTTTTTTTAACAATTTTTTTATATTTTGGATGAGGAAACTGAAGCTCTATTGCAACTGTGACAGTTTTTTCTCTTGCATCCGAAACTACAATTCCAGTTCTAACTTTTCTGGATGTTCTATTTTCTTCACTCATTACGATTCCTCATTTTTTAAAGTATTATTTTTTTCTGTTAAAACTGTATTAGCTTGTGCAATTTCTTTTTTAATTTTTCTAAATACAGAAGTGTCCTCAAGTTGACTTGTAGCTAAAGAAAATCTTGAATCCATTAATTCTTTCTTCAAATCAATGATCTTATTTTCTAATTCCTGAACTGATAGCTCTCTTAAATCTTTTACGCTCATACGCTATCCCTTGCAACAAATTTTGTTTTCATAGGAAGTTTGTGACCAGCTTTTCTCATTGCTTCTCTAGCAATATCTTCTGAAACTCCAGATATTTCAAAGAGTATTCTTCCTGGTTTTACGACTGCAACATAATATTCAACATTACCTTTACCAGATCCCATTCTTACTTCTGCTGGCTTTTTTGTTATAGGCTTATGTGGGAAAATGTTAATCCAAACTTTACCACCACGTTTCATAGTTCTAGTGATTGTTATTCTGGCAGCTTCGATTTGTCGAGCAGTTACATATGAAGTTTCAACAGCTTGAATACCAAAATCACCAAAATTAACAACGTTACCACCTTTTGAATTACCTTTTCTTCTGCCACGAAAGGCTTTTCTAAATTTTGTTTTTTTAGGCATCAACATATTTACTCTTCTTCCAAAATTGATTTTTCTTCTTCGAACTCGGCTTGAGCAACTTCTTTAGTTATTTTTTTTCCTCCACCAGCTTCAACTATTCCTGGAGAGGATGACTCTTCACCAGATTTTTTACCTCCACCAGCTTCGAGAATTTTAGGTTCTTTTTTCTCACCAACAGCAGCTTCAGCTCTAGATTTAACAGACTTAACTCTACCTGCTGCCGGGCCTCCACTAGCTAAATTAGCTTCTGCAGAGATTTTGTCCTGTCTCAACTTGTTTGAACCAACAACATCACCCTTATAAACCCATACTTTAACACCAATCGCACCAACAGTTGTATGTGCAGTTGCTCTACCAAAATCAATATCTGCTCTTAAAGTATGAAGAGGAACTCTTCCTTCTCTATACCATTCTCTTCGGCCCATTTCTGCTCCACCCAATCTTCCAGAGCATTCGACACGAACTCCTTCTGCACCTGCTTTAAGTGCAGCTGTTACTGCTCTTTTCATTGCTCTTCTAAAAGCAACTCTATTCTCTAATTGATCAGCAATTCCTCTTGCAAGAAGTTGTGCATCAAGTTCAGCTTCTCGTATTTCGATAATATTTAGCTTTACTGGTTGTTTAGAAAGTTTTTCAATTCCTTTTCTGAGCCTATCAGCCTCAACACCTTTTCTACCAATAACAACACCTGGGCGAGCAGTATGGATATCAATTGTTAAAGTTCCACCTTTATCTCTTCTCTCAATATCAATTCTTGAAACTGCGGCTTTTGGAAGTTGTTTTCCAAGAAAATTTCTTATTTGATAATCTTGATTCACTAGATCTTTATAATCTTTTCCATTAAACCAGCGTGATTTCCAGTCGTTAACTATTCCGATTCTAAATGCGTATGGATGTGTTTTCTGACCCATTATTCTTCAATTCTTTCTAATTCAATTAACAAATGAGAAGTTCTTTTGTTAATTCTTCCAGCTCTTCCTCTTGCTCTTGGTCTAAACCTTTTTAAAGTTGGTCCTTCATCTGCAATTGCTTTTGAGACAAAGAGTTCTGAAGCATTTAAATTATAGTTAGCTTCTGCATTTGCGATAGCGCTTTCTAAAACTTGCTTAATTTCAACAGAGGCTTTTCTCTTAGTAAAAGTTAAAACATTGAGAGCATCTTGTACCTGAAGTCCTCTAATCAAATTCAAAACAAGCCTCATCTTATATGGAGATTGCCTTATGTATTTTCCTTGAGCTTTTACAGTTGTGTTTTCCATTAGTTCTGTCCTGGATGTCCTTTAAATGTTCTTGTTGGAGAAAACTCGCCTAATTTATGCCCCACCATTGCCTCTGTGACGAAAACTGGTAAATGCTGTCTACCATTGTGAACTGCAATTGTTAAGCCAACCATTTCAGGGACAATTGTAGATCTCCTACTCCAAGTCTTGATGACACCTTTATTTCCTGTATTCTGTGCTTCTTCAACTTTTTTGAGCAAGTGCTCGTCTACAAATGGTCCTTTTCTTAAACTTCTTGCCATACTAATTTCTACCTTTTTGAGATCTTCTTCTAACAATTGCTTTATTGCTATATTTCTTTTTCTTTCGAGTTTTCTTTTCTGGTTGTCCCCAAGGACTTACAGGTACTCTACCACCAGAAGATTTACCTTCACCACCACCGAGTGGATGGTCCACTGGGTTCATAGCCACACCTCTAGTTTGTGGTCGTACACCCTTCCAACGTTTTCTTCCAGCTTTACCAAGCTTTGTTAACTCTGCTTCAGCATTTCCTACACTTCCTATTGTTGCTCTACAATCCATCGGAACTGTTCTCATTTCACCTGATGGCAACCTCAACAAAGCTGCATCTCCTTCTTTGCTCATAAGCTGAACAGATGAACCAGCTGATCTAGCCATTTTGGCTCCACCACCAGGTCTTAATTCAACAGCATGAACAAATGTACCTGCAGGAATATTTCTTAATGGTAAACAATTTCCATCTTTGATATCTGCTTTTGTTCCAGACTCTACCATTGCATCAACTCCTAATCCATCAGGAGCAATAATGTAAGCTTTTTCTCCATCTACATAGTGAAGTAAAGCAATACGTGCATTTCTGTTTGGATCATATTCTATGCCTGCGACTCTAGCTGGAATCCCATCTTTAATTCTTTTAAAATCTATAATTCTATATTTTTGCTTGTGCCCTCCACCTCTGTGACGTGAAGTTATTCTTCCTTTGTTGTTTCTTCCACCTGAAGATTTTTTGGATTGCAACAATGACTTTTCTGGTTTCTTTTTGGTTATATCTTTAAAGTCAGTTGCTACTTGACCTCTCATGCCTGGTGTTACTGGTCTAATTTTTTTTGAACCCATACTAAACCCCAAATGCCTCAATAGTCTGACCCTCAGGAAGAGTCACAATTGCAATCTTTTTATCACTTTGTTGGCCATAGACGTATCCAAATCTTTTCTTTTTACCTTTTCTGTACATTGTGTTAACTCTTAATACAGATACATCAAACATTTGCTCTACAGCTTTTTTAATCTCTAATTTATTAGTTTTTGGATGTACAAAAAATGTATAGGAGTTAGATTCTGAAATTCTATCGTATGATTTTTCAGAAATTACTGGAGCTAATAAAACGTCTTCTAAAAACTTCATTCTTTTTCCCCAGCAAATTGTTCTGCAGATGCGATTGAAAAAACAGTAAAGTCTGTTGAGATAACATCAATAGCTGCCAACTTATTAGAAGACACAATTCTTGCTTTTTCAATATTTCTTAATGATTTGATTAAATTTTCATCACCAGCTGCGTAAACAAAAGTAAAAGTATTGCTAATACCTAATTGATTTAAAGAATTCAAAGCTTCTTTAGTAGAAGGTGTCTCCATATTTGTGCCATCAATAACAAACACTGATTCTTCAGAAACTCTTTGTGAAACTGCCATGTTTAAAGCTTTTTTCTTCATTTTTTTTGGGGTTCTGTCTTTATATACTCTTCCTCCTGGACCATGAGCAATACCACCACCAATAAACTGAGGAGATCTTAAAGAACCTTGTCTTGCTCTACCTGTACCCTTTTGAGCAAATGGCTTTGCACCTGTACCAGATACTTGTGCTCTTGTTTTGACAGATGCAGTATTGTTTCTGAAATTTGTCCTGTTTCCTTTAACAACTTGATGAAGCAGTCCTATATTTATTTCATCAAATGTAGGAAAATCGTATTCTTTTTTAGATACTTTGTTTTCATTAATTTTTATAGTGCCAAGAGATACAGTCATTGTTTCACCTTCACAGCTTTTTGAACTTTAACAACATTACCCTTATTACCAGGCACTGAACCATTAACCAAAATGTAATTTTTTTCTTCGTTAAGACCAACGATTGTGACTGATTGGATGGTTGTTTTTTGATTACCCATTCTTCCAGCCATTTTTTGTCCTTTAAATACATGTCCTGGAAATGAAGCATTACCAATAGAACCACCAGCTCTATGTACCTTATGTACACCATGGCTAGCTTTCTGACCTGCAAAATTGTGCCTTTTCATCACACCAGCAAAACCTTTACCTTTGGAGATTCCAGAAATGTCAACTTTTTGACCTACTTCAAAAATGTCATTTACATTAATTTTCTCTCCAGGTTTTAGTTCAGTGTCTTCATGAACTTCAACTTCAAAAATAATCTCACCTGGTTCTGTATTGTGTTTCTCGAAATGATTCTTTAAAGGATTGTTGGGTTTCTTTGTTGTACCAATTGTAAGTTGTACTGCGTTGTAGCCATCAACTTTTTGATTCTTAACTTGAACAACTCTGCAATCAGATACATCTAGTACAGTTACACCCATAGCTTTGGCATTTTCATCAAAAATTTGAGTCATCCCTACTTTTTTAGCAATCAAAGTGTTCATAATTTAATTTCCACTTCTACTCCTGCTGGAAGATCTAGCCTCATCAATGAATCAACAGTTTTTGGAGTGGGTTCAACAATATCAATTAAACGCTTGTGAATTCTCATTTCAAAGTGCTCTCGAGATTTTTTATCAACATGAGGTGATCTAATAACACAATATCTATGAATTTGTGTTGGCAAAGGAACTGGTCCTTTTACTTTTGCTTGAGTTTTAATAACAGTTTCAGCAATTTTACGCGCAGACTCATCAACAACATAGTTGTCGTAAGCTTTTAACTTTATTCTTATTTGCTGTTTTGCCATTTTTTCCTCAAAAAAAACCGGGAGTATAAATTCTACTCCCGGTTAATTTTTATTACTCAATAACTTTTGTTACTTGTCCTGCTCCTACAGTCCTTCCACCTTCACGGATAGCGAATTTAACGCCTTCTTCCATAGCAATTGGTGAAATCAATTCGACTGTAATTGAGACATTGTCACCAGGCATAACCATTTCAGTTCCTGCTGGTAACTCAACTTCTCCAGTTACATCTGTAGTTCTAAAGTAGAATTGTGGTCTATATCCTTTAAAGAACGGATTATGTCTACCACCTTCTTCTTTAGTCAAGACATATACTTCAGCCTCAAATTTTGTATGAGGTGTAATTGATCCAGGTTTTGATATAACTTGACCTCTTTCGACGTCCTCTTTATCAACACCACGTAATAAAAGACCAACATTATCACCTGCTCTACCTTCATCAAGAAGTTTTCTAAACATCTCAACTCCAGTACAGACTGATTTTGAAGTTTCTCTAATACCAACAATTTCAACTTCATCGTTGACATTAACAATACCTTGTTCGATTCTACCTGTTACAACAGTTCCTCTACCAGTGATAGAAAATACGTCTTCAACAGGCATTAAGAATGGTTTATCAACAACACGTGTTGGTTCTTCGATGTATGAATCAACTTGATTCATTAACTCAAGAACAGCATTTACACCATCTTCTTTACCTTCAAGAGCTGCAAGAGCTGATCCTCTAACTACAGGTACATCATCACCTGGGAAATCATACTCATTAAGAAGCTCTCTTACTTCCATTTCTACTAATTCAAGTAGCTCTTCGTCATCAACTTGGTCTACTTTGTTTAGAAATACTGCAATCGCAGGTACACCAACCTGCCTTGCTAACAGAACGTGCTCTCTAGTTTGAGGCATTGGTCCATCAGCTGCAGAAACTACTAAGATTGCTCCGTCAACTTGTGCTGCACCTGTAATCATATTTTTTACATAGTCAGCGTGACCAGGCATATCTACGTGTGCATAGTGTCTGTTCTCTGTTTCATACTCAACGTGAGCGATCTGAATTGTGATTCCTCTTTCACGTTCTTCTGGTGCTTTATCAATATCTTCAAAAGCAGTAGCGTCACCACCACCAGCTTCTGCTAAGACTTTTGTAATAGCGGCCGTCAATGTGGTTTTACCATGGTCAATGTGTCCCATTGTACCAATGTTCACATGAGGCTTACTACGGTCAAATTTCTCTTTTGACATTATGTTCTCCTTTTTTGTAAAATCTAAATCCTAAGATTTAAACTTCAACCTCTACTCCACGAATACTTGCTGTTATCTCTTTAGTTATGGAGTCTGGTACGTCTTCATAACTATCAAACTGCATCGTAAATGTTGCACGGCCCTGTGTTCTTGAACGCAAGTCAGTTGCGTATCCAAACATCTCTGATAACGGTACTTTTGCATTAACGACCTTTGCAGATCCTCTTTGCTCCATTTCAGCTATCTTCCCTCTTCTTGAGGAAAGATCTCCGACAACATCTCCCATGAAATCTTCAGGTGTAACGACCTCCACACTCATTACTGGTTCAAGAAGCTTAACTCCAGCTTTTTTAGCACCATCTTTTAAGGCCATTGATCCAGCTATTTTGAAAGCCATTTCAGATGAATCAACGTCGTGATAAGTACCATCTTTTAATGTAGCTTTAACATTTACTAATGGATAGCCAGCAAGAACACCTGTTTCCATTGCAGCTTCAACACCAGCGTTTACAGAAGGAATATACTCTTTTGGAATTCTTCCGCTTTTAATCAAATCAACAAACTCATACCCATCTTCAATTGGCTCAAATTCCATAATTACATGACCATACTGACCTCTACCACCACTCTGTCTAATGTATTTTGCTTCGACATCAGTTTTAGTTTTGAGTGCTTCTCTGTAAGCAACTTGTGGTTTACCAATATTTGCTTCTACTTTAAATTCTCTTTTTAACCTATCTACCAAAATATCAAGATGTAATTCACCCATACCAGAGATAATTGTTTGGCCTGTTTCTTCATCGGATTGCACTCTGAATGTAGGATCTTCTTCAGCCAGCTTTTGAAGACCTTCAGAAAGTTTTTCTTCATCTGCTTTTGACTTAGGTTCAATAGCTACAGAAATAACAGGTTCTGGAAATGTCATTGACTCTAATTGGATTAAATCTGATGAAGCTGAAAGTGTGTCTCCAGTCTTTGCGTTTTTAAGACCTACACCAGCAACAATATCACCGGCACAAATAAAATCTATATCTTCACGAGAGTTTGAGTGCATTCTGAGAATTCGACCTAATCGTTCTTCCTTGCCAGTTGTTGTATTGGTAACTTTGTCACCCTTGTTTAAAGTTCCTGAATATACTCTAAAATATGTGAGCTTTCCAACGTGAGGGTCGCTAACAACTTTAAAAGCCAACGCAGAAAATGGATCTTCATCGCTATGATCTCTAGTTATTTCATTCTCTTCATCACCAGGTTTAAAACCTTTAACAGACTCAATATCCAAAGGTGAAGGGAGGTAGTCTACAACTGCATCAAGTAACAGTTGTACACCTTTGTTTTTAAAAGCACTTCCAGCTAGAACTGGAACAAAAAGACCTTCTAATGTGCCTTTTCTTATTGCTTTCTTTATGTCTTCTTCAGTTAGTTCTTCGTCAGAAAAATATTTTTCAAGTACATCATCGTCAGCTTCCGCTACAACGTCTAGAAGCTCAGAACGTTTTAGCTCAGCTTCTTCTTTCAAATCTTCAGGAATGTCTCCCACTTCCCATTCCGATCCGTCATCTTTTGACCAAACATGGGCTTTCATAGTAACTAAATCAACAACACCAACGAAATCAGCCTCTGCGCCAATTGGTATATGGAGCACTGCCGGCTTTGCTTCTAGTCTTTCAATAATTGATTGAACGTCGTAGTCAAAATCTGCTCCTGTCCTATCAAGTTTGTTCACAAAACAAATTCTTGGAACATTATATTTGTCAGCTTGTCTCCAGACTGTTTCTGATTGTGGCTCTACTCCTGCAACACCATCAAAAACAGCAACGGCACCATCTAAAACTCTTAATGACCTTTCTACCTCAACAGTGAAGTCAACGTGGCCAGGTGTATCAATAATATTAATTGTATGCTTGTTCCATTCACAGGTTGTAGCAGCTGAAGTGATCGTGATTCCTCTTTCCTGCTCTTGTTCCATCCAATCCATAACAGCAGCACCGTCATGAACCTCGCCAATCTTATAAGTTTTTCCTGTGTAATAGAGAACTCTCTCAGTTAATGTTGTTTTACCAGCATCAATATGAGCCATAATTCCAATGTTTCTTAAATTCTTTAGATCAACTTCTCTTGACATTTAACTACCACCTGTAATGAGCAAATGCTCTATTTGACTCCGCCATTTTATGGACGTCTTCTCTTTTCTTAACTGATGCACCTGTTTTGTTACTTGCATCTAAAATCTCTCTACCTAGCCTTTCAGACATTGTCTTCTCGCCTCTTTTTCTTGATGCATCAACCATCCATCTAATTGCTAGTGTTGTACTTCTTCTTTGAGGTACTTCCATTGGTACTTGATAATTTGTTCCACCAACTCTTCTAGATTTTGTTTCAATTTGTGGTCTTACATTTTCAAATGCATCTTTTAGTGTTGAGAGAGGATCGGAACCTGTTTGCTTTTCCACTAAATTTAAAGCTGAATAAACAATATTGCTTGCTATATCTTTTTTTCCGTCTAATAAAACTTGATTGATGATTTGAGAAACGAGAACACTATTGAAAATTGGATCGGGTTCTGGTTTTCTTTTTACTGATGGTCCTCTTCTCATTGTTTAACCCTTTTTGCTTCCGTACCTTGACCTAGCTTGTTTTCTATCCGCCACACCAGCTGTATCTAACGCACCTCTAATAACTTTATATCTAACACCAGGTAAATCCTTAACTCTTCCACCTCTTACAAGAACGATTGAGTGCTCTTGTAAATTATGACCTTCACCAGGAATATAAGCTGTAACTTCAGTGCCAGTTGATAATCTCACTCTGCAAACTTTTCTTAATGCAGAGTTTGGTTTTTTAGGTGTAACAGTATATACACGTGTACAAACACCTCTTCTTTGAGGTGAACCCTTAAGTCCAGGTGTCTTTTCTTTAGACACTTTAGACTTTCTTCCTTTTCTTACCAACTGTTGTGTAGTAGGCATACTTAATCCAATCTAAAATTACTAATTTGGCTTACCGAAAATGAAGTATATGACGAATTTAAACTTACAACAACCTATTATTTATAAGTTTTTTATTCATCCTCCTCTTTATTTTCTTCACCTAACATAGCTAGCCATTGAGCAGGATTTGGGAGAGAATCATCTTCAGTAGCATCAGAAGATTCCGCCATGAATCCTAAATCAGAAACCTCAGGAGCGTCAGGTAAAGATGGTGCTAATTGTTGGTAAGCATTAGACCCTGTACCTGCAGGAATTAATGTTCCAATAATTACGTTCTCTTTTAATCCACTTAGAGAATCATTGCTTCTCTTCATGGCTGCTTCTGTGAGCACTCTTGTAGTTTCCTGGAATGAAGCAGCTGATAACCATGAGTCTGTTGCAAGGCTAGCTTTTGTGATACCCATAAGCTCAGGTCTACCTTCAGCTGGTGTCTTTCCATCTTTCACCAATTCTTGATTGGCTTTTCTAAATTGTGTTGAATCAACTAACTCGTTAGGTAGATAATCAGAGTCATTAGATTTTACAATTCTAACTCTTCTTATCATCTGTCGAACAATCATTTCAACATGCTTGTCATGAACTTCAACTCCTTGGTCTCTATAGGTCTTTTGGACCTCGTCAACCAAATATTCTTGACAAGTTCTTACTCCATTAATTTGTAAAACTTCTTTAGGATCTTTTGGACCAGTTGTTAAAGCTTGTCCAGCTTCTACTGTGTCACCTTGATTTGAAATTAAAGTCTGTCTTCTAAGAACCAATAATTCAACTTCCTCTTTTTCATTTGCAATCAATACCTGTCTATTTCCTTCAGGTGTTGCTTCTATAGACTTAATTTTTCCGTTAATTGGAGACAGTACAGATTTACCTTTAGGTGTTCTAGCTTCAAATAGCTCAACAATTCTTGGTAGACCAGATGTAATATCTAAACCAACAACTCCACCAGTATGGAAAGTTCTCATAGTAAGCTGAGTTCCAGGCTCACCAATTGATTGAGCGGATATGATACCTACAGCTTCACCAACTTCAACTGGTTTACCGGTTGCCAAACTAAATCCATAACATAAAGGATCCATTGATTCTGGATCAAGAGAGTTGAATGGTGTAAGTACATTAACATCTTCAACACCAGATTTTCCAATAGCATCCAAGACTTCAGCATCAATATATGTACCTTTAGACAACTTTTTGCCATTTTCAAGCTCAACAACTTTTTTATCTACTTTAACGTCTTCAGATAGAACACGTCCATATAAAGTTGAGAATAAATACCTACTTATCTTGCCATTAACCATGACTTTTTTGTTGGTACCTCTCCAGTCAATATTGTCATCGCCAATGTCTTTTACAACAATTCCTGCAGCAACATCAACAAGTCTTCTTGTTAGATATCCTGAGTCAGCAGTTCTTAACGCTGTATCAGCAAGACCCTTTCTAGCACCGTGGGTAGATATGAAATACTCTAGAACTGACATTCCCTCTCTGAAGTTACTTTTTATAGGACTTTCAATAATGTCACCTTTTGGATTTGCTACAAGACCTCTCATACCAGCTAATTGTCTCACTTGCATCATGTTGCCTCTAGCACCAGATTTAACCATCATATCAACAGGATTAAATCTTTCTGCTTCTAGCTCAAGCTTCATAGCATCTTGAACTTCCTCAGTAGCTTCATTCCAAATTTCAATGATTCTTTGTTTTCTTTCAGTCTCAGTAATTACATCATCTTTAAATTGCTTCATTACTTTTTCAGCTTCAGCTTCATGCTTTTGAAGAATTTGCGCTTTAGATGGAGGAGTTTTTACATCATTCATTGATACTGTTAGTCCAGCTTTAGCACCAAATGTAAAACCTTTGCTCTTCATTGCATCTAAGAAAATTCTTAATTCAGCTTTGTTATACCTTTCAATTGCTTCAGAAATAATTTTTCTCATTTCATTCTTTCTGATTGAAGCTTGAATATATGGAAAGTTTGAAGGTAAAATCGAATTAAAATGTAGTCTTCCTAAAGTTGTTGTAAACAACTTCTCCCCATTAACAGGTTCAGCTGTCAATAGTTCTGAGAATCTTCCAATTAATTCAGAATGTATCTCGGGATCACCAGCAAGATCACCTACACGAACATTAATTGGGGTTTGTAGACCAATATGTCCGTTTTCATAAGCAATTTGTGCTTCATTAAAATCTACAAAATTATGGTCTGAACTTTCTAAAGATTCATAACATTCAGTTAAGTAGTACAATCCAATCACCATATCTTGGCTAGGTGAAACAATTGGGTTACCAGACGCAGGAGATAATACATTGTTTGTTGAAAGCATTAAGACTCTTGCTTCTGCTTGCGCTTCTGCAGAGAGTGGCACGTGTACTGCCATCTGATCACCGTCAAAGTCAGCATTAAAAGCTTCACAAACTAATGGATGAACTTGAATTGCTTTACCTTCAACTAATATAGGTTCAAAAGCTTGAATTCCTAACCTGTGTAAAGTAGGTGCTCTATTTAATAAAACTGGATGCTCTTCAATTACTTCTGCTAACACATCCCAAACTTGAGCTCTAGATCTCTCAACCATACGCTTTGCTGATTTTATGTTTTGAGCCAAACCAAGCTCAACTAACCTTTTCATTACAAAAGGTTTAAAAAGCTCTAATGCCATCATTTTAGGAAGACCACATTGTTGTAGTTCTAGATGAGGACCAACAACAATAACTGATCTAGCAGAATAATCTACTCTTTTACCAAGAAGGTTTTGTCTAAATCTTCCTTGTTTTCCTTTAAGCATATCAGATAAAGATTTAAGGCCACGACCACCTGCACCTGCAACTGCTCTTCCTCTTCTACCATTATCAAATAAAGCATCAACAGATTCTTGAAGCATTCTTTTCTCATTACTAATAATTATTTCAGGAGCACCTAATTCAATGAGCTTTTTCAATCTATTATTTCTATTGATTAGTCTTCTATAAAGATCGTTTAAATCGGATGTTGCAAACCTGCCACCATCTAGTTGAACCATTGGTCTTAGCTCTGGTGGAATAACTGGAATAACTTCAAGAATCATTGCTTCAGGTGGATTTTTTCCATCAGCAAACGGTTTAATGACCTTCATTCTTTGTATGGCTCTTTGTCTTCTTTGAGCAGACTTTGAATCTAAGTCAGTTTCAAGTTTTTCCATTTCAGCTTTGAGATCGACTAACTGAACTAATTCTCTAACAGCTTCTGCTCCCATGCCACCTGTGAAATATTCATCATATTTATCAATCATTTCACGCCATAAAACATCATTTTCAATTAAAGTTTTTGGTTTTAATGTTTTTAGTGTTGAGAAAGCTTCTTCAATTACTTTGATTTCAGCATCAGACTTAGCTTTTTTTTGTTTAATTTCTTTTTCAACTTCTTTTTTTCTAATTTGAATTTCTGGTTCTGGGATTTTGGCATTTTCCATAGCCTTAATCTCTGTATCCATTTGCTTAATACGTTTCTTTTCCCAATCTTCAAAATCTTCATTGACAATTTCTACCTCAGCAACAACTGCTTCTTCGAGCTCTGCAAGATCTTTTGTTCTTTTTTTATCATCAATTGAAACAACTAAGTAAGCAGCAAAATAAATTACTTTTTCAAGCTCTTTAGGTGACATATCAAGAAAATAACCTAGCCTGCTTGGCACACCTTTGAAATACCAAATATGAGTTACAGGAGCTGCTAATTCAATATGCCCCATTCTTTCTCTTCGAACTTCACGTCTTGTAACCTCTACTCCACATCTTTCACAAACAATTCCTCGATACCTAATTCTTTTATATCTACCGCATGAACATTCCCAATCTTTAGTAGGACCAAAAATTCTTTCATCAAATAGTCCATCTTTTTCTGGTTTTAAAGTTCGATAATTAATAGTTTCAGGTTTTTTCACTTCTCCAAAAGACCAGCTTCTCATTTGGTCTGAAGTAGCAAGACTTATACTTAATTCATCAAATATTTTTTCCATTTTTAAACCTCTGCCTCGTCTTGTTCTGGTCTAGTCATATCAATACCTAATGTTTCTGCTGTTTTAACATACTCATCACTAATTTCTTTCATAGAGATTTCTTCACCAGCGGACAAAATTTCGACATTGAGACACAAACTTTGCATTTCCTTAAGTAGTACTTTGAATGATTCAGGAATACCTGGTTCTGGAATATTATCGCCTTTAACAATAGATTCATAAACTTTTACTCTTCCGACTGTATCATCGGACTTTATAGTTAACAATTCTTGTAAAGCATAACTTGCACCGTAAGCCTCAAGAGCCCATACTTCCATCTCTCCAAATCTCTGACCACCAAATTGAGCTTTACCACCTAATGGCTGTTGAGTAATCATTGAATAAGGACCAGTCGATCTTGCGTGAATTTTTTCATCAACCAAGTGGATGAGTTTTAATATATAAGCATATCCAACGGTTATTTTTGAATCAAAAGCCTCACCTGTTCGGCCATCATAAAGCTTTGTTTTTCCATCTTCATCTATCATTTGTTGACCATCACGATTAGGATTTACATTTCGTAGAATTTCATGAATCTCATCTTCATCAGCACCGTCAAAAACTGGAGTAGAAACAAGTGTGTTAGGGTTTGCACCTTTTGAAGCTTTGGTAGAGCCCTTGTACTCACTCCAACCTTGATTAGCTGCCCAACCTAAATGAGTTTCTAGGATTTGACCTAGGTTCATTCGGCTTGGGACACCTAACGGTGATAGCATAATATCTAACGGAGTACCATCTTCCATATACGGCATGTCTTCTATTGGAAGAATTTTCGAAATTACACCTTTATTACCGTGTCTACCAGAAAGCTTATCGCCAACTTGAATTTTTCTTTGAATTGCTACATATACTCTTACTTTTTGATTGACTCCTGGAGGTAAATCAGCACCTTCATCTCTCTTTAAAATTTGGACATCAATAACTTTTCCTCTTTCACCATGAGGAACTCTTAAAGATGTATCTCTAACTTCTCGAGCTTTTTCACCGAAAATAGCTCTTAATAATCTTTCTTCAGGAGTAAGTTCTGTTTCACCTTTTGGTGTAACTTTACCCACCAAGTAATCACCAGGTGAAACTTCTGCACCAATTCTTACAATGCCCATTTCATCAAGATCCATTAAAACTTCTTCAGCAACATTAGGAATATCTCTTGTAATTTCTTCTTCTCCGAGCTTGGTATCTCTTGCCTCAATTTCATGCTCAGCAATATGGACAGATGTTAATACATCCTCTTTTACTAATCTTTCTGAAATTACAATCGAATCCTCAAAGTTGTAACCGTCCCATGGCATATACCCAACTAATAAGTTTTTACCTAAAGCAAGCTCTCCACCTTGGGTACTAGGACCATCCGCCAAAACATCTCCTGGCTTAACTTTTGTTCCTACCCTAACAAGAGGTTTTTGATTCCAACTTGTTGCTTGATTTGATCTTTTAAACTTAAGTACTTCATATCTATGTTTTTTATTGGTTCCCTCTTCTTTAACAACAACTTCATCACCTGATACTTCTTCAACAGTTCCAGAAACATTAGAAATTAAAGCTTCACCAGAGTCCCTTGCTACATTTTCCTCCATACCTGTACCAACATAAGGGGCTTCTGTTTTCACTAGAGGTACGGCCTGCCTCTGCATGTTAGAGCCCATTAATGCTCTGTTTGCATCGTCATGTTCTAAGAAAGGAATCAATGCAGTGGTTACAGAACAGATTTGCTTAGGACTTACATCCATATAATCAATTTCTTTATCTGAAACAAAAGAAACTTCGCCACCATTTAGACGTGCTAGGACTCTTTTATTTTGAAAAGTTCCATTTTCATTTAAAGGTGCATTTGCTTGTGCAATAGTAAACTCATCTTCTTGTGCAGCAGTAAGATAAACTGCCTTGGTTGTTTTAACTACACCATCTTCAACTTTCCAATATGGTGTTTCAATAAAACCAAAAGCATTCACTCTTCCGTATGTTGCTAATGTACCAATTAGCCCAATATTTGGACCTTCAGGTGTTTCGATTGGGCACATTCTGCCGTAATGCGAAGGGTGAACATCTCTGACTTCGAAACCAGCTCTTTCTCTTGAAAGACCGCCTGGTCCCAAAGCAGATAATCTTCTTCTATGTGTCAAACCAGCAATAGGATTAGGTTGATCCATAAACTGGCTTAATTGGCTTGTTCCAAAAAATTCTTTCAAAGATGCCTGGATTGGTCTTATGTTAATTAGGGATTGTGGTGTTATAGCTTCAGGTTCTTGTGTGGTCATTCTTTCCCTAACAACTCTTTCTAACCTGCTTAATCCAACTCTTACTTGATTTTGAACTAATTCCCCAACAGTCCTTATTCTTCTATTTCCAAAATGATCAATATCATCAAGCTTTACGGAAAGTTCTTTTCCTTTATTATTTACAAACGATTCTTCTCCTGCATGTAATGCAATAACATATTTGATGGAGTCAATCATGTCTTCAATTCTGAGCATTCCGTCATCTTCAGTTGTATAATTTTCAGCATCTTTTTCGCCATATTGACGACCAAGTTTTTGTTCGACTTTATATCTACCAACTTTTGTTAAATCATATCGTTTAGGAGTGTAAAACATTTGCTTAACAAGATTTCTAGCGGACTCAACAGTTGCTGGCTCACCTGGTCTTAATTTTCTGTAAAGATCTATTAATGCTGCTTCTCTGGAAGTATCAGGATCTCTTTCAATTGTATTGTGAACTGATGGATAATCTCCTAGTAGTTCAATGGCTTCTTCTTTTGACTCAATGATATCAAGTGCCATTAAGAAGCTTGTAATATGCTGTCTTCTTTTTCTGTCAACTCGAACACCTAGTGTATCTCTTTTGTCAGTATCGAACTCTAACCATGCACCTCTGCCTGGTATCATTTTTCCAATAAATACTTCTTTATCAGAAGTTTTATCGATTTCTTGAGAAAAATACACACCTGGTGAACGTACTAGCTGGCTTACTATAACTCTTTCTGTACCATTGATTATGAAAGTTCCAGTATCTGTCATAATTGGAAAATCACCTAAGAAAACTGTTTGTTGTTTTATTTGTCCAGTCTCTCTATCTAGAAATTGCGCAGTTACATATAATGGCTGTGAATATGTGGAGTCTGTAATTTTGCAATCTTCAAGAGATTTGAGTGGTTCTTCAAAATAATGATTTAAAAATTCTAAAGAAAAACGTCCTGAAAAATCTTCAATTGGAGAAATTTCAGTAAGAATATCATTTAAGCCTTCTTCCATAAACCATTTGAAAGAATCTTTTTGTATAATTAATAAATCTGGAATGTCTAGAACTTTAGGAATTTTTGCAAATGAAAGTCTAGAATTCTGAACAGCGGACAACGAGCCTCCTCAAAAAATTAAATAACAGCTACCCGAAAGGTAGAGTATATTAGTCTTATCTATTTAAGTAAACAAATAATTATAAAATTATTTTAATTCTACAGTTGCGCCAGCGCCCTCTAAAGCTTCTTTTGCTTTGTCAGCATCTTCTTTAGAAGCACCAGTTAATATGTCTGATGGTGCACCGTCGACCAATTCTTTAGCTTCTTTTAAGCCAAGATTAGTTAAACCTCTTACTTCTTTAATAACTTGAATTTTTTGTGCTCCTGCATCTGCAAGTACTACATCAAAAGAATCCTTCTCTGCGCCTGCCCCTGCATCATCTCCTCCAGCAGCTGGTGCAGCAGCAACAGCTACAGGTGCTGCAGCAGTGACATCGAATTTCTCTTCAAATGCATCCAAAAATTCTTTTAACTCGAGTACAGTCATCTCCTCAAAGACGCCTAGCAACTCATCAGTAGTCATTTTAGCCATTAGTTATTCCTCCTCTTTTTTAACTTCTTCAGAAGTATCTTCATTTTTATCACTTGATACTTCAGAAACCTCACCGTTTGATTCTTTTTGTTCTGCAAGAGCAGAAAAAGCATACCCAGCTTTGTTAAGTACAGCTTTAGCTCCAGCAGCTAGTTTTGTTAATGGGGCATTAAAGCCGCCTGCAATTTTTGCTAACAGAACATCTCGTGGTTCTATGTTTGCAAGAACATTGATTTGATCTACAGTTAAAGGTTCTGAATTAAGAATTCCACCTTTAACAACAAATGCTTCATTTTCTTTTGAAAACTCTTTTAAAACTTTTGCAGCTTCTACAGGATCTGACTCAATTACTGTAATTCCTGTTGGACCAGAAAAATATTCATCCAAATCTTTGAGACCAACATTTTCTGCAGCTCTTTTGGCGAGTGTCATTTTTACTACATTGAAAGAAGCTCCTGCATCTCTAAGCTTTCTTCTTAATTGAGTTTGCTGAGTTACAGACAAACCTCTGTATTCAGCAAGCACTAATGCATTCGCAGACTCGAACAAGTTTTCAAGATCTGCAACAGCTTGTACTTTATCTTTTCTTACCATAAAAAAATCCTTGCATACCAAGGACCAGTCAGATTACCTGCGTTAGGTTTACTTTCTTACTAACGGTCTTTGGTTTAAATTGTCAAACTTAAATATAAACTGATATTCAAATTAAATACAATAAAATTTTAAATATTTACGTCAACTTTAATAGATGGGCTCATTGTTGATGAAATATGTACGTTTTTAATATACTCACCTTTTGAGGAAGCTGGCTTAGCTTTATTTACCTCAGCAATAACTTCATTAAAGTTTTCTAATAGTTGACCATCCTCAAAAGATGCTTTTCCAATTGAAATGTGAACATTACCATTTTTGTCATTTTTCATTTCAACTTTTCCTTTTTTAAAATCTTCAACTGCTTTTGCCACATTTGGAGTGACTGTACCGGTTTTTGGATTAGGCATAAGCCCTTTAGGACCTAGTATTTTTCCTAACTGACCAACCTCAGCCATCATTTCAGGAGTTGAGATTACGATGTCTACATCTAATTTTTGCTCAGATGAAACTTTTGTCGCCAACTCTTTTCCACCTACAATATCTGCTCCTGCTTTTTCTGCTTCAGACAAAGCTTCTCCACCAGCGAAAACAGCGATTTTAACTTCTTTACCAGTACCGTTTGGAAGAGAAACGGTTGTTCGAATATTTTCTTCTGCATTTTTTGGGTCTATTCCAAGTGAGAAGGCAACATCAATAGATTCATCAAATTTTGCTGTAGCAATTTCTTTACAAAGCTTTATTGCTTCTTCTTTAGATATCTCATCTGTAGGAATTACTGATTGAGACTGTGTGTGTTTTTTACTATATTTTTTCATTTTTCTCCTTTGGTACTAACGAATTTATCTCCCAAAATTTAATTGTTACTTGTCTACAGTAACCCCCATAGAACGAGCAGTGCCTGCAATAATATTTATAGCTGCATCGATGTCATTTGCGTTCAAATCTTCCATTTTTGCTTCTGCTATAGACTTGAGCTGATCTCTAGTAATTGATGCTACTTTTACTTTATGTGGCTCAGCTGAGCCTGAATCCAACCCAATAGCTTTCTTAATTAAATAAGAAGCTGGAGCTGTTTTTGTAACAAAAGTAAATGAGTTATCTTCATAGATAGTGATCTCAACTGGTACAGTTTCGCCCTGTCTGCTTGCGGTATCATTATTGAAAGCTTGGACAAAATCCATGATATTAACCCCATATTGTCCAAGAGCGGAACCAACAGGTGGAGCTGGTGTTGCGCCGCCTCCAGGTATTTGTAACTTCAATAATGCTTTTACTGGTTTAGCCATAATCCTTTTCCTAATTCTTTACTATATCTGTAAAGCCAAGCTCTACAGGAGTTTCTCGTCCAAATATATTAACTAAAACTGTGACTTTTGATTGATCTAAATTAATTTCTTCAATAATTCCATTAAAGTCTGCAAATGGTCCGGTAGTAACTCTAACAGTTTCTCCGACTTCAAAGTCAGGTTTAAATTTAGGAGATTCTTTCTTAACTTCCGCCTCTTCGTTTGAACCTAATATTCTTTCAACTTCTCTTCTAGACAATGGAATAGGTCTTTTACCAGATCCAACAAAGCCAATAATTGATGGGGTATTTCTTATTTCATACCAGGTGGTCTCATCTAAGTCCATCCTTACAAGCACATAACCTGGGAAAGTTTTCTTTTCTAAATTAACTTTTTTACCATTACGAATTTCAACTACTTCATCCGTAGGTATTACTACGTCATAGACTCTATCATCTAAATGGAGGTTCTTAATTCTTGTTAAAATATTTGTTTTTACTTTTTTTTCATGACCTGATTGCGCATTTAAAACGAACCATTCACCAGGCAAATCGTAAGGATGTGAAGGTGCAACTACTTCCTCAACCTCTTCTTCGGTAATTTCTTCAGAATTGTTTTCTAAAGCATCTTCTTTGGTTATTAAATCTTCTGTCATTTATTCTCCGAAAGATAATAGGTTAATCAAAGTATTTTTAAAACTAAAGTCCATTCCAAAAATAAAAAAAGTAAAAAACCCAATAGTAACAATTGTTACAACAGTAAATGCATACAAAGTTGAACTAGTTGGCCAATTGACTCTTTTTAATTCAGTTCTTACTTCACCAAGATAGTTTGCAATTCTTTTAAATCTTGAAGGTTTTTCACCAGTTTGATATCTTCCGACATTTCTATCAGCTTTTTTTGCCAAGCGCTCTTCACGCTCGTTCATCCTTCTCATTTCTCTATTCATATCATTCATAATCTACCTCTGCAGGGGCGGTGAGACTCGAACTCACAACCTACGGTTTTGGAGACCGTCGCTCTGCCAATTAGAGCTACACCCCTTAGTTAAAGCTCTTCCTCTAATTTGCTAGACGAGCGTTTGTACCCAAATATTAAAAATACAATTGATAATATTCCGAGCAATGTCAATAATATTATTTTTGTGCTCTTACTTGTAGTAGTTTTTACTTTTTTATCCAAAGAAGACATAACTTTTGAGGCAAAATCTTCGGGTACTTCTACCTCTTGATTGACTTCTTTTTCAAATTCATCTTTAAAAGCTTTGTATCTTTTTCCTGAAACCTGACACTTGATACATGAAGAAGCATGAGTATTTTCATTAAACCCAAAATAATCACTACTTAAATAAGAAGACAACATTTTTGTTCTAGTTCTTCTACATACAAGCTTCGTTTTAAGGTTTTCTATCAAATTTCTCATCTTTCAACATCCTCTAGTATTTGACGCAGTTTTTGATGTGCTCTGTGAAGACGAACCTTTGCAGCAGTAACACTAATGTCCAAATAATCTGCAATTTCTTTGTGAGATCGACCTTCTATATTTTTTAACTCAACAATAATTCTCTGTTCTACGGGTAAATTATTTAATGCCTTAGAAAGTACTGATGATAAATCTGAATTAATTGCTACCATTTCTGGATCTTTTTTTTCATCTATAACAATAGGCTCATATGTATCATCAATATTTAATGTGTTATGCTTTTTTGCTTTTTTTCTTAATGTCCAAGCAGTATTAACAGTAATTCTGTAAATCCAGGTACTAAATGTAGAGTCCCCTCTAAACTTTTCTATTGCCTTCCAGGCCCTGATAAAAGCTTCTTGTGCTACATCATTCGCCATTTCTCTATTTCCAGTTAATTTATAGGCTAAAGAAAATACAAGTTCTTGGTGTCTTAATACAAGTTGCTCAAAAGCTGATCTATCCCCAAGCTGTGATTTTTTTACTAACTCAGAATTAGATATTTCTTTACTGTAATCATTCAATTTAGATACATTACTCATTCAGATTTAAGGATAATTATTAATAATAGAAAATGCTATCTTTTTTCTCTATGTAACTTATGAGATCTACATTTAGGACAATATTTATTAAATTCCATTCTATCTGGAACATTAGTCTTGTTCTTTGTAGTTACATAGTTTTGAGCTTTGCATTCTGTGCAAACCATCGTTAAAGGTGGTCTCTTATCCGAAGCCATCTTTTTCTCCTTTTTTAACTAGTAGCGGCGGGCAGACTTGAACTGCCGACCTCACGATTATGAGTCGTGCGCTCTTACCAACTGAGCTACGCCGCCAAAACTATTCCAGTTTTGAGCCCTCTTCCGGGCTTGAACCGGAGACCTCTTCCTTACCATGGAAGTGCTCTACCAACTGAGCTAAGAGGGCAATAGTGCCGAGAGTAGGATTCGAACCTACGAAGGCATAACCGGCAGATTTACAGTCTGCTCCCTTTGGCCGCTCGGGCATCTCGGCTTACTTAGTCTTTATAAATTCTAGAGTAAATAAAAATATTAGTAAGTTTAATTTTCAATAGTTTATTGTAAATATTGTGAATAAAAATATTCGAGAACAGTTATCTTTGTGGCTTGAAAATAATTTAATTAATCAAGAAACTTATGACAACATACTTGAATTTGAAAAGAATGATCAAAATAATTCAACATATAAATCTAGAATTGCAAAAACAATAACTTTAATTGGAGGCCTATTTGTGCTTTCGGGACTCCTAGGAACTCTTCCATTAATTTGGGATAATCTTGCGTACTGGGCACAGTTATTATTTTTAGGAATCGTTACAATATTTCTTAATTTTGCTGGATCCTACAGTGAAAAAAGCAAGGATAATAAAATCTTTATTTTTAACTCAACAGAGAGGGTCTCTTCTGTACTTTATTTTGGTTCCTTAGTAAGTTTTGTTGCTTTTTTAATTTTTACTTTCAACATCACAAATTCTCTAAATATAACTGATTTGAGTGAAGAAATTTTATTTTTAATTATCTCTCTTACTGCGATGATTTATACAACATTTTTATATTTCAAAACTAAATTTATATTGCAACACGGAGCTTTGTTTTTAAATACTGCTTTTGTATTTGGTTCATTAGGAAACTTATTATTTCCAAATTTAGAAATTTGGGCTTTTGGATTATTTTTAATATCGCTTTCGATTGTATGGGGTTTGGTAACAAACTCAGATATGCTTCAGCCTTATTGGTTAGGTAATTTAATTGCATCTGGAGTATTTTTAATTGGTCTAGCTATTTTTGTTCAAGATTTACTCAGATCTAATCAAATTATAAATATAGCAATACTCGTAATAGCTTCTACTTTCATTATTTGGATAAGCATTCAAATCTCAGAACAACCTGTTTTTCTTGTTGGAAGTTTTTCTTTACTTATAAACTTGCCAAGGCTTATATCAGCAATCCTTCCTGACAATATTTGGCCACCATTAATTTTATTTTTAATAGGAGGGGTGCTTGTTTCGTTAGGCTTATATTTAAATTCAATTAGAACAAACATAGGATTTAATAAAAGTGAGTAAAAAAAATACTCTAATAATTTCTGTAATTATATTTGTTTTTACGATCGTTGTTGTGGGAATATTTGGAGTTGTACCATTACCAGAGTACTCAAATAGTATTAGCGAAGAAATTGATGGAAAAATTTACTATCAGAGTTCAATAATAAGTTCAAATATTATTCCTCCTGCACCAGATTTGCTTGATGATTGTATATTTGAGATCGAAATAAATTCAAGCGACATAATAGAGAGAGAAGTTTTATGCAGTAGCGACCTACTAGCTTATTCCACCAATTTTTACTTTTATGACACCACAGTAAATAACGAAGGAAACTTAGTCGTAAGATATTGGAATGATTCTAGTAGCAGTGAATATGCATTAGAAATAAATCCCGAAAATAAAGAAATCCTCAAAGAGTATGAGTTAGAAAATATAGCTATAAGAAATCAAAATCTGAATGAATACGGTGAAGTATTAATAGACTCATGGAGAACAGTAGAAAATACGGATAGAAGTGTTTATATATATTTTCAAAAAGGTTCAGACACCGTGGAAGTATTCAAATCTGAAGCTCCTTCAAGCTACTATTTCAATAGTTTGATTTGGTCATATGACAGTGAGAAAATTCTTGCACTAGATTCAGAAAATCAATTCATAGTATTTTCTAAAAATAAAAAATTTGATCCCATTAAGTTGTCTTATTCTGTGAATGAAAAAGAAAGAGAATATATAAATTTAATCGAATGGATTAAGCCTTAGAAATTTTTACTTGGCCTAACTCCAATTTCACTAATAACATGTGCTGCACTCTTATTCCCAATTTCGGCAGATTCTTCTGGGCTTAAACCCTTTTGAATGCCATATAAAAAACCTGCTGCAAAAAAATCGCCAGCACCTGTTTTATCTATAACATCAGCAGGAGCTGCTTCTATGTGAATCTGTGATTCTTGTGTTAACACCAAAGAACCCTCAGATCCAAGGGTGCATACTAAAACTTCTACATTCGGAAATTGATTCAAAAAATACTCAAAAGATTGAGATGTATCATCAAGCATTGTTAGTGAATTGAGTTCATCTTCATTACAAAAAACATAATCAATGTTATTTTTTATCAATTCCTTAAAGCTATCTCTATGAGCTTCAACACAAAAAACATCTGATAACGTAATTGCATTTTTTCCACCAGATTTTTTGTTTATTTCTGACGCATAGACAAACGCATCTTTGCCATCTGGCTTATCCCATAGGTAGCCTTCCATATAAAGAATCTGAGCTTTTCCAATATCATCTACATTAATGTCAGATGGGGAAAGAAACTCGCCAGCACCAAGATATGTATTCATTGTTCGTTCACCATCTGGAGTAATAAAAATAGCGCACAATCCTGTTTGGACCTCATCATCTTCTGTGATGGTTAAGTCTTGTAAGCCTGACTTTTGTAAACTTTCTTTGAAAATTGTACCAAGATTATCATTAGAAACTCTACCAATGAATCCAGCACTCCCACCTAATTTGCTTATCCAATAAGCAGTATTGGCCGCTGACCCTCCTGCTTCAAAAGAAGGTTGGCTCATTTGTGACAGTAGATATGAAGACCTATCTTTATCTACTAAAGTCATTCTTGCTTTATTTAAATCGAGCTTATCAACAACTTCGTCATCGATCTGTTCTAAGGCATCAACTAATGCATTACCAATACAAATTATCACAAAGACAGTTTATATGATTTGACCTGTATTACCCAATGAATCTTTTACATTTGTTGATACTTGACTAAACTTTTTCATTCCACCAGTTAAATTTAAAGCATCAATTTCATTCTCAACTAAAAAATCAGTAACTTTTGCAGATCTACCACCTGATCTACATACGATTATGTATTTTTGTTCTTTATCAAACTTATCCAAATTTGATGGGATTTCCCCCATTTTTATATGATTTGCATTTAAGTGGTGGCCGGCTTGCCACTCATCATCTTCTCTCACATCAATAAGCTGATGTCCATTTTCAATATAATCTTCCACCTGTTCAGGTTGAATTGACGGTGTGTTACTAATACCGAATACCACTTTGCCTCCTACGCAATCTTGCAACTCGTTCACTAGTTGGTGGATGGGTAGAGAATAATCTTCCCATTCCTCTTCCAGCAAATGACTTCAGTGGGTCAGAAATAAATAATTGACTAACAGCAGGATTAACATTCATTGGCACTTTAGAATATCTATCAATTTTTTCTAATGCTGAAGCTAAAGCTAATGGATTTCCTGATATTTCAGCACCAGTTGCATCAGCACCGAATTCCCTTGTCCTAGAAATTGCCATTCTTATAATGAGTGATGCAATAGGTGCAGCAATAAATGCAATTAGCGCAAAGGCTGGATGCATGTTTCTATCTCTATTGCCTCCTCCCCAAAAAGCCATTCTCGACATAAATGAAACAGCTGATGCAAGCATTGCTGCAATACTTGAAACAAGAATATCTCTATTTTTAATATGTGAAAGCTCATGGGCTAATACTCCCTCGAGTTCATCTCGATTCAATAAGCTCATTATCCCTGTTGTTACTGCAACTTTAGCCTTTTTTGGATTTCTACCAGTAGCAAATGCGTTCGGTTGATCTGATTGAATCACATAAAGTTCAGGTAAAGGCATATTTTCTTTTTTACTCAACCTAGTAATAATTTCAACAACCTCAGGAAACTGGCCGTCAGCTAAAGGCTTTGCTCCAGTAGATCTAATCGCCAAAGATCCAGAGTAAAAATACATAATAAAATTAAATAGGAAAGCAAAAAATATTGACGTTACTAAGTCATAACCTAGGGCTGCCGCTGCAAACATTACAGTCAACGTTAATAAAGTTAATAGAGCTGTTGTTTTTACAAAATTCATAATTTAATTATAAAAATGTTCTGTTTATAGTTTTTCAGCTTCAATGCAATAAAATCCTCCTAAACCATTGTCATTGGCAACTGCTTTGAGACCAACTATCTCAGAGTTAAGGATTAATTGTTCTACACCTTCTAGTTGTGAGTATTCAAGCATTGCTTTGTTAAATATCTGCTCGTAGCCATTTTCAAATAAAAATTCACGCTGTGTTTTCAAAGAAACTTTATAACCATTTCTTTCAAACAAATTTTTAACTGCAGAGAAATTTATGTCGTAAGTTATGTCTGTATTAGAAGGGTTTTCCAGTGGATTGACTGACAAATGATGGTCTTTATAAGTTCTTACTAATGATTTGTATTTTCTCATTGGACGTTCATGATTTTGAAAACCGTAATCAAAAAAAAGAAAATTTCTTGGTTCAAACTTGTCTAAACAATTTGATAAAAAATGATCTAATCGTGTTTGAATTTCTACTTCAAAGTCTTCACTTTCATTAATCTCATTTTGTTTTATCCAATTTAGATTTTCTTCTCTAATCGGTACAAGTTGATAACTTAGTTTACTTTCATTGATTAACACAGCCTTTTCAAACCATTTTTCTTCTTTAAATATACCTATTGAACATGGGATATTGTCTAAAATCTCATTTCCAAAAAATAAGTCGATTTTTTCTTCTTGTATTTCATTAATTTCTTCAAAAGTCTTATAACCCTTTTTATTTAGTTCATTTCTTGCAGTTAAGGACCTCTCGATTGAAATAAGCTTTTCATACTCTAATTGATCAAGGAGAGAGCCAGTCCCAGAACCTAATTCACAAATATATGTTTTGAAATTTTGAACTTTGATCCAGTTGCCTATTATTACTCCAAAATACTTTGACACTTCTGGAGAGGTTAAAAAGTCTCCAGATTTTTCTGAACGTATTTTTTCTTTTGTAAAAAAACCAAACTCAGAATAAAGAGATTCATTCATGAAATCATCAAAATATATTAAATTTGTTTGATATTTTTGCTTTAGAAACTCAACGAAATTAGCTTGTGACAATATTTAATTGCCAATAAACAATGAAGATATTTCACCAAGATTACTGAATATACCTGGGAAAATTCCAGATAATACTGTAATTAATACCGCAAAAACTCCAACAACTTTCAGAGGATTTTCAAACTCAAATAAATTTTCACTTTCAACTTCAGGTTCGTCCATCCAGATAATTTTTGAAACTCTTGCATAATAAACCAGTGCAATAACTGCATTGATGGCACCAACCACTCCAAGAGTTAGTCCCACAATTTCTCCAGTACTTAATAAACTTCTAAAGACTACAAATTTAGCGAACCAACCTCCTAATGGTGGGATTCCAGCTAAAGAGAAAAAAGAGATGGTTGTAATAACACCAGCCAAAGGTGCTTTTTTAGCAATACCACCCCATTGGTATAAATCATTAGAATTTGTGTGGTTGATAAATAAATGAACCGAAAGAAAAGCTCCTAAATTCATAAATGCATAGATAATTAAATAAGTAACACTTGCAAAGATCCCGTCTTTAAAGTTTTGAGTTATACCTGAAACAGCAATTGGTGCTAATACAAAACCAGCTTGAGCAATAGATGAATAAGCTAACAACCTAACTGGATTAGTTTGCTGTAAAGCAACAAGGTTTCCTAAAGTCATAGTTACACCTGAAATAATCGCCAATATAACACCCCATCCATATGATGAAGCACTGTAGAGGCTTGTTAGTAAAATTATTAAAGCTACAAAACCTGTCGCTTTAGAGCTTACGGATAGATAAGCAGTAACCGGTAAGGGTGCTCCTTCGTATGTATCAGGTGCCCATGAATGAAAAGGTGCAACAGAAATCTTGAAACCTAATCCTGCAATGACAAGAATGGAACTTAAAAGTAGCACTGGAGAGCTTCCAAGTGAATTTTGTACAATAAATGTTGAAATTTCAGTAAATAATATGTTTCCTGTCAAACCGTAAAGGAGTGAGAACCCATAAAGTATAAGTGAAGCAGACAGAACTCCTAAAAGGAAAAATTTAATTGCACCTTCGTTTGATTTTCTATCACCTTTTTTCCAACCAGAAAGGAGGAACATAGGTGTAGAAGCTAATTCAATACCAATAAAAATAGTTAAAAGATCTCTGGCAGAAGCAACGACCAAAGCACCTAATAATGAACTAAGTAAGAGATAGTAATATTCACCCTGATAATATTTATCACTCTCTATAAAGTTAATTGAAAGTAAAAATGTAAGATATGTAATTAAAATAAACAAGCCTTTTAAGATAATTGAAAACTTGTCAACAACATAACTATTTTCAAATACAAAAATAGCTCCTTCATAATTCACCCACTGGAAAAATAAAGGTCCTAAAGATATTAATGTTCCTAATAAAGCAAAAGCAGCAACAAAATACTTAGATTTTCTAGGTAGTAAAAGATCTAATATTAAAGTACCAACAATTGTAAAAACAATTATTAACTCAGTAGATATTGCAAAATAATTTATTGTAATTTTTAACCTCCAAAGGCTTTTGAAATTAGGCTTACCACAGCATCATTTGTGGCACCAAATATAAGTTTTGGAAATACACCAATAACTATTGTTAGTATTACCAAAGGAATCCAGGCAGCTAATTCATAACTATCTGCATCATGCAATTCTTTATCAGCCCATTCATCTGATGGCTCGCCGAGGTTTACTCTTTGAAGCATCCACAACAAGTAACCAGCTGTTAAGACAGTTCCGATAGCGCCAGCTACCATTGAGGCTCTAAAGACAGTTATATTCAATCCGTCTAATGGATTGTATGCACCTAGCAATGCCATAAACTCACCCCAAAATCCAGCTAAGCCTGGTAACCCAAGAGATGCCATTGCTGTAAAACCTAAAAGTGCACCAGTTTTAGGTAATAGCTTCATATTTCCACCTAATCTACCCATATCTCTTGTGTGGTATGTATGAGCCATTGAACCAGACAAAAAGAATAGAAGTCCTGTAATTACACCGTGAGCAACCATGCCAATCATTGCAGCGTTGATTCCTACAGGAGTTAACGATGCTATACCCAACATTACGAAGCCCATATGCCCTACTGATGAAAATGCAATCAACCTTTTTAAATCTGTTTGCGCTAAACAGGCTAGAGAACCATAAATTATTCCTATTGCTGATAAAATTGCTATTGCTGGTGCCCAAGCTTTGGCTTGCTCAGGAAGAATCGGGATAGCAATTCTTACAAAACCATAAGAACCTAGTTTTAAAAGTATTGCTGCTAATAAAACAGATCCGACAGTTGGTGCAGCAGTATGAGCATCAGGCAACCAAGTGTGAAGTGGCCACATTGGAACTTTCACAGCAAAACCTAAAAACAATACTGCAAAAACAAGAGTTGCAAATGTACCAGTAAATGCTCCTGTTGAACCAAGTTCAATTAACTCCGGTATGCTGAATGTCTTATTGCCTCGATAATAAAGTCCAAGAAAACCTAAAAGCATAAAAGCAGATCCAAAAAGAGTGAAAACAAAAAACTTAATACTTGCATAAAGTCTTGTTTCAATTTGATTCTTAAATCCAGCTACTGACCTTACAGTCTTATCTCCCCAGATGCCAATCATAAAGTACATAGGAAGCAAAACAATTTCAAAGAAAACAAAGAACAAAATTAAATCTAAAGCGACAAAAGTACCATTCATACCAGTTTCAAGAACAAGAATAAGTGCAAGAAAACCTTTGGGACTTTTTGGTTCTGGTAGATGCTCCAAAGAATAAACTATTGCAAGTACTGAAATAAAAGTTGAGAGAACTAATAAAGGAAGAGAAATTCCATCAATTCCTATTTCGTAATTTGCATTAATACTTTTAATCCATGAAATTTTATTTCCAAGTTGAAGTTTGTCCGCATTTGAAAAATCAAACTGAAATAATAAAACAGCACTTAATAAAAAGGTTACTATTGATGAACCCAGTGCAAATATTTTAATTAGTCCTTCTTGACTTTTAGGTATTGCTACCAAAAATAGTGCACTTACAATAGGTAAAAAGACTACAAGAGTCAACCCTAATCCATTTGATAATACGTCCAATTTTCCTCCTATATTATAAATAAAATCAATAAACTAATTACAATTACGCCACCTAAAAATAGCATTAAATACTGTTGTGCTCGACCAGTTTGCATTAACTTCACTTTACTACCAGCTGCATCTGTTCCTGTAGAAGATAGGTTCAATAATTTATCAATTCCATTTTGATCAAAATTGTTATAAACAATGCCCCCTAAAAAGCTTGCTATTTGTCCAAATCCATTTATAAACCTATCAATTACATTTGTGTTAAAACTATCTATTGCTTTAGCGAATGTAATTTTTACTGGATCTATAACAAATTTAAAATAAAAATTATCAAGATAATATTTGTTTTCAAGAACTGTCCATATAGGTTGAATTTTAATTTTTTCATCACCTGTTTCAGCTGATCCTTGAAGTTGGTACAAATAGTAACCTAAAGCTATTCCAAGTAAACCCGCTGCAAGGCCAAGGGATAGTGCATACATATCAAAACTTTCAGGATGATACTCAACAATAGGAGTTTTACGAGTTGTAACCCAAGTAGTGAATCCTGTATATACCCCAGGAATATTTGCCCAACCTGAACCAACTGCGAAAACAGCTAAAACTAATAAAGGAGTAGTCATCATTTTGGGAGATTCGTGGGGGTGGCCATGACCTCTGTATTCACCTAAGAAAGTAAGAGCTACAGCTCTAGTCATATAAAAAGCAGTGATAAATGCACCTAATACAGCAATAAAGAAAAAAGTAGTTTCACCTTCATGATTAAACGAGGCTAAAATTTCATCTTTTGAAAAGAAGCCTGCAAATGGAGGTAATCCAGCTAATGCAACTGTTCCAATTATAAATGTTACAAAAGTTTTTGGCATAACTTTTCTTAGTCCACCCATTTCTAACATGCTATTGCTATGAACTGAATGGATAACTGAACCTGCACCGAGGAATAATAATGCTTTAAAGAAAGCATGAGTCCATAAGTGAAAAAGAGCAGCTGTGTATGCACCAGAACCTATCGCAGCAACCATATATCCAAGCTGACTAACTGTTGAATATGCCAAAACTTTCTTTAGGTCGTCCTGTACCACTGCAACTAAACCAGCCATTAATAAAGTGATTACACCAAATAACATAACAATATCTAATGCGTCGGATGCCATGCTCTTATAAAATGGGAACATTCGAGCTAGTAAATAAACTCCAGCTGTAACCATTGTTGCTGCGTGCATCAAAGCTGAAACAGGTGTTGGCCCGGCCATTGCATCAGGAAGCCATACATGAAGTGGGAACTGAGCGCTTTTACCCATTGCTCCTATAAACAAAAGAATTCCAGAAACAAAAGCAACATTTTGAATAGCTGTGTAGTCATGTGTAGCTTGGTAAAGAATTTCACTGATTCTTAAAGATCCTGAACTTAGAGCGAGTATGATAATTCCAATCATAAGACCGACGTCAGCAATTTTGTTTGTTATGAATGCTTTCATGGCAGCTGAAGAATTATCTTTGTTTTCCCAGTAATGACCTATAAGTAGATATGAACAGACACCTACTAGCTCCCACCCTATTAAAATCTGAATCAGAGTTGGTGAGGAAACTAAAACGAGCATACTTCCAGCAAAGAGTGTTAAGGAATTGAAAAAGAAAGTGTATCTAATTTCACCTTCCATGTAGTTTGTTGCATAAATAAATACCAAAAGTGCAACTGTACCAACTACAAAATACATCATGATAGATAAGCCATCAACTACCCAACCAAATTCAATATCAAAAGATCCTAAAGTTCCTACATTGATGAAAAATTCATTTGCAATGCCTTCAGTTACATGAACAAACATCAAAGCTGAACTATATAAAAATATATACCCTATTGTGCCAAGTGCAATTTCAGCACCTTTAAGTGGTAAATTTTTACCAAAAAAAGTTATTAATAAAGCCGCTAAGAAAGGTAATACTACAATTGTCCAAGCAAACTCAGCCAGTACACCACCATCGGTATAGACGATTTTTGCTTCAGCAAGAAGGTTAACGCTAAAATTTACCATTTCATTAAATCAAATTCATTAATATTTGCAGTTTGTCTATTTCTAAACAACATTAAAACTATCGCAAGTCCAATTCCAACTTCAGCTGCAGCGATTGTGATAATAAAAATTGTAAATACCTGACCTTGCATCAATGCGTCAGAAAGCATTGTGTCGAACATAATGAAATTTATGTTTACTGAATTCAAAATTAACTCTATTGAAAGCAGTACCATTACTGCATTCCTTCTTACTAAAATTCCATAAATTCCTAAAGAAAATAATGCTGCAGCAACAACCAAAACTGGCTGGACAATCATATTTGGTCCTCATCTATTAAAGCTTCATCTTTTCTTGCTAATGTAATGCCACCAATTAGTGCTGCTAAAAGTACAAAAGAAACTAGTTCAAAAGGAAAAACAAACCTGCTTAACAATACTTCTCCAAGCAACTCTGTAGATGTACCTGATGTAATTTCTACTTCTCCATCAAATCCCGATACTAAAATATATGAAAAAATGAAAAATATTGAACCAGAAATCAATGCTCCTAGCTTCTTGTTTTGATCATTGTCAAGCTCTGCATTTTTTCCAAGAGGAGCTCTAGTAATCATTATTCCAAACAAGAATAAAACAACAACCGCACCTAGGTAAACCAAGACTAGAACAAGTGCTACAAACTCAGTAGAGAGCATTAAAAATAATACAGCAGTTAACGCTAATGTGAACACTAGTGAAATCGCAGCGTGAATAACGTTAGAAGTAGTTACAACTCTTACAGCTGTTGAAAGAAGAAGCAGTAAAACAAAATAAGTAACTATTTCAAAAATTTCCATTAGCTTTCTAAACCTTCTGGATCTGGAACTGTTTTCAACCAATCATCTAATCGATTTTTATCGTGCAACATATCTCCCATATTGAATTCTGAATACTCATATTCTGGAGACCAAAATAAAGCATCAAACGGACATACTTCTACACAAATTCCGCAATACATACACAGTGCATAATCAATATCAAATCTATCTAAAACAGCACGACTTCTCTGTCTTCCTCCTGGTTTTGATGGGGGTTGAAGCTCTTTATGTCCCTCTATATAAATGCACCAATCTGGACATTGTCTTGCACAAAGCATGCAGCTTGTACAAGCTTCTGCATCAAGAGCAATTACGCCTCTTGATCTTGGAGCAACTTTTTCTTTTTCAAATGGATAATTAACGTTTGGATTTGAATGAAATGGTGAGAGCGTCTTTAACATATTCACAATCACAATTTTCATACCAATTAAAAATCCAGGAATTTTTGGTCTAAATGTTTTCATTACAACACCACTTTCATAACTGCAGTTACAAGTATATTTAATAACGATGCGGGAATAAGGATTTTCCATGCAAGACTTTGTAATTGATCCTCTCTAAATCGTGGAAAAGACCATCTGACCGCCACAAGTATAAAACCTAAGATTACAGTTTTTGTAATTAAGGAAATAGGTCCATAAATATTTACCCATTCAGTAGGCAAGAAAGGTAAATGGTATCCTCCTAAAAATAATGTAGAAGCAATCGCACACAATACGAACATGCTCATGTATTCAGAAATATAAAATATTAAGAATCTGATGCCTGAATATTCGGTCATAAAACCCATTGTTAATTCAGATTCTCCAATTGGCATATCAAAAGGTACTCTCATCATTTCTGCAGTAGCAGCAACCATAAAAATCAAAAAAGCAATTATTTGTCCGCTAAATGCAAATGGAACTCCCCATTCAATTTGCTTTTCAACTATTCCTACTAAGGACATAGTTTCAGCTTGAATAACTACTCCCACAACGGCCAAAATTAAAGGTAATTCATAGGCTATTAATTGACCTGCAGCTCTTAATCCTCCCATTAGAGAAAACTTGTTTGCAGATGACCATCCAGCTGTTAATACTCCAATTGTTGAGAGTGAGCTAATTGCTAAAGCAAAAAATACTCCTAGTTCTAAATCTGCAACAACTAAAGTTGGGCTTAGCGGAACAACTGCAAAAAGTGCTACTGCTGAAACTACCACATATGCAGGAGCCCATTTAAAAACAGGCTTATCAACATCCGTAGGAATAATGTCTTCTTTTTGAACAAACTTTAGTATCTCAGCAAGTGGAAAGATAAACCCTCTTAATCCAACGTGAAGTGGACCTGGACGTCTTTGCATCCAAGAAGCTCCTTTTACATCCATTATGGTGAAAATAACAGCTCCATTTAATGCGGCTAAAGCTACAAAACCTACTTTTATTAAAACATCTGTCATCTATCTACATCTCCAAGCACAAAATCAAGACTTCCCATTATCGCAATTAAATCTGGTAGTAGCGCTCCTTCAAGCATTACTGGAAGAATTGATACATTACTAAAAGATGCAGTTCTTACTTTTAATCTATAGGGACCCAACCCACCTTCTGATACAATGTAATAACCCATTTCACCTTTTGGATTTTCAGCTCTCACGTAGGTCCTTCCAGCAGGAACTTTGATCACCTTTGGAACTTTTGCCTGCAATGGACCAGATGGCATATCATCTATTGCTTGTAGCACAATCTTCGCAGACTCAACCATTTCTTTTGTCCTGACATCCCAGCGATCGTAACAATCTCCGTTTTCACCAACTGGAATATTAAAATCAAACTTGTCATAAGGTAAGTAATCAGTTTGGGTTCTTAAATCAGATTTCACTCCTGAAGCACGGAGGATAGGACCAGAAACTCCAAATGCTTCAGCGGTCTCTTTAGGTAAGATACCTACATTTTTTGTTCTTTTATGAAACACCTCATTTCCACCAATAAGATTTTGAAATTTATCAGCAGCTTCGATGACTTTTTCCATCGCTAATTTGGTGTCTCTATAAAATCCTGCCGGCAAGTCTTGAATATTCTTTTTTGTTGTAGGTCCAGAACCTGCAGCAGGCTTAACTCCGCCGATTCTGTTGAAATTAGGATGAAACCTTCCACCTGTAACTGACTCAATTAAATCTAAAACTCTTTCTCTGTCTTCCATTGCATAAAATATTGGAGTTAGTGCTCCAACCTCAAGAGCGTAAGCGCCGTTAAAAACAAAATGTGAACAAATTCTCGCCATTTCGGTCAAAATTAATCTAATCTGTTTGGCGCGCTCTGGAACTTCTATCTCCATTAATCTTTCTGCACCAGCTATAAAAGGAATTTCATTTGAAAACCCAGCAACCCAATCGATTCTATTAACAAGTGTCGTAATTTGAGGATAAGTTCTTACTTCAGCTAATTTTTCATAACCTCTATGCATGTAACCAAGAACTGGTTCAACATTGTATACTTTTTCTCCATCAACTTTAGCAACCAACCTCAAAACACCGTGAGTAGATGGATGCTGTGGTCCAATGTTTAAAGTCATATCTTCTGTTTCAATTTCAACAGAAACAGAAGCTTCAGATATACCTGGAATATTTCTTGGATCGATAGTATTTACCATTAAGATTCATCCCCTTCTGAATCTTCTGGCATACCTTCAACATCTACATCTCCAGGCCAAGGCTTTACCTCACGACTAATTAATTCGAAAGACTTAAGCATAGGGTTGCCTTCGTAACCATCTGGAAGATACAGTTTCGTTAAATTAGGGTGTCCCTCAAAGTCAATTCCAAACATCTCAAAAGCTTCTCTTTCATGCCAATTAGCACCAACATATACACCAACTAAGGAAGGTATTGAAGACTCTTCTTTAGTTATTGTTGTTGAAATTGTTATTAAGTTTGAATTATCAACACTAGAGAGACAAGTGACTATTTCAAATGAAGGAGTTACCTCTTCTTTAGGCGCGTCTCCTACTGAAACCTCATTGTCCCAATCAATTGCAGATAACCAAGAGAAATATTTAAGGTCAAATTTATCTCTAAGTAGTTCGTGAGATGAAATCCAATTTTCGACGTTAACCTTTATTGATATTGTTTCAAATTCATATGAAACGTCATCAAAATCTTCTTTGAGTTGATTTAAAAATTCTTCCATTTTAAAGAGGTTCTACCTGCTTCTCTTCCCATTTAGACTTCATGTCCTCACCTTTGATTTTTTTCTGAAGAAGTATAATTCCCTCTTGCAAAGCTTCAGGTCTTGGAGGGCAGCCAGGTACATAAACATCAACTGGGATTAGTTGGTCAACTCCTTTAGTAACTGAATAAGAATCCCAATAAGGGCCGCCACTGTTAGAACAAGAACCCATTGAAATAACATACTTTGGTTCAGGCATTTGATCATATAATCTTTTAACTGATGGGGCCATCTTGTCAGTTACAGTACCAGCAACAATCATTAAATCTGCTTGTCTAGGTGAGGCTGGAAGAGGGATTATGCCTAATCTCATGAAATCATGTCTAGGTCCACTGACTGCCATCACTTCGATTGCACAACACGCTAATCCAAACTGAAAGTACCACAGTGAATAAGATCTAGCCCAATTGAAAACTGATGAAATAGGCTTAGGTAAACCAAATTTATCAACTACTCCCACTTTAAAACATCCTTCCTGATTGCATATATCAGTCCAATAAGAAGTATAAAAATAAAAACAAACATTTCGATTAAACCAAAATATCCAAGTTTTTCCAAGTTAATAGCCCATGGAAAGATAAATACTGCTTCAACGTCAAAGATAACAAATAGAAGTCCAAAAATATAATACCTTACATAAGTTTGACTCCAGCCTGTACCAACTGGATCAACACCGCACTCATAAGTAGTTAGTTTTTCAGCATAAGGTTTGCTTGGTCTTAGAACTGAAGCAAGTCCAACCAGAAGTAGCATAAAAAACATACCAAAGGCGAGTACCGCCCCCACAGTCACGTAATTCTGAAAATAAGAAATCATACTTATACTTTAGTCCAGCCTTAAAAAAGTTTAGTTTTTTCTGAAACGTTAGTGGAATTATTTTGTAAGATTTTTAGTAGTGAAGTATCAACAATATTTAGAAAATTCAAACTTAAATACACTTATTAACGAAATACTTTTTTATATTGACGATAAAGTTTTTCAAAATACAAGTTCAAATCTTTTAAATTCAAAAATTGAAACAGCAGACACAATAAATTTAATTCTGGCTGATGGGTTAGGATATGAAAACTTACTAAAGAGCAACTCGAATTTAAATAAGAATGTATCCTCATCTATTTATACAACCTTTCCATCTTCTACCAATGTGGCGTTAGCAACGTTAGCGTTTGCTAAGCTGCCTATTGAACATGGAATTTTAGGCTACTACTTATTTGATAAATCTACTGATTCTATTTTCAATGCACTAAATTTCAATAATGGTTCTGGGGTTTTTTTAAAAAATGACAAATTTCAAGAAAATATTTCTATTTGGAATATGTTTAAAGAAAATAAAATTTCATCTAATAATTTTCAACCAAGTACTTTAGTCAATTCTGAGTTATCAAACTTTTTATACCGAAAGGAAAATACGATAGGATACAATGACTCAGATAATCTTGTAGAACTGTTTAACGACTCATTAGTATTGGAAAATAGATTTAATTTTATTTACTACCCAAACATAGATTTAGCTGCACATATTTTTGGCGTTGAGAGTAAAGAATGGACTTCTGAATTAAATAAATTTGAAAATTTAGTTGAGCAATTATCAAACATTAGTAATAAAAAATGCTTCACAATAATTACTGCTGATCATGGAGTAGTTAATATTCCAACTGAAAATAGACACAGACTCGAATATGATGAAAAAATTAAAATTTACGGAGATCAAAGAAGTGTCTATATAAAAGGTAAAGAAAAAGACGTTAGAAAAGTTTTCAAAGATGTCCCTGGTGAACTTTTAACAAAAAGAGACATTGAGTATTTACTTGGTGAAACTAATGATAAATTTTTAAAATCTTACTATCCAGATTTTTGTTTTTTAGTTCAAGATAGTCACATAATTTACCCTCATCATTTAAACAATCAATTAGTTGGATATCACGGAGGCTTATCCTCAAAAGAAATAAAAATACCACTTATAGAAATTTCAAACTATTAAGTTATTATCTAGATATGAAAAGATTATTATTCCTAAGCCTTCTAATGGTTTTTGTAATCAGTTGCTCAACAAGTTTAGATAGTTCAATTTCAACTGATCCTTTTTATGGAGAAGTATTTGAAGAGAGTGCAATGGTTAGATCTGACATTGCAATGGAAAATTCTTACGCTCAAGGTGATTACATCATTAAAAATGCTTATGCAAGTACAGATGTTACCTCATCAAATTTTGATACAACCATCGATGAAGTAAAAAACCTTTCAAAACAATATAGTGGCAATATTTCAAATACTTATCTTTCAACAAACTATCAAGGTCTAAAAAGCTATAGTATGACAATCAACGTACCCTCCGAGGAGTTTGAAAACTTTTTAGAAGATGTAGAGGAAGTTTCAAAATTTAAAAGCATCAACATAAATTCAAATGATGTGACAACTCAAGTACTTGATATAGACTCTAGACTTAAATCACTAAACGAAGAAAAAATCGCTTTAGAAAAAATTAAAGAAGAGGCAACTTCAACATCTGACAAATTACAGGTCCAATCTCAACTCAGATATATAAATCAAGATATTGAAATTTTTCAAAATCAAAAAGAATACTATGAAAATGCGACATCATACTCAACACTGTCTCTTGATATAAGAGAAGGCTCAGGAGTGACATTGTTTTCATGGAATTACTATGTGCAAAGAGCTTTAATGTGGGTCGAAGGGATAGTTGGTGTTTCAGTATCTCTATCGATAATTGTGATACCAATAATTCTTTTATTTTTCTTAATTAAAAAACTTAGAAAAAAATAATGGCGCTTTCCTACATAGGAATGTTGTTAATTTTTGTTATTGCAATATATTTATTTAAAAATATAAAGTAATTAATTAGGTTGGTAAGTTCCAAAGAATACCTGCCAAGCAAGACATGTTTTAGCAAGCAAACTTAGCCAAATGTAAGCTCTTTCACCATATAGGTAATCTTTCCACTTTCCAACTTCCTTGTATTGCAAAATCATATTTATTGAAAAGGTGTTAAAAAAGAGAAATATACTTACAAATATCCAAACTACAAATTGAGGAACTCCTTGAGGGTTTGCATCAGTTGCAACACCATCACCAATTAAGTTAACAAAAATAAATATCCATGGAGCAACTCCTACGAGACAACCCATAATGTAGCTTGTCCAATCTACTTTTTCAGTATATTGATTATGGACTTCCATCATCCATCCAAACCAACACATTGCAGCATTCATGAAAAATATACCTAGAAGTGCCCAAATGTCATATATGCCTACTAATAAAGCAATCAAAACAATCATTACAGAAGCGCTTATTGAATATTCAATCCAGCGAACTTTATTAATTCCTTTGGACAAGTCTTCTTTATATTTCCCATAAAATGGGCCTGAAATCAAATAATGAGCAACAGCAGAAGCTAAGAGAAATGTAGCAACTGCTGGACCGAAGTTTGTTACCTCTGTCCAGATTTCTAGTTCAGGCACCAAAGCAAAGCTAGAAGGGTCTTCAGGAGAACCAACACCGACTAATTGAGTAAGAGTTATGGGTACAACAAAATCAGAATTTACAACTGTACCTAGCCAAAAAAGTAATCCACCTTGAATTAAATGTACAGTTCCCATTACAATATTAAATCTTCTTAATTTAGAAATTTTTTGTTCCATACTTCTCCTTGACCTAATTACCTTAATTTTAGTTTTAAACGTATTATTAACTTATGGATAATCAATTTATTTTTTCTGAAATTGAATCAATGATTTTTGAGATTGAAACTCAAACAAAATCACTTGCAAATTCCAGAGAATATATTGCGGAAGGTGATTTAACTAGAGCAATTAATAAATTGTCTGAACTTGAAATTGAACTTCAATCTTTGGCAGGTAGAGTCGCCTTTATTAAATCAAACCTTTGATGGAAAAATCGTAATATCTGAAATCTCAATACTTACCCTGTCCCCTGATTGATATAAAGTATTTGGAAGAGACCTAGCTCTAAAAACTTCACCTTTACTATTTTGAAATGAAACTACTTGGTCATGGCCATAAAAAGTACATTCTTTAACAAGGTAGTTTCCTTCTTCATCTAATAGTAGCTTTATACACTCTGGTCTAATTGAGACCTCCAAAGCACCATCTAGATCACAACTAAATGCTCCCAAAGCTGTTTCGACCTTACCATTTGTAGAGTATCCCTTTAAGATATTTGGATCACCAACAGAGTTGGCTACTTTCTTACTTACTGGTTTGAGATAAATGTCTTGTGGGGTAGCGCTTTGAATCACTTTACCATTTTCAAGCACACTCACAACATCGCATACTGACAACGCCTCTTCTTGATCGTGGGTAACTAATATGGCGGTTGTTTCAGTTGATCGTAGTAAGTTGACTACTTCCTCCCTTAGATCTCTTGCCATTTGTGCATCAAGACTTGTAAATGGTTCGTCAAGAAGGATTACTTCAGGTTTTGGTGCTAAAGCCCTCGCTAAAGCTACTCTTTGTTGCTGTCCTCCAGAAAGCTCTTGTGGAAACTTGAGTCGTAAACTGGATAAGTTGCATAGCTCTAAGACTTCGTTAAGCCTTCCTTCTTTAATATCGTTTTGACTTAAACCAAAAGCTACATTTTTTTCTACATTTAAATGTGGAAAGAGAGCATAATCTTGAAAAACCATGCCAACTTTTCTATCTTCTGGAGAAACGAAAATTTCACTACTAGAAATAATTTCGTTTCGCATTTCAATTATTCCTTCATCAGGTCTGTCAAATCCAGCAATTAGCCTCAAGAGAGTAGTCTTTCCAGAACCAGATGCCCCAAGAATTCCTACAATAGATCCGTTCCATACATCTAAATTAAAATCATCTAGAATAACTTCTTTTCCAAAAGATTTGGAAACTGATCTTGCTCTGATTATAAGATTGTCAAATGCCATTAATTTTTTAAACTTCCAGTACTAAGTATATATGTAGGTATCGCACTAACTAAAAGCAAAATTATTGAAGAAAATGATGCTTGAGTATACAGACCTTCTGATGCGTTAGACCATATGTCAATAGCTAGAGTATTAAACCCCGTTGGTCTTAAAAGTAACGTTTGTGGAAGTTCTTTCATTGTTGAGAGAAAAACTAAAGCCGCACCTGAAGACATACCTGAAAAAATTAAAGGAAAGGTTATTTTTGTAAAAGTTTTTAACTTATTCATTCCTAATCCAGAACTAGCCTCTAAATAACTTCTTTTAACTTGCTCCATAGAAGCTTTTCCTGAGCCAATAACTTGTGGAAGGAAAACTATTACATATGAAAATATGAGTGTAAAAAAAGTTTGGTAAATAGAAGGGATTAATTTGATCGTTATAAATAGTAGGGCAACTCCGACTGCAATATGTGGTAAGCCGTACAAACTGAGTAGAATTCTTTCAAAAAATCGAGAAAACTTCGAGTTTTGCTGTGAAAGCATAACCACTATAGGTATTGCTATAATCATTGCAAATATAGAGGACGATATTGCAGTTGTTAATGAACCAATGAACCCATCAAAAACACTGGAAATTAAATTACCTCCATTAGCACCTTTTACAACCCAGTATGAAAGCACACTTATCGGAATTATTAAACCAAAAGTTATCAGTATTGAAAAGAAAGAATATGCTAACAGCTTGCCTTTTGAGCTTAAAGGAATTTTTTTGGACATCCTAGGTGTACCACTAACTTTTTGAGAATAATTAATTCTTCCTCCTCTCTGTGTGTAACTAATGACAAGAGAAAGCATTATCAAAATGATTGAATAAAAAATTAGAGGATCTCCATTTATGTCTATGGTGTAATAAGAATAAATAGCTTTTGTTAAAGTACTGTAATTCATCAAAGAAACAGCACCAAAATCAGACAATACATATAGCCCGACCAATAGTCCTGAGTAAATTATAGGTTGTTTGAGTCTTGGTAATATAACTTTTGAATAGATTGAAAATCCACTTATTCCTAATGATCTTGCTGCATCTTCAACGGTAGCATCTAAATTTCTTAGCGCACTTGTGCAAATTATTAAAACATACGGATATGTAAATAATGTAAGAACAATCCAACTTCCAATAAAACCACTCAAGCCACTAAATTGATTAAAATTTGAGTTTAAGAAAAATTGAACAAACAAACCCTTTGAAGAGAAAGTAGAAACATAAGTTAATGCACCTATATAGGAAGGTATTACTAGTGGCAAGACTGAAAGTGTAAACAATAATTTTGATCCAAAAAGTTCATATCTAGTTGTAAGAATTGAAACACAAAGACCCAAAGCTGTACTTGATACAACTACGACTACAAACAAAGACAATGTATTAAATACTAAAGTACCTAAATTCCAAGATAGGTATTCACTTATTTCAATATTTGAAAAATTCAAGATTCTCCATAAAAGAAAAAATATCGGAGATGTGAGAATAAGTAATAAACTTGAATTTACTAAAAGAATTGACTTAGGAGTTTTCACTATTTAATAAGAATAAATTATATTTATTTTTTTATAAAGAACAATTTGTTCTTATAACTTAAAAGCCCGCTTTAGCTATCAATTCAATTGCCTTAGATTGAAACTTTGAAAGCTTTTCCCAGTTAATATTTTTTGGTGAATTTAGAGAGTCTAAGCTAGGTAATTCTGAATTATCATCAAAGTTTTTGGATAAAGGAAATTCATAAGTATTATTTAAAAAAGCTTTTTGAGCATATTCAGAATGTAAAAAGTCAATTAGCTTTAATGCTGCATCTTTATTTTTACTTGTTGAAAGTACTCCAATTCCAGATGGCATAACCAAAGCACCGCAACCTTCCGCCATATATAAATTTTCAATATTGTTTGAGCTGTTTTCAGCATTAAATCTTAAAGTGTAATAGTGATTTACCAAACCTATTTCTAGTTCTCCTGCATCAACTGCTGCAACTTGTGGAGAATTCTTTGGATACTCTGAATATTCTAAATTGTTAATTCCCTTTAACCATTCGAAAGTTTTTTCCTCACCATCTAAATAAACCATACAAGAAATCATTGTTATAAATGATGAGTTTGTTGGAGCTAATCCTAATCTGCCTCTGTATTTTTCTTGATTAAGATCATATAAACTATTCGGAACTTCATTATCTAATTGATAGCTTGATTTAACTACAAGTGAACGCGATCTACCAGACACTCCAACCCATAATCCGTTACTGTCAACAGCCCAACTGGGAACCTTTTCTAAAGTACTTTCTGAAATATTGTCAAATAAACCCTCACTAGCAACCAAACTTAAGCTAACTGGATCTTGAGAATAAAATATATCTGCAGGAGAATTTTCACCTTCTAAGATTATAGTTCCAGCAAGCTCATTACTTTTTGCATATCTAACTTCAACTTTAATTCCGGTTTCATTTGTAAATTCTGTAAAAATTTCAGATACTAAGCTTTCTTGCCTACCGCTGTAAATGACTAAGGAACTTTCAGTATTATCAGATTGAACACAAGATGTGAGTGTTACAAGAAGAGCAAAAGCTACTTTGTTAATTCTAAAATACTTATTCAATAGTTGCTTTATCGTTCCTTTTAAACTTGATAGGTTTTAAAAGAAATTTTCCACCATTGCGAACTAACCACATAAAACCAGCGAGTAAGTAAGCATAGGGACACATCATATTACTAATATATTACAAGAGTATTTAAAATAAATAAAATGCAAAAAGATCCGAAACTTGTTAGAAAATATGAGCCAATACTTTGGTTATTATTTTTTGGATTAACATTTGCTGTAGGCTGTCCAGCTTTTTAGTCTTTTCAATTTATCATTTATTAGGTAAATTTTTACAATTAAAGCATGGAAGAATTTTTAAACAGCATACCTTACAACTTATTAATTACACTTTCTACTGGAATACTAGTTTTTGTAGTTTTATATAAATTTTTTCCAAAGCTTTTTATAAAAATACACAAACCAATTTTTTTCTCAATAGGTATCCTGTCTCTTAGTTTAGGATATGTTGGAATTGTTGTACCTGGTCTTCCTACCACAGTATTTATTTTGATTTCAGCTTGGGCATTCTCGAAGTGTTCTGACAGATTTACATTCTGGTTAGAAAACCATAAATTATTTGGACCAATGATTTTAAATTGGAAAACATACAGAGGTCTTTCAAGAAGAGCAAAAAAACTTGCGCTTTCTATGATTGTTCCAACATTTGCTGTAACTATTTACTACGCATTTTCTTTAGTAGGAGATATTATTTTTGGTTCATTTGGATTAGGTCTATGTCTTTGGTTAGCAACAAGACCTGAGCCTCCAATCAAATCTGCAAATTAATCAGCTTCAGGAATTTGATATCCTATAGGTGATACCTTTTCCAATTCAAATACGTCTCTTGACTGGGCTTCGTAGTTTAAACCAATGGAAATTTGATCACCTTCTATAACTCGATTTCCGTGCTCGTCTAATCTGGCATTCATTGTTGCTTTTTTTCCAGACTTACAAATTGTTTTAATTTCAGACATTTCATCAGCCCAAGCCAATAAATAAACACTTCCAGGAAAAGGTTCTCCTCTAAAATCTGACCTGAGGCCATAACATAAAACAGGAATCTTCAACTTATCTACAACAAGTGTTAACTGCAGAACTTGTTTTGGGCTTAAAAACTGTGCTTCATCAACTAACACACATGATAACTTTTCTCTTTGATGTTCATGTGCAGTCCATACATAAAGGTCGTCTTCTTCAGTAAAAATCTCGCAATCTCTATCAAGACCAATACGGGAAGTTATTCTGCCTTCACCAAATCTATCATCTAACTTTGGAGTAAATAATATAGTTTTCATATTTCTTTCCTCATAGTTATGAGCAGATTGGAGTAGTGTGGTACTTTTTCCAGCATTCATTGCTGAGTAATAAAAATATAATTTTGCCATTTGTGTCTATATTAATATATTGAAAAATAGTTTTTTTAGATTACTGCAACAATTCTGCCAACAGTTTTTCTAGACCCAATCAAATCAAGATACTTTACAATTTCATTAAATTTTATAGTTTTGTATATTGGGTCAATATTATTGTTGATATATTCTTCGAAAATAAAATCCATTCTTTCTTTTAAATAATCTCTATTTTGATTTTCAAAACTAATCATAAATACTCCCATTACTGAAATATTTTTTACAAGTAAATAGCTCAAGATTTGTTTAGGAATATTTCCGCTTGCGAAACCAACTATCAAAGCTCTGCCTTCTGATCTTAAGAGTCTAATTCCATTCTCATAAGCTTCCCCACCAACTTGATCGTAAAATACATCAATTGGTTTTGGTCCAAAATTTTTTTCTATGACTTCTTTTAGATTTTCTTCTTGATAATTGACAACTAAATCAGGATTATATTTTGAAACTAATAATTTTTTTTCTTCACTTCCTACAGCAGCAATTACCTTTGCACCCATGTTTTTTGCAATTTGAACAGCTGAAAGACCTACCCCTCCAGCTGCTGCATTGATTAAAACTGTTTCATTTTTCTGGAGATTAGCTCTTCTAACTAATGCGAAATCTGAAGTTAAATATGCCATTAATATTGCTGCTCCAGCCTCAAAAGATATTTTATCAGGTAGTTTGTAAGTCAAGTTTTCTGAGGATATACATAGCTCTCCAAAGCTTCCATACCTTCCTGATCGAAATACAGTAGTAGCACCTACAACTCTATCACCTACTTTAAATCTACTGCCTTTACTAACCTCTCTAACTATTCCGGCGACTTCAAAACCTGGTACAAAAGGAACACTCGGATTGGATTGATACATTCCACTTGAGAGAAGTAAATCAGCAAAATTGAGTGTTGCAGCTTTTGTTTCTATTAATATTTCATTTTCACTGACTGGTGGTCTTTCGATTTTTTTATATTTTAAATTATTAAATGCGCTAACTTCTGACTGAATCCAAGCTGAGTATTCTTTCATACTTAAATTCTAATAAAATAAACTTCTGTTAATATTTTTTTATGTATGAAATTCTATTATTAGTTCATCTTATTTCAGCTTCAGTATGGCTTGGTGGAATGATTTTAATGGGCGCATTTGTTCCAGTCTTGAAAAATTTTGAAAATGGAAGTGTTGTAACTAAATCCTTAGCTCAAAGATTTGGTCAAATTGGGTGGTCTGTTTATATACTTTCATTATTTACAGGCATGGGAATGTACCTTTATGCCTGGAATTCTTCAGTGCTCAATAATTATTTTCATGTAAAAATGGGGCTCTTTTTATTTGCAGGTGCTCTAACATTTGCTCATTCAAAATTTACAAACTTAAAACCTCAGTTCAAAGGGATGATTCAAGGTTTAATTTTATTAAGTACAATAGGAATTTTTTATTCAGCAATAATGTTTTCAGGGTAAATCTTTCAATTCCTCTATTTCAGATTCACTTATAACACCTTCTCCTCTTAGCAATATTGAGCTACTACCTTTCTTAACCATGAACCAATAAATTGTATCCTCATTAGGAATGTCTAATGCATTTCTAAGTTCTTCTTTATTTAAATATACGGTTATGGTTCTGTCTCTTACAAAATCATCTCTAATAGCAGCTCTCATAGTTCCATCTAAGTACATCTGACCTAATTTATTAAAAGGACCAATTGTTGGGACTTCGATAATGTTATACCTCTCATCTAAGTCATTTGATTCTAGGCTTTCTATTGTTTCATCTACAAGAGGCTGGTGCCATTGTTGGAAAGCCAGTATTACAATTAAATCTCTTTCAACAAAATCATCTGGGACTTTTTTGCTTACTTTATTTAGATTATTGCCTTCAATGGTTGGGAAAGTTCCAATTTCTTTAACTATCGCTTCACCTCCAGAACAAAATGAAAATAGAAGAAGTAATATACAAAATTTAAACTGGACCGAGAATTTTTTCAAGTTCATAAATATTGTCCATTAATGATTGAAATTTGCTGTTTAAAAAAGGTCCCATTAAAACAAAAATTCCTTTGAATTTAACATTTACTGAATAAGTTAACTCTGTACCTTTATTATTAGCAGATAAGAATATAGTATCCGTAAGGACCATAAATTTATTTTCAGCTTGTAAAGCAGCTCTTAATGGAGGTCCCCACTCTACAACTTGATAGTCAAGTTCCATATCTTTATCGTTGAATTTAGTTTTTACATTAAAGACAGTGCCTTCTCTTAACGGTTCTTTTGTTTTTAACTCAACAACATCATGAGGATTCCATTTATCAAGATTTCTAAAATCTGCAACAAAATTAAAAGTATCTTGAATATCGCTTTTAACAGTTATTGTTTTTGAATATGTCGGCATATTTTAATTTTACGATAAGAAAACTTTTAGCAATAAAATTATCTCAGATTTAATGATCGCTTAGTAAACCCAAAATATCCTATTAGAAGAAACAGAACTATTTTTACAGTAACAAGTAACAAATCATCGAAAGCTAATCCTTCTTTATAAGGATTTCCATATGCACCAAAAGAAGATAAGTTACTATCTATAAATTTGAAAAAATTATTTCTAGAACTAAACATATTAGAAATCCATTCTATTCCCAATGCTCCCATTCCAAATGTCCAAGCTTGTGATGAATTTCCACTAAAAGCAGCAATAGAAAACCCTAATACTCCAAAAGTTACTCCACCTAAACTTGACTGCAAGGAGGCTTTCAATAAAGGTACATACTCCATATCCTGAGTGGTGCCAAAAATTGCAATTGGAGCATATATAAGATTTATCCAAATAAATCCAAGTAGAATTCCTAAAACAACTGCAACAAATGAATGTGTGTAATAAATTGATTTTCTACTTAAAGGTAATGATGCAACAAATTCAAAAGTCCCATCCTCCTCAGCTTTAGCGCCCATTTTGTTTAAGCAAACAATCGTAGCTATTGCAATTAGTAACGGTACAAAAAGATTGAATAAATAAGTAGTAATAATTCCTTCTAAGGTAAAAACATTATCCCAATCAGAAATTCCCAGAAAACTCATAAATGTGTCGTTGCTAGACATGCCTCTAAATGCTTCCTTTTGCTGATTTATAATCACATCTTCAACTGTTTCATTCATAAATGCAAGAGGCACCAACATAAAATACAAACCTGGTGCAAGAGCCCAAGTGAGTAGTAGTTTTTTTGGTACTGAGATCAAATATTTCAAATAATTAAAAATTGCTAATTCCTTTCATAAAATTCAAAAAAAGCATCTTCAAGGTCTTTACCATTTGACTGAGCATTGTTTTTAAAAACCTCGTAAGTTTCGTCATATATCTTTTTTCCATTTTTTAATACAGCTAATGAACTAGCTACTTTTTCAACTTCAGAAATTATATGAGAAGATAAAAGCACTGATGCACCTTTTTCTGTAAAAGATTTTATAGTTTCAAAAAAAGTTCTTTGATGAAAAGGGTCTAATCCAGATGTAGGTTCGTCTAAAATTAGAACTTTTGGTTTATGTAATAAAGCTAAAATAATTGCAACTTTCTGTCTGTTTCCTTTAGATAGCTCTTTAAGCGTTAATGATGTATCTAATTCAAATTTTTCGGATAACTCAAGTGCGTAGTCTATATCTTTATTTCTAATGTTTGCTCCAAGTTTAAAAAGTGACAATGAATTTAAATTTTGTGGTAGCTGGGGATCTCCAGGTAAATAGCCTATGATAGTTTTGGCTTCTAGAGGATTTAATATAGGGTTTATATTATCAACAGTAAAAGTTCCTTTTTGGAAATTCAGAAAGCCCATAAGGCTTCTCATGGTTGTAGATTTTCCAGCTCCATTTGGACCCAGTAATCCCTTAACTTCACCAGGTTGAACAATCATAGAGATTTCAGAAACTCCTTTACCATTTTTATACAACATAGTGAGGTTGTTGATATCTATCATATTGAAATTATATTATTCTTATTCTTGATTTTCTTTTTTTTGTTTATTTCTTAACCAAGTTAAAAGTAATGCAGGAATTAAAAACATAAGCATTTCATCCCATCCCCCTTGGTGGTGCATTACTGGTAAAGGTGTAATTTTAGAAAGCATTAGAGATAGCTTTCAACCATCCATCTTGTAATGTTTATTAATGTATTTGGGAATAGACCTAAAGCTATTGTCAGTCCAGACAGTATTATCAAAACAAGTTTGTCAGAAAGTGTTGTTGAAATTATTGATAATTCTTTTTCTGACTTTTCAATTGAGGCTACCCATACTGGCCTTAGGTAAAAATAAAAACCTGCAACTGTTGATAACATAAGTATAACTACTAAAGTGTATTTTTCGTAAGACCATAAGTTTGTAATCAAAATAAACTTGGACACAAACCCACTAGTTAAAGGTAGTCCAGCTACTCCCAACATAAATACTGAGAATGCAATTGTTATTAATTTATTGTTTTTAAATAATCCATTTAAATTTTCAACTGAAAAGTTTGACCCTAATGAACCTGAGATAAGGCTGAAAATATAGAACAAGCCGATTAACTGAATTACGTAAGTAACTAGATAAAATACAGATGCACTTATTCCATTTATACCAGAAGTAATTCCAGATAAGATAAAACCAGATTGAATAACACCACTGTAAGCGACAAGTCTTTTTAAATCAGTTTGATTTGTAGCAAAAAGTGCTCCAAACAGTGCTGAAAGAATTACTACAGCTGCAAAAAACAATTCAAATTTATCAATAACAAATCTTATAGAAACTGCTGATAATCTTGCAAGAACTATAAATGATGAAACTTTTGCTACAGATGCCATATATCCTACATAGCCTGTAGGTGATCCTTGGTAGACATCTGGTGCCCATGCTTGGAATGGTGCAGCTGCAACCTTAAATAACAATCCAACAATTATCAATAACATACCTATCAAGCTGGTAAGAGGCACATTATCTGAACCAATGAAGCTGATAGCTATAGAAGTTTCATATACACCAGTTATTGATAAAGAAACATACAGTAAAGCAACTCCGTAAATCAAAATGCAAGAGGCTAAAGATCCTAATAAGAAATACTTTAAAGATGCTTCATTGCTTAATCTATCACCTCTATTTAATCCAGCCAAAGCGTATAAACTAATTGATCCAATTTCAAGACCAATAAATAACATAATAAAATTTTCAGAATCCATCATTAACATAAATCCAGCAGCGGACATAAGTATTAGAATCACAGCCTCGGTCGTCTTGCCTTCTAGTTTGCTTGATGCGCTCCAGTAGGAATTAAACAAAAATAATAGAACAAAACTTATGACAGTATTTCCAACAAGAGAAAACTCATCTAGTAAAATTTTTTCACTGAAATATGACGAAATACCATCTGTTAAGAAAAGTCCAAACTTTAGGAACGTAGTCAATAAAGTAAAAACAACTCCAACAAATGTAATCCCTTTTTTAATCTTCATCGACATTGGTACGGTGATTGTTGCAAACAAAAGCACCAATGCAGTTATCAATAAAACTAAAGTTGGGGCTATAACTACAAAGTTAAAATTTAAAATTTCTGAGACAGAACTCATTTAAAACCTTTCAATACATTAACTATGATTTCAGCATCATTTACAACATACGCTTCAATAAAACTAGGATAAACACCAATAAAAATCATTAGTAATATTAGTGGTACTACTGAAACTATTTCCCTTGTTTTTAAATCGACCAATTCTCTGTTCTCTTCATTTGTTATTGGCCCTGTAAACATTCTTTGATACGCCCAAAGCATATAAATGGCTGCCAATACAACACCAAATGCAGAAATTGATGTCAATAATTTATAAGAATTGTAGCTGCCCATTAAGATCATGAATTCACCAACAAATCCATTTAATCCCGGTAGCCCAATAGATGCAAAAGAAGTAAATAGGAAAAAGAATGCAAATCTTGGCATTACTGACTTTAACCCTCCAAATGAATTGATTTTTCTCGTATGCCTACGGTCATAAATGAATCCTACGAGCATAAACAATGCACCAGAAGTAATTCCATGATTAATCATTTGAATCATTGCACCTTCCAAGCTTAAAAAACTTCCAGCTGAAATACCAAGCATCACGTAACCCATATGACTAACAGATGAATATGCTATTAATTTTTTTATATCTATTTGAGCTATTGCAACAATGGCACCATAAATAATTCCAATTACTGATAAAAGAGCAATTACGTTTTTATACTCTAAAAATCCGACTGTAAAGAATGGAATAGACACACGTAAAATTCCATAAGCACCAACTTTTAGTAGCACTCCTGCAAGCAGAATACTTCCTGCCGTTGGAGCTTCAACGTGAGCGTCAGGCAACCATGTATGTAAAGGAAAAATAGGTACTTTTATTAAGAACCCAAATGTAAATAAGAGAAATAATGTTTTTGATTGAGAAGAGGTAAATGATATTTGAGATAACGTATCAAAGTCTACGGCCAGCTTTCCATTGAAAGAATAACTTATTACTGATGTATATACAGTTCCTATAAATATGAATATTGATCCAAAGACAGTATAAAGAATGAATTTAATTGTCGCATATCTTCTGTTGTCTCCTCCCCAGATTCCCATAAGAAAATACATTGGGATTAAAATTGCTTCAAAAAATATAAACAAAGTTATTAAATCACCACTGATGAATACTCCGTTAATAGCAAAATGGAGAGTAAGTAAAGATCCTATAAACCCTTTACTGTCACCATGTTCTTTGTTTATTGAAAACAGTGAAACAAAAACCAATAGTGAGCTTAGAAATATGAGTAAAGCAGACATGCCTGACAGTCCTATGCTTAAATCCAAACCGTAAGTTTGAATCCATGAGTATTTAGATGTTATGATAAATTCACTTTTCGAACTATCTTTTGTGAGAATATAAATACTTTGAGTTAGAGATATCAACGTTACCAAAATAGAAATAGGACGAAATAGCTCTTTTCTATTTGTTGGTAGTAAAAATATAAACAACGCACCCAACAGAGGTACAGCAAGCAACGAAATTAATATACTGTTCATGCGTTAACCAAAGGTGTGACAATAAATAGTGCTATTAAAAGGACTAAAAACAATCCAAAGTAAGCTATGTAACTTCTAACCTGACCCGTCTGTGTTGTAGAGGCAACTTTAGAGGTTTTATTAAATATTGACGCAACTGAATTTACAGCACCATCAATTACTATTCCATCAATAACAGCAGCTATGTTTCTTGAAAAAACTCTAGAACCTTTTACAAATATTAAATTGCCATACTTATTTAAATACAATACATTTGTTGATAAATCTTTCACTAAAGCGATCACTGTATTAAATAATTTTGAATCTAAATTAATTCGATCAAGAACTTTAAAAGAGAATACTAAATAAGCTAGTGTCAATCCAGTAAATCCAGCACCGATTGAAACAAAAGCTAAAACTACTAACGTCACTCCTTTAGGAAGATGGGTAACATAAACATTTTCTAATGTGTAGTGCAGAACTTTCTCAAGTCCATGAAAAAATGGTGTATTTATAAAACCAATAAAAATTGAAAATATTCCTAACAAAAGTAGTGGTATGGTCATTGATTTAGAAACTTCCTTAACATCATCATGGTTATTACCTTGATCTACAGCAAAAATTAACAACCAATGTCTACCCATATAAAAAGCTGTTAATAATGCAGCAAAAAGCCCGAGTGACCAAATTACATAATATACTCCTCCATTTACAAATACAGAAGCTAGGATTTCATCTTTTGACCAAAATCCAGCTAGCGGAGGAAGTCCAGATATAGCTAAAGTACCAATACCCATTGTTAAAGCTGTGACAGGCATGTTTTTTCTTAACATTCCCATTTTTCTAATGTCTTGTTCGTGGTGCATTGCATGAATTACTGCACCAGCACCTAAGAATAAAAGAGCTTTAAAAAATGCATGAGTTACTAAATGAAAAATTGCTGCTACATAAGCTCCTGAACCAATAGCAATAAACATAAATCCTAATTGAGAAATTGTTGAATATGCTAGAACTTTCTTAATGTCATACTGATTAATTGCAGAAAATGCTGCAATTAGTGCTGTTAATAAACCAAAAATAGCTATCAATAGTTTCGCAGTCTCTGAGTACTGCAAAAGTGGAGACACTCTAACTAACATGAATACTCCAGCAGTAACCATAGTAGCTGCATGAATCAGAGCACTTGCTGGTGTTGGTCCTTCCATTGCATCAGGTAGCCAGCTAAATAATGGAAATTGGGCTGATTTTCCAAATGCACCAAGAAGTAAAAATAAACAAATAATTGTCACTGTAGATTCGGAAATAGTACTTGAGAGAGACATAATAGTTTTGAAATCAAATGTTTCAAATGTGTTCAAAACAATCATTAAGCCAATTAAAAATCCAAAGTCACCAATTCTGTTGATAATGAAAGCTTTATTACCTGCTTTAGATGCTGATTCTTTATTAGACCAAAATGAAATCAACAAATATGAACTTAATCCAACAAGTTCCCAACCCATGAACATTACTAAAAAATTTGATGACATTACCAGCAAAAGCATTGAGAAAACGAAAAAATTAAAATAAGTGAAGTAGCTTGTGTACTTTTCATCGTCTTTCATATAAGAAGTTGAAAATACCTGAATTACAAGTGACAAACCAGTGACTAGAAGAAGCATTGTTGCAGATAAGCCATCGACTGTAAACCCAATTGAGATATCTGGTGTGTTTGTCCACTGAAATAGCTTAATTGAATAATCCTTAAACTTATTTGTGGCTAAATCAAAAAATACAAACCCTGAGACTAAAAAAGATAGAAGGGATCCATTAAGAGTGAAAAAATTTGTAATTTGGTTTTTAAATAATTTTTTATTTATAAATAAAAAAATTGAAGTTAGAAAAGGTATGAAAATAGGAACTAAAAAGAGATATTTCATAATTAACCTTTTGATAAATTCAATACATCTACAGAAGCTGAAATTTGTTTTCTAAATATAGAAACTATTATTGCTAAACCTACAACTACTTCAGCAGCTGCTACAACTAAAACAAAGAATACTGATACTTGTCCATCAATTGTTCCAAAATGTCTAGAAGCTGCGATGAAAGTTAAATTAACTGCATTGAGCATTAACTCAATACACATAAACATGATTAAAGCATTCCTTCTATACATCATGCCAAAGAAGCCTATTGAAAATAATATTGCAGCTAAAGTCAAATACCAGTCAGTAGTTACTTCAAGCATTGTCTTTCCTTTTCTTTATGTCGTAAGCTAAAGCGATGGCAGCTGCAGTTGCGACAATCAACAGTAATGAAATTATCTCAAATGGAAAAATCCATGAAGTAAACAAGGTTCCAGCAATTATTTGAGGAGTGCCTTCAATTGCGAAATCAACTGCAGGGAACCACAAATCCCATTTAAAGTTTGAACTTATTGCAACGTAAGTTAGTAAAGAGATAAGAATAAGAAAAGATCCCGAGATTAAAAACGTTTGGCCTTTAATAGACTCTGCATCTTGTTCTTTTTTATCAACTCCAATCATCATTATGACGAATAAAAACAGGGTCATTACTGCTCCTGCATAAACTAACATTTGCACCATAGCAACAAATGTTGCATTTAAGGTGATATAAATTATTGCTAGTGAAACTAAAGTCATCACCAAACCCATAGCATTATGAACGGGATTTTTGGCAAACACAACAATGAGTGCACCAACAATGATTAGTCCAGCAGGGAAAATAAAAAGAACTACATCCATTTTACTCTTCCTCTAATGTTTGGCCTTTTTCAGGTTCTTTTTTACCTACACCAAGTGACCCAGACCAGTTGACAACATTTTGGAAATTTGGGTTTCCATTAGCAGATGTTGCTCTCATCCAACCATCTGAAGCAAGCAAATCTTCATTAGTTGTTAATTTGGTTTTTTCTTCGTGTGTGTTTGGAGTTCCATCATCATTTACAACTAACACTGATTTATCAAAGATTGCTTCTGAACGATTTGCTACACTCATCTCAAACAAAGAGGTCATAGTTATAGCTTCTGTTGGACAGGCTTCTACACACAAAGCACAATAAATACACCTGAGCATATTAATTTCGTAAATGAAACCATATCTTTCACCCGGACTTACAGGTTCTTCTACAGGATTTTCTTCACCTCTTACATAAATACATTGAGCTGGGCATACTCCTGCACATAATTCGCAACCAATACACTTCTCCATCCCATCTTCATATTTGTTTAAAACATGTCGACCGTGAAACCTTTGAGGCTTTTCTCTGAATTCTTTGGGATATTTGTCCGTTACTGACTTCCTAAATAATTCTTTGAAGGTAACTTTAAGACCTTTAAACAATCCAAAACTTTGACTCATATTAACTCCAAGGTAGTCCAAACTCTCTAACGCCTAGAACAACTGCAGACAAGATTAACCATACCAATGAAATTGGAATTAATCGCTTCCAACCAAGCTCCATCAGTTGATCATAACGAAGTCTTGGAAGCGTTGCTCTAATCCAAACAAATACAAAAAGTAATGCAAAGGTTTTTACGCCAAGCCAAATAATAGGCATTATCGCTGAAATAAAAGGAGGTGCTATTCCTTCAAAAGTTGGTCCTAACCAACCCCCGAGAAAGAACGTTGCAGTGATGGCACACATATTAAACATGTTGATGTATTCAGCTAAAAAAAACATTGCAAATCGAAATCCTGAGTACTCAGTATGAAATCCTCCAACTAATTCCTGTTCTGCTTCAACTAAATCAAATGGAGCTCTGTTAACTTCTGCTACAGCAGCTATGAAAAAGATACCAAAAGCTATGAATTGCGGAAAAATATTCCATTGAGGAATTAATCCAACAATTGTGTCTAAAACAGGTATATTGCTCGACAGAGTCCCCTTTTGACTATTAACTATATCAACTAAAGAAAGTGAGCCTGAATACAAGATAACAGGTACGAGTGCGAGTCCCATAGCTGCTTCATAGGAAATCATTTGAGCTGACGCTCTAACTCCACCTAGTAATGGATATTTAGAACCAGATGACCAACCTGCAAGAACTACGCTATACACAGCAATTGATGACAATGCTAAAAAATATAAAACTCCAACATTTAAATCTGCACCCACTAACTGGACCTGATATGAATTTCCAAGAAAATCAACATTTATGTCCGGACCTAGTGGAATAATCATAAAGATTAAAAAGGACGGAACTAAAGCAATAATTGGAGCTAAAAGATACATAGCTCTATCTGCTTTCATAGGAAGAATTTGTTCTTTTAGTAAAAGTTTTATGGCATCTGCAACTGTTTGAAGTAAACCAAATGGACCAGCTCTATCAGGACCTACTCTAGATTGCATTCCTGCGACTACTTTTCTCTCAAACCAAATCAGCAAGATAGTGTTCGTCAGTAAAACACCTAAAACAATATTTGCTTTAACTAAAGAGAAAACTAGTTCAGGTGACATTTAAAGACTCCTTAGCCTGTGATGGATTAAATTCTATATCTTTACTGAAGTCAAATTTGTTTAAATCTCGTCTATTTGTAGGAACAAAAACTACCCCATCATCCAAATCATTATTAATAAAGTAATCGACAGTTAGTTCAAAGTCTCCTTGAATCATATTGCATTTTCCAGAATCTAGCTTAAAACTATTTGCTGTGTTTTGGTTTAACTCGATGTATCTTCTGCTGCCAAGCATGGAGATGCTTTCTGAATTTCTCTGTGTAACTTTATCTCCATATAATTTTTTTCCTAAAAGGAAACTTGATTTTATATCTGACTCATCAGTACAACTTATGTTCGGTTTAACATAATTTAAAATTCCATCAAAATTAGAAGGTTTGTTTAAGTTATCAAAAATAGGTTTTTGGTTTTGTTCTAAAGACGCATAAGCTGCATCGTTAAGAGCTTCAACACTATGATATTGGTAATCTACTTCGCAAAAGCTTAATAAATTAGAAACAAACTCCCAGTCTCCCAAAGTCTTTCCTGGAGAAGGAACCAGTTTATCAATTCTAGATGTTCTGAACTCAATATTGGTAAACGTACCAACATTTTCACCCAATGTCGCGGAAGTTGGAATCACACAGTTCGCTAATTCTGAAGTTTCATGTAAAAACATATCTATGGAAATTACATTTTGAACATCAGATATTATCTCTTTAATTTTTGTTGAATAAATTGAGTCGCCTACAGGGTCAGCACCAATAACAAATAATGTATCTGTGTTTTTGCTGTTTACATGGTTTACAAATTCCTTTGTACCTTTTAAGTTATTAAATGTTTGAAATGCACCATAAATATTTCCACTCGAAAATGCATTCATTAATTTCATTTTTGAGTTTTCATTAACAAAATTAACTAATTTTTCTAAACTATTTGACGATTGTACTGGGCTAGACTTTCCAATAACTAAAAATGTTTTTTGGTCTTTTATATATTCAGTTAAACCATCTATTTGATCTAGGGATTCAACTATTTCAAGATTTTCTGAAATAATTCCTTTGCCATATATTTTTGTTGCAACATCTTCTAAAGTTTTGTTATTAGGTCCAAAAACAACTAGCTTTACACCATTTTTTACTGCTTGTCTTAATCTCAAGTACAAAACTGGCAGGTTTTCTTTAATATCTTCAGCCCAAACTATTATTGTGTCTGATGTATTGAGATCTGAAATTGTACCAAGTGAAATATCTTCACTAAAGAATCCTTCAAATAAATTATCATCATTTAAGTAGACTTCAACTTCTTCAGATAGTGTTTCAGATAAATATTTATAAGCCAACATATCTTCGTTTGATATATTTGTTCCCATCAAAAACTTAACCTTTTTGGATTGTTCGATAACATTATTTTTTATATATGAATAAATTTCTTGGAACCCTGTTTCAGAAAAACTATCATTTTGTCTAATTAGTGGATTTAAGATTCTATTTTTTGAATTTAGATATTCAAAATTGTATCGACCTTTATCACATAGCCATCCCTGGTTAACTTCTTCATTATCAACTCCCAAGATTCGAAGCATCTTGTTTTGTGAGGAATTTAGTTCAATCGTACACCCTACAGAACAACCAGTACATGTTGATGTTGTTGACTTTAGGTCCCATGGTCGAGCTTTAAACCTGTATGAAGTAGAAGTTAAAGCACCAACCGGACATATTTGAACAGTGTTTCCAGAAAAGTAAGATTTAAATGGTTCGTTAGGAAATGTATTTACTTGTGTTTTGTTCCCACGTTGAATAAATTCAATTAACGGATCTCCAGATATCTCATCAGAAAATCTTGTACATCTTGCACATAAAATACATCTTTCTCTATCAAGCAAGATAATTTCAGATATATTTATTGGTTTTTCAAAATGTCTTTTCTCTTCAATAAATCTACTCTCGCCTGGTCCGTAAGCCATAGTTTGATCTTGAAGTGGGCATTCTCCTGCTTTATCACAAATTGGACAATCTAGTGGGTGATTGATTAATAGAAATTCAAGAACTCCCTCCTGAGCTTTTTTAACAGTTTCCGACTCAGTATCAACTACCATATCTTCAGTAACATTTGTTGTACATGAAGGAACTAGCATTTTACCTCTAGGTGTTTCAATTTCCACCAAGCACATACGACACATTCCCACAGGATCTAGTCTTTTATGCCAACAAAATCTTGGTATATGTATTCCTGAATCTTCACATGCTTCAATTAGTAATTTGTTTGGTTCAGACTGAATCTCAACACCATTAACATTTATATTCACGTTATCTGTCATATTTTTACTTTTGTTGGTATCAATGCTTCAACTTCATTTCTAAAGTTGTTCATTAAAGATGTAATTGGAGATACTGCGGATGGACCAAGTGGGCAAATTGTTGTCATTTTTGGAGGCCATGAAAGTCCAGGAGATATATTGTCACATATATCAAGTAACAATTCAATATCAGATGTTTTACCTCTACCAGAAGCAACTCTTTCAAGAATCATTTCTAACCAAGTTGTACCTTCTCTACATGGAGTACATTGACCACATGACTCATGAGCAAAAAAACTTACGATGCTTTTTGCAGCTGAAACTAAATTAGTATCTTCATCCATCATTACAACTGCACCTGACCCAAGCATAGAATTATTTTGCGCAACATCATCAATTGTCATTTTTATATCTAGCTGATCACCTCTTAGCCACGGTGCTGAAGCACCACCTGGAATATAAGCTTTTATGTTTTTACTGTTCCTAACTCCTCCTCCGAGGGTTTCTACAAACTCTCCAAAAGAACTTCCCATTTCAATTTCATAATTACCAGGTCTGTTTATATGTCCTGATAAGCTAAATATTCTTGTACCAGTTGAACCTTCAACACCTAATTTGTTGTATTCTTTTCCAGTATTTTTTACAATCCAAGGAACAGATGATATTGTTTCAACATTGTTTACCAATGTTGGTTTCATGTACAGACCTTTTACTGCAGGATAGAACGGTGGTTTTAGTCTTGGTTCACCTCTTCTTCCCTCAAGTGAATTTAGCAGAGCAGTTTCTTCACCACATATATAAGCACCCGCTCCAAGATGAACGACGATATCTAAACTAAAGTCGGATCCAAAAATGTTTTTACCTAAATAATTTTTTTCATATGCTTGTTCTACAGCATTTTGAACTCTTCTTGCTGGTTTTGCATATTCGCCTCGAATATAGATAAATGCTTCTTTAATGTTTGCTGAAAAACAGGTTAATATAATCCCTTCAATTAATTGATGAGGATCTCTTTCTAGCAGTATTCTGTCTTTAAAAGTTCCTGGTTCTGATTCGTCTGCGTTAATAACCAAATATCTTTCTTGGTCCTCAACTAGCATTCCCCATTTTGTACCTGTAGGGAAGCCGGCACCTCCTCTACCTCTAATATTTGATTCCTTAATTTCTTCTAAAACATCTGCAGGACTACCATTTTTAAGAATTTTCTTAGCAACTTCATATCCTCCATTTTTTTCATAAGAATTTAATAAGTGACTATCGCTTGGATTATCACGCATATGTTTAGTGAGTAAAATTGTTTCTTTCATTTAGAAACCTCATCAGTGTCAAAAGTTTGAAATCCTGGAGCTGTACCAATTGTTCCACTAGTGTCTTTTATAGCCCAATCAAAAGACTTAACCCCTCCAAATTTCTCTTGTAATATATCAGCATTTACTAATTCGGGTTGTTCATCTTTAAGCATTTGACATAAACTGATTGCATTTGATGGTGTCAATCCCTCTACTGTTTCATAATTAACTTGTACAGCAGGAGCACCTCCACAAGCTCCAATACACTCAACTGCTTCAAAAGTAAACAACTCTTCTTCATCAGTTTCATTATTATCTAAACCAGTAAAATCTTTAACTGCATCAATTACACTCTTTGAATCAAGAATCTCACATGATATTGATTTGCATACACTTATCAAATATTTCCCAGTTGGTTCTTGTTTGTACATTGAGTAAAAGCTAGCAACAGATTTGACTTGCACTTCAGTTATTCCTACTAATCCACTAATCACTTCAACAGAATCATCAGAAATATACCCGTCTTTGTTTTGTGCAATATGTAAAAGTGGCCCAAGTGCAGACCTTTTTTGAGGGTAAAGCTCAATAATTTTGTTCGCTTTATCTAATAAATCTTTATCCCATGTCATCTGTCAACATCTCCAATTACAGGGTCTAAAGATGCAATAGCAGCTACAGCGTCAGCTATAGGACTATCGGTCATAATTACAGGTAATGCTTGAAGATTGCAAAATGAAGGTCCTCTTACATGCATTCTGTAAGGTTTTGAGGAACCATCAGAAACTATGTAACAACCTAACTCTCCTCTTGGAGACTCCACTGCTACGTAGGCATCACCTTCAGGTACCTTGAATCCTTCAGTGTAGATTTTGAAATGATGAATTAAAGCTTCCATTGATTCATCAAGCCTTTTTCTAGGTGGAGGTGTTATTTTTTTGTCTTGAATCTTGTATGGTCCTTTTGGCATGTTGTGCATCGCCTGTTCGACTATTTTTAAACTTTCAAAGATTTCTAATACTTTAATTCTCCATCTTGCAAAAACATCTCCCTCGTTGAGGATTGGAACGTCGAAATCATAATTTTCAATTCCTGAATACGGTTGTGATTTTCGTAAATCCCAATTTAAACCTGACGCTCTAAGACTTGGTCCTGTCACACCATATGCCAAACATTCTTCTGTAGAAAGTATTCCAACATTCTTAAGTCTTCCCTGCCATATTGGATTATCTAACAACATATCATCATAATCTTGTAATTTTTCAGGAATAATTTTAAGAATCTCTTCTACATCTTTTTGCCAACCATCAGGGAGATCTGCAGCAACACCGCCGGGTCTTATGTAATTGTGATTCATTCTTAAACCAGTTGTTTTTTCAAAAAAGTTAAGAATGTATTCTCGTTCCCTAAATCCAAAAATCATCATTGAAAGAGCTCCAATATCCATTCCGCCAGTTGCCAACGCGACTAGGTGGGAAGAAATTCTATTCATTTCAGTCATCAATACCCTTATTGCTTTTGCTCTTTCTGGAACTTCAATGCCAATTAGTTTTTCAGTAGTTAAAGAAAAAACTAACTCGTTAAAAAGTGGTGATAGATAGTCCATTCTTGTAGTGTTAGTTGGACCTTGGAAATAATTGAGTTCTTCACCTGTTTTTTCCATACCGGTATGTAAATATCCAATTACAGGCTTTACTCTCCTAACCACTTCTCCTTCTAACTCAGCTTGAAGTCTTAATACACCGTGTGTAGAAGGATGCTGAGGACCCATATTGACAATCATTCTTTCTTCATCGTCAGTTTCTTCACCAATAACAAAATCATCGAGCACATCTGTACCGGTTTGTATTTTTATTTGCTCTTCACTCTCGGTCTCTAACATTTTTTGTGAGCCTTCATCAGTTGAAGAGATATTCCAACCACCTTCTTCTGAATTGGTCGCCCAGAAATCAAAATTTTGAAATAAATTTTTTATTTTGTCTTTTCTAGAGTTTTTACTTTTCATTTAATCTACCTTTGGAGCATTCTTAAATTGAACAGGAATTCTTCCAGAACCATAGTCTTTTCTTAATGGATGACCCACCCAATCATCAGGCATTAAGATTCTTGTTAAATCAGGATGATCAGAGAACTTTATACCAAACATATCAAAAGCTTCTCTTTCATAAAAATTTGCACTTGGAAAGACACTAGTTATTGAAGGTACTGATAAATCTTCATCGCTTATTTCAACTTTTATGGTTTTTCTTTCATTTTTAGAAGTAGATAAAAACTGAACAACTAGTTCAAACCTTGGTTCTCTTTTTCTAAACCAATCAACGACAGTAAGATCGACCATAAGTTCAAAACCATCTTGGTTAAGTTCTTGAACAGTTGAAAAATAATCTGAAGGGGATAATTTAATCTCTTCGTTCATCTGTTAATTTCTCCTGCCATGATTTTGTCATGTAAAGTTAAAATTCCATGCATTAATGATTGTGGACCCGGTGGACATCCTGGAACATATATGTCAACAGGTACTATGTGGTCTACGCCTTGTACAAGAGCATAGTTATTAAACATTCCTCCAGTTGAAGAACATGCTCCCATTGCAATAACCCACTTTGGTTCTGTCATCTGATCGTAGACTTGTCTAAGTACTGGTGCCATTTTTTGTGACACTCTACCTGCAACAATCATTAAATCTGCTTGCCTTGGGGATGCTCTAAATACTTCCATACCATATCTTGCAAGATCATATTTAGCACTTCCTGCAGCCATCATTTCAATTGCACAGCAAGCAAGTCCAAAAGTAACAGGCCACATAGACTGTGTTCTTGACCATCGAACAGCCTTATCAATAGTTGTGGTAAATATATTATCTGGCGAAAACACTATGCAACCTTTCTTTGTAAATTTTCATCTAAATATCTTTGCCTTCTTGGAATGTTCCAATCAAGCACACCTTTTTTCCAAACGTAATACAAAGTTTCGAGCACAAAAAAAGAAAATATTGAAATTGCTGCAATACCGTACCAACCCAAACTATCAAATCTTGTTGCCCATGCAAAAAGAAAAATTATTTCTATATCAAAAACAATATAAAGCATCGCAACCATATAAAACTTTACCGGAAACCTTTGTGAGGGCTCAACTTCTGGAAATATACCGCATTCATATGGAGCTAACTTTTCAGGTGTACTTTTTTTAGGAGAAATTAAGTATGAAGCACCTAATGAAACTAAGGCAAACCCTAATGCAACAATGAACATGATTAAAACTGGCAACCAATCTAACACATTATCTCCTTATTTGTGAAAAATTTCACAAGCCCTATCTCCTATTTTAGTATTTATTTAACAATAAATTCTTTCAGGTTTTAGTTTTTTCCAACATATGAAAGTATCTTATTTGGAAGTAGAAACTTATATCCAATTTTTAAAACCTCACTTAAAGTTAAATAAGCTTCATCAAATAATAACTCAACAACAAAATCGATTGTATCTTGATCTTTTGAAGCAACTTTTAATAGCCTTCTAGTCATAAATGGACTTTGCAAAACAAGTCTTGCAAGAGCGCAGCTTAAATAATGCTTTCTAAACCGTTTGTTAAATTCTTTTTGATAAGCTTTTAAATCATTTGATAAATCTTTATTGTGAAATTTTTCATACGTATGTTTTGCAAGTAAATATCCTGACTCCATTCCATAAAAAATTCCTTCACCGCTCATAGGATTTATCATTGAACTTGCATCTCCGACAAGAGCAATATTCTTTTCATAGTTATTGGATGGACGATATGATGCAAACGGCAGTAAGTATGATTTTTCTTTCCTCACATTTTCAACAATGACTCCTCTTTCTTCCATTTGTTTGATGAATTTATCAAGTAGTTGATTAATGTTTAATTTATCTTTTTTAAAAATACTAACCGGTACTCCTATACCGATATTTAAAAGAGTTCCTTTACTAGGAAATGCCCAAGCATAACCTTTTTCTGCGGATACATTTATTTCAAACATTAGCGTTCTTTCTTTAAAAACTTCTAGGTAATTGGGGCTATCGATATAAGCTCTAATAGCTATTGCTTTGTGCCAGTCAGAATTTTGATTCAAATTTAATTTTCTTCTAACTCTTGAGTTTGCCCCGTCTGCTCCAACAAGTAGTTTTGTATTAAAAATATAACTTGCTTCATCAGATTTAACTTCAACATTTATACTTTTATCATCTTGTTCTTTAAAATCTACAAAAGAATAACCTTCAAATACTTCTGTGCCTACATTTTTTGCTAGATTTAATATTCGATTATCTAAATCTTCTCTTGGGATGACATAAACGACTGAATCTTCTTTGTTTTTGACCTCTGGAATATAATTTTGAATACCCACATTATCGGGTCCAAATAAAGTAGTCGATACAACTTCGGGTTCACCCTCTAATATATGCTCATTGTTAAACCTTTTTAAGGCATTAATTACTCCAGGCCCAATAGCGTCACCACATGATTTATCTCGTGGAAATACTGATTTATCAATAATTCCTACTTCTAAATTATTATCTAAATTTTTATAAGAAATTGCTGCATTTGCTCCAGCAGGGCCACCACCAACAATTAAAACATCAAAATGTGCATCAATATTTACCATTATTACTAAAACTACAGCAAATCTACAAAAAACATAAACTGTCAATTTATGTAAAAAAACTGTTATCTCAGTTACAGTTAATTCTTATATCTAATTAGATTGTGCATTAGTGAAAGAAAACAAAAGAATACCCCCCGCAACAGTTAAAAGGCTTCCGCTGTATTTACAGTGTTTAGAGCAAATTAATCCTGATGAACTTGGTGTATCCTCAAAAAAACTTGCTGAACTTACAAAATTAAATGATGCTCAAGTAAGAAGAGATTTGTCATATTTAGGAACTCTTGGTACTAGAGGCGTTGGTTACGATATTGCTACTTTAAGAAACCAACTACAACTTGAACTTGGACTTGTTGAAGGGTGGAGCGCAGTAATTGTAGGAGTTGGTAATCTAGGTTCTGCTTTAGCTCACTATGGAGGTTTCAGAGACAAAGGGTTTGGGGTTGTTGGATTGTTTGATGATGATCCAAAAAAAATTAATAAGCAAGTTGCTGGTCTTGTAGTCAAACCATTAAAAAATTTACCAAAAGACTGCGAAAAGTTCAATGTTGCAATTGGAATTATTGCTACTCCTGGTCAATATGCACAAGCTGTTGCTGATGAGTTGATCAATTGTGGAGTTAGATCAATATTGAACTTCGCACCAGTGCTACTTAAAAATGTACCTGATGTACAAATCAGATCAGTTGACCTTTCACAAGAACTTCAAATTTTAAGCTACTACTTAGATAGACCTGTCTTAAAAGCTGTAGATTAAGAATTTCTCTGGAAATAAAATCCTAAAACACATCTAATTATCAAACTAAAATTAAGAGAAATCCACAACATTTCAATTGTATTGCTATAAGTTAAAAGAACATTGCATAAAATTCCACCCAAAACTGAAGATAAAATTGTAATTATTGAAAATTCTTTTGACTTATCTAACCCCAGTAAAACTCCATCCCATAAAAATGCAAAGCAACCAACTAGCAAGCTAATAGCAAAATAAACTTCTACATTTCTTGAAATAAATTGTGATAAATTTTGACCAGATATAGCATCAACCAAAATACTGACGATAAAAAATGATAGAAAAAATAAAATTGTAGAAAGAATGCCTGTTATTTTAAATAAATGTATTTGAAGTTCAGATTTTTCAAAGTTTTCTTTTTTTGACACTAATTCAGATACTAAAGTTTGTGAAGCAATAGCTACAGAATCAACAAATACATATCCAAGAGACCAAATCTGCAATAAAACATGTTGCAATGCAATCTCTTCCATTGACATTATCGACGATCTATTTCTTAGATAAGCCATAAATCCAGTCAAAAAGAATGATCTTACAAATATGAATAATCCAATATTAAAAAACTTATTTACTAAAAATCTTTTATCAACAATGTCTGTTGTGTTTTCAAATTGTTTACGTTTTGTTGATAATATTTTTGCTGAATAAATAGAGGCTGCTAAAAATGATAGTGAACTAGCAAATCCAATACCAGCAGCACCAAAGCCTAGATAAAGACCAAAAAATAAACTAAATAAAATATTCAAAACTGAAACAACTAAAGAACTATATAGTGTTATCTTTGGATACTTTAAACCTCGTAATACTGCGGTTGAATACATATTTAATAAATAAAATGGAAGCCCTAAACATCTAAAAACTAAATAATCAGATGATAAAAATGAAACACTTGATGTTGGTTTAAATAAATTTATAAAAAATTCATTTGTAAAAAATAAAACAATAAACGATACTGTACCAAGAATAATTGCTGCTTTAGTACCAAAATCTATAAAAAAGTTTAAACTGTTAAATTCTTTTTTAGTGTTAAATGAACTCACTAAAGGTGTTGTTCCATATGCTAAAAATACAAAAATCCAAATAAAAACAAAGTAAATAGTTTCACCAATGCCTATTGCTGATAACGTATTTAAATCAATTAAACCTGCAACTCTTGAGTCAATTAAACCTACAATTGGTTCCAATAAAAGCCAAAACAAAATAGGGTGAGTATTTTGCCAGATATCTTTTGCCACAACCCTATTCATAATGTTTAGTTTTGAGATATCCCCATAAAATAATTTCTCTCAAAGCTTCCTCTCCTAGGTTCTGAGGTGTTATCGAGTCTTTGTAAATATTGTGTTTGTTTAAATATTCATTTATTACCTGTGTTGGAGTTTTAGCTTGCTGCTCAAAAGGTTTTGAAAACTCTTCAAATAAGTTTGTTGATAATTGATTTGTTTCTTCAAACAAAACTCCTTTGGAATTTAAAAAATGACTAACACCATTAATTAATGAGTTTACAAATTTTTTAATATCTTCACTGTTCATGAAAACACTTGAACGATAATTAAACCTAAAGGTCCAGAAACTACTCCGATACCAACTCTTCTAAATTCGTTATCAAGAATTGTATTTCTATGAGACTCTGATTCCATCAAGCTATTGTGCCCAGCTCTAACTGATGAGGCTATAGCTAAATTTTCACCAATAACTTTATAAGGAAAACCAACTTTTGAAAGTCTGTCTGTAACAACTTCTCCATTAAATGGATTTTTATGACACCAAAAACCCTCAACATACATTTCTTTGGCGTATTGAATAGCAACATCTGAAAGTATTTGATTTAGCTCTAAACCATCGACATTTTCAGATTCTCTTTCATAAGCTATTTGGTTGTAAAGTTCAACTGCAAATTCAGTGTTTTCAGAAATGACAGATTGTGAATATTTTGGTATTTCCAAACAACCATCTTCATCAATTACCACACTTGACTTACCTGTTAATTCATTAATTCGATTAACAACCTTTAACAAATCTGTACCGATTACTAGCTCTAAAGTTTGTTGGGGAGAACCTTCAGGATCAATGTAAAAATTTACTAAATTAGAATCTTGAAGAGGATTTTTAAATTGCTGAGGAATTGAAGTTAAAGTTATTCCAGTAAAAATTAAAGTTAGAATTAAGTTACTTAAGACTATCGAGATGCCTACACCCAGTAACTTACCTCCAAAGTCTGCTTTGGTTGAAAAGTTTTTTACTATGTTCTGAAAAAATGATGCAAATGTCAACACAGCTATAAATACCAAAGTGCCACCAAAAATTTCAGATAACTGTAAGTTTGAATTTAACCAGGTACTTATATATAAACCAATATCAAATGAATATCTAAAACTTAATGAAATTGCCATTAATAAGGAAAATAGGTAATAAATTTGATAAATCGCACCTCTTTTCCACCCTAGAAATAGAAAATATACAATAAAAACATATACTGTAATATCTAAATAATTCTGCTGTGATAGCAAAACTAGTACGTTTTCAACATTTTCAACCATTTTTATTCATATTACGTTTAAATTTAATTAAAACTGATATTGAATAGTAACAAAATTACGCTATTGTTTAAGAACTCCTACTTAATGTAGGTTTTTTTAATTTCAGTGACTGAAAGGAAATTATATGAAGAATCGCAAAGCTTTAGCTTTGATTGCGATTTTAGCATTAATTGCTGCAGCTTGTGGCGGTGCTGATGAGGTGGTAGAGGAAGAAGTTGTTGTTGAAACAACTGAAGCTCCTGCTACAACTGAAGCTCCTGCTGAAGAAGCACCTTCTGATCCATTAGTATTGGCATCACTTATGCCATTATCTGGTGATTTAGCATCATTAGGACCTGGTATCGCACTAGGAGCAAAACTTGCTGTAGATCAAATCAACGCTGCTGGCGGTATAAATGGACAACCAGTTCAACTTATTGAAGGTGATAGTGGTTGTGACGGAGCATTAGCATTAACAAGCTTGACTGATGTAATTGGACAAGGTGCTCAAGGTGTTATGGGAGCTGCATGTAGCGGTACCTCATTAGCAATTCTTGACACAGCAATTGAAAATCAAGTAGTTATGGTATCTCCATCAAATACAAGTCCTCAATTTACAAAAATTGATAAAAAAGGATTTTACGCAAGAACAGCTCCATCTGACCTTTTACAAGGTGAAGTTTTAGCTTCATTACTTGTTGAAGACGGTGTGAGTTCTGTTTCAATTATTTCTAGAGCAGACTCTTATGGTCGTGGTCTAGCTGAAGCAACAGCAGAAGCATTTGAAGCTGCTGGTGGTACAGTTAAGACAATCGTTTATCATGCAACAGATGCAACAGAATTCACTTCTGAAGTAACTGCTGTTGGTAAAGGTGCTCCAGAGGCAATTGTTGGAATTTTATTCCCAGAAACTGGTTGTGGTGTTTTACAACCTGCATTCGAACAAGGATTACTTGATACACCTTGGTACATGACTGATGGTGTAAAAGATGCAGGACTTGCGTCACTTTGTGGTCTTGGTACTGCACTTGACGGATTCAAAGGAACAGCACCTGGTTCTGCAGCTGGTGAAGCAAAAGATGCATTTGAAGCAGCTTATGCTCAAGTATCAGAAGATGGTTCACCAACTTTCATTTTCGCACCACAAGCTTATGATGCTGTCATGTTAATGGCAATATCTGCAGCTGCTAATGGTGTAACCGGACCAGAAATTGCTTCAGGTTTAGTTGCAGCTTCATCTGGTGGTGAAAAATGTATCGGCGTAGCATGTATTGCACTTGCAGCTGATGGTGTAGATGTAGACTATGTTGGTGCATCTGGTGAGATTGAATTAAATCAAGCTGGTGACCCAACCGCAGCTACATATGATATATGGACAACAGAGGGTGATACTAACCCAGTCCTATATTCAACGGACTTCGGTTCATAATCTTTAATTAGATGTAAAAAAAGGCCTGATTTATCAGGCCTTTTTTTTATAACTAAAGTTTTCCTAAATATAAATCTATAACTCTAGGATCGTTAAGTAATTCTTCGCCACTACCCTGATACGCATTACGTCCTTGATCTAATACATAACCCCTGTCACTAAATGAAAGTGCTCTTTTAGCATTTTGCTCAACTAGCAAAATAGCAACACCTGATTCATTTATTTCTTTTACTTTTGAGAATACCTCATTTATAGCAACCGGAGATAAACCTGCGGATGGCTCATCAAGTAATAAAATTTGAGGAGAAGTAATTAAGGCTCTAGCAAGAGCTAAAATCTGTCTTTGTCCACCAGATAAGTTTCCAGCTTTATCTCTTTTTCTATCTTTAAGAATTTCAAAATCTTCGTAAATTCTTTCTAATGCTTTTTTCTTATTTGTTTTTAAACTCCACGATCCTATTTCAAGGTTTTCTTCAATAGTTAATGAAGGAAATACATTAGCAACCTGTGGAACATACCCAACTCCAAGATTTACTATTTTATGTGTTGCTAAATTTGTTTTTTCTTGACCTTCTATAAAAAACCTACCACCCGATATATTTATAAGACCCATAATTGCTTTCAATAATGTAGACTTTCCTGCACCGTTAGGGCCAATAATTGACACAATTTCATTTTCATATACTACAAGATCAACGCCTTGTAGTATATTTAAACCTTTTACATAACCAGCTGCTACTGCATTACACTCTAAAATTGTTTTATTCATCATCTTTACCTAGATATGCTTCAATTACTTCAGAATTGTTTCTAACCTCATTTGGAGATCCATCTGCAATCAATGAGCCTTCAGCAAGCACAACAACTCTATCAGAAATTTTCATAACTGCTTCAATGTTATGCTCAACCATGATGATTACAATTCCGTCATCTGACAACTTCTGAATTAAATTTAATATATCCTCAGCAAGTTTAGGATTTACTCCAGCAAGTGGCTCGTCCAATAGTAAAACTTCCGGTTTGTGTATTATTGATCTCGCCAATTCTAATAACTTTTTTTGACCTCCTGAAAGTTCACGGGCATAAGATTCAGCCATATGAGATATGTTCAACTCAGCCATCACTTTGTTTGCTTCCTCATTTAAATCTTTTTCATAATTTTTTTGTTCATTTGAACTTAGTAAAGATCTAAATAACGAATCATTCTTAACAGATGATGCTGAGAATAATAGATTTTCTAAGACCGTCATTCTGTCAAAAACTTTAGTTAATTGAAAAGTTCTAATCATTCCTAAACGAGCTATCTGATACGGTTGTAACTTTGAAATATTTTTACCTTTATAAACAATTTTTCCACTATCAGCGCTTTGAAAACCTGATATCAAATCAAAAAATGTTGTTTTTCCTGCCCCATTTGGGCCAATAATTGAAGTTAATTCAGCGTCATTTATTACAAGAGATTCAACATCAACAGCTTGCAATCCACCAAAAGACTTTTTTAAATTGTTTACTTCGATTAATTTATTTGACATCTAACAACAACTCTTCTTTTTTACCTAATAATCCACTTGGTCTAAATATCATTAATATCATGATTAGAAATCCAACTAGAAGAAATCTGACACCGGCTAGTTGCTGACCATTTGCATTTTCAAAAAATATGTATGCAATTCTATCTGTTTCAGAAATTATTACCCAAAAAATTATTGAACCAAATATAGGACCAACTAAACTACCTACTCCACCCAGGATCATAATTGCCCATACATAAAATGTTAAAAGAGGAATAAATACAGTAGTTTCCAAAGATCCATAATTAAAAGCTAATAAAACTCCTGATAAACCAGCAATTCCTGCGCCTAGCATAAAGCTTTGAAGCTTTAACCAGACTGCATTTTTTCCCATTGCTCTTACAGCATCTTCGTCTTCTCTTACTGCTCTCAAAGCTCTTCCCCAAGGAGAGTTATTTAATCTTTTTAATAAAAGTAAAACTAAAACAATTGAAATCCAGGCAATTAAACATACCCAAGTTTGTGATGGAGCGATGTCAAACTTAGTTGCTAAATTTGTAACAAAACCAGGCCTGTACTGCTGTAGGTTTTGGGAATATGAAATAATTCCATAAACACCTCCAGTTATGTTTTCTAAATCTCTCACTAACAATCTAAAAATTTCAGCAGCGGCAATTGTTACAATAGCTAAATAGTCTCCTCTTAATCTAATTGCTGGTAAACCCAATAAAAGCCCAAATAAAGCAGCGGAGATAATTCCTATTATTAATGCCACAAATAAAGGTAGGCCGGTAGTTGTTATGTCGCCTTCTCTTCCGGCAGCATGAGGGATTAACAAAAGAGTTACGTAAGCACCAACTCCCATAAATGAAGCATGGCCAAAGTTTAATAAACCAGTCCAACCAAAATGAACATTCAGCCCAATTGCGCTCAATCCATATATTCCAGCAAAAGTAAGAAGGTTTAATAAAACTCTTAAGTATCCATCTGGGTTTAAAGTAACAACTAAAACTATGCCAAATATTGTTAATCCAATTGTTAGAATTAAGTTTTTACTTCTAAAAAGTTGGTTCACGAGATTCTTTCCTTTTGACCAAAAATACCTTGAGGTCTAAAAAGCAAAATAATTATCATAATTGCTAACGCAATTGCGTTCTTTGCTTCAGTGTGTCCTTCCATAAATGGTAAACCCACAGAAACTTGTACAAAAATCCCTATTAAAAAGCCTCCAACCATCGCTCCAAAAGATGTACCTATTCCTCCTAAAACTGTTCCAGCAAAAATTAATAAAAGTATTAAAAATCCCATATTCCAACGTACATCATTAATGGTTGCTTGAAATATACCTGCAAGACCAGCCAACATGCTTGAAGAAACCCATGTCATCAAAATTATATTGTCAGAATTAATGCCAGATATGCTTGATAAATCTTCAGAGTCTCTTACCGCTCTCATAGCTTTTCCGATTTTTGTATAGGTTAAAAAGAAACCAACTAATAACATAACAATAACTCCAGCAATTAATACATTTAAATTTCTTGGAGTCATATCAAAAAATAAATATGTTTGCCTTCTTTGGAGTTCAAGAGGAAAATTTTGTACTTTTCCAGTAGCGAATAATAAATACAAGTGTCTTACGAAAATAGAAAGACCTATTGTTACTACTAATACAGCAATGTTTCCAACATTATTTTTTCTTAGAGGTCTAAACAAGCATAGCTCTAAAATACCGCCAAAAATTCCACAAGTTAATACTGCAAGAAAACACGATATTGCAAAACTCAATCCTAGAGGCGGTATAAAGCCTAAAAATTCAATCCTGTAATCAATAGGACTTGAAAAAAATAATGTAGCGATGGCACCAAGAGCAATTATTTCACCATGAGCAAAGTTAACAATTCTTGTAACACCATAGAGCAGAGATAAAGCAACTGAAGCAACGGAAATGATTGTACCTAGTAACAGTCCATTACCTAATTGATCTAACATTTAACTAATCCTAATTTTCATTGATAAATTCAACTTCTGAACCATTTTCAATTTTAACTTGTAATTCATAATTGCTTTCAATCTGGTTTAAATATCCAATTGTAGCATTTATCCAATTGGTAGGTACTACAGCATCTCCAATAACTACTATTGGTAACTCATTTGAAACAATAACTTTGTAATTTCCATTTAATTTAATTTCTTCTGCATTCAAATTTGAACCTAAATAAATTTCTCCAGTTCCTACAATTTCAGAACTTGACAAACTTATATTGTCTAATGAAATTTCTGAGTCAAATGAAATTAAATCCAGTTTCCACAGATTGTTATTACCAAGTTGTAAATCCCAGCCTTTTATTTGAAATAGTCTATCAGTATCTATTTCTCTAAATATCAATGCCTTAGGATCTCCAATCAATGTTTCAATTGTTTCTGGATAACCTATTTCTCCGGGCTTGTTAATTATGTCGACTTTATACCCCTCTCCTTCAAAAGTATCTAAAATTACCGAACCATCAATATCTATAGAAACAATATAGTTTTCTGTATCTTGTAAATCTAAATTCTCATATGAAGGATTCATTGTGTAAGTTGTTAACCAATTTATTTTGAGCAAATGTCCAATTGGAAATAATATAAGAATCAATGCTATATATATACTCAATACTCTTGAAAAAGTAGATTCAATATTTTTTCTAATCAAATATATGTAAATGACAATCGGAATAATTGTAAATGGGAAGAAATCTAAGTAATCATAAACAATTGAGGGTCGTAGTTGTCCAAAAAAATAAAATGCCACTTGTAAGGCTATTAAAAATAAAATTGATGATTTAAAAAGGTTGTCGTACCTATACACTTTGAGCCGGAGAGGGGAGTCGAACCCCTGACCTGCCGATTACAAGTCGGCTGCTCTGGCCACTGAGCTACTCCGGCGAATAGTAAAATAATAGCAAAATAGTAATTGAATTAAGAATTTTTTTTAAAAAAGTGCTGCATTGCAATTCCTGCAGCTACTGACACATTAAGAGATTCCATAAGTCCAGACATTTCTATGTGTGTCACTGCATCAATCTTATTTAAAACTTCATCACTTAAACCTGATTCTTCACCACCCATTAAAAGAGCGATTTTTTGACCATCAAGATCTAAATTATTTAATTTTATTTTTGAATCCATATCAAGACCTATTGTCCAGTAGTTCAATGATTTAAGTTTTTTAAGTAAAGAAAATATTGAATTAAAGTTAATAATTTTTACTTTTTCTAATCCACCTGAAGAAATTGAGAAAGTTCTTTCAGAAATTTGAACAGATCTTTTCTTAGGTATACACACTCCTAAAAAATCAAAAGCAGCTGCACTTCTTACTATTGCCCCTAAATTTTGTGTATCTTGTAAATGGTCCAATACGATTAATTTATTGATATTTAATTCTTGTATGTTCGATTCATCATAAGTTTTTAGTTCATCACACTCTGCAACAATAGAATGCCTATTATGAAAAGCCCAATCTTTTTTATCTATATAATCAATAGGAATATTTTGACTTGTAGAAATTTCTAAGATTTTTTTTAGCTTATATGATTCGTTATCAATATTTTTTAATACATGAAGCTTCCGTACTCTATTATTTTTTAAAGCCTCGAAAGATGCATTTATGCCTTCAACTATTTGACCAATACCACTCATTATCTTTACCATCGTTTAGCTTAATTCCTATCAAATTTAGTCCATCTCTCAGCTCATCAGACAATTTATAGTTTTTTTGTTCTCTTGCTTCATTCCTAACTTTTATAAACTGAGCCATAGCATCATCAATATTCTTAAACTCTATTCCATATTTGTTAAAAAAATTATTTAATTCTTCATCAGTGATTTGAGCAATCTGATTAAATTCAAAACCTAGAATATTAAAAACATATTTAATTGTTTGCTTTATAGCCAATTGTTCTGTTTCAGATTTTTGTTTGATTGAATTCAATATTGTAAATATTTCTCCTATTAACTTTGGAGTGTTTAAATCATCACCAATACAATCTTCAAACAAGTTCAACATTTCCTGGTTTGATATTTCAGGTTCTACACCATTTAATGTGTCAACTAATCTCCTGTATGTTTTGAGTGACTCTTCTAATATATCTTCAGAAAACTCTTGAGGTTTTCTGTAATGAGCTCTTAAATAGAAAAACCTAATTACTTCTCCACCATAGATAGTTATGTACTCATTTAATTTTTTAATATTTCCTTCAGATTTAGACATTTTTTGACCTGACAAATTTATCATCCCATTGTGAAGCCAGTATTTAACAAACTCGCCTTGAAATGCTGAGACTGATTGAGCTTGTTCATTTTCGTGATGAGGAAAAATTAAATCATTGCCTCCACAGTGAATGTCAATTCCTCCTCCAAAAATGCTATCAATCATAGCGGAACACTCAATATGCCAGCCTGGTCTTCCCTTACCCCACTCTGAATTCCAAAATGGTTCATTTTCTTTTGAAAATTTCCATAAAGCAAAATCTGAATTATTTCTTTTATCTGTTTCTAAAATAACTCTTTCACCACTAACAACATCGTCAAAGGATCTACCTGATAAAGATAAGTAATCTTGATAGCGAGTAGTGTCAAAATATATTCCCGACTCAGATGAATATGCATAATCTTTATCAATCAATATCTTTATTATTCTTAAAATATTGTCTATATTCTCAGTCGCTTTGGGTTCTACATCTGGCTTTAAGCAGTTTAAATTCTTATAGGACACATGAAACTCATCGGTGACAATTTCTGCTAACTGTGAAATTGAAATCTTTTTTTCATTAGCTTTTTCGATTATTTTGTCATCAATATCTGTAATGTTTCTAACAAATTTTACTTTATAGTCTTTAAACCTTAAATAACGTACTAAAACATCAAAAACAACTGCTGACCTTCCATGCCCAATGTGAGGTTCAGATTGAACAGTTGGGCCACATAAATAAATCTTTACATCATCTTTATTTAATTGAGCAGATTCAATTTTTTTTGATTTTGAATTATAAAGTTTAAGCATGAGAAATTGACACAGTTGTCATAACTGCAGACGCTATTCCTTCACCAATTTCACCTAATTTATCCATAGACTTGCCCTTAACATTAATCTTTGATGCATTAGTATCCAACAATTTTGCTAAGTTAAGTTCCAATTCGTCAGAAATTTTAGAAACGTTTATGACTTCAGATATCAAAGTAAGGTCAATGTTATTAATAATTAAATTTTCAAAATTGATTACATCTAATATTTTTTTCAACATTTCAATGCTTGAAATATTTTCTGGTGTATCACTGTTGGAAGGAAAATAATAACCTAAATCTTTGTTTCCAGTTGCTCCAAGAAGTGCATCACAAATTGAATGTAAAACAATATCTCCATCAGAATGAGCTTCGAAACCAATTCCGTCAAGCGAAATGCCTCCTAGAATTAGTTTTCTATCATTTGAATGTCTGTGAATATCAAAGCCATTACCAACAAGCATAAAACCTCTTATTGAAAGAATTTAATAATATTATAAGCCGTCGTCAGGATCTTCCTCTGGCAAATATTGGTTTATTTTTTCAATTGCTGCTTCTTCATCAATTCCTAAAGTACATGCAATTTCACTTGCTAGCGTTGTTCTTGCTTTTGCAAGCATTCTCTTTAAAGCTGGTGATATTCCTTTTTTAATTTGAGCATGGGTAAGATCTCTAACAACTTCAGCAACTTGCATAATATCTCCAGAAGTCATTTTTTCGGTCAAAACTTTGTACCACCTACTCCAGTTAGTTCCAGCTTCTTCTGGCTTTTCTTTAAATATAGGAAATACTTTTTTCGATACGGCACTCTTGGAAATTACAGGCCTAATTACCTCGTCAACGTTTTCAACAGGAACCATAACAAGCAAGCCATCAGTCAATACTTCAATTTCAAAATATTGTATTCTTTTAGACTTTGTTTCTCCTTCGACGAATACCTCTACATTTTTATTTACTTTTCTAACTACTTTTGCTGCACCATGATGAGGATGAACAACAAATTGATTTGGTTTATATTTGTCAGTTGTTTTTTTTGTTTTAGTTGCCATAGATTCCAACAATACTATATATCAAGAACTATTTAATGTCCATTTATATAAGAAAATCCAACATTTTTTAATAGAGTATCGAAGTAATCTCTAAGTTGTTGTGCTCTATTTCTACCAATCCCCTCTATTTCATAAAGTTTTTCAGTTGGTGCAGAAAGCAACTTTGGTAAAGACTTATATTTTTGAACAATAGAATCATGGAGATTGTCTGGTAAATCTGGAAGTCTAGCTAGAACTCTATAACCTCTAGGAACTGAAATATCATCAAGAGGAAGTTTCGTTAAGATTGACCCTAAATAATCAATGGTGTTTAATTCTTGATAAGAGAGTTCAGAAATTTCATCGAGCACTTTGGAGGTAACTCTAAATTTTCTTCCTGGCAAATGATCTTTTAATACAAGATTTAATGTACTTGTAACTCCTGATTCCAAAGAATCAATTTGAATTGTTATTAACCCAGCTTCTGTACCAAGTTTTTCAGCTTCTAATCTAACTTGTGAAGCCAATCTTGTTAATAATTCTCCTCTTTGAATAACTTGTAAAACCTCTTGATTTGTAAGTGAATTTTCTAACTCTAATTCTCCTAAATTAGTAACAGCTTCATCAAACCTTCTTCTCATTCTGTCGATTGACTGGAGAGATTCATTAACTCTTCCTAATATTGCACTTGACTCTTCTAATTCAACTACTTCAGAATTATCAAATACTTTAATTGTTGAACTCTCTTCAGAGACAGCAACTACAGGTAAGTTAATTGAGCTTGAAGTTCTTTGTGCTGTTCTATGTCTAGTTCCAGTTTCTGATGTTTGAATTTTGTCATCTGGGTTTAAATGTACATTGGCTTTGAGAATTTTACCAACATCTTCAGACACGATTATTGCCCCATCCATCTTTGCTAACTCACTCAACATTTCAGGAGAATATGAACAGTTATTCAGAGTAATACCTCCAGAAGAAATTTTATCAAGTTTGCTTGAAGTACCAATAACAATCAATGCACCAGCATTCTTATTAGCAATTAAATCGACTCCTAGCCTTAAAGGCTCACCTGGTAGCAATTGGTTGATTTCTAAATTTAAATTTTCGCTCATTTCATTCCCTTTAATTTGAGCATTGTTGTTAGTTGAATGTTACTGTATTATTTTATAATTAGGAAAAATTTTTATTATGGATAAGACTACTTGTAAAGCATGTTCGGCAACAGTTGAGCAATCTCTAGAATTTTGCAGCAGTTGTGGTGAGTGGCTTGGTATTAGCTTAAATGACTTAACTGAAGAAAAAGTAGTTTCTGAGAATGTTGACAGAAGGACTAGAATTCCTCAACTAAGATGTCCAAATTGTAGTGTACTTAATTCACCTTCATCAAAATATTGCAAAGAATGTAACAATATATTAGTAAAACCTCTATCAAGTTATGGAGCAACTAGTTTGCCTACTAGGAAAGAAGTACCGGGCATTAGGGCTGTATTCTTCCTAGCAATAATTATTCCTTTAATTGCCGGTGCCAGCTATTACTACAATCAAAATGTAGCCGAAGAAGTAATTGAAGAGGTGCAAGTAGTTCAGCAATCAACAACAACTAGCTCCACCACTACAGTGCCTAGTATTTTAAAAGTGCAGTTTCCATTTTCTTGTAAAGCATCTAGTAGCTTAGGCGATGGTTGGACTTGTGAAAATCTATACGATGGGGAACCTTCTTCTTGGCAAGACAACAGTCTTGAATGTACAGATGCACGGCTTGAATTTACTTTTGCTAAAGAGGTTTATCTAGAATTTATAACGATTCAGAATTTACAAGACTCCAAGTCTTTTAATAGAAACTTTAAAGCTAGAGATATTTTAATTACATCTGACGAAGCTGAGTTTTCGGTAGAAAAAGAATTAGAGAATCAAAATAGTTCATCTCAGTGGATAGACCTAAATACAACTACATCTTCTTTAGTTATTGAAATTTTAAGTGCTTACTCAGGACTAGAATCTAATGGTGCTGATCCATTTCCTGAATGTGCAATACAAGAAATAGAATTTTACGGCAGAAGCTAGTTTAGCTCTCCTTTTCTATAGGGTTGGCCAACTTTTTTTGGCATTCTTAGTTTCTGGCTTGCTGAGGATAACACTATCAATGTTGTGATGTGTGGAGTAAAGTAAACAAACTCACTTGGAACAGTTTCAGAATTCAAAAACCACACCAAGAAACCAATACTTAATGAAACTGATAATGCTGCATTGATATATTTTTTATCGATTAATTGCTTGATTGAAATAATTAATAATATTAATGAAATAAGGACTAACAGACCATGTACAGCGTCATCAGACCTCAACTGTAATGCATCAGCAAAACCAAATAAGCCTGAACCCATAAAAATCCCCAAAGGCTTGTAATTTCCAAATATCATTGAGGCTAGGCCTATAAATCCTCTACCAGCAGTTTGGCCCTCTCTGTAAATTCCAGAGCTTTCTAGAACTAAATACGCCCCTGCCAAACCAGCAAAGCCACCTGAAATCATTACACCTATATATTTCATTAGATAAACATTTACTCCTAAAGACTCACTTCCAGTTGGAAGCTCTCCAACACTTCTCATTTGTAAACCAAATGGAGTTGACCATAGTACCCATGCTGCAATTGGAATTAAAACTAAAGCAAAAATAGAAATATAAGAAAATTAGATGTTGCACCAAGAAGCAATCCAGATAAATCTGAAAAAATACTATATTTAAATCTTCAAGATAACCAAATAAACTCGATGTTTTTACACCATTAATTTCACCACCTGAAAAATATGGCATAGTAAAATCACCAACTTATTGTCAATTCTTGGTGACTGTAGTTGAACTTTGAGTTACATCTGCATAAGCAACAACATTTAGAAATCTTGCAACACCACCAGCTGCAAGAATATTTATTGCAACTCCAGATACTATATGATCAACCTGAAATGAGTTATAGTTCCAATTGCATGTATTAACCCAAAAGCTGCACCACCTAAAATACCAGCTAATATACCGTACCAAGATCCATATAACCATGCTGCCCATGCACCAAACCATGTTCCCATTATCATCATGCCTTCAAGCCCTATATTGACAACTCCTGTTCTTTCAGAAAACATACCCCCAAGACCCGCCAAACAGATTGGAATTGCTAGCCTTATTGCTGCAGCAAACGTACCGCTTGTAGTTAGTTGATCATACTTATCTATCTGTGCGATAAATACAATAAAAACAATAGGTAAAATAATTAAATAATTTTTTCTAAATTGAGATATAACTTTATTCATTTTTAACATCCACCTTCGAAGCTTCTTTTATTTGTCTTGTAGTTACAAATCTCTTTACTACTTCATAAGAAACAACAACTGTGAGAATAATAATTGCTTGCATTATTCTCTCAATTTCTTTAGGCACATCTTTTAGATCTAATATCTGAGAAGATCTTTCCATAAATGCAATTAGTATTGCGCCTAAAGCCATTCCAATCGGATGGTTTCTACCAAGTAATGCAACAGCAATACCTGCAAACCCAAGACCAGATGGAAAATCAGTTGTATATTTATGAAAATAACCTGTAAGCGGAGCAATGCCTACTAGTCCAGCAAAGCCACCTGAAATCATCATTGCTATAATTGTCAATCTTCCAGGATTAGCACCGCTAAACTTAGCAGCAAGAGGACTTGATCCAGTTGCTCTTAAATCAAATCCTAAAGATGTTTTCCAAATTAACCAATAGTAAAAAATCCAACCAAAACAGCTCCAAACAAAAAACCATGTAAATTTGGTAAATCTTCAATTCCAAATAAACCATTCAGAGCAGGAATACGTGCAGACTCTGGTAACAAATCTGTTTGAGGAGCTGTAGTTGAAAGTTCAACTTTTTCAAAAAAGATATTAGCTAATAAATATGCTATCAACCCTGTACCTATATAGTTCAACATAATTGTTGAAATCACCTCATGAACACCTTTTTTTACTTTTAAATATCCAGCAATTGCGGCCCATAGTGCAGAACTTAAAATCGCTGTGATAATAATTACAGTTATATGAATAGGTGCAGGGAGAGCTAAATATGCTCCAAGTGCTGCTGACAAAACAGCACCTAATAAGTATTGTGACTCAACACCAATATTAAATAATCCCATTTTAAATCCCACTGCTACTGCTACTGCAGAAATGTATAAAGGAATAGATCTATTCAAAATTGACACAATAGACTTACCTGTCTTCCCATAGTCGTACATAATTGTGTATGTTTCGATGGGATCTTGGCCAATCAAAATTAATAATGCTGAGGATAAACCAAAAGCAACAATTAAAGCAAAAACTGGTGCTAATAAAGTAGAAAGTTTTAGATAAAGTTTCATTTCTCTAATCCAGTCATAAATCTACCAAGAATTTCAGGTGTAGCTTCTTTTGGATTTAATTCTTTTACAAAACTTCCTTCGTAAATTACATATATCCTATCTGATAAACCAATTAGCTCATCTAAATCAGCAGATATCAAAAGTACACCTAATCCTTTGTCTCTAGCGTCTCTTAATTTATTCCAAACTAACGCTTGTGCACCAATATCAATACCTCGAGTTGGCTGTGAAGCAATTAAAAGTGAAGGGTCGTCATCTAATTCTCTTCCAACAACAAATTTTTGCTGATTACCTCCAGATAAGTGCAAGAGCTAATGTTTCAGTTCCAGGAGTTCTGACATCATAATTTTCTATAACTTCTTTGAGTTTTCTGATGCTGAATTGAACCTTAATATTTGAAAATTTACTTTATATTTTGAAGAAGATTGTTTTCCAAAATTACATTTTCTGAAAAGAAACATCCATTAATAGTCCTTGAGATTGACGATCTTCAGGGAATAAAACTAATTCCTTCTTCTTCTGTCTCTTGTGTTTAGCTCAAGAATATTTTCATCTTTAAATTTAATTTCACCACTTTCAACTGGATAAACTCCCAAAATAGACTCTGCAAGTTCTCTTTGACCATTTCCTTCAACACCAGCTATGCCTAAAATCTCACCTTTTTTCAAATTAAAAGTTATATTCTGAAAAGCTTTTTTACCATCAATTTCTTCTGACTCAAATTTTTGACTTCTAATATATTTTCATCAATAATTTCTGTGGTTCTTTTAGGTGGTTTTGGCAAGCTCTCACCAATCATCATTTCAGCTAAATCTTTTTTAGAAACACCTTGTGAATCTAAACTGTCTTAATGTCTTGCCACCTCTCATAACAGATATTTCATCAGCTATTTCTAGAACTTCATCAAGTTTATGAGAAATAAATATTATTGTTACTCCACTTTCTTTTAACTTCTTTAAATTTGAAAAAACTTCACTTTACTTCTTGGGGTACTAACACTGCTGTTGGTTCATCCAAAATTAAAATTTTTGCTCCTCTAAATAGAACTTTTATAATTTCTACTCTTTGTTTTTCACCAACTCCTAATTCATCAATCATAGAATCTGTATCTAAAGGCATTGAATACTTTTTAGTAATTTCATTAATATCATTTTTATATTTAGTTTTATTGAGTACTTTTAATGAAGCTTTGTCCATACCTAAAATTATGCTTTCTAAAACAGATAAGTTGTCAGCCAACATAAAGTGCTGGTGAACCATTCCAATACCTTCTGCTATTGCATCTTTGGGCGAAGAAAAATTTTGGTCTTTATCAAAAATTGTAATTTTACCTTCATCGGGTTTTTGCATTCCGTATAAAATTTTCATCAATGTTGACTTACCAGCACCATTCTCGCCTACTATTGCATGTATAGTGCCTTCTTTAATTTTTAAATTGATGTCATCATTAGCTTTTACTCCAGGAAAAGATTTTGAAATTTTGGATAAATCAATTGCTAATGTCATTTTTTTATTTGTTACTTTTTTTATTTTAAAAGTAAAGTCCCAAGATTCAAAATCTTGGGACTTTTACTTTAATCTCTATTACGGAGCAGCGGGTACTTCTATATCCCCACTGATTATTTGCGCTTTATAAGCTTCAATATCATCTACGATATCATCAACATATCCACCTGTTGTGGAATATCCAACACCATCAACTGACAAGTCAAATACAGTTACGCCTCCAGCAAATGTGCCGTCAACGACTGCTTTGATTGTGTTGTAAACCGCAACATCAACTCTTTTAATCATTGATGTAAGAATGTACGGTGCAAGTTCTGAAGAAACAGTTTGTGCTTGATCTGCGTCAACACCAATTGCCCATACTTTTGTTCCAGTATTTTCTGAAACTTCTTTTGCAGCTTCAAATAAACCATTACCAGCACCACCAGCTGCATGATAAATAATATCTGCGCCTTCTTCATATTGTGCTAGTGCGATTTCTTTAGCTTTTGCAGCGTCATTAAATCCTCCAAAGTCAGGTGGATAAGTTACATATTTAACATCCACTTCACATGATGGACAAGCAGCAGCAACACCTGCTACGAAACCTGCTTCGAATTTCTGAATTAATGGAAATTCTACACCACCAATAAATCCAACTTTGTTAGTTGTTGTTTTTAATCCAGCAGCAACACCAACGAGATATGAACCTTGCTCTTCAGCAAAAACCATACCTGAGACGTTTGTTGGATCAACAGCTGAGTCAATAATACCGAAGTATGTATCAGGATTTGCAGTTGCAACTTCTGTCATAGCATCAGCAAACAAGAAACCAACACCTATAATTAGGTCTTTTCCTTGATCAGCTAATAATGAAAGAAGCTCAGGTCTGTTTTCTCCACCTTCATTAGGTTCGAGATCAATTCCATCAACTCCAAGCTCAGCGATAGCTTTTTCTAAACCAGCGTATGCCATATCATTGAAAGACAAGTCTCCTCGTCCACCAATATCATAAACCATTCCGACACTTGCAGTAGGACCCGCAGTAGTTGTTGGAGCTGCAGTTGTAGCAGGTGAATCTAATGATTCAGCTGGCTCTTCTGCAACTTCAGTTGTTTCTTCTGCAGTATCAGATCCTCCGCAAGCAGTAATTAATAAGGCAAATACCATGAAAAGTACTAGCCATTTTGACTTCATTCGAGTCACTTCTTACTCCTTGTTCAACTAGTTGAAGGTATAAAAATACCTTTTTCAAGTTAATAGTAGACAAAAAACTTGTTGTAAGTTGGTTTAATGAGTAAGTTTTTTAAACTAATTTGACTTTTATTTAAGATTCTGAATCAGCAAAATCTACTGGTGGTTCATCTGGAGCCTCAACAGGTTCAAACTCTAATATATTTTCATCTTCATTGAGAGAAACTACTATTGTTGAACCAGCTTTATATTTTCCTTTAAGAAGCTCTTCTGACAATGGATCTTCAAGCATTCTCTGAATTGAACGTCTTAGTGGTCTTGCTCCAAACTCTTTGTCATAACCTTCTTTTGCCAAAAACTCTTTAGCTTCATCAGATAAAACAATTTCAAGATCAGAATTTTTCAACTGCTCATGAACTCTATCAAGCATTAAATCAACAATTTCTTTAACCTCATCAAGAGTTAATTCATGGAATACAATAGTTTCATCAATTCTGTTTAAAAACTCAGGTTTGAAATACCTTTTAAGCTCTTCACCAACTTTGGCTTTCATTTTTTCATAGTTATCAGTTTCAGACAAATTGCTGAAGCCGATATTCTTTGCAAAATCTTTTGTTCCCAAATTAGATGTCATAATTATTATTGTATTTTTAAAATCAACTGTTCTACCCTGAGCATCTGTCAACCTACCATCTTCAAGGATTTGAAGAAGTGTATTGAATACATCTGGATGGGCTTTCTCAACTTCATCAAGAAGAACAATGCTAAATGGTTTTCTTCTAACAGCTTCAGTGAGTTGACCACCCTCATCATATCCTACGTATCCTGGAGGAGATCCAATTAGCCTACTAACAGTATGTTTTTCCATATACTCAGACATATCTATCTGAATTAAAGAATCTTCATCACCAAATAAAAACTCAGCTAATGTTTTAGCTGTTTCAGTTTTTCCTACTCCAGAAGGCCCTAAGAAAATAAAAGAGCCGGAAGGACGTTTTGGATCTTTGAGTCCAGATCTTGTTCTACGAATAGCTTTAGAGACTGCTGAAATGGCTTCTTCTTGACCAATAATTCTCTTATGTAGTTCTGTCTCCATATCTAACAATCTTGCTGTTTCTTCTTGAGTAAGTCTATGAACAGGGATACCAGTCCATTGAGCTAGAACTTCTGCAATTTCCTCTTCGTCGATAACCATCTCAATTTCAGATTGAGAAGCTTGATCAACTGAAGATATTTCATCAAGTAAAACCTTTTCTTGATCTCTTATTTGAGCTGCTTTTTCATAAAGTTGTGATTGAACAGCATCAATTTTTTGTTCTCTCAAATTTTTTAATTTATCTGCAATAGTTTGCTTTTCAGGATCTAATGGTTTTCTATAAACTCTCATACGACTACCAGCTTCATCAATTAAATCGATTGCTTTGTCAGGTAAAAATCTATCAGAAATATATCTATCAGCCATATTAACTGCAGATGCAATAGCTTGGTCAGTAAAACGAACGCCGTGGTGAACCTCATATCTATCTTTGAGACCGTCTAGAATTTCAATTGCATCAGATAGTTTAGGTTCATCAACCTGAACAGATTGAAATCTTCTTTCCAATGCAGCATCTTTTTCAAAATGCTTTCTGAATTCTTCTAATGTAGTCGCACCAATTGTTTGCAACTCACCTCTTGCAAGCATTGGCTTTAAGATTGAAGCTGCATCGATTGCACCTTCAGCTGCACCAGCTCCAACTAAAGTATGAATTTCATCAATGAAAAGAACAATGTCTCCCCTAGTTTTAATTTCTTTTAATACTTTTTTTAGTCTTTCTTCAAAATCACCACGATATCTGGAACCTGCAACTAAAGCTGAAAGATCAAGTGTATAAATTTGCTTACCTTCAAGTGTGACGGGAACATCACCTGAAACAACTTTTTGAGCTAAACCTTCTACTATCGCTGTTTTACCAACTCCAGGTTCTCCAATAAGAACTGGATTGTTTTTTGTTCTTCTTGAAAGGATTTGCATAACTCGTTCAATTTCTGTAGTTCTTCCTATGACTGGATCTAATTTTCCTTCTTTTGCCATTCTTGTTAAGTTTCTACCAAATTGATCAAGAATTGCAGATCCAGTATTTGATCCTGGTCTTTCTCTGCCTCCAGTTGATGCGGATTGTTGTTTTTTGCTTTCTCCAGCAGAAGATATTAATTTAATTACAGTTTGTCGAACCTGAGAAAGTTCAGCACCTAACTTCTTTAAAACTTGTGCGGCAACACCTTCACCTTCACGTATTAGTCCTAAAAGGATGTGTTCTGTGCCTATATAGTTGTGACCCAACTGTAAAGCTTCTCTTAATGAAAGCTCTAGAACTTTTTTAGCTCTTGGGGTGAAAGGTATGTGACCACTTGGAGATTGTTGTCCTTCTCCAATTATCTCAACAACTTCTGACCTTACAGAATCAATATTTATATTAAGTTCATCAAGAGCTTTTGCAGCATGACCTTCACCTTCTTGTATCAATCCAAGAAGAATGTGTTCTGTACCAATGTAGTTATGGTTTAATCTTCTAGCCTCTTCTTGTGCAAGAACTACAACTCTTCTAGCTCTGTCAGTAAATCTTTCAAACATATATTTATCTTAATAAGTGTCCGTTTATACACTGAAATGAAAATTACAAGTATTTATACATTTCACGTATTCTTTATGTATGAAGAATAGACAAATCAAAGATATCATTCCTTTTGAGGATCTTTGGAATAATCTAGATATTTTAGAAGATCGTTTATTAGAAGTTTCGAGTTCTGAAAATCAATATTTAGAAGATATTTCACAATATTTAATTAAAGCTGGTGGAAAACGTTTTAGACCTATAGTTTCACTCCTAGCTGGTAAATTTGGTGACTCAAGTAATCAAAGAAAAATTATTGATGCAGGAGTTGCAGTTGAGTTAATTCACATAGGAAGCTTATATCATGATGATGTCATTGACAATGCAACAACTCGTAGAGGGGTAGAAAGTTCAAACTCTAAATTTACCCCAACTCTTTCAATTCTTGCTGGTGATTATCTTTTAGCTAGATCTTCAGAATTAGCAGCTGAGAACTTAGGCTTAGAATCGGTTAAGCTACTGGCTTCAACATATGCAGAATTAGTTGAAGGACAAACTCTAGAAATTAATTTATCGTATAACACTTCTCACACCATAGAAGATTATATGAAAGTTATTGAAGGTAAAACAGCAAGTCTTATACGTACTAGTGCAAAATTAGGTTCAATAGCTAGTGATGCTGATAGTGATGTTGTTGAAGCATTAAGTAGTTGGGGTTGGAATTGTGGAATAATTTTTCAAATCTCAGATGATATTCTTGATCTTACTTCAGACAGTGAAACTTTAGGTAAGCCAGCTGGAAATGATATCTTAGAAGGCACCTACACCCTACCGGTCCTTGTTGCTCTTCAACAAGATAAAGATAAATATGAAGAAATTCTATCAAACGTAAAAGAAGATTCTTCAAAACTAGAAGACGCATTAAATGAATTCAGAAATGAAAAAATTATTGGTGAATGTAAGGATATTGTTAACCAATACTTTAATAAAAGTATTGAATCGATTTATAGCTTAAAAAACCACGAACTATTTCCAGTTTTAGAAAATATAAATAACTTTTTAATGAATAGGAGTAATTAATTCTCCGGTTTTAAATGAGGGAATGCAATGACTTCCCTAATTGATTCATTATTAGTTAACATCATCACAAATCTATCGACTCCAAAACCCATACCTCCTGTAGGTGGAAGACCATACTCTAATGCTTCAATGTAGTCATCATCTTGAACATGTGCCTCTTCATCACCTTCTGCTTTTTTAGTAGCTTGGGCTTGTAGTCTTTCTCTTTGATCTTCTGAATCAATTAGCTCTGAAAATCCATTTGCTAATTCACTACCAAAAGCAAATAACTCAAATCGTTCAGTGACACCTTTTTTAGTGGCACTCTCTCTAGCAAAAGGTGAAACTTCTTTAGGGTAATCAATAACAAAGGTCGGATTTAATATGTTCTTTTCTACATAATCTTCAAATAATTGATATATAAGTGAACCTATACTTTCCACTTCAAGAGTGATTTGATGTTTATCATTTAACTCTTTCAAAACTGCATTTAAGTCTGAATCATATTGGATATTCATTCCAAATTTTTCATTAACTAAATCAAACATACTTTCTCTCTTCCAAGGAAATGAAAAGTTAGCTTTTTGATCGCCATATTGAATTTCATAATCTTTATTTAAGTTTTCAAATACAAACTCACACATATTTTCAATCATATTGATTACACCATCAATGTTTGTAAAAGCTTCATAACTCTCCATCATTGTGAATTCAGGAGAATGTGTTTGGTCAACACCTTCATTTCGAAATACTTTTCCTATTTCAAATACCTTTTCAAAACCACCTATTATTAATCTTTTCAAATATAACTCCGGAGCTATCCTTAGAAACATATCTATGTCCATGGCATTATGGTGAGTTGTAAAAGGTCTAGCTATCGCACCACCAGCTTTTGGCTGTAAAGTAGGAGTTTCTACCTCTACAAATTCTGATTTTGCCATGAACTCCCTTAAAAGCTTTATTACTTTAAACCGCATTGAAATAGCATTCATTGCGTCTTCGTTAACTAATAGATCTAAGTATCTTTGCCTAAAACGTGTTTCCTTGTCCTTTAGTCCATGCCATTTTTCCGGAAAAGCTCTTAGTGATTTTGATAACAGAGATATTGTTTCGAGTTTTAAAGAAAGTTCTCCCTTTTTAGTTTTCATAACAGTTCCTTTAGCACTTATGATGTCCCCAACATCTAAGTTGCTAACATAAGTATTTAATTCATCACTTAATGCGTCTTTTGATATCAATAATTGAATTTTTCCGGAATAATCTTTTACATCCATAAATGTAAGCTTTCCAAATGATCTGATGTTGATTACTCTACCTCTGATTAAAGCAGATATTTCTGTTTGCTCACCCTCTTCTAATGAGTCATGTGCTTCAATAATGCTGGAGATATGTGTTGAGTTTTCTACAAATGTGGCATAGGAATCAATAGAACTACTCTGAATTTCAGCAACTTTTTGCTTTCTTAAATCATATATTTCTTTTTCTGATTTAGATAAATCTGTCATAAAACCACTTTAATTATTTAATTTATATATTTGCTCAAGACCAATTAAGGTTAAATTTTCAACATATTGAACTTTTACATCTAACACCTGGGTAACAACCCTTCCTAAGCCTCCAGTTAAAATAATTTTTGGTTCTGATTGAAGCTCACCTATTATTCGACCAACCATATTGTCTATCATTGATGCATGTCCAATAATTAAGCCACTCTGGATAGCCTCATAAGTGTTTTTGCCAATAGTGACATTTGGCACTTCTAACTCAACAGACTTTAAAGAAGCTGTTTTTGAAGTTAGAGCATCCAAACTTATTTTTATTCCTGGTGCAATTGATCCTCCTAGATATTCTTTATTTTTAGTTACAACATCAAAAGTAGTTGCTGTTCCCATATCGACCACAATTACATCTTCTTCAACTAATAAATTTCCTGCTACAGCATTAGCAATTCTATCTGGACCAAGCTCTTTAGGGTTATCTATTTTTACCTGTAATCCTGTTTTGACTCCAGGTCCTAAAATTATTGGTTCTTCATTTAAATACTTGCCTACAGCTTCTGCCATATTACTTGTAAGCTGAGGTACTACTGAGCAAATAATTGATCCCTTTATCTTGTTTTTATCTGACTCTGAAAGCTGAATTGTTGAATTAAAACTTGCCAGAATTTCATCTGAAGTATCTGTATCTCTAGTTGTTAACCTGAAAGAAGACCACTCATCTTGTAATTTTAATCCCACAGTGGTTTCAGTATTTCCTATATCTATAGCAATTAAGTTATTCATAATAAAATTTCCAAATTATCAATTAACCTTACACCGTTAATGTACCCAGCAAATATTAACAAGAGATTTGATGAATTTTGAATATCATTTGAAAAGTTTTGAATAGTCACAATATCTAAATATTCAAGTTCTATGTGATTGTTGTTTTCAAACTCTTGAATTCCTATATTTAGCGATTGAAGAATCTCTTTTCCAGATTTTATATTTTCACTTATAGACTTCAATATTTTATTAATTGAGCTAGCTATTTCTAAATGTGTATCATCAAGTAAATTGTTTCTACTACTCAATGCGAGACCTGAACTACTTCTAACTGTTGGTGCTTCAATAATCTCAATATTCATTTTGTAATTTTGTATCATATTCTTAATTAAAAATAATTGTTGAGCATCTTTTTTTCCAAAGACAGCAACATCAGGATTCACTAAATCAAATAAACGTTTAACAACAGTTAAAACTCCATCAAAATGTCCTGGTCTAAAGTGTCCCTCATATATTGAACCCAAATTTCCAGAAGTGATATTTTCAAATTCATTAAATGGATAAATGTAATCGTTTTCAGGTAAAAAAACATAATCAACTTCTAAATCAGATAAAATCTCTAAATCTCTCTGTTCATTTCTTGGATAATTCTTAAAATCATCCTGATCGTTAAACTGCTTTTCATTAACAAAAATAGAGACAATTACTTTATTATTTGTTTTTTTAGCAATTTCAATCAATGACTTATGTCCGTCATGTAAAGAACCCATCGTTGGAACAATTACCGAATGTTCTTGACTGATTATATTATCTATTTCTTTAATTATTAATGTCATTATCGTGCCCTAAGTATGGTGCCCGTGAATTAAATTGTACCTACAACTTCAACTTTCTGACCAGAAATATTAAATTCTTCTTCAACTAATTCTTTGTTTAAAATTTCATAAAGAGGCTCAATAACAAACTTTCTATTTTGCCAGTCATAGTGCGGAATTTGAAGATTTTCTTCACTAACAATTTGATTATTAAAAAATATAATATCTAAGTCTATAATTCTTGGACCATATCTAAAATTTTGCTCTCTACCCATATCTTCCTCAATTGTTTTTAAAATTTTCAATAAGTTTTGAGGAGAATCTTCATAGATAATCTCGAGTACAATATTATAAAAATCAGCTTGCTCGGTAAACAAAAGTGCCTCAGAAGAATATATGGAGGAAGCTTTTTTTATTTTTACTTTAGAACCCAACAACTCAACAGACTTTTGAAGATTTAAAGTCTTATTTCCAATATTTGTACCTATAGATAAAATTACTTTATTTAAATTCTTCATTGTAAGTTACAACAATATCATCTGAGAACTGGCTTAGTTCAGTATTAGGTTTATGAACAGATACTGAAATAGATAAAATGCTTAAATCTTGTTTGCAAAAAGATATTATTTCATTGGATATTGTTTTAGCCAAAATCTCAATCAAGTCAAAACTCTTTGAAGCGACAACTTCTTTTGCTGTTGATATAACATTTTCATAATTGAGTGTTTGATTAATATCATCTGATTTGATTTCATTTATCTTTATTAGAACATCAACAATAAACTCTTGTTTCTCTTTTTTTTCAAATTCATAAACGCCATGACAACCAGATGCTTTTATGCCTTTAACTGCTATGTCGAATGACATTTTTTTAAATTTGTGGAATGAGTGCTATAGCTTTTGGTGATAAAGGTTTTCCTAAAATCTTTTCAAGAATTGTTCTTGCCAATATAGGGTCATCAAGTAATTTTGAATAAATTAGATAGCCAGCAAGAATACCCGGAACTTCTTCATCTAGATACTCTCTATGAATTAAGAGTTTTCTATCTTTATCAGACAGCGCTTCTTTTATTGCTTCAAAAATAACATGTAAGGATTCCTCTGGAATATCATCTGTTAAAGGATAGTGATAAGTTCTAAATCCAACTTCTTGATAGTTTTTTAAATTGAAATCAGTATCTAAAAGGGAAAATATTGAGTTAATTCCACTTCCCTTTAACCATTGAATTTCTTCTTCTCTTCGAATTTTTCGTGGAGTCATTCCCCCTCCACCAATGCACTCAGATACGGCCAACTTACCTTCAATAATCCAGTGAAAATTGTTCGGTTTTAAACCAGCCATCGCATCCTTTCGATAACTATTGTAATACTATTCCAAATACTATGTTGAAATATGGAGTCTCACCAAAGCAATACCCGAATTGAGACAATGTTGAAATAGATCATCTGAAGACATATCAAGGTATTCTGTAAATTTCTTCTTTGAATAGCCAACTATTATTGGTAAACCAAAATTTAACATTTCGATATTCTTTAATAGCTCAGCAGAATCTTTCATTTCTTTTCCGAAACCTAAACCAGGATCAACAGCAATATTCTCTTCTTTTATTCCCGATTTAATTAATTTATCTACTTGATTAATTAAATCTTCTTTAACCTCAGATGTTATATTTTTATATTGAAATTTTTGATGAAGATTTTCTGACCTTCTATGGCGATGAACAACAATGACCTTGCACTGCTTTTCAACAGCCAGTTCTACCATATTTTTATCTAGTAGCCCACTAACATCATTTATAATTTCAAATTGATTTTTCATTGCAATCTCTGCAACTTCAGAATTCATTGTGTCTATTGATAATGAAAAATTTGCATTGTAATTAGAAATAAAAAATTGTAAACGTTGAAGTTCTTGGGCTGTAGATACTTCTGTATAACCTGGTTTTGTTGATACGCATCCAACATCAAGAAAATGAATATTCAAACTACTATACAAGTTTAGGTTTGTGATTAATTTTTCTTTATGACCTAAAAGACCATCATTAGAGAAGGAGTCATTTGTTATGTTTACAACTCCAAGAATTTTTTTTGTATCTTTTTTTAAAGCTTCTGACCAGTTACTCAATTATTTAAAATTCGATAAAGCTTCAGCTCTTAGTGTGTGATCTAATTCATAAATACCAGAAGAGTAAGTTGTAACTACCTCACCACTTGCAGTTCTTACATCTGTAATATCTGAGCATAAATGTGTTGCAGTTATTTGAACAAAAACACCTTTTGGATCTAGTGAGTTTGATAAAACTTCCACAATCTCTTTTCCAAAAGTTTCTTGTAAATTTAATTTATTTGATAATTTTAAAATTAATTCTGAAAACTTGGATATACCTGCGATTTTATTATTTGGGTATATAGCTAAATTTACTGAGCCATAAAAAGGCATTAAATGGTGCTCACATAAACTAATAAATTTTATACCATTTAAATACACTGGCTGATCATGTGATATTGATTTAATCGAGTCAAAACCAAGGTTTTCAATTACTTGTATTTTATTTTTAATTTGAAATAAAAACTTTTCTGCAATTTTTTGAGCTTCGACAGTATCTAGTTCAGCTAACGATTCAAGATATTCACCAAGAGCTGTTGTTACATCTGTAGAAATAGATTGGTTTTTTTCCATTATGCTAATTTGAGTGTTTTTCCAGTACCTTTAATTGAAACTTTTTTTATTGTCTTAAACACTTCAGCAACTTCATCTTTATTAATTGTTTCTTTTTCCATCAACAACTGGACCATTGCTTCCATTTGTTTTTTGAATTTTTTAAGAATTTTATTTGCTATTAAGTGTGCATCATTAAGCAATGCTCTAACCTCTTCATCAATTGAGGAAGCAACTTCATCCGAATAGTCTTGTTGTCTTCCATAATCTCTACCTAAAAATACTTCATTTGAACCTTTTCCGTAAAGCATAGGGCCAAGCTTTTCACTCATTCCAAACTCCATTACCATTCTTCTTGCTATTTCGGTAGCTTTCTCAATATCATTTGAAGCACCAGTTGTGGGGTCAGCAAAAATTAACTCCTCTGCAACTCTTCCTCCCATGAGCATTGCTAATCTATCTTTCAACTCAGCTTTAGATGATAAATATTTTTCACTCTCAGGAAGTGCTTGTGTATAACCCAAAGCTCTTCCTCTCGGAATGATTGTTACTTTATGGATAGGATCAGCATTTGGTAAAGCCCAACCAACGAGTGCATGACCTGTTTCATGATAAGCAATTATTAATTTTTCTTCCTCTGTTAAAACTTGACTTTTCTTTTCAGGACCCGCCATAACCCTATCTATTGAATTTTCTATATCAGTTGAACTGATAGTTTTTTTATTTTTTCTAGCTGCAAGCAAAGCTGCTTCATTTAATAAATTAGCTAAATCAGCACCAGTAAACCCCGGTGTTTGTTTTGCAACTGTTTCAAAATTTACATTTTTTGCAAAAGGTTTATCTTTTGCATGTACTTTTAAAATTTGAGTTCTTCCAGCTAAATCAGGTCTTCCAACAATTACCTGTCTATCAAATCTTCCTGGTCTTAACAGTGCTGGGTCTAATACATCTGGTCTGTTTGAGGCAGCCATTAGTATAACTCCAACATTTGATTCAAAACCATCCATTTCTACCAGAAGTTGATTTAAAGTCTGTTCTCTTTCATCATGACCTCCACCAAGACCAGCACCTCTCATTCGACCTACAGCATCAATTTCATCAATAAAAATTATTGCTGGTGAGGCTTCTTTGGCTTTTTTAAATAAATCTCTCACCCTACTTGCACCAACCCCTACAAACATCTCAACAAAATCTGATCCAGAAATGCTAAAAAATGGTACACCTGCTTCGCCTGCAACAGCTTTTGCCAAGAGAGTTTTTCCAGTTCCAGGAGGTCCTACAAGAAGAACTCCTTTTGGAATTTTTGCACCTAATTTGTTAAATTTTTCTGGAGATTTTAAAAATTCTTTAATTTCTTCTAACTCTTCTTTTGCTTCTTCAACTCCAGCTACATCTTTAAAAGTTACTTTAGGTGCTTCCTCATCGAGTTCTTTAGCTTTAGATTTACCAAATTGCATTACCTGATTTCCATTTGATCTGACTTGGGAAAACATATAAAACATAAATCCAGCCAAAAATAGCCATGGTAAAAAAGCAAAGAAATATTCTTGTAACCCTGCTGGCTCTGTATCAGTATTTAAAATAATATCTTGATCTACTAAGAGTTGAAATACTTCTCCTTCAAAACCCTCTGGATATTCTGTTTGATAAACTGTTTCATCATTAAGCAACAAAAACTGAACCATATTTGATTGTTCTTTAATGGTTGCTTCAGAGACATTATTAGACAAAATTTCATTTTTAAATTCTGTAAAGGACCTATTTTCAGGTGCATTTACTGTGGAGTTATATTGTTGAACACCAAAAAATATTAAGAGGCCTAATCCAACATATAAGAAAAAACTTCTATTGTTCTTTTCAGTACTTTTTTTATTTTTTTCCATTGTTAATTAATTTAATACTGTTTCGTTTAAAAGTATTTACCGTTTTACTCTAAGACCCCTAGATAAGGCAATTCTCTATATTTTCCATCAAAATCCAAACCGTAACCTACAACAAACTCAGGACCAATCTCAAAACCACTGTATTTAATATCTACTGGTTCACTATTTTCTTTAGATTTTTTAAACATACAAAATATTTCAATACTTTCAGGATTTCGAGAGTTTAAAAGATTTACTAAATGTGACAAGGTCAATCCCGTATCATATATATCTTCTACTAAAAGAATATGCTTTCCTGTGATATCAACATCTAAGTCTTTATCAATCTTGATTTGACCAGTTGATTCTGCACCTTCATAAGACTTGATACTCATAAATTCAAATGAAACATTTATATTTAAACATTTAGCTAAATCACTAATAACAATAAATGCACCTTTGAGAATTCCTACAATTATTAAATCTTTGTCTTTGTAATCTTCATTTATTTGACTTGCTATCTCAACTACTTTATCTTCTATTTCTTTTTGAGATATTAATTCTCTAGATATTTTCAAAACAACTCTTTTCTATAGAGGTGTTAATTATAAAACTCTCTATATGAGAATCAAAACTGTTTACATCATCTGACTTTCTTATTCCAGGAATCCAAATAATTTTGTCGTCTAATTTTAAGACTGGCCAAACTTTTCTGAGTACTTCGTTTACCCCAAAAGATCTAAAGACCTCAGAAGCCTTTTGATCAATATCATCAATTAAAATACTGTCTCCAGGTTCAATTTGATTAAACTGCAACTTATTTCTTAAATTAGTAGGCAATTCAATACTCCAATTATTTAAATTTTTATCTTTTTCAATTTTTTGAAAATTAAAATATCCTATTGAGCAAAATAGCTCATTTGAAATTTGCCAGTTTGATGTATTGATAAAAAGCAACAAACCTGCTTGTGTTGAAATATTCCAACCACTATCAAAATCAAGATTGTTTTTATTTTCAATAACTGAAAATATTTTTTCAAAATCTTTTTGTTCTAATCCTGTATTACCAAATAAATATGAAATTTGTGTTAAGAGATAATCAGTAGTGGGATTATTTTTAATTTAAAAACGTAATTGGTACTTCAATATATCCTGGAGCGACTTTAATGTATTTTTCAAAATCTCCACTAGTGGTTTTTATGTAGTTTATTTCATTAATTATTCTTGAGATTCTTTTGTTTAAATCACCATCAAATTTATCTTTAATTTGCGGAACCAAATCATTTCTTAACCAATTACGTAAAATTTTATTGTCATTATTTGTTGCATCATCTAAATAAGGTAGTTCATATTCTTGTGCAAGAAGAATTATTTCCTTTTTAGAAAAATTTAACAATGGTCTTTCTAAATTGTTTGATTCTGATGGAATGGAAGAAAGCCCTTTGAGCCTTGTACCTCTTAGCAAGTTTATAAAAAATGTTTCAATTTTATCATCACCATGATGTCCAAATAACAAAGTTTCATCTTCAGAAATATTTTCAAACAATACACGGTATCTCTCTTCCCTCATTTTGGTTTCAGATGCATTAATCTCTAAATCTGATGAAATATTAATGTGCTGAAGATTAAGACAATTAGCAACTGCTTCAGCTGCTTTTTCTAAGTTATTCGAATCAACCTGATTATGGTTTACAAATATTGATCTTACATTATTTGTTTGTTTTGAAACCAATAAAGCTAATACAGCACTATCTACACCACCACTTAAAGCAATAACATACTTTTTTTCAGGAATAACATATTCTTTAAAATATTGATTTATTAAGTCCATAGAAATAAGATTAAAGTTATTTTTCTATAACCTTGTATCTTTTTCTTGTAACTTGACGAAAGTATTGAACTACATTCCCCAAAATTACTAATGTTGCAATTGCAACAGTTGTGGGTATCAAAAATCTATAAGTCCAGTCAATATCCTCTACTTGTTCAGGTGCCTCTTCGATAACAATTGCAGGTACGGGAACATCGCCATGGTCATCTGCAAAAGCCATAACTGGCAAAATGAATACTGACAACATTAATAAAGCTATTAAAAATTTCACAATATGAGAGTAGTAAAACTTTCGTAAAATATGAAGAATTTGTATGAATTATTTGCCCTCACTAAGTGTGATGCAATGAAATGCACTATTTTGCAATGTTTATATTTAAATTATGTAATTTTGAAAACTCATCTAGCTTTTTTTCATTTATATTTTGTAGTTCATACATTTCTATTTTTTTTGGTATATCTACATCCTTTCTCAAGGTTGTTAAAGTTTTAAATAATTTAAGGTCTTTAATGTTTTGTGAGATATTATCAACTAATTTTTCACCACCTCGGTAATTTGATCTAATTTGATCTAAATTTTCAATTATGTTCTCAATATTTTCGAATTCTGAAAGCAATTTTGATGCTGTTACTTGTCCAACTCCTTTTATTCCTGGTATCCCGTCAGAGGAATCACCTGTCAAAGCTAAAAAATCAGGAATTTGAAATGGATGTATCCCAAACTTTTCGTAAACACCATCTGCGTTTGTAAATTTTTTGTACCTAGTTGAATACATTACAATTTTTTCATCATCAACACACTGCATTAGGTCTTTATCTAATGAACCTATAACAATTTTTATTTTTGAATTCTTAAAGTTTTCACAAATTGACGCAATGGCATCATCAGCCTCAAACTCTTTTGTTGCAATTAACTGAATTCCCAATAATTTAGTTACCTCTTCGGTTAATGAGAATTGGTTAAGAACTTCCTCTTCAATTCCCTTGCTTGATTTGTAATCTACATATAAATCATTTCTGAAAGATTCAACTGTAGAATCAAAACATACTGCAAGGTAAGAGTATTTCTTTTGCAAAGATTGTAGGTGGTTAATATAACCTTTTAAAGCACCAACTTCTTGACCAGTAGGAGAAGTTCTACTTGGGTATCCAAAGTGTGCACGAAACAACTCGTATGTACCATCTACTATGTATAATTCCATACTTTTAATTTACTCTATAAAAAGCAAAAATCCCGACTGATCTTGCGACCTTTCGGGATTTTCTGTTCTATCTTCTTTTCTATCTTTCGATTTCTTTTCCGATAGTGTTTAATAAATTTACATCAGATTTTCTATTGATGCAAGATATTTACTAATCTATTTTTCGCGAACTTAGATATCTTCTTTTTGTTCCCAGTTACGACCTTCAGTGCCAAAATGAGAAAATAATGTATCTGTTGTGTAATCAACATCAAGGAGATTTAGCCTTTCAATTATTGCACCTGGTTTCATATCAAATTTAGATACAAAATCATTAAGAACGCTCTCATCTACATTTAATGTATTAAATGTATCGACAGTTAATTCATAAGGTTCTGCTTTTCCAATAGCATACGAAACTCTTACAAGACATTTTTTAGAAAGCCCGTGATCGACAATATTTTTTGCAAGATGTCTTGCTGCATAAGCTGCTGACCTATCTACCTTACTTGGATCTTTCCCTGAAAAAGCTCCACCTCCTACAGGTACTGTAGGACCATAAGCATCGACAACTATTTTCCTACCAGTCAATCCAGTATCACCAGCCGGTCCGCCTTTTACGAAAGAACCAGAGGGATTCAAGTCTAATTTAAACTCTTCACTTATTATTTCTGAAACAATACTTGAAACTTCTTCAAATAAGTTTGCTAAATCAATATCTTTTTGATGTTGAGTAGAAACAACAACTTTTACTACATCTCCTCCGGTAGTAACCTGTACTTTGGAGTCAAGATCTAGCTGTGCTGATGAATGCTGTAAATCCCACAGCTCTTTTTGGATTTGTCTTGAGTAGTCAAAAGTTTTAGGTAATTTACTATCTGTTTCATCAGATGCAAAACCTACCATTATTCCTTGATCACCTGCACCTAGGTCTTCATCATCTTCAACAGCTGATCTAATTTCTTCTGATTGAGGAGTAAGAACATTCATGATATTTAAATTGTCTAAATCAAAATCTTCAAAACTTGTTTTTATAGTTTTTGATAATGCATCCTTAACAATTGCATTAACTTTGTCATCAGTAATTTCAGCAATATCACTGATTTCACCACCAACAACAACAAGTCCTCCTTCTTTTGTTCCAGTAAGAAAAGTTTCAACTGCCACTTTTGATTTTTTATTTGTTTTAAGTGCATTTGTTAAAACATGGTCTGAAATTAAGTCAGCTATTTTGTCTGGATGTCCAGGTGAAACAGTTTCTGCAGTTCTAAAATTTGTCATTTTAAAATTGTCTCCTTTACATCATTATTTGCTTTGATCATATTTGCTAAACTCTCCTTTACTTCCTTCCAATTCCTTGTTTTTAAACCACAATCTGGATTTATCCAAATATTCTTTACATCCAAACTTTTAGCTAATTGCTGAATTCTCTGAAGTGCGTCTTCATATTCTAGAACTAATGGAGAGTGGATATCATACACACCAGGACCTACAGCTCCTTTGTATTTTTCCTTAAGTGTTGGATTAACCAAATCCATTCCACTTCTTGATGCTTCAATCGACAACACATCAACATCAAGAGCGTTAATTGCATCCAATATTTCATCAAATTCTGAATAGCACATGTGAGAATGGATTTGAGTTGAATCCTCTACGCCTGCTTGAGAAAGCTTGAAAGAATTTACCGCCCATTCCAAATACTCTTGTTTGAATTTTGGATTCAGTGGCAAGCCTTCTCTAATGGCAGGTTCGTCAATTTGAATAATCTTTATATCATTTTTTTCAAGGTCAAGCACTTCGTCTCTAAGCGCTAAACCAATTTGATAAGCAACTTCTTTTTTAGAAATATCATCTCTATAAAAGCTCCACTGGAGAATAGTCACAGGTCCAGTTAACATTCCTTTCATTCTTTTATCAGTCAAGCTTTGAGCATAGGAAGACCAATTAACCGTCATAGCTTCTTTTCTGTAAACATCTCCAAAAATAATTGGTGGTTTTACACATCTACTTCCATAGCTTTGTACCCATCCAAACTTAGAGAATGCAAATCCTTCAAGAAGCTCACCAAAATACTCCACCATATCATTTCTCTCAGCTTCACCATGAACTAAGATATCTAAACCTAACTCTTCTTGAATCTCAACAGTTTCTTTAATAATTTCTTTTATTCCATCTTCATATTCTGATTCTGAAATCTCATTAGATTTAAATTGTTTTCTTAAAGTTCTAGTGTCTCCTGTTTGAGGAAATGAACCAATAGTAGTCGTTGGAAAAGTAGGAATATTTAACTCACTAGATTGTAACTCTAATCTTTCTTCTCTAATTGTTTTTCTTTCAAAAGACTCTTCAGTTAAAGAAGAAACTCTATTTCGTACAGTCTCAACTTTTCTTCCAAGTAAAGCTTTGTCAGAATCGTCTCTAACTTTTTCATATGAAACTAAATCTTCGCTTTTCACATTGCTTTCAAGTGAATTTTTCAATAAAAGTAACTCATTTAATTTTTCTTCTGCAAAAGAAAGTATATTCTTTAAATCAGTGTTCAAAGAGTCTTCTTCTTTCAAGCTATATGGAACATGTAATAAAGAACATGATGTTGAAATGCTGAATTCATTTAGATTTAAATCTGAGATTCTATCAAATATATCTACTAAATTACTCTTCCAAATTGTTCTTCCACTTAGTACTCCAAGTTGAACTTCTTTTTTAGAAGCTATTTGAACAATTTCTTCATCTGTAAAGCCTTCATAACAAAGGTCTAAATGAATAGAGCTAATATTAGAATTCAATACCTCATCTAAGATTCCATCATATTTGCCAAAATAACCAAATAAATGAATTTCCAATGGAGAGTTTTCGACTAACGCTTTAAAAACATCAAAAGTGTCCTTGGAAAAGCTATGGCTACCAACACCAAGAGATCCCTTCATCAATTAAAATTTCAGTTAAGCCTAAATCTTTTAGCTGAGTGAATAAATTCAAATAAGCATTTAAGACTTTATCTTTTTTGCTTTGATCTAATTCATTTTCTTTACAAAGAGTTAAAAATGTAGTTGGACCAATAATCTTTGGAATTACATCTAAGTCTTTCTCAGAAGCTAATTCTAATTCATGACTAAACCTTGCAGCAGAAGGATTAAACTCTAAATCCCAATTTATTTCAGAGACTAGGTAGTGGTAGTTGGTATCAAACCACTTTGTCATTTCTAGAGGGGATTCATTTTTACCATTCACTTCTCCGCCTCTTGATGCTTTGAAGTAAGAGTCAAAATCTGTATGGTTTGTATATCCAAATCTCTTTTGAGGTATACCTAGGTGTGTAGCTGTGTCCAATACTTGATCGTAGAATGAAAAATCTCCTATAAGGACTTTGTTTATGCCACTATCATTTTGAATATCCCAATTATTAGATATTAATTCGTCAGATTTGGAAACTAATTCCTCAAGAGTTATTTCGGACCTCCAGAATTTTTCTACTGCCCACTTATATTGTCTTTTGTTTCCAACACGTGGATAACCAACTACTGAAATATCAACTTTCATATTCTTACTTCTCCTTTGTTTAAAGAATCCTTATTTTTAATTAATTTATAAATATCACTAAATGCTTTGTATCTATTAAGAGTATAAAAATGTAATCCGTCAGCACCATATTTAATCAACTCATCACATAGATCAGCAATAAACTTAATTCCAAATTCACGCTCTTCTTCAATAGTATTACAACTAGCAAAACCTTCATTTAAACTCTCTGGTAAAGAAATATCACAAACTTTCGCAAATCTCTTGGCTTGTTCAAAACTAACTAGAGGCATGATTCCTGCATATATTGGGACATTAATATTTTTTCCATTAGCGTTTTCATGAAATTTTTTATAATCATCAAAATCAAAAAACAATTGGGTAGCAGAAAAATTTCCACCAGATTTCACTTTTAGATTGAATGTGTTCATAGTCTCTTCTAAATTTTTATCTTCAGGATGACCAGTAGGAAAGCAACCAAATCCTAAGTTTTTATATCCTTTTTTAAACATGTACTTAATGAGATCATTTGCATGTTCAAAATCTGAATTATTTTCGTCAAAATCCTCTAAATCCATAAGAAATTCATCTCTAGGACAATCACCTCTAATGATTAAAAAAGATTCAATCTTATTTTCAATATATTTATTCAAAATAACATCAACATCACTTTTAGTTTTGTCACAACTTGTTATATGAGCAACAACTTCAGGAGACATATATTGTCTTAAAATTTCAACTGATTCAATAATTTCTCTATTTTTTGAAAAGCCAGCACCATCTGTGTATGAGACGAATTTAGGATTATATTGTGCCAGTTTTTGAACAGTTTTTTCATAGGTTTTGTACTCCCTCTCGTTTCTCGGAGGAAAAAACTCAAACGATAATTCTAAATTTTTGCCAAATACCATAATTAAATAATGCATTTTGACTTTTGGCTATTTTTTGCAGAGTGCCGCATCGTTTTAGCACCTTGGATAGCCTTCCAGGTTGCTGAGGAGTTAACCTCTCAAAATGCAATTACTATAGTAACAAATTAATAAATTTAATTCAATTATGTTTAACTTAATTTAAATAAGTATCCTTAAAGAACATGCTTAAAGAAATCAAAAAAATTTCAAGTCTTCTTTTATCTGTTGGATTCTCCTCGATTGGATTTATTGCGGCAATTACAGTTACTGTTCTAGCAGCTCGTGAAGTTTCAAATAATCCATTGTTTGTAGGTTTTCCAAATGCTATTGGCGTTGGAGGTGCGACACTTGGTACTCAACTGTTCTATAAATTAAGCAAAAAATATTCAAGAATTCATGCACTGAGTGCAACTTTTGCAATAGGTGCAATTGGTGGTGTGATTCTATTTACAAGTCTTTTAATTGATTCATTCGCTTTATTGTTGGTAGGTGCGTTTGTACTGGGTATTGGCCAATCTGCAACCTTGCAATCAAGATATGCTGCTTCATTTGTGGCATCAGATAAGTTTAAAGCTACAGCCCTTTCCTTAGCTGTATGGTTTTCAGTTTTTGGTTCTATATTTGGACCTCGCCTTGTGGGTGAATATTCGGACTACTTTGCAAAAATTTTCGCCTCAGATTTAATTATTGGATATATTGTTGCGACATTAGGAATGTTCTTTGCATCACTCTCAATTATTATTTTTACCTCCAAAAATAATCCCTTAAGAGAAAAAGAGACAATTGAGACTCAAAGTTCCGATAATATTTCAAATAATAAAGATGGAACTTTTTTATCAGTTTTATTAGTCCTCAATCATTTCACAATGGTGGTAATAATGTCTGCTACACCTCTTCACATTCAAGACATTGGAGAAACAGTCAAGTTGGTTGGAGTTATTATTAGCTACCACACACTTGGAATGTTTCTCTTTTCACCGATTCTTGGCAATTATGTAGATAAATATGGATATAAGAAATTTACATATGCTGGCTCTTCAATTCTTTTACTAAGTTGTATTATTACTTTTTTAAACTCTGAACCTTTTTTTCTTAAGATAGGTCTTTATTTATTAGGTTTGGGATGGAACTTTAACTATGTTGCGATAAGTTCTGCCATTGCGAAGTTTTCTTTAAAATATTCAACACCTTTAAACATAAAGAGTGATACTTATGTATTTGCAGGTAGCTTTATTGCTCATACTTCACTTGGAATAAGCTATTTATTAATTGGATATAGTGGGCTCAATCTCATAGGTATCTTAATTTCATCATATTTACTTCTAAGTCTAAGAAAACTAAATAAAATCAATCTTTAATAATGGCAACAAAATTTAGTAGTGAAGAAGAGTATTTAATTTCACTGAAGCTTCCAATTTCAAAATTAATACAACAAAATGGTCCCATTGACTTCAGTGCGAAAAAAAAAGATCCATTTAATGAGCTAGTAAATATAGTAATTTCTCAATTTATCTCAACCAAAGCAGCAGCTGGAATAAAAAAGAAAATGCTTATTAGTTTGAATGAAAAGAAATTTTCAATAAGTTCTTTTCAAAAGCTATCTATTCAAGAAGTTAAAGATCTTGGTTTAAGTACTAACAAAGCTAAATCAATAAAAGAATTAGAAAAATATTTCTCATCTCAATCAACTAAAAATTCAATTTTTAAACTTTCTAAAACAGATCGAGAGAAGGAATTGTTAAATATTTTTGGAATTGGACCATGGAGTGTTGAAATGTTTGAAATGTTTTGTGCCAGAGATTTAAATATTTTTTCTCCAGGGGACGCAGCTTTGAGGGAAGCAATGAAAACTTTGAACATGGTTGACTCTAAAGACTTTCAAGAATATACACAATATGCAGAAAAATGGAATCCATATAAAACCATTGCTTGTCTACACCTTTGGTACTTTATAGAAAATTAAATTGAGACTCTTACATCCTCTAGTGGATGGGGAATGGGGGTTGGTCTTATCTCTAATTTCTCATTAATTTTGTAGTCATTAAAAGATTGAACAAACTTATAAACAACGTTTTTATACATATAGCTTGCAAAAAATTTACCCAAACAAGTATGTGCCCCACCAGCAAATGGAAAATATGCATCATTGTGATAACTAGGATCTATAAATCTAAGAGGATCAAAAATGCTTGGATTACTCCAATATCTTTCATCGTGATGAAGTAAAAGAGGGCTAATTGTAGTGTATGTGCCTCCTTTTAATGTTGCACCATTTACAACAATATTATCAACAACATATCTAATTGAAAATGGAACCGGAGGATAAATTCTCATTGCTTCTTTGAACATAGCTTCTGCAAAATTACCATTTTTTAAGGAAGAAATATCAGTATGGTCAACACTTAAAGATTCATTCAAAACATTATTTCTGTAATCTTCATCTTGGGATAGGTAATACAACGAATTTGTCAAAGTAATTGTTGTTGTGTCATGAGCAGCAAGCAACAAAAATATCATATGTTCTGCAATCTCAAAATCTGAAAGTCCAGCATCACCTTTATTTGTTCTCACTAATTCCGCAAACAATGTTTTGTCTGTATCTTCATTGACAAGCTTTGCTTTTTCTTGAAAATAATCTAGCAAATATTCTCTTGCTGCAATTCCTTTCTTTAATTTTGTAAATGGAAGTGGCCATCGTAACAACGATGTTGCTGATGAAATTGAATCAGTAAACAATTTATTTAAAAATTTAGATTCATCAGGTTTTACATCAAGAAAAAATAGCCTCAGAGAAATATCGAACATAAGTTGTTTAACTGAATCATAAAGATTGAAGTTTTTTGATTCTGATAAAGTTTTAATCCAATTATCAATTGTTGGCTGAATGATATTTAAGTAATTATGGATTGCATCATGACGAAAAGAATCTTGCAATAAAGATCTATGATATTTATGGTCATCAAAATCACGTAACATTAGTCCATTTTCAAAAGTTGGACCTAAGGTAAATGACCATCCTTCTTTGGAAGAAAAATTGTTATCTTTATCTAAAAATATCTCCTTAGTAGAGATTGGGTCTAGTATTACAACAAATTTTTCATTTAATAGTGATATCTCAAAAATATCTCCATATTTCTTTTGCATTTTTGAAGTAAAGTTAAGTGCATTGTTTTGAAATGGAACTGAGTGTCCAATGACTGGTAGTCCTGGCACTTTAGGTATGTTCATATATTTAGGTTACTAAAAACTACCTTGAGTAAACAAATCTAAAGCAATTTAAATTCCATAAGATCTTCACCTACAAAAATGTCACCTTTATAAAATTCTGCAATTGTTTCTTTTAATTTACTCTCATCAAAAACTGGTGGTACAAAATGGTTTAAAATCAACGATTTAACTTCAGCTAACTGTGCTAATTTCGCAACTTCTTCTGGTCTGGTGTGATAATCTTCTACATTTTTGACGGTTTCCTCTGTCATTCTTTTTGGATCAAAATCTAACCCAACAAATACCTCATGAATTAAGTATTCAGCTTTTTCTGCTTCATTAATTAAATTTTTAGAGTATCTTGTGTCTCCAGAAAAGATTATCTTTTCTGATCCCGTAAAGATTGAATATCCAAAGGCAGGTTCGACTGGGAAATGATCTACTTCAAATGCTTTGATAGATAATTTATCATTCTTAACAATATCTCCAAAATTCAACTCAACAATTTCACAATCTAGACCTGAATTATTTGTTCTTCTCTCCCAATTTTTTCTTAAACTTAACTCTTCATCAAATGCATCCAGCATCTTTTGAAAAAATGATTTTATACCTTTTGGACCATAAACTTTAAAACTTTTTGACCGACCAGTATGCCAACTTGAAATAAAGAGTTGATATAAATCAACAATATGATCTGAGTGGAGATGAGTAATAAATACAGCATCTATTTCTGACGGTTTCACTCCTGCTTGACTTAAACGCTGAGTGACACCAGAACCAGCATCTATTAATATTTTTTCATCCTTGTATTCAATTAAAGAACTTGGACCATATCTTAAATGGCTTGGACTAGGACACCCAGTTCCAAGTAAGATTATCCTGCTCATAAACTAGCTTTTTCTGTTGTTAATTCACTGAGAACCACTATCGGCCTCATTCCATTTTGAATGTTAGACATTGCTTCTTCAAGTTGTTCAGCAAACCGATATCTATTTTTATTTATATCAGATCTACTAATGAGAGATGCTGAAAGATATCGAAGACATTCAACAACTAATTTATTCAAAGAAATATTAAGTTCATCTGGCAAACTATCTTTAAGAGAGTTGCATTCATTGTGAAATAGAATTACTTTTTTTAACTTTTCTGGTCCACTTGCAGAGTGAAAATTTTCTAAATCATTTAAGGAGTCAGCTACCTGTTTAAATTCAGCATTGTTAGTTAAATTCAAATGATTGTTTATATAGTTAGAAAAGTCATCTATTGAAAAATCAAAGCTAAAGCTTTGTTCTGAATTTAAATAAATAGTTCTACACCTACTTTTTATAGTGTTTAAAATTTCATTACTTGAATCATCTTTAGCATGAGACCAAAATTTTGAATTAGACAAAAGAATAAAAATACTACTTTCTGATGGCTCCTCTATTGTCTTCAACAAGGCATTTGAAGCCTCTTCGGTCAAAGATTTATTTGGAGGGAAAACAATAACTTTATACTTACCATCTAATGGTGAAAGATTGTCTTTAGCAATAACCTCTCTAACATCATCTATTCCAAGAGTATTAACATTTTCAGATTCAATAAATCTAATATCTGGATGGCTACTTAAATTACCTTCCTCACCAAAAACTAATTGATTTGAAAACATTTTTGCTTGATCAATTAGATAATTTGATGAGTTAGAAAATATTAGATAAGCATGGAAAGGGTTTGAAACTTCTATTAATAATTTTTGATTTAAGTTACTCAACGCCTAACCAATGACATGTCTGTTTTAAAATTTCTTCAATTTCTTCTTCTGCATTAATAATCAAAAACTTGTTTTCAAATTCTTCGGCAATTCTTAAATACCCTTCTCTAACTGATGTAAAAAATTCAAGCTTATCACTGCCTATTCTGTCAGCAACTTCTTGTCTAGCTAGTGCTATATCAGGATTTATGTCGAGCAAAACTACTCTTTCAGGCCAAAAAGAATTTATAGCTATATCGTTAAGTTGATATATTTTCTCATATCCTAAATCTCTGCCAACTCCTTGATAAGCTACTGACGAGTAAGCACATCTATCAGTAATCACACTTACTCCATCATCTAAAGCGGGTTTCACAACCTCTGTTATTAATTGAGATCTTTGAGAGCTGAATAAAAGAGCTTCTGTTAATGGTGAAACATTATATTCGTGACTTAGTAGTAGATTTCGAACTCCTTCACCTACTTTTGTACCTCCAGGTTCACGGACCACAATATTCTGAGTTCCATTGGATTGAAGTTTTTCAGAAAATAATTTTGCAATGCTAGATTTTCCTGAACCATCAATACCCTCAAAGGCTATATATGTAGGGTTCATAATGGTTCATCCTCATCGCTTTCAAGATTTAATCTTAATCTATTAAAATTTGAATTTTCAAATCCTAAATCTTGAAAAAGTTTTTTATAACCTCTAAGAAATGAAAATACACCTGAAAGCAAGATCAAAACAGAACTAAAACGCAAAACATATAAAACTCCATCTACATTGAAATATTCATTTAAATAGGAAGCTAAGAATCCTGCTAAAAAAACTGATAACAATAAGGCAAGTCTTCCTATTGTATAAAAATTTCCAAATACTCTACCTCTCAATTCTGATTTTGTTGTACTTTGTAGATAGCTGATAGTTAGTAAATAAACTGACCCTGAGCCAATTCCTGAAATAAAAATAAAAAATAAAAGTGTAGAAAATTCTTGTGAATTAAACGCAAACAATAATGACGTTCCTGTAATTATCATGCTTATTCCAATAAAAAATGGAATTCGTTTAAAAGACGTAACAAAATAACTTAATATGACCATAATTGAAATTATTCCAAACCCAAAAGATGCAATCATAAAACCAAAAGAGCTTTGAGTAAACTTTAAGGATTCTGTTAAGTATGAGTTTCCTAAAACAAAAAGTGCACCTGCACCAACAAGACTTAGAGAAATTGAAACTGTAACAATTCTTAATTCATAAATGCTAAGAAAATATTTAAACCCTTCTTTTAAATCATTAATAGCAGTTCTTTCTTCACTTAGAAAAACTTGATTTTTATTGGGTTGCAAGAACAACAGTAAAAGACAAGAGATTGAAAAAGTAACTGCGTCTAACAAAAATATAAACGAACCAGACCAACCATTTCCAAAATTAACTAAATCAACAATAAAATCTGAATCTGAAACAAAACCAAATACAAGTGAAGCTATTGGAAGAGAAGCATAGGTTCCTACAACAAAAAGTGAATTGGCTTTGACTAAATATTCATCATTAACAACTTCGGGAACAATTGATTCTCTTGCAGGTTGTCTCGTCAGTGAAAAGATTTCTGAAATAAAGTTGATGATGAATAATTGGAATAATGTTGTAGAAAAAAATAATCCTAAAACAACCCATATACGCACAAAATCACAAAATATCATTATGTTTTTCTTTTGCAACCTATCAGCAAGTAGACCAGCTAATGAAGACATAAAAGCTGGAATAATACGGGCGACAATTGGTACAACTGCAGTTATTTCAGAATTACCCTGTTGAGAACCAAGATGACTAGCAAGTGCAACTGATGCAAATAGTGTTGCCCAGTCTCCGAAACTTGATAAAGTACCGGACCACCACAAAATTGAAAATTGTGATTTTGAGAAAATTTTTATATTCTTCATACGTCTATCTTTATCCTAATAACTATTAAAAATACTTTTTTTTCATAAATGCTGTACATTTACTAAAAATACTGTTATCAATAAGGACATGTCTAAACCTTTAGTAATTGTTGAGTCTCCAACAAAAGTCAAAACTATATCAAAAATTTTGGGATCTGACTATGTTGTTAAATCTAGTGTTGGACATATAAGAGATCTGCCTCGAAACTCTAAATCAATACCTTCGACATATTCAAATAAAGAAATTCTCTGGGGTGCAGTGAAGCCAGAAAACTATGAGAATATTTACGTTGTTCCAGAAGACCGAAAAAAAGTTGTAAGTGAATTAAAAAAATTAGCAGATGATGCTCCGGAAGTATATCTAGCTACTGATGATGACCGTGAAGGTGAAGCTATTGCTTATCATTTAAATGAAGCATTAGAACTAAAAACTGAACCTAAAAGAATAAAGTTCAATGAAATTACAGAGAATGCAGTTATAAATGCGATTAATAATCCTGAAAAGATTGACGTGGGTAAATTCAAATCTTACGAAGCACGAAGAACACTAGACAGGATGATAGGTTATGAAATCTCTCCAAAAGTTAGAGATCTTGGTGGGGCTTTTATTTCAACTGGTAGAGTACAAGGGCCTGCTATCCGTCTAATAGTAGAAAGAGAAGAAGAGAGGCTAAGTTTTGTCAAAGCTAGATATTTTGACATATTTGCCGACTGTGCTTCAGAAGGAAACTCATTTAAAGCAACTTTAAAGAAAATAGAAAACTCTAGAGTTGCTGGTGCTTCAGATTTTGACAGAAATGGTAAACAAATTAGTAAAGATAAGAAATATTTAGATGAGAAAGAAGTGGAAGTCTTATCAAATCAACTTAAAGATGCTTCTGGAAAAATTTCAGAAATAAAAGAATCATCCAGAACTGGGAAGCCTCCAAAACCATTTAAAACTACTAGCTTGCAAACTTCAGCTAGAAGTAATCTGGGTTTCCAACCTAGAAAAACTATGGGTATTGCACAAAGGCTATACCAAGAAGGCCTCATAACTTACATGAGAACAGATTCTATTAGATTATCTGATGTGGCTATAAAAGCTTCTCGTGACTTTATAGAATCAAGCTTTTCCTCAAAATATCTACCAGATAAACCAAACTTATACGGTGATAGTGAAAATGCTCAAGCTGCTCATGAGGCAATTCGGCCATCAGGAGAAAAATTTACTACACCGGAAGAATTATTGGCAAAATATAAAGAAGACAGCGATGAGTTTAAATTATATAAACTGATTTTTAACACAACCATTGCTTCCCAAATGGTTGATGCTCAGGGAATAACAAAAACTATTGAGTTTATTATTAATTCTGAGAGTATGGGTGAAGTTACTTTTGGACTTTCTGGAACGACTTGGACATTTGGTGGATACAGAGATTTAATTAAAGATTTGAGTGAAAAATCACAAGAACTTCCAAATTTAACTAAGACATCAGAAGTTGTATTAACTAATTTATTAATTGAAGAGAAATATACAAATCCTCCAAATAGATATTCTTCAACTTCTTTAATAAATAAATTAGAAGAATTAGGAATTGGCAGACCATCAACTTATGTGTCTATCATTGAGAGCATTACTTCAGTATTTATTAATGCCGAATCAAGTTTAAAACCAAGAATATTAGCTATGGCTTTAATTAATAACTTTATGAAACCATTTTTTGAGCAATATATAGATTATGAATTTTCTAAATCAATGGAAGACGAGCTAGATAAGATTTTGGACAGTTCCGATCCTCAAAAGTCTAAAGTTAATTTTTTAAATGAATCGCATCAAAAAATTAAAAACTTAATACAAAACTATGGTGTACAAGATCCTTTAAAACTAACAACAGTCAACCTTCCTTTTGATTCAAATTACGTAGTGAAAACTGGAAGAATTCAAGGAAAGATTCCTTATCCATATTTATTAAGAGATGACGACTTTAAAGTTGGTCTACCTCCTGAAATTTCGATGGAGGAAATAGATAAAGAATTTATTAAGATTCTTGAAGCACAACAGGAAGAAAGTTTGAAAAAAGAACGAGAGGTTTCTAAATGCACAGAATGTTCTTCGTTAATTTACATTAAATTAGGTCCAAATGGAAACTTTTATATTCAACATGGTGTGAGAGAAAAAGGCGTTAGACAAGAAAAATGTATTTATAAAAATCTAATCGGACCTATTTTTGAGGATGAAGATCCAAACCTATTAAGCACTGATGAAGCAATAAGTAGATTTTCACTTTCTGCAAAAAATCCTCGAAAAATTACAGAACAATCAGGTTGGACTTACAGTTCAGCTGTTGGGCCATATGGTGGCTACGCTATAAAGCAAAGACCTAGAATAGTTTTTGAAACCGAGCAACTCAATGAAATGAAGAAAGATGAAATTCTAGAACTTATAGATAGTGATAAGTCAAAAAAGATTTCAAATCTTGCTACAGGTGAAACTCTAAAATTACCAAAAAGTATTTCTAAGGAAGAAATGATCTCTAGGATTCAGTCTCATTTTCAATTCGAAGAAAAATACATTAAAAATTTAAATAAAGACGAATTGGTTGAACTAGCCAAATCATTAGAAATAGTCTTTTATAGAGGAAGATTCCGAATGAAAACAGAGGATGCTACAAAAGATAATTTAATGAATAAAATCCTTACCGAAAAGAAAAACAAGCCTCTAGAAAATCCAAGAGATGCAATATCTATAAACGAAAATGAAGTGTTAGCTATATTTGGTGATAATTCAGCTAAATGAATTTTCAAAAATTTTTAGAACTTTTTCCCAATCAAAATTTTCATCAACATACTCTTTTGAAGCTATTGAAAAATCTTTTAAAGAACTAGGGTTGCTTAAAAAATAATTAATTCCATCATAAATGTCATTCCTAGAAGATACGATAAAGCCAGTTTTGCCTGGGACAATTGTTTCAAATGCTCCTCCAGAAGTTCCAACCATTACGGGCATTTGGTAACTACCGGCTTCTAAATACACTAAACCAAGACCTTCAAATTCTTTGCCAAAGTATCTAGATTTCGAAGGCATTACAAATACATCAATTTCTTTATAAAATTTATCTAACGAATCATCAGACTCATCTTTAAAAAATTTGATATTTGCACTAGATATATCTGCTAGCTTTTTAAGATAATTTTCTAATTTTCCAAATCCAAAAATATTTAAAGATAGATTATGTCCACTTAAATTTAATTCATGAATTGCATCAATAACCCAGTTAATTTTTTTCCTAGATACAAATCGACTACTGACTCCAATAGTCAAATTTTCAGTTTTAAACTCCCTAGCAAAATCTATTTTCTTAGTTCCAGCACCTAAAATCTCTATTTGAGTATTTGTAATTTCCTGTAATTTTCTTGAAGTAAAAAAACTAACAGAAAATATTGTATGAAGTTGATTTAAGCTATTTCTAAATAATTTACTTAACACTGGTATTGAATCAATTACATTGAATTCTGCACCATGAACAATCATTGCTTGAGGTACACCAAAATTTTTCAATTTATTTACAAGCAAGAACTGGGGGTTGCTAGAACCATGAAGAATAAGTTCAATTTTTTCAGACTCTATTATTTCTCTTATTTCAGTTATCTGGCTTTTTGAACCAAAAATAAAATTTGATTTTGATTGAATTACATTTTCACCTTCTGCCCAACTCGGTGCATAAACAATCTTTTCAAAATTTAAATGTTCAACAAATGAATTTAAATAAGTTGAAATACCACCTTTTTTTGGTGAATAATCATTTGTTATAACTAAAGTTTTCATAGCCTATTTGACCTACATTATACGACCATAAATAATATTTATTGTTTTCATAAACTAAACAACTTACACCTAAATTGTTGGGAATGGTAAATGATGATGCCGCTTTATCATCAGGTGGACCTATTAATTTAGTAATTCCAGCTTTAATAGTGCCTCCATGACTTGCCAGCAAAACATGTGACTCTTTAAGTTGATTAAGTAGGGATTCGATTCTATTTCCAGCTTCAAAAATTGACTCCCCACTCACTCCATATTTTGTTTTATGATTTATAAATAATGCATCAATAAAACTATCTCTGTAATTTTCCATAATCTCAGATGTTGAAAGCCCTTCCCATTGACCTAAGTTCATTTCAGTCAAAAGATCTGACGTTTTTACACTTTCTAAACTTGAAATGATTTTCATAGTTTCATATGCACGTTTATAAGGAGAAGATAAGTATGACTCATAATGTGAAAAGGTATTTCTTAATTTATTTGCAGTTTCAATTCCAACATTATTAAGTGGGTTATCTATATGTCCTTGCCAAATTCCACCAACATTTGAATCAGTTTGACCATGTCTGATAAAAGTAACTACATTATTTTTTTCTTTTGCAGGAAAATCAATATATGAGTTTGAGGTATGAAGTGCGTCATTAAATTTATTTACTTGCAACAACGAATCTCTTTTTATAACAGTTGAGATTGCTGTATTTTGAATATTTCCTATGGGAAATGGATATTCATTAAAGCCCATGACAATACCAATAACTGTACCGATAAAGAATCCGTGTGTAACGACAATTGTTGTTGAATTTTCATCCGTTTTATCAAATATATAATCTAACTCGCTCTTTACACGATTTTTAAACTCTCTGACAGTTTCACCATTTGGAAATGCATATGAATCGTCTTGTAATGCAGTGAAAATTTCAGAGTTATTTGAGTAAGTATCTTTTACTGATTTACCAGCAAAATCTCCAACATTTATCTCTCTTAAATTTTCTCTACTTTCGTATGTATCAGATAAGAATTTTGCTGTTTCTTTTGCTCTTAATAAATCAGATGTAAATACTTTGAAGCTATCTTTTTGAAATCTCTCCGCTAGAAGCTTCGCTTGCTCAACACCTTTATTATTTAATGTAGTTTCCGAATGACCTTGCCAAACACCTTTGTTGTTCTCCTCGGTTTCACCGTGGCGAACAAAATGAACTGTTTTCAACTAAATTTTAAAATGCTGATGCAAAAATAAGACTTACAATTGTCATTACTTTAATAACAATATTCATTGCCGGTCCGGATGTATCTTTAAACGGATCACCGATTGTGTCTCCGATTACAGCAGCTTTGTGTTCCTCAGAACCTTTTCCTGCACCACCACCAGCTTCGATATATTTTTTAGCATTATCCCAAGCTCCACCAGAGTTAGCCATAAAAATTGCTAAAAGAAAACCAGTAACAAGTGCTCCAGCTAAAAAACCACCTAACGCTTCTTTGTTCCAGAAACCAATGACAAGTGGTAATGTTATTGCAAGACCGCCTGGAAGTAACATTTCTTTTAAGGCTGCAGAAGTTGCAATATCAACGCATTTTTCATACTCGGGTGTTACGCCTTCTTTTCCTTCTCTTAGTCCAGGAATTTCTCTAAATTGTCTTCTAACTTCCTCAATCATTTTGAAAGCTGCTCTACCGACTGCATTAATTGTCATTGCAGCAAATAAGAATGGAAACATTCCTCCTAGGAACAATCCAGCGGTTACTTCGACTTTTGTGAGGTTTAATCCAATTTCGCTTAATCCAGCACTTTGAACAAAAGCTGAGAATAAGGCTAAAGCGGTTACAGCAGCTGAACCAATTGCAAAACCTTTTGCAATAGCAGCTGTTGTATTTCCTAAAGAATCTAACTCATCAGTTGCTTCTCTAACTTCAGGATCAAGGTGTGCCATCTCTGCAATACCACCAGCATTATCTGCAATTGGACCGTAAGCGTCAACAGCAACTGTAATACCAAGTGTTGCCAAGACACCAATAGCAGCAATAGCAACTCCATAAATTCCGCCACCTTCGCCCAATGCCCAGTCGCCAGCGGTATAGGCTCCACCTACACCTAGAACAACTACAATCACTGAAAATGCTGCTGATCTCATACCTTCAGATATTCCAGAGAGAACAACTGTAGCTGGACCAGTTTTGGCTTGGTCTGCAATGTTCTTCACTATTGAGTAATGATCTGAAGTAAACCATTCTGAAATTTGTCCAACGATAATTCCTACAAGTAATCCAATAATTACTGAAATAAATAATCCTATTGGATTGTCTGAATAGTCTGCAAACATCTCATTAGCTAAAAAGTAAACACCAACAGCAGTAATACCTGCTGCTGAATAAGTTCCTCTATGGAGAGCTTGTGCAAGCTTTCCTTCTTTAGGAACAACTAAAAATGAAGAAACTATTGATGCAAGCATTCCAATTGTTCCAACTGCAAGAGGAAAAAATAACATAGACGGCAAAACATCAGTATTGCTGAAAACGATTGCAGCGTAAGCTAATGGAGCTACGAGAGAACCTACATAACTTTCAAAAAGATCAGCACCCATACCAGCAACGTCGCCTACATTGTCACCAACATTGTCAGCAATTGTAGCTGGGTTCCTAGGATCATCTTCTGGAATACCTGCTTCAACTTTACCAACTAAATCAGCACCAACATCAGCGGCTTTTGTATAAATTCCACCACCAACTCTTGCAAACAGAGCGATGGAAGAACCACCCAAGCCAATTGCAGCCAAAATGTCATATCCATTATCAAGATCTAAAATGTCTATAAAAATCCAGTATCCTAAAGCAACACCCAAAAGTCCTAGGCCAGCAACTGAGAATCCCATAACAGCCCCACCTCTAAATGCAACGGGAAGAGCTTTTAATGTACCTCCGTCTCTAGCTGCTTCAGTTGTTCTACCATTTGCAGCTGTTGCAATTCTCATACCGATAAAACCAGCTAAAGAAGAGAATGCTGCTCCACCAACAAATGCAATTGAGCCCCAAGGGTAACCCCATTCAGTAAGGGTTGAAATTAAAACTGCTAATACTGCAACAAAGATACTTACCCAAGAATATTGTCTTTTTAGAAAAGCCATTGAACCTTTTCTTATTGCATCAGATAAGCTTTGAACTTTACTGTCTGTTACTTCAATAGATAAAATTCGGTTTGCGAAATATGCAGCAAGACCAAGACCTAAAAGTGCAGCAATAATTGCTCCTTGATAACCTAATAACATTTATGTTTCCCCTTTTTAGAACAAATTAATAATAATAAAGTTTAATTATTTTGTATGTAAAAGTTTATTCAACTATAGGTGATTCGAATCTTTCATCATCATCACGCTGGTCTAACGGTACTTTTTGCAGGATTCTATTTAATAAAATTGGAGCGACTATCGTAGTGGAAATTACCATCCATATAATAATTGATATAATCTCTTCATTTATTACAGCTGACAAAGTACTCGCTGCAACAGCCACAAATATAAGACCCACCTCTCCACGAGGAGCCATTCCAATTCCAATAATTGATGTATTCATGCCTTTACCGAGCGCTCCAAGACCAGAAACAAATTTACCTACAAATGCCAATACACTAACTGCCATTCCGTAAAGAAATATATCCAAAGAAGCAAGTGTTTGAATATTTACCTCAGACCCTATGTACACAAAAAATATTGGAACTAGTAAGAAGTTAAGAGGTTTCATTTCGTCTCTAATTCTATGAGTCATTTTTGACTCTGCTGCTACAACCCCACCAGCAAATGCTCCAACAATAGGATGTAGACCTACAAAATGTGCAGCTGCACCCAAGAGCATTGCAAAAATAAAACTACCTGTTACGAAAGTACCTGGAGATGGAATTTTCACAAAAAAGTTAAATATTATTGGTGACAACTTTCTACCTAAAATTACTGTAACAGCCAAGAATCCAATTGCTTTACCAGAGATAATAGCAAGATCAATAATTTGAAAATCTCCAGTTGAACCTAATAAACCAGCTACAACAGTAAGAATTAAAAGACCTAAAATATCATCAATTACTGCTGCACCAATAATTGTTTTTGCTTCACGTGACTTTAAAGCACCTAGATCACCAAAAACCCTAGCAGTGATTCCAACAGATGTTGCAGTCATTGCTGCACCAACAAAAAGTGCTACCTCAAATTGATTTACACCACCAAGCCCTAATGCATAAATTGATCCAAAACCTAATGCAAAAGGTGCGACTACCCCAATGAGTGCAACGAGGATTGAAGTAGAGCCTAACTCAACAAATTCTTCAAGATTAGTTTCTAACCCAACTTCAAAAAGTAGTAAAACAACACCTATTTCAGCTAATGTAGATACAACATCGCCAGATTCAAAATGTGGCAACAAGCCTAGACCATAATATCCAATGATGATTCCAGCAGCTAATTCACCAATTACAGCAGGCTGATTTATTCTTCTCATTAATTCAGCACCAAACTTTGCTGCAACCAATATAATTGCTATTTCCAAAAATTTTTCAATAATAGTTTCCATAGATGATTATTTTAAATAAACGTAGAATAAATGATAAGAAAAATCGATGAATAAAGAAAATAAACGTAACTTCAATTATTTAATAAGTGCATCAGCATTTAGCAATCTAGCAGATGGAATTGCAGGATTTGCTTACCCTTGGTTGTTTTCTTTAATTACAAGAGATGCTCAACTTATAGCTTTAATTACAGTTTTTAGTACTTTACCGCATCTAATTTTTGTTCTTTTTGCAGGAGTAATTGCAGACAAATTTAATAGAAAAAAAATTCTTATTTTTACTAGGATTATTCAAATTATTCTTACAGGACTTTTTATATTTGTAATTGTCATAAATTTAGATCAGATCCCTAAATCAGTACAAATTATCGAACCTGAATTTCAAGCAAAGTTTTTTATAATCACTATTTCATATTTATTAGCTTTTACATTTGGAATTCTTGAGGTAACTAGAGACAATGCAGCACAATCATTTCTTCCACAAATTGTTGAAAAAGATTTTCTATCAAAAGCTAATGGAAGATTGTTTGGTGTAGAGCTAGTAACAAATAATTTTCTGGGTGCGCCAATAGCAGGTCTTTTAATTGGAATGTCTTTGTATACACCATTTATTGCAGACACAGTTTTATTAATAATTTCTACATTCTTTATTTTTAAAATTTCTGGAAATTTTGAAAGACCTGTTGAAAGTAAGAAAAGTGAAAAAACTTTAGATTTGATTAAAGAAGGTATCAGTTGGTTAAAAAAACAAGCTCTTCTTAAAAGGCTTGCAATTTACACTGGTTTAGCGAATTTTTTTGGTGCAATGCAATTTCCAATTATGGTTTTATTTGCCCAAGAAATATTAGAGCTTAATTCAGTACAATATGCATTTTTAGCTTATGGTGCAGCAATTGGTGGTCTACTTGGAAGCACATTAGCAAATAAAATAAATGAAGTACTTAAAGAGTCAAAGACCTTGATTTTGGCAATGTTTCTCTTTTCATTAGGAATGTTTTTACCTTACTTAACAAGAAATCCATTTATAGTAGCGCTAGCTTTTGCGACCACAAGCTTTGGATCAATAGTCTGGAACGTACAAGCGGTATCAATCAGACAATCAATAATTCCTGACAATTTACTAGGCAGAGTCAATAGTGTATACCGGTTGCTAGCACTTGGGTTGACACCACTTGGTAGCCTTTTTGGAGGTACAATCGTCAAGTATTCTGAAATATATTTCGATAGAGTGTTTTCATTAAGACTTCCTTTTCTGCTTGCAGGCATAGCGATGACATTTGTATTTATAACTTCATTTAAATTGCTTTCTCAAGATCTAATTAATTCAACCAAAAACAAATCCTAGAAGTTAAAATAAATCGTAACGATTATGGGAAAAACATTATTTGAAAAGATCTGGGATAAACATCTAGTTGCCTCAATAGATAGTGATACTAATTTAGTATTTATCGATCTTCATTTAGTACACGAAGTAACATCACCTCAAGCATTTGATAGCTTAAGAATTTCAAACAGAAAAGTTAAACATCCTGAGTTGACCTTAGCAACAGTAGATCATGGAGTGCCAACATCAAATAGAAGTCTTGGCATAAAAGATCCATTATCAAAAAAACAGATCGATGCATTAGAAAATAATTGCAATGAGTTTGGAGTCACTTTATTTGGTGTTAACGATCCAAGGCAAGGCATTGTACATGTAATTGGTCCAGAACAGGGAATTACACAACCTGGCATGACGATTGTTTGTGGTGATAGCCATACAGCAACCCATGGTGCGTTTGGCGCATTGGCATTTGGTATTGGAACATCTGAAGTTGAACATGTTTTAGCAACCCAGACATTAGCAATGGAAAAACCAAAAACTATGAAAGTTGAAGTGAAAGGTACTCTTCCAAAAGGTGTTGGCCCTAAAGATGTGATACTAGGAATCATCAGAAAAATAGGAACTGGTGGAGGTGCTGGTCATGTAATTGAATATGTTGGCGACTTTATAAAAGATTTAAGTATGGAAAATAGAATGACTATTTGCAACATGTCCATTGAAGGCGGTGCACGAGCTGGAATGATTGCGCCAGATGAAGTTACTTTTGAATATTTAAAGAATAAAAATTATGCGCCTAAAGAGGCTGATTGGGATGATGCTATTGGTGAATGGTCTGAGCTCTTTACTGATGAAGATGCTGTTTACGATAAAGAGATTGTTATTGATGCAAGCGAATTAGAACCTTCGATTTCATGGGGTACCAATCCATCTCAAGTTATATTTATAAATGATTCAATTCCTCACCCTGACGATTTCACTAATAACTCAGATAAAGAAGCTGCGAAAAGAGCTTTAGAATATATGGACTTAACACCCGGTCAAAAAATTAAAGATATCAAACTCGATCGAATATTTATTGGTAGCTGTACTAATGGAAGAATCGAAGACCTCAGAGATGCTGCAGCAATAGTCAAAGGTAAAAAAATTAATGATGGTCTTGAAGCAATGGTTGTTCCTGGTTCTACATTGGTTAAAAAGCAAGCTGAAGAAGAGGGTTTGGACAAAATATTTATTGATGCAGGATTCGACTGGAGGGAAGCAGGTTGTTCAATGTGTCTAGGCATGAATCCAGACATACTTCAACCAGGTGAAAGATGTGCCTCTACATCAAATAGGAATTATGAAGGCAGACAAGGTGCGGGAGGAAGAACACACCTTGTGAGTCCAAAGATGGCAGCCGCAGCTGCAATCGAAGGAACATTTGTAGATATTAGAACTATTTAAATATGAAAAAATTAAACAACTTTACTACAACTATCCTCCCTTTAAATTTGTCTAATGTGGACACTGATCAGATCATGCCCAAACAATTCCTTAAAAGAGTTGAGAGGTCTGGGTATGGAGAATACTTATTTTTTGACTGGAAAAAAGAAGCTGATTTCCCTTTAAATAATAATCTTTACCAAAATGCAAAAGTACTACTCGCTGGAGAGAATTTTGGAACAGGTTCTTCAAGAGAACATGCCCCTTGGGGTCTTCAAGATTGGGGATTTGATGCAATAATAAGTAGTAAATTCGCTGATATATTCAAATTGAACTCGATCAATATTGGATTACTACCAATAGAAGCAGATGAATCCATTATCCAACAGTTGTTTTCAAAAGTTAATGAAAATCCAGAAACAGAAATAACAGTATCTGTAGAAAAAAAAGAAGTCCAGTGTGAAGATATTGTTTTTAATTTTGAATTAGATGACTTTTCACAAAATAGAATTCTTAATGGAATAGACAAAATTGATATAACTCTTGAATATGAAAATAAGATAAAAGAGTTTTTTGATTCTAGAAAATCTTGGAAGCCTAAATTAGTTTAGATACACTAAGGCTTAAACTGTCTCCAACTTCTTGAGAAAGCAACAATCCGTTATGTATTTGTAGTGAAGGATTTAAATTTTCATCTGACTTGTACTTTTCAAACCAATCTTCAATAAGAATGTGTTCAACAAAATTTTGCAATTCTGTTGATAGTTCAATTGAAGAAGTCTTCGGAACAGCCCCTGGTAAATTTGCAATAGCAGAAATAATCACTCCATCCCTAATTTCAAAAGGTTCATTATGAGTATTAGCTACAACTCCTTCAACGCAACCCCCTTGATCTATTGCAACATCAACTACTACAGTTCCTTTTTCCATATGTTTAATATCATCATTAGTTATAACGATAGGTGGCTTTCTTCCAGGCAACAACACTGCACCAACTACTAAATCTGCAGTACGAATTGATTCAGAAGCTTCATCACTTCCACTTATGTGAGTTGTTATTTTATCTTCATACATATCGTTTAATCTATCAAGAATTGTTTCATTGATATCAATAGCTGTAACGTTCGCTCCTAATTGAACTGCTTTGTGTATAGAATTTTTTCCAACATCACCACAACCAACTACAACCACCTGTGTGTTGTTGTTGCCTGAAATTGAAGAAAGTAATATGCCCTTACCGTTGTTATTAAATTCAAGAAATTGCATACCTTTTTGAATTGCAAGATTTCCAGCAATTTTCGACATAGGAGCTAGCAACGGATATACCCCATCTCTCATTATCATTTCTGTTGCAATAGCAGTTAACTTTTTTTCTAAAAGTTTTTTTGTCAATTGAAGATTCGAAGCCAAGTGTAAATAGCCAAATAAAACATGTTCTGGTCTTAGTAGGTCATATTCAGATTCCTGAGGTTCTTTAACTTTACAAATAACATCAGAGACACCATAAAGCTCTTCAGCTGAGGCGACTATTTTGGCTCCAGCTATTTCATAATCTTTATCTGAAAATCCTGCACCAACGCCTGCGTTTTCTTCAACAAAAATATCAGCTAAACCTGTAAATTGAGTTATATGTTGAGGGATTAAGCTAACTCTACCTTCACTAGTTTTAACCTCTTTTGGAATCCCTAGCTTTTTAACCATCTGCCACTGTTTCTTGTAAGTGCTTATCTAAATATTTCATAAATGGAGTTCCACCTGTTCCAACAATATTAGAATTTGAACTGTTTGTTAATGACTGTTCAAATATATAAACTCTTGCGTATTCCAAATGTTTATTCCTAAATTTATGAACTTCCTCAATTAATGAGTGCACTATTTGTTTTGCATCATCTTGAAGTTCTAACTCGCCTCTTTCTGATTGAGACCACTCATCTAAATAATTTAATACATCTCTATGATTCTTCGGCATGTAAAGCCTCATCTCATCCAGATACTCTCGGAGTGGGTCGTTCGAATGAGTAACACCTAAAAATGCATCAAGACATGGCACAATAGAACTTTGTGCACCTGTTTCGCCTCTAAATAATTGTGGCTGATTGTTGTATTCGTTTACTCCTTCGTAAACAACGCCTTCAGGTGTTGCTGGATTATTTTTCCAACCAAATATATAAGGTCTAACTCTGTTGTAATAAATAAAAGGATCGCACTTTTCTGGCATTCTGTTCATAATTGAATTTATTTTTTTAATGCTTGTATATGAGTCTTCAAGTTGTTGAATGTTTTCTGACTGATCTAAAAAATAAGTTTTAAGGTTGGATAACAAATTTTTTGCCTCATATTCAATTGCAACGTGAATCATAATAAACCAGTCTTCATCGACTCCACCGAGAAAATTTTGTAAGATGTCTATGTTTTCGACATCAAATGGTTTATTGGGATCATGAATTTTCCAGTTATTCAAAGCATATGACGCGTAGGAAAGAATTGGAGGTCTATCTAATTTTTTTGCAATGCTGTGCCAAGTAATAGCTAATTCTTTAGGTATGACATTTTGAACTTCTTTTTTTCCCCACATATAAGCATGCCCGATATAAGAATAAAGAAGCATTGCTCTTTCTAGTTCACTATCTGAAAGATTTGAAATGTCCTTATTGGGATTAATACTCTTGACACTGGTCTCAATATGTTCATTAGCTAGTATCTTTGGAAGTTGATTTGCTACTTCTTCTACATCTTGAAAATCACTTGAGAGACTTTCAGAAATTGATTCAGGAATAAATCCGTTATCTAGTACTTTAATGTCCATGTTTCCCCCTAGGTATTAATACTTCAACACCCATTACAATGGTAAACAAAGAATTAATATCATGGGCAAAAATTTTTATATTATTTTAGGAAATCAATTATTTGATCCAAAACTACTCAAGAAAAACAAATGTAATGAAGTTTTTATGGCAGAAGATTTTGGACTTTGTAGAGAATTTAAATTTCACAAATCTAAAATTTATTTATTCCTAGCAGCAATGCGTGAGTATAGAGATGAGCTATTAAAAAATTCAATAAAAGTTAACTACTTTGAATTAGATCAGAGAAAAGATGAGTTAGAGTATGTTGATTTTTTAATTGATTTTTTAAAAAATAAAAAAATTCAAGAAATCAATATTTTCGAAATCGAAGATAAACCTTTTGAATTAAAATTTTTGAAAAAATTAGCTCAAAACCAAATTGAAGTCAAAATTACTAAATCCCCTATGTTTTTATTTTCAAGAGAAGAGTTCATTCAAATGGCAAAGGGCAAAAAGACTTACCGTATGGCTTCTTTTTATCAAAAAGCTAGAAAAAAACTTAATATACTTGTTGATGAAACTGGAAATCCAGTAGGTGGTAAATGGTCTTTTGACGAAGATAACAGAAAAAAAATACCAAAAAATGTTGAACCACCATTAGAAATTAAATCTGTATTATCTAAAAATCATCATCAATTAGTTGAGACAATTAACCAACATTTCAAAAATCATCCTGGAAGTTTAGACAATATTTGGTTTCCTGTACAAAGACTTGAAGCTAAAAAGCAACTTAGAAAATTTTTAAAAGATAAATTTAAAGATTTTGGAACTTACGAAGATGCAATGATTGAGGGTGGTAATTTTCTATACCACAGTTGCTTAAGTGCATTACTAAACATTGGATTATTAACTCCAGATGAGGTCATTTCTGAAACCTTGAAATTTTCAGAAAAAAACTCCATTCCTTTAAATTCTCTAGAAGGATTCATAAGACAAATTATTGGCTGGAGAGAGTTTATAAGAGGAATTTATCATGCAGAAGGTATTAACCAATCAAATAGTAATTATTGGAATAACTCAAAAAAACTCACTTCATCATGGTACGACGGTAGTACTGGGATTGAACCACTTGATGATTGTATAAAAACCACCTTGAAAGATGGATACATTCATCACATTCCTAGATTAATGATAATAAGTAACATCATGAATATGTGTGGAGTGCATCCAAAAGAAATCTATAAATGGTTTATGGAAATGTATATTGATTCATCAGAATGGGTTATGGTTCCAAATGTTTTTGGAATGGCGACTTACTCAGATGGTGGATTAATGTCAACAAAGCCATACACATGTGGTTCTAATTATGTTCTCAAAATGAGTAACTATAAAAAGGGTGACTGGTGTGATAAGCTCGACGGGATATATTGGAGCTTTACTGAAAAAAATCGTAAATTTTATGAAGGTAATCCTAGATTATCACTGCTAACTAGATCTCTAGATAAATTAGACCCAGAAAGAAAAAAAAGAATCTTTAAAGCTGCAAAAGAATTTATTAACGAAAATACCGTTTAAATATTTTTTATATAATCTCTAAACAATATCGGTTCATCGGTAATTACACCATTACAACCTAAGTCAATACATTCTTGAAAATCTTCAAGACTATTAACATTCCAGATATGAAGTTGAAGCTTATTGATCTTACAAAATTCTACTAATTTTTTTGAAAGTATTTTTAATCCTTTCCATCTAAAAGGTGCTTGTAAAGCTTGTACTTTAAAATTTCTATTTTTATTTGGAAGAAATTTTGCTTTTGCATTCTCTCTGAAAGATCCTGAGGTTAATATTTTCCCTTTTGATACTTTAATAAATTCATCTAGTCTTTTTGAGCTAAAGGAAGATACTAAAACTCTTTTTTCAGCTTTTAATGAATTGACTATTTCAACTACTTTTTTTGCTAAACCTGACTCTTTTAAATCTAGATTTAATTTAATTTCATCATTCATTTCTAATGCATCAACTAATCTAATGAGCTTTGTAGTTCGATTTGGTATATTGTTTTTTTTATAAAATTTATATCCCGCATTAATTTTTTGAATATCACTCCACGAATAATCCTTAACAAAACCTGATACATTTGTAGTTCTATCGAGAGTCTCGTCATGATGTAATACTATCTCACCGTCTTTTGTCATTCTTAAATCTGTTTCGTAATGACTAAAACCTTCATCAAGGACCATCTGAAAACCATGCAAAGTATTCTCAGGAACAATGTTGGACCCACCTCTATGAGGAATGATTATTGGACTTGACCCTTCAAAATATGTAGGCTTATCCAGAGACACCACCAGTAAAATTAAATTCTTTAAGATGAAGCATCGGTACTTTTAACATTCCCTCTCCAAATTCTGAATCTGCGTACCTAGTGCTATCACCAACAGATATAACATTACCTTGAGATAAGGATGACATAAAACTCTGAGTAAATCGAAGCCTACCTACTGGTTTAGTAATTTTTCCATCTTCTATTAAGAATGAGCCATTTCTATTCAGCCCTGTAACTACTTGTGTGATAGGATCTAAAACTCTGCAGTACCAAAATTCATTAATGTAGATTCCTTTTTTAACATTGGAAATCATTTCAGACTTGGAAACATCACCATTTTGTAACTCAACATTGGTTCCAATGCCTCCAAAGTTATCACCCCAACCAAATAATTCATGAAAAGTATTTTCTGCATTTAATTCTTTAGCCGTTCTTCTTGTGTGGAAATATGATGAAGAAACACCTTTATCTACCACTACAAGATTTTTTTTAAGAGATCCTGAAGCATCTATTTTAAAACCTATTGAAGAAGCCTCTTCTGGTGAGTCAACTAAGGTAATTTTTTCGTCAAATTGTTTTTCATCAAGCAGAATTGGACTCATCCCATCAACTTTGCTTTTTGCATTAAATCCATAAACTCCAAGAAAAACAAGGATTGTGCTTACAGCTTCATGACCAAGTATTACTTCATATTTTCCTGGATCAATATCTTGAGGGTCGATACTATCTTGTGCTAACTGTGCCGCTTCAGAACCTGCAATCTCTGCATCAATCTCACTTAGATTAATTCCACCTCTGTGTGATGAGCCTGCAGAAGAGTCCGTTCTAAAAATTCCGTCTATAAAAGCACTGCTTGAAGAATCTGTAGACTCAAGCCCATTTGAATTCCAAACAAAAAAATTATTTACGTACGAAGAACAATAACCTGCTGCGTTCATTTCTTTTCCTTGAGAAATAAACTCTTTAACTTTTAACGCTCTCTCATCAGGTGTAGACTCTTCAATTTCCGATAAGCCCAAATAAGATGACTCTTCACCTGGCAAACCAGACCACCCTTTATCTATAGGACTATTTTCCAATGACTCTAGTGCTTTCTTTACAAAAGTTTCAGAATTTTTAAGTGCTGTTATGTTTGTAGAAACAGTTGCTGTTTTTGAGTCTTTATGAATAGTAAGATAAATATCCGCAGACTCTTCATCGACATTTTGATGAATATTTGAGTTAGCAAATCGTGTTAAAGCACTTTTAGAATGCATCATTTTTAATTCGCACTCAGCATCTGCTGGTAGCTTTGATTTTATATCTTCAGATAAATCTTCCCAAATTTTCATCCTCTTACCCCTATGCGAGTATCCTTAAATCTAGCTGGAGATGCTGGATGTCCAGTATGGCCAATCTGACTTGGTTGTCCTTTACCACAATTTGGAGTTCCCCAAAAAACCCATTCTTCTTCCCCTGCTAGCATGTCCATATTTCCCCAAAACAAAGGAGTGATTCCTGTATAGGTAGGGTTTTTAACCATATCAATTATTTTGCCATTCTTTACAACCCAACCCACTTCGCAACCAAACTGAAAATTTAATCTCAAATCATCGATAGACCAAGATCTATTTGTTTCCATATATATACCATCTTCAGTTGAAGAAATTATTTCATCTAAAGAAGAGTCTCCGGGTAACAAACCAACATTTGTCATCCTTACCATAGGTAATCTACCAAAACCATCTGCCCTAACCATTCCTCCAGGCGAAACTCCTGCGACAGCTGCGCTGTCTCTACCTGACAAAACTCCAGTCCAAATTCCTTCCTTTACAATATCAACTCTCTGTGCAGGAGTTCCTTCATCGTCATATTTAAAAGTTGCCAATGCACCAGGTAAAGTTGCATCGGCAACTATATTCATTAAAGGTGAGCCGTATTTGTGTTCATTTAATTTTTTAAGATCTAAATGAGAAGTACCAGCATAAGCTGCTTCCCAACCCAAAATTCTATCTAACTCAATAGCGTGACCAACTGATTCATGTATCTGTAAAGCTAGCTGACTGCCTTCTAAGATTAAATCCATTGTTCCCTCTGGGCACTGTGGTGCGACAAGAAGTCTTTGAGATTCCTCAGAAAGTCTTTCTAAATGGTCTTCAAACTTAAATGATTTAACTACTTCCCAACCACCAGTTCTGTATTCCCCAAATGATTGAGGATACGATCTGATTTGCGTTTCACCATCTCCCACTGATAAGGACGAGATTCCTCCACCAGATTCAATAATATTCTGATAAATTTTATGACCTTGGCTTGATGCAAACCACTTTTCGGTATCCCAAAAATCTAAACGTCCAAAAGCTCTTGAACTTCCATATTTTTTCATTTTTTCAGTCGACTCAATTAATAAATTAATTTGATCTGAACTTGAGACAGAAAATGGATTTTCCTCATGAGGGGTTGTATAAGTATCTTCAACAACTGGAACATCTGCAAAAGGCATATCATTACCCGCTACCATGGCAGAAGCTTTGGCTATGTCAAAAGCTTTTTTTCCAGCTAACTTTAAAGAGTTATTTGATAAGTCATATGTTGAATAAAATCCCCAAGAAGAACCGACTAATGCCCTTATTCCAATACCAACTTTTTCGTTTTCATTGAAATTTTCTATTTCACCATTTTTTGCAGCAATGTTTCGAGACTTTGAAATAAGTATCCTTGCATCAGAATATTTAGCTCCACTTTCAATTGCTGAATCAATTGCAATTTCTAAATAATCAAACATATAAATAGATTAACAAATTAATAAATCAAAGATAGTTTAGTAAGGGTCTTTAAACGAGGTCTTGTTCTCGAATACCAAAAGATGGGTGACGTAATCTGCAAAGAGCAAGTTTTTCTAATTGCCTAATTCTCTCTCTAGTTAAATCAAATTCTTCACCGATTTCTTCTAAGGTCCTGGGAACGCCGTCATAGAAGCCATATCTTAAAGCTAAAATTCTTCCTTCTCTTTCAGGCAATCTACTAATGCTATCTCTAAGACTTTCTGCAACATCTAAATCTTGGACAATTAGAGATGGATCACTAGCATCTTCGTCTTGAATAAAGTCACCTAGTTGAGCTCCATCTTCACCTACAGGCTGCTCAAGTGAAACTGTGTCTGCAACACTTAGAGCTAGCTCTACTTTGTCGACTCCTACACCAGCTTCCTTAGCAATCTCTTGTGGTTTAGGATCTCTACCCAATTCAGCCTTAAGTTGTGCTTGTGCTGCTCTTACTGCAGCCATTGTATCATGGAGGTGAACAGGTATTCTTACAGTTCTTGACTTATCAGCAATCGCTCTGGTGATTGCTTGCCTAATCCACCAAGTAGCATAAGTTGAAAACTTAAATCCTTTTCTCCAGTCAAATTTTTCTACTGCTCGAATTAAACCAAGATTACCTTCTTGAATTAAGTCTAAAAAATCAATTCCAGATGTGTTTGCATATCTTCTTGCATTCGCAACAACCAATCTTAAGTTAGCTGTCAAGAATGCATCTTTTGATTCAGCACCTTTTTTTCTATCTCTTTTTAGGCGAATCTCACCTTTTTTGTCTTTAAATTGTTTCTTTTGAAGTTTTACTGCTGCTTTTTCACCAGACTCTATCCTTTGAGCTAATTCAACTTCCTGCTCAGCGGTAAGTAGGTCAAAATTACCAATTGCAGTCAAATATTGACTAACGAGGTCTGTTGTTAACTTGCCTTTGTCATCTGCTAGTTTTTTTGTTAAAGATTTCGCTTTCTCTCTTGCAGCTTTTTCCTGTTCAGGAGAAAGGGTCATATCTTCATTAGAAAAATCAGCCTCTTTTGATTCAGGCTTTGGTTTTGAAGGAATTGTTTTAGTTACCATCAGTGTTTTGACCTAATTTTTTACCATCTAGTTACAAAGATGAATGATATACGTAGTCGTAATTTAAAGCGAATTGACAGAAAGATTATTTCTAGTTTTTTCGATACTTACATATATATATGTAATCCACAAGAAATCAGCTATTGCAAGATGTAAAACACTTAAAGGTAACCAGATATTAGATAGGACATTTACTACACCTAGTGTCACAGCAACCAAAACCATTAACTTTAAAGATTTTGTATTTAATTTATATGTTTTTTTTAACCTATTTGATTCGAAAAACAACAAAATAGAAAGCAAAGATGCGACAATCGGGTGAAGAATTCTCAATCTAGTTAGAAATTCAGATGTTTTATCAAAATCTTCCATAAAACCTTGAATAAAAGATTCTGAAGGGAAAAGAACGTCCGCTAAAGCAGTTATAGATCCTGTTGCTCCACTTAATAAAAATAAGGACAAAACTACTAAAAACTGATTATCAACTATTCCTTTAATACTTTGTAGGTCATCTTTAACAACTTTATAAAGAGCAATAAAACAAGCGAGCAGTCCAAAGGTATTAACAAGGTGAATTGGCACAGCAACAATTCTGGGAAGAGAACTATTTAAACCAACCCACTCAAATAAAACAATTACTGCCCCAATTAAAGCTTCTAAAACAACAAAAAAAGTTAAATAATTTGAAATTACTTTTTTCAAATTATTTTTTTCAAGATCTCTAGTTTTTAAAAAGATAATTAATGTGACTACCAATAAAATTCCACTAACTGCTCTATGAGAAAACTCTATTAACTCAGGTATGTCAGAAAGCTGAGGAATAATCTTACCCTTGCATGTTGGCCATGTAGATCCACAGCCATCTCCAGATCCAGTAGCTCTAACAATTGCACCAGCTAATATCGAAGAAATTGCGAGGAATAATCCTGCACGTACAGAATTTAATAGGCTCATGTCAAATTTTCAATAACTTGAATTAAAGAGTCCCAAAGAAGCGAAGCAAAGTTAACTGAAACTAATAAAAGCAACCCAATAGCTAGAACCGTTTTTAAATTTCTTGAAAAGTAAAAACTCAATTGATTTTGATCTAAAATATATGGACTTTCATCTGTTTCAACCAACATACTACTTTCAGCCTTTTGGTCTTGAGTTGCTGTATGGTTTGTTAATTCTGCACTGAAGCTTTTGTCTTCATTATAAGTTTTTGGCTTTGGAGACTTCCTCTGAAAAGTACCTCTAAATTTATCAAAAGATGTTTCTTTTATTTCTAAAGAAGATGGCTCAACTCTAAATAATGAATCATCAGTAGTTGTTAAGCTGCTTTTCAAAGAATTGTTTTCGTTTTGAAAAGCCTTTAAAGAATTAACTATCTCAGTACCTAATATACCCTCTAATGCGTTAATTGTTTTTGAATCAGTTGGGAAGGATACTCCCGACTCCCATTGTTTAACTTCTTTTATTTTTGCGCCAGTAAAAGACGCTATCTGTTTATTAGTAAGATTTCTTTCATTTTTTAACTTATTAAAAACAGTTTGAAAATTTTTCATAATGTAATTCTATTCTAAAAAATTATTTTTATATAATTAGTCTACATCTTGGAGGTGAATGAGCGCCTGGTGGGCTCCACAGTCTTCAAAACTGTTGAAAGGTGTGAAAGTCTTTGGCAGGTTCGATTCCTGTCCACCTCCGCTATTTATAGATTGAAGTGGTTTATCATAAAGTCATGGAACAAGAGCAGAATTTGATTGATTCAGTGAATTTCGCACCTGAAGGATTTAAAGTTTCTCCTGGTTGGCGTGTAGGACACTTAAAAGACGAAACTATTACGAAATCTGGATTACTTGTACCAGCGGGTAGCGAAAAAACTTCGGAAGCCCTTCCATTAATTGATATAGACACTGGTAAGCAGTTTTGGGCAGTAGCAAGTGGTGCGTGGAAATTTATTTGGCCCCCAACTGGAAAAGTTGTTTTAGCTGTGAGAGAGTCTCAAATAATTGCAGAGGAAGAAAATTCCACTTCTACTGACAGTGGTACATATTTATAAATAATTGAATCAACGAAACAATCCTAATCAATCTGACCGTAGACTACTTACGGTATCTGATAGAGACATCTTTGTTACAACTCAAAATGCTTTATTGATTGGAATAATTTTAAAAAATGAAATTCGAGCAGATAAAGAGGAGTCCTTAAAAGAACTTACAAACTTAGTCAATACAGCTGGTTCGAGTCCCAAAATTATTCAAACAAAAAGAGTAGAAAAAATTGATCCAAAAACTTTTATTGGAAAAGGGTCTATTGCAGAGCTCGTTGACATCTCCGATGCTAATGATATTGATGTTGTCATTTTCGACTGTGAACTTACACCAAACCAACAGAAAGAGCTCAGAGCACTTTTTAAATGTGATGTTGTAGATAGAACAGGCTTGATTCTAGATATTTTTGCCCTTCATGCTCAGTCTAAAGAAGCAAGATTGCAAGTTGAATTAGCTCTTTCTATTTATCTCAAACCAAGACTTGCCGGTCTTGGAAAAACTTTAAATCAACAAGGAGGCGGGATCGGCACAAGAGGTCCTGGAGAAACCAAACTTGAAACAGATGGTAGGTTGATTGACAATAGAATAAATAAACTCAAAAAAGAAATATCAAAAGTAAGCAAGCAAAGAGCTGTTCAGTCAAATTCACGAAGAAAAAGCAACACACCTTTGGTGTCAATAGTTGGTTATACAAATGCAGGTAAATCAACACTGCTAGAAAAAATTACATCTTCAAAAACATACGTGGCTAATGAATTATTTGCAACTGTTGATTCTCTCCAGAGAGAGTTAAAAATTGATGAAACAAACGAACATTTAATACTCTCTGATACAGTTGGATTTATCCAAAATCTACCAACAACACTCATTGACTCTTTTAAGTCAACACTTACTGTAGTTAAAGAAGCTGAACTACTTATCCATGTTGTCGATGCTGCCGCAGCTATGCCTCAAATGCATATCAATACAGTTCATGAAATTCTAGAGCAAATTGAAGCAAAGATACCTGAGCTCTTGGTATTTAATAAAATTGACCGAATAGATAGAGCTTCTCTAAATTATTTAAAAGAAAAATATCCTGATGCTGAATTTATATCCTCCACTGTTGGTACTAACATTCCAAAACTTATAAAAAGAATATTTGAAAAAGTGCTCGGAGAAATAGTAAAAGAGCAAGTTATAATTTCAGCTAAAGATTTAGATATCCTTCATAAATTATCAACAATTCATAATGTAGAAAATATAGATTCACAATTATTAGTAGAGATAGATATAAGAAAACAATATTTAAATAATTTGATCGACAAAGATATTGTTAAAATTTCAATATGAGTCTAAATATTGGATTAGTTGGAATTGGAGTTATGGGCTCCAACCTTGCATTAAATATGTCAGATAATTCAATAAACGTAAAAGTTTATAACAAGTCAGATGAGAAAATTAATACTCTAATTAATAAAGATTTAAACAATAACATTGAAGGTTATACAAGCTTAAAAACTTTAGTTGAAAACTTAGAAAAGCCCAGAACAGTAATGTTATTAGTGCCATCTGGAGAAGCTACAAAAACTGTAATAGATGACCTGACTAATTTACTAGATATAGATGATCTAATAATTGATGCCGGAAATTCTTACTTTTTAGATAGCAATGAAATGGGAAATCTCTGTGAAAAAAAAGGAGTTAAGTTTATTGGCATGGGCGTATCAGGTGGTGAAGAGGGGGCAAGAAATGGTCCGGCCTTAATGATCGGTTCAAAGAATCCAATAAATGAAACCTTACAAAAAATATTATCAAGTATTGCTGCTAAAAAAGATGGCGTTCCATGTGTTGGAATATATGAAGGATTCGGTACCGGACACTTCATCAAAATGCTTCACAATGGAATTGAATATGCAGAAATGCAAATTATTGCAGAAGCATACAGTGTTTTGCGATCAAGTGGCTTCGATAATATAAAAATAAGTAACTTTTTTGAAAGTTTTAAAGAAATTGGACAATCATCCTATTTAATAGAGATCACTGCAGAAATATTTCAAAAAAAGAACAGCGACGGTTTCTTAATTGATCAAATAAGGCCCTTAGCTAACCATAAAGGTACTGGAAAGTTGACAGTTCAAACAAGCTTAGACTACGGCTACCCTCTTTCGGCTATTTATGAATCTTTGAACGCAAGGATTGAAAGTAATTTTAAGAATGACTGGCAGCAAGAAGAATTAAAAATGTCTGAAAACCTTGACTTGAATAAACTGCAAAGAGCTGTATATTTTTCAAGATTCGCAACTTTAATTCAAGGCTTTATTGTTTATACAATTTTTTAGTACTGAACATAATCTAAATATAAAAATTTCAGAAGTCTTAAAAAATTGGATGGGAGGTTGCATTATACGTTCAGATCTATTGAGTGAGTTGACTGACTTTTTAAATAGTGATTCAAAACTTGAGATTATTCAAATCCAAAATAAATTATCTAATCTTGTCGAAGATGCAAAGAATATAATCACTGATTGTATAAATAATAATATTTCAACACCTGTCATGAGCTCAACATTAAATTGGTATCTAAATATGAGCGCTGAACACAACCCTTCAAATTTAATTCAAGCACAAAGAGATTTCTTTGGTGCTCACACAGTTCAGTTGCTAGATTCTGAAGAATTTTTACACTTGCAATGGGATTGAATTTATTTACAACTACAATTTGTGAATGAGTCAAAATATAAAATTACCTAAAAATGCAATTCCAAACAGATACGAAATAGATCTGGATATAGACCTAGAAAATTTTAAATATGCAGGGAAAGAAACAATCTATATAGAGGTTGTTGATGATTCTACTGAAATACAATTAAATTCACTTGGCATAGACATAGTTAATGCCTTTGTTGAAAATGACGAAGGAATCCATATTGATGCGTCTGTTAACTATATAAATGAAGAAGAGAAAATTGCACTATCTTTTGAAGAAATTGTTAAGGCAGGAGATTGGAAGCTTTATATAAACTTCAATGCAACTATTGTCGATGATCTTAGAGGGTTTTATAGAAGCAGTTTTAAAAATGAAGATAATGAAGATGTTTGGATAGCAACAACTCAATTCGAACCAACAGCTGCGCGTATGGCTTTTCCTTGTTGGGATGAACCTGAATATAAATCTATTTTTTCAATAACTCTTACATCTGATGAAAACTTAGTAAGGGTAAGCAATGAAAAGCTTGCAGAAGAAACAACAAACAATGGTAGGACTACTTCTAAATTTGTTGACTCAATGAGAATGTCTACATATTTAGTAGCTTTTGTAGTTGGTGGTTTAGAGATTACAAATATTGGATCTTCAAAAACTACTGACGTCAGGATTGTTCACAGACCTGGATTTGGACATCAAACTAAATTTGCTGGTGAGGCAGCAATTAAAATTCTTGATTTTTTTGAAACCTATTATGGAATCAATTATCCAGGATCAAAACTAGACCTAATTGCAATTCCTGATTTTGCTATGGGTGCTATGGAAAACGTTGGAGCTGTAACTTTTAGAGAAACTCTTTTGTTAATTGACACAGAAAAAGCAACTAGAGCGGAACTTTCTCGATCTGTTGAGGTTGTCGCTCATGAACTAGCACATATGTGGTTTGGTGACCTAGTAACAATGAAGTGGTGGGACGGTATCTGGTTAAATGAAGCATTTGCAAGTTTGATGGAAGTAATCGCTTCAGAAGCAACATATCCTGAATTTAAATTATGGAATGAATTAAACCTTGCAAGATCTCAGGGGTTTAGTGTAGATTCCCTTAGAGCCTCTAGACCGGTTGAGTTTGAGGTTAAAACTCCAGAAGAAGCTGAAGAAATGTTTGATGTCTTAACATATCAAAAAGGCTCTACTGTATTACGAATGTTTGAAACCTTCATTGGTGAAGATGAATTCAAACAAGGAGTTCAAAATTATTTGAAAAAATTTGAATACAAAAACACACATTCATCTGATTTGTGGGATGAACTTACTAAATCAAGCGAGTACAACCTTAGTGAAATACTCCCTACTTGGATTAAACAAGAAGGTTATCCTCTTATCTCTATTTCTAAATCTGACAATAAATATAAGATTTCTCAAAATCGTTTTTTAATTGATGGAGAGACTGATGAAACTGTTTGGAAAGTTCCCTTGAATATAAAATGTTTAGAAACTGGTGTAGCTCAAAAATTCATATTGGATAGCGAGTCTCAAGAAATTGAGTTTGAGGGTACAGTACCATTTATAAACAATGGAGGATGGTCATTCTTCCACTCAAACTACAGTTCAGACATTTTATCTTCAATTTCAGACAATTTTTTAAGATTAGATCTAAATGAAAAATATCGATTTCTTGAAGATGTTTGGATGTCACTTAGAGTTGGGAAGCTTGAACTAGAAGAGTTTCTCAATATATTGAATCTATATGTAAATGAAAACGAAAAAAATATTTGGTCTTTAATTGGAGGAATCTTAGGAACTCTAAGTGAAATATATGATAATCAAGAATTTAAAACTTATGTTGAAGGTTTTTGTTCTACATTACTGCAAAAGCTTGGCTCAGATTATGAAGAAGATTTAGATCCAGAAGTATCACAATTAAAGTCTCTTGTTTGTGGTCTTTATGCAAAAATTGTAAAAAATGATGAGTTTATTGAGTCATTTTCTACTCAATTTAAATCAAATGAATATGAAGATTACAAAGATGGAAATTATTACAATCTTGTGTTAAATATTTCTTCACTTGATAAAACTAATTCTGCAAAAGTTTATATGGAAAAATTTAAAAATTCACAAACACCTCAAATTCAAGGTCGCTACAGAGGTATGATTGGTTCTGTTTCTGAACCTGATGCTCCAAACACAATAATTAGTGCTATCTTGGATCAGACTATAAGAGGTGCTGACGCACCATATGTAATTGCAGTTTTACTCTCTAACTCTGATAATTCTGAAAAAGCATGGAATTTAGTCAAAGAAAACTGGGAAGATCTTTTGAAAGTTATGCCTGAATGGACCGCATCAAGAATTCTTGATGCGCTACCGTCAATCTACAACAAAACTTTAGCAAAGGATATTGAAGAGTTTCTAAAAGATAATCCATTACCATCTGCAGAAAAAATTTCTAAACAAAAATTGGAAAGACTTAAAGCTAATATTGCATTTAAAGACAGAATGCAGAGCTCAAATTTAGAATTTAATTTCTAGAAAGGAAAAAATATGAAACCAAGAATAGCCGTATTTTTACAACCACAGCATGCCGAGTACGATCAAATTAGAAAAGCTGCAAAAGAATCTGAAGAAATAGGTGCAGACATAATTTATAACTGGGATCATTTTTATCCTCTTTATAAAGAAGACGGTACTCAGTGGAATGAGGGAGAAAGAAGAGAGGGTAAGCACTTCGAGTGTTGGACTATGCTTGCAAGCTGGGCAGAAGTCACTGAAAAAGTACAGATTGGTCCCCTAGTCACTTGCAACTCTTACAGAAACCCCGAACTTTTAGCAGATATGGCACGTACTGTAGATCATATTTCAGATGGAAGATTAATTCTCGGAATTGGCTCAGGTTGGTTTGAACAAGATTATGACGAATATGGTTATGAATTTGGTACTGCAATTTGGAGATTAAAAGAACTAGAAAAATCTCTTGAAAGAATTGTTTCAAGAATGTCAAAACTTGACCCTCAACCAAAAAGAAAGATACCTATTCTAATTGGAGGTGGTGGAGAAAAAGTAACATTGAGACTCGTTGCTCAATATGCTGATATATGGCATGGTTTCGCTACCAAAACAGAAGACAGGAGTGGCATCGAAACTGTAATCCACAAAATATCAGTTTTAAATGACTGGTGTGAAAAAGTTGGAAGAGATCCAAGTGAAATAGAAAAATCTATAGGGATTGACATTAATAGACTGGATAAAGCTGATGAACTCGTTGAGGCTGGTGCAACTGAAATTACACTTGCAGTCAATGGTCCTGGATATGACTTAACACAAGTCAAAGAATGGATAGCCTGGAGAGATTCAAAAGAATAATCTTTTAACAAAATGTCATTAATATTACTTGGATTTTTAGCTGGATTAGTTTTACTAATTAAAGGTGCTGACGAAATGGTCAGTTCTGCAATTAAAATTGCACAAAAATTTAACCTACCAAGTTCTGTTATTGGTGCTACTTTTATTGGATTTGGAACATCAGCTCCAGAATTGTTTGCAAGTACAGGAGCTGCACTAAATGGAGATCTCGATTTAGCAATTGGAAATATAATTGGTTCAAATATAGCTAACTCACTCTTAGTTGTTGCTGTGCTTTATTTATCAATACCTAAAGATTACGCAAAAAAAATTAAATTCGATCAAACTAGCCCTGTCTGGATGGCCGTTTTAACAACGTTGTTTGTATCCACTTTTGTTCTAACTGAAGAATTTCCACTTTTCTTAGGAATTGCATTGTTAATTCTTGTACTTTATGTAATTTACAAACTTGTTAGTGCAGATGCAGTCGATGAAGAAGAATTTATAAATGAAGATTCAGGAAACTTACTGATTAGAGGACCTTTGTCTTTAATTGCAACAATATATGGGAGCCAACTTGTGGTGAATAACGCAATTGAACTAGCGGAGCTTTTTGGAGTATCCTCTCTGATTATTGGTTCAACAATTATTGCTATAGGTACAAGTCTGCCAGAAGTTGCTGGGACAATTTCTGCAGCAAAAATGAGAAAACCAGATATAGTTTTTGGAAATATTTTTGGATCCAATCTCTTTAATATAGGATTGGTTGGGGGTGTTGCGATATCAATAAGTCCTGGGGGGATTTTATCCGATGTTGACTACCAAATGTTCCTTATGTATTTTGTCAGCTTTTTAGTAATTTTTCTTTCAAGGAATTTAATTAAAAGAAACAATATTTTAGGTTATGCTTTTACCGTTTTTTATATTTTGTTTTTAATTAGTCTTTTTTAGCTTCTTTATTCATTAAAAACATAACCAATCCTATAGAGGCAAGAGTAAGACCGCCAATTTGATTCCAAGTAAAACTTCCTATTGTCGCGTCTCCCATTCCAAATCTTAAAGTATCTAACACAGCTCTTTGTGTTCCATACCAAACTGCCCAAAGCCCCATCCAAGACCCTCTTCCAAATGTAAAACGCTGTTGTAAGTTTTTAAATATAAAGAAAACAATTAAAGCAAAAAACATATCATACATAGCCACATGATGAAAAGTTCCACATGTTGTAAGTGGTTCTGCACACTCTAGAGCATTGTGTTGAGGAGCTACGTCATAACCAGGTTTGATTTCATATCCGAGAAAAAAGTTTGTAGCTCTACCTAAATGCTCTACTATCGCTAAGTCTCCAATTCTTCCAATAACAGTACCCAGAATTAGACCTGTTGCTGCGTAATCTCCGTATCTTCGAAAATTTTCTTTACTCAAAATACTTATCTTAAGATAAGCAGCAATAATACCACCTGCCATACCTCCCATGATTGAGAAACTTCCCGCTAATGTGAAAACATCATCAAGTCCATAACCAGGATTGCTATACCACTGTGCTGGAATTGTAAAAAATCTTGCGCCTAAAATAGCACCAAAAATAGCCCAGGTTAGAGCTTCCGAAAAGAGCTCACTATCAGCACCATCTTTTTCGGCTAGTTTTATAGCGTGAGAAGCACCAAAATAAAAGCCTACTGCTGCAAAAACTCCATGCAATGATAGAGCAAACGGCCCAACCTGAGTTATTGGAATTGGTGGGTAAGTAATTGATAGAAGTAGTTCGTTCATTATATGCTCCTCAATGTAAAAAATATATCAGCAACCATTGCTAAGAATACAATTGCTAGGTAGGTATTCGAGAAAATAAAATAAGAAATTGCTTCAATCTTGTTTTTGTAAAGTTGAAATGATTTGTACATTAAGTAAGCTCCAAGCAATAAAGCTATTGATAAATAAACAAGACCAAGTTGAAGTATTGGTGCAACAAGTAAAGAAGTGAGGACTGTTGCACATGAATATATTGAAATGTAAATTGATGTTCTTTGTTTAGTTTCTAAAGTTGAAAGCATTGGAAAACTTGCATCTTTATAATCGTCATTATTTTCAATAGATAAAGCCCAAAAATGAGCAGGCGTCCACAAAAATACCAATAAAAATAATAACCATGACCCGACATCCAAATCTGTTCCTGTAGCTGTCCAGCCAATTAATACTGGGGCTGCCCCCGCAGCACCTCCAATAACAATATTTTGATCTGTTCGTGGCTTGAGAACAAGTGTGTATATAAATGAGTAAAAAATATTTGCACCTAAAGCAATATATGCAGCCAAAGGAGTAGTTAAAAAATAAAGCAAAGAAAATCCTACAGAGCCTAGCCCTAGAGAAAAAATGTAAGCATTCCTGATAGAAATTACTCCAGTTACAAGTGGCCTTTGAGCAGTTCTTTTCATAAGCTTATCTGTCTCAATTTCAAAAATTTGATTCAATACATTTGCACTAACAGCTAAACAAGTACCTCCAATGACTGTATATAAAACTAGGCTTATTGGAGGGAATCCATATATAGAAACAATCATTGCAGGTACAGTTGTTATTAAAAGAAGTTCAACAACTCGTAATTTTGATAATTTATAGTAAGAATATATTGTATTTTTTACTTCTAAAACCATAACGACATAGTACTTATAATTACACTATATATAGTTTCAACGCTATCCTTAATTATTGTTGATAATATAAAAATGCTTGTGAAAAAAGTTTTTAGATTAAAGAATTTAAGATACGGACCATTTGTCTTTCTAGCTTCGTGCATAGAAAATGCACCTCTAGATTCTCTAAGTCCTGAAGGTCCTTATGCAAGATCGATAGATGAATTATTTTGGATCACATTTTGGATAGCTGTAGGTATTTTTGCGATTGTTCAAGGTGCCCTTTTAATTTCTATTTTTGTTTTTAAAGAAAAAGAAGATAGTCCTGAACCAAAACAAATACATGGGAATACAAAACTAGAAATTTTATGGACTGTAATCCCAGTTCTTATTCTTGCAGCAATAGCTGTCCCAACCGTACGTACTATTTTTGATCTAGCTAGAGAACCTGAAAATGCAATGAAGGTTGAGGTAATTGGTCATCAGTGGTGGTTCGAATATAAGTACCCAGAATATGGAATTACTACTGCAAATGTTTTGGTAATACCAGCTGATAAGCCAGTCAGATTAGAAATGTGGTCAAATGATGTGTTACATAATTACTGGGTACCAAAATTAAATGGTAAAAGATATCTTGTTCCTGGACAAACAACGTACTTAAATCTTCATGCTGATTCTCCAAACGAATTTTGGGCTCAATGCGGTGAGTATTGTGGTTTAAGTCACTCAAAAATGAGAGGAAGAGTGTTATCACTATCAGCATCTGACTTTGAGGCTTGGGTCAAAAATGAACAGCAAAAAGCTACAAAGCTCGAAGGAGATTCTCTTGCTGCTGAAGGACAAGAAGTTTATCTAAATGCAGGATGTACACAGTGTCATGTAATTGATGGAGTTTGGGATGTACAAGGTGACAGAATAGCTCCTAACTTAACTCACTTTGCTAATAGAAATGTATTTGCTGGTGCTGCACTTGAAAACAATAAAGAAAATCTTACAAAGTGGCTAGCAAACCCTGCTGAGATAAAACCTGGAACATTTATGCCTAACTTAGAATTGACTGAAAATGAAATAAATGCTTTAATTGCGTATTTGGAGACACTTAAATGACAAAAATTATAGAACCGAACAAACAATCAAGTATATTTAGAAGACCTTCTTCTGAAACTGGTATATGGAGCTGGATCACAACAGTAGACCATAAACGAATAGGAATCATGTATGGTTATGCTGCGTTTTTCTTTTTGTTAGTCGGTGGGCTTGAGGCATTAGTTTTAAGAATTCAGCTATCTCAGCCAGACAATAACTTTTTATCAGCTGCTGAATATAATGCAATGTTTACAATGCACGGCACAACAATGATATTCCTCGCCATTATGCCTATTAGTGCGGCCTTCTTCAACTATTTATTACCTTTACAAATTGGAGCAAGAGATGTTGCGTTTCCTCGTTTGAATGCACTTTCTTTTTGGATATTCATATTTGGTGGAGCGTTTTTGTATTCTACATTCATATTTGGTACAGCTGGTGCACCTGAAGGTGGTTATTTAGCAGAAGAAGTCGGGTGGCTTGGTTCTGCTCCAAATGGTGGCTGGTTTGGTTATCAACCAAATGCTGGAATGAAATATTCACCAGGAACTGCAATGGACTTTTGGGCAATAGGTTTACAAATATTAGGTATTGCATCTTTAGTGTCAGCGTTTAATTTCATTACCACAATTATCAATATGAGAACAAAAGGCATGAGGTTTATGAGAATGCCGGTATTTACATGGATGACTTTTGCAGTTTCGTTCTTGTTAGCTTTCTCTCTTCCAATTATTGCAATTGCTCTTTTCTACGTAACTTTTGATAGAAAGTTTGGAACAACTTTCTTCCTTACTGAAGGTGGTGGAGATCCTATATTATGGCAACACCTATTTTGGCTATTCGGTCACCCAGAAGTCTATATTTTAATACTTCCAGCTTTTGGAATTGTTTCTGAGGTACTTCCTACATTTTCAAGAAAACCACTATTTGGTTATGCTGCGATAGTCTTTGCTGGTTTTGGAATTGCTTTTATAGGTTTTGGTGTATGGGCACACCATATGTTTGCATCTTCAATAAGCACTGTAGCACAAGCTGGATTTGGCCTTTCAACAATGGTAATTGCAGTTCCTACAGGGGTAAAAATATTTAATTGGCTGGGAACAATATGGGGAGGAAAATTAAAACTCAATACGCCTATGCTCTTCTCTTTAGGTTTTATTGGAATGTTTGTTATTGGAGGATTAAGCGGTGTAACTCACTCAATTGTTCCAGCAGATACACAACAAACTGACACATATTATATCGTTGCACACTTTCACTATGTGCTATTTGGTGGTGCAATGTTTGGAATATTCTCAGGACTTTACTATTGGTTTCCTAAAGTATGGGGAAAAATGTACAACGAGTCTCTTGGAAAAATACACTTTTGGTTAATGCTTATTGGTTTCAACCTCACTTTTGGTCCGATGCACTGGTTAGGCCTTCAAGGACAAGTTAGAAGAACTTGGGTTTATGCAGAAGAGACAAATTTGCAATTCTGGAATGTCGTAGTGACAATAGGAGCTTTTGTCATTGCACTCTCAATAATAGTTTTCATGATTAACTGGATTTACTCAAAAAGAAATGGTGAAAAAGCTCCATTTGATCCGTGGGATGCAAGAACAATTGAATGGACTATTCCTTCACCTACTCCAGTATGGAACTTTTCTAAGGCCCCAGAAGTAAAAGCGTTAGATGACTTTTGGCATGCAAAATATTCAGAAGATGAAGAAGGAAGAGCGGTAAGAAGAGATACTGCCGATCAATTACTTCTTGATTTAGAAGAAGAGGGATTGAACCCAACAGAACATATTGAACTTCCTAGTCCTTCTTACTTCCCATTCGTACTAGCTAGTGGACTACCGTTTTTAGGATACGCAGTCATATACAAATCTATCCCTCTCACACTCGTAGGCGTTGTGTTGTTGTTGATTGGTGGGTTTGGTTGGGGAATTGAACCGCTTGAGGAAGAAGTTGAAATAGATGAGTAATTCTCACGCATATCCTCATGAAGAAACTGGAGTAGAAACTAGAAAACTAGGAATGTGGGTGTTTTTATCCACTGAAATTCTCTTCTTTGGAACCCTTATAACAACATTTATGATTTTCAAAGGTAGAAGCTTTCCAGGAATCAAATTAACAGATGTTTATGATATTCCTTTCACTTCTATCAGCTCTTTTATTCTTTTAATGAGCTCATTAACAATGGTTCTTGCACACAATGCCTTAGAAGCAAATGATCAAGAAAAAACAAGAGTCTGGCTCTTAGCCACAGCTATGTTAGGTGCAGTTTTTCTTGCCGGTCAGATCTATGAATTTACAGAGTTCTACCATAAAGGATTCGAATTAGGAACAAATATTTTTAGTTCAAGTTTTTATGTTTTAACAGGCTTTCATGGGCTACATGTTTTTATAGGTGTCGTTTTATTGCTTGCCCTTTGGGGAATTGGACAAAGACAAAATGGTCTAACACTAGACAGTGGTATGAATCTTGAGTTCGTTGCACTATATTGGCACTTTGTTGATATTGTCTGGATTGTATTATTTACGGTAGTTTATTTGATTTGATATGTCTGAAGCACACGTAGAACATCCAACGCCAAAGAAATATGTCCAAATAGCAATCGTTCTTGGCATCCTTACAGCAATTGAAATTGCTTTATATTACACAGAAGATATTGTTGGTGCTTTGGCAGATCCTTTATTAATAATTCTTGCCATAGGAAAGTTTGTAATTGTTGTTGGGTGGTTCATGCATCTTAGATACGAAAACAAAACTGTTAATAGATTTTTTGTAGGTGGAATGATTCTTGCCTTAATATTATTTGCAATCGTGATGTTTGAACGTGCAGCAGCAAATTATTTTTAGGAATTAAAAACAAATGCAGAATCTCCCCTTTCACCCTCATTATGATGTTTGGGCACTTATATTTTCTCTTATAATATTTTTTGAATATTCAACAAACAATAAGACTATTAAACAAGAAAAAAGAAAAGTGTGGTATTCAGGTGTCGGTTTTTTATGGTTATTTACTGATTATCCAATCCATGATATTGGTGAAAAATATCTTTTTTCAGTTCATTCTTCAGAACACCTTGTTCTAGCACTTGTTTCACCTCCACTTTTGCTTCTTGGAATGCACAAAGACATGAAAAAGCTTGTATCTATTGAACCTTTAATTAAATTACTAAAAATTACAACCAAACCTGTTGTCGCATTTTTCTTATTTAATCTCGTGATGGTTGGGATGCATTGGACAAATATTGTAAATTTAATGGTAACAAATACACTTGTACACTTTTTACTGCATGCAGCAATGCTTTTAGTTGCTTTGAATATGTGGATACCTGTCATTGGGTTTAATGATGAAATTAAAGCAATGTCATCTCCAGTAAGAATTGCTTATTTATTTTTACAATCTTTATTACCAACAATACCTGCAAGTTTTTTAGCATTTGGTACAGAACCTCTCTACTCAGCCTATGTAATGGATAACAATATCTTTAGCATTTCAATTATTGATGACCAAACCCTAGCTGGTTTAATACTTAAATTAGGTGGTGGAATCATTTTATGGATTACTATATTGGTAATTTGGATGAGATGGTATCAAGAAGAAAAAACATTTGACGATGTAGTTAGAAACAGTACAAGTGACTAGAATTATATGGATTTACTATGTTTAAAGTACTTGTACAAAAATCTAAACATAAAATCTGGAAAACGTATGGAGATAACAACTAGTGAGTGATTTAGCAAATAAAGTAGCTGAATTGTTAAATGCTCCCGTTGATCTAGTTCAAAGGTCAGCAGAAGCAAGAGCTCAAGCATCTGGCAACTCTACCGAAGAGATATTAAGTTCATGGGCTGGAGGAGAGAGTGTAACACCTAGCGAAGCTCCTGTTCAAACACAAGAAGCTCCGGCAGCTGAAAGTACTCCTCAAGAAGAAAATTCTGTACAAACAACTTCTCAAGAAGAAGAAATTATAGAAGATGCACCAGAAGTTGAGACTGAAGTTACAACAGTAGTGACACAAACAATTCAAGAAGACGTTGCCCCACCAGTGCCTATGTATGAAAAAATATTTAAATCATTAAAGTATGGTTTAAGTTTTGGAATATTAAGTGGCCTTGTTCAAGGCCTTTTAGCAAGTTCTTACCTATATGATGGATTGATTCTTGAGGCAGAGACTCAAAAATTAATCTCTGAATACAATACAATTTCATTCCTATTCATCATTACAGCAACCACTTCTTTATTTTCAATAATTAATTCTTTAAATATTAAAAAGTTTCTTGAATCTAATTTTGAGGGATATGGTATTCACACTTCAGATAGAGAATCTATTTTTACAGGTTTAGGATTAGGACTTATTTTTGGATCTATAGCGTCATTTTATGTAATCAACAGCGTTGGACAGACAATTGAAGGTATATTACCTGATGATCCAGTTATTAACTTAATTTCTGTTGGAGGAGCTTTCTGGAGAATAGTCATTTTATCTGCTGTAACTCAAAGTTTGGTTTCAATGTTATCAATGCTACTTGGTATACCTAAAGGTCTTGAAGAGTTTGAAATGAGTGAAACAAAAAAAATTAGAGAGAGAGTTGTTGGATCTATACTCATACCAGTTGTGTCGATAATCGTCGGTGGAATAATCGCCTTTGCTATTGCACAAGTGTTTTTAAATTTTCATGAATACGCGCCATTATTTGCACTAATTATTTCTTCAGCAATTTTAATTTTTGCTAGCGTCATGAGCTCAGCACCTAAAATTAAAATTACAAGAACTGAAGTTTTGATTGCAAGTGCAGGTGTACTAGTTCTTATAATAATCATTGCTAGTATTGCTGCTAGCCAACATTAGCACATGAATCTTGAGTTCAATTCTTTAAAAAATATTCAAGATTTTCTTTCCGACAACAGATGGGGTGATGTTAAAAGAACTTACAGCTCAGAAGACATCAGCAAACTAAGGCCTCCAATACAAATTTCCTATACACTTTCTGAATTTGGTTCAAAAAATCTTTGGGATCTATTAAACAGAGATGACCAATGGGTATCAAGTTTAGGTGTAGCTACTGCTCAACAAGCAGCTCAGCTATACAACTTAAATTATGAAATGATTTATGTCAGCGGATGGCAAGTTGCAGCTGAAAGTAATAATGGTGTAAACACCTATCCTGACCTGTCTTTATACCCGTCAAACAGTGGGCCAGATTTTGTCCAAAAAATTAATAACACTCTATTAAGAATCATGGCAGAGAAAAGTGTTTCCTACCTACCGCCGGTTGTTGCAGATGCTGAGTCAGGGTTTGGAGGAATTTATAATGTTTACAATCTAACTCAACAATTTATCGCTTCAGGATTAGCAGGAATTCATTTTGAAGATCAACTAGCTGCAGAAAAAAAATGTGGGCACATGGGTGGAAAGGTTGTAATTCCTACAGGAGAATATCTTAAAAAACTAGCTGCTTCAAGATTGAGTGCAGACGTAGCTGGAGTTCCTTTAGTAATAATTGCTAGGACGGATGCTTTAACTGCTAAATTAATAACTTCTGATTTTGACGAAAGAGACAAACCATTTATTTCGAATAAACGTACTGAAGATGGTTACTATTTAATCGAAAACAATCAAGAGTTAGCGATAACAAAATCTTTAGCTTATGCAGAAATTGCAGACGTAATTTGGTGTGAAACCAATAATCCCGACTTAGGGTTTGCAAAAGAATTCGCTGATGAAATAAAATCAAAATATCCTCAAAAAATATTAGCCTATAACTGCTCTCCTTCTTTCAATTGGGTTGATAAATTTACAGATGAAGAAATTAAAACCTTTCAACAAAAATTATCTTCTTATGGATATAAATTGCAATTTGTCTCTTTGGCAGGATTTCATTCATTATCAAGCTCAATGTACCAACTAGGTAAAGAATTTAAAGGTGGAGACATGAGTGCAATTGTTAAGTTACAAGAATTAGGTTTTAAATTAAGTGAGGAAGGCTACACCGCAATAAAACATCAACAAGAAGTTGGTGGAAATTACTATGAAACAATTGGTGAAATTTTATTAGGTGAAAACTCAAACTTATTATCGACAAAAGACTCTACAGAAACTGAACAATTCTAATAAAATTACTTAATGACAAATTTTAAAGATAGAACAGTAATTATAAGTGGTGGCTCAAGAGGTGTTGGTTTAGAAATAGCTAAAGCGCTTGGAAAAGATGGCGCAAATATTGCTATTCTTGCAAAAACAACTGAACCACATCCTACATTACCTGGAACTATTTATTCAGCTGCTGAAGAAATTGAAGCTGTAGGAGGCAAAGCGTTACCTATTGTTTGTGATATTAGATTTGAAGATCAAGTCCAGAATGCTGTAGACCAAGCAGCAAACGAGTTTGGTGGTATTGATATCTGCATTAATAACGCTAGTGCTATACATTTAACTGATACAGAGAATACTCCTATGAAGAGATATGATCTTATGCACAACATAAATGTGAGAGGCACATTTATGTTTAGTCAAAAATGCATCCCTTATCTTAAAAATGGAAAAAACCCACACATATTAACCTTATCTCCACCTATTGACATAGCGAGGAAATGGTTTGGAATCACTCTTGCATATACAACTGCAAAGTATGGCATGTCTCTTGTAGCACATGGTTTAGCTGAAGAACTAGGTAAATATGGTATTGCATCTAACTGTTTGTGGCCAAGAACATCTTTAGATACCGCAGCTGTAAGAAATGTTATTGGTGCTGAGTTGATAAAAGGTTCCAGAAAACCATCTATATACGCAGATGCTGCATATGCGGTTCTAAAAAGAGACTCAAAAGAATGTACAGGAAATTTCTTTCTTGATCAAGATGTTCTTGAAGAAGAAGGTGTTACTGACTTTGATCAATATGCAATAGATCCAGAAGCTACATTAGTCTCTGATTTTTTTGTTGATGATAATCCAGAAGACTGGATACAAGCTTAATTACCTAAAAAGTCAATTACGCTTTCCCAACCTTTAGATTTACCTTTGTAAAACTCTGTAAATGAACATTCATTACATGTTATTGCAGAAAATTTACGATTCTGAATATTCATAAATCTTGAAAATGATTTGCCTGTCATTGTGACTATATCTTCTGTGAAAGCAGAACTATCACACTTAGGACAAACCCATTGTTTTTTTTGAGTTGGATATCTTTCATTGTCCATAAATACATAATAATAGAATCTACAAAATGGACGGGCTAACATCTGAAAGGTAAAATTTGTTATGGAAAAAATTCGTTACTATTCAATTTTTCTTCTAATGATTTTTATAGTTGCATGTGGCTCTCAAGAGGCTACTAGTCTTGACCCTCAAATTGTTAAGGTTGTAGATGATGAATTCTCTCCAAAAGTCATAAGAGTAGAACCTGGTACCACCGTAATTTGGGAATCAGGAGGTGCAAATAATCATAACGTAATTGCTAGTGATGGAACTTGGCAAGCTATATCTTCTGACTACTTTGAATATGGAATTATCACTAAGGGAGATCAGTATGAACATACTTTTAACGAACCAGGTGTTTATGAATATTATTGCCCATACCACGGCACAAATAACAAAGGAATGGTCGGAACAGTAATCGTAGGAGATGTTGAATATTCTGCTCCAGAAGAGAAGATTATTGTTGAATTAAGCGAAGACGTTTTACGAGTAGGTAAAAATGAGCAATTTACAAAAATTCAAGATGCAGTTGATGCAGCAATCGAAGGTGATTTAATTCTTATTGAAAACGGAGTTTATAACGAAAGTGTTACTGTAACAACTTCTTACCTCACTATACGTGGTGTAGATAGAAATAAAGTAATTATTGATGGCGAATTCATGAGAGAGAACGGAATTCAAATATACGACACAGATGGAGTTTCGGTTGAAAACTTATCTGTAAGAAATTTTTCACTAAATGGAGTTTATTGGAACACCTCAAAAGGCTTCAAGGGTTCTTATTTAACAGTCTATAACAATGGTGATTATGGAGTTTATGCTTTTAACTCTACAGATGGTATTTTTGACAATATTTACGCTTCAGGACATCCAGATAGTGGAATTTACATAGGTCAGTGTTACCCCTGTAACTCACTCATATATGACAATGTAATTGAGGGAAACGCTCTCGGCTATTCAGGCACAAATGCTGGTGGTAATCTTTATCTTTATAACAATATATGGAGAGATAATATGTCAGGAATTGTTCCAAATACTCTAGATTCAGAACTTAATCCTCCAGGAAGAGAAACTACAATAATTGGCAATCTTGTTATTGATAATAATAATTATGAAGCACCTACAAATAGATTTGGTCTTGTTGCAAAAGGTATGGGAATAGTTGCGCCAGGAAGAGTTGGTGACATAATTGAAAAAAATATAGTTGTTAATCATGATAGATATGGAATTGTTGCAAGCCCAATGTTGGATGCAAACCTATATTTCTCACAACACGTACAAATAAAAGATAATGTTGTACTTGACTCAGGGTATACAGATCTTGCACTTGCAGGACCTTGGGGTCCAGGAAATTGTTTTGAAGGTAACGTGTATCAAACTAGTACCCCACCTCTCCTAGAACAAGTTCATAAATGTTCAGACATTAACTCATCTAGTCTTTTTGCTAGATTTCCATTACAAGGAGATCCATCAGGTTTGATGCTTCTTGCAGGTTTTTTTGCTGATGCACAAACTTCAGAACTAGATAAGAATAGATATAAAGAATATCCTTGGCCAAAAGAGCAAATCAACATGCCTTTTGAGAATATAAATCAACCGTCACCAGCTGTTAATTTATTTTATGTCCCTGACCTAGAGAGTATTGAACTTCCATACCAACTTTTAGACGAAAATTTAGATACATACTACAAAGCAGATAAGGAGATAATTATGAGTGGTGTACCAATTTCAAGTCCAACTATATGGCAATTACTATTCCAGCTTTATGGATACTTAATGCCATTTGTTCTATATGCTGCATGGGCAGCCTTAGCTATCAAAGACATTGATGTAAATGAAAAAACTCAGGGGTCTATGAAATATGTTTGGTTAGCAATTGTATATTTGGTTCCATTTTTAGGAGTTCTAATTTACCATTTAGCTGGGCCAAGCAAGATTTCTAGAGGATTAAAGCTCGGGGCAATTTTTGGTGGATTAATTAGCTACATAGTAGTTCTAGCATTGGGAGCAATTATTAGTGGTCTTGTTTAGTTTATGTGGTTTTTAAACTCGTAAAAAAGCCACGGAATCATTAACAAAGCAGCTATTGGGTCAAAATACCAAATTCCAAATAGATAATTAACTCCAACACCAAGAATTACTAATATTGATAAATTTAAACAAAATAAAGTTTCTTTTGCTTCTGCAATCAATACATTATTTTTAAGCTCTTTACCTATTTTTAATTTTTTATAGGCAAGGGGACCTTCAACTAATATTGACAAGATAGCAATTAGAATTCCATAAATACTTGCTTCTGGTTTATTTAAGTTTATTAAGTCAAACATTGACTTTGTAACTATAAATAAAATCAATAAAAGAAAAGAGTATGCAATTAGCCTTTCTGAAATTTTTTCATTTTTCTTTGCACCACTAATTCCCCATAATGCAACAATGGAGGCGGTAATTTCAATAGTGCTATCAAATCCAAATCCTAAAAGTGAAGTACTGTTGGTTTGAAATCCAAAATATAACGCAATTATTCCTTCAACAATGTTGTAAACAATCGTCAAAATAATTAGTAATCGAGATTGTGCTAGTGGATTTTCCATAATGACTAATATTAAACCATGTCTAAAAATAAAATTCTGTGCTTTGGCACCATTAATCCAGATTTAATTTACTTCATAGACTCAATCCCTAACCCAGGTGGTGATATTAGAAGCAAAGATTATCAAGTAAGGGTCGGTGGTACCGCAATCAATTGTGCTGAAAAAATAGTTGAGTGGGGTTTTGAAGCTGAAATTCGAGGTAACAGTATTGGTGAAGATAGCTTGGGAAATTATGTTCTTGAGTATGCTGATTCAAATAATATTTTTACAGGCAACGTGCTAAGAAGCAATATTAATACACCTACTTGCTCTATTTTGGTAGACGAAACTGGTGAGAGAACTATAGTTTCATCCGGATATTCAAATTTGGAGTGGAGTAATTTTCAAAACTTAGAAAGCTTTGATTCATTAATAATTGATCGTTACTCTATAAAATTTATTGGGGATCAATTAAAAAAAGTTAAATCAGAATTTCCAAATCTATTTATTCTTCAGGCAGGGTTTGAAACAGAAATTAATTATGTCATTGATTTTCTTGTAGTAAGTAAAGATGAAATTACAGTTCAAAAAACTGAAGAATTGATTGATAGTGGATTAGTTAAAAATATTTTACTTACATCTTCAAACTTGCCAGCAAGATTAATTAGTCAAGAGGGTGCAGTTGAAATAGTACCTCCTGATTTTAAAACGATTAATGCAAATGGAGCTGGAGATACCACTGCAGCATACATAGGTGCATTTGGCACTGACGATTTACTCAATACTATTAAAGAAGCTTGTGCTGCAGGAGCTATTGTTGCAGGAACAACTGATTTTCCTGATTTAGAAAAAATCAAAGACATTGCAAAGCTAGTTGAAGTTAAGCCCCGCTAATTTTTGATATTTAGCATTAAGTGATATGATATATATTCATGGCAGTAGATTTTAAAGCTCCAGTCAAAGACATCGTTTTTGGATATGAGGTCATTGAGTCATATGACATAATCTCAAAAATTTCAGCGTTCAGTGATTTCTCAGAAGACATTGTTATTCCAACAATGGAAGAGTGTGGAAAATTTGCTGAAGAAGTATTAGCTCCTATTAATGCACTAGGAGATCAACAAGGTGCAACCATCAGTGATGGAGTTGTATCTATGCCAAAGGAATTTGTAGAAGCTTATCAAAAATTTGCAGAAGCTGGCTGGGCATCAATTTCTCTTCCAACTGAAATTGGTGGTGGTGGGATGCCAATTGTTTTATCTGGTGGTACTTTAGAAATTTTAAGTACTGCAAACTTAGCTTTTGGATTAGCACCTGGATTAAGTGCAGGAGCTATATCAGCCATCAACTTTCATGGAAGCCAAGAACAAAAAGATAAATTTTTACCTAATCTTGTATCTGGTAAGTGGACAGGAACAATGAATCTAAGCGAACCACAGTCAGGATCTGACTTGGGAACGATTACCACAAAAGCAGAACCTCAAGATGATGGTACGTACAAAATTTCTGGAACCAAAGTATGGATAACATTCGGAGAGCACGATATGACCGAAAACATTATCCATTTAGTTCTAGCTAAAATCCCAGGATCCCCTGAGGGCACCAAGGGAATTTCTATGTTTATTGTTCCAAAATTTATTGTAAATGATGACGGAACTCTAGGCGACAAGAACAACGTTAGTTGTATATCAATAGAGGAAAAACTAGGAATTCACGCTAGTCCAACATGTGTTATGGAATACAACGGTTCAACTGGATATTTAGTCGGAGAAGCAAATAGAGGTCTTTCATATATGTTTACTATGATGAATGAGGCAAGAATCTGGGTTGGTGGACAAGGTTTAGCCTGTGCTTCTGGTGCTCTTCAAGGTGCTGCACAATATGCAAGAGATAGAGTTCAGGGAAGACCTGTAGGTATGTCTAAAGAAGATGCAAAAAATTCTACAATCATTGACCATGCTGATGTTAGAAGAATGCTCATGACTATTAAATCTTATACAGATGCTATGAGATATTTAATGCTTGATAACCAATTGATGTTAGATTTGGAATATTTCGGTGATGATGAGACAAAAGCATTTGGTGAAGAGCGTTGTGGTCTACTAACTCCAATCACAAAAGCTTGGGTTTCTGATTTAGGTGTTGAACTTACCTCAATAGCAATTCAAGTTTATGGCGGTATGGGCTATGTTGAAGAAACTGGTGTTGCTCAATATATGAGAGATGCAAGAATTGCGCCAATTTATGAAGGTACAAATGGAATTCAAGCATTAGATTTAATGTTTAGAAAGCTTCCTCTTGATAATGGGCAAGCTATGCAAAGATTACTCGGTGATGTAAATAAAGTCATAGAAGAAATGAAATCAAGTACTGAAGAAATAGCTGGCTTAGCTGAAAAACTTGATGTCGAGGTTCAAAATCTATCTGAAGTAACTCTTTGGCTAGGATCTAGAATGCTTGAAGGTGAAATTGTAGATGCAAGCGCTGCAGCTTCTCCTTATTTGAAAATGTTCGGACAAGTTTTAGGTGGCTATTATATGGGTAAAGCTGCTCTTCTAGCTAATAAAAAATATGAAGAAACTGGCGAAGAGTATTATTTAGACAAAATAACCCTATCTAAGTTTTATATTGAACAACTGTTACCTCTTGCATCTGGCTATACATCAGCTGTAAAAGCAGGAAAAGATGTGCTCTACGCAATGAAGGCTGAAAACTTTTAATTGATTGAGCTTTTAGAAGATAAAAATACTTCCATAGCATTAATTGGTGCTAGTAATGATCCTAGTAAGTACGGAAACAAAATATTTATTGATTTAACAAACAAGGGGTTCCATGTTATTCCTGTAAACAAAAAAGAAGACTTTATTCAAAACACAAAATGTTATAAAAGTGTTGAAGATATAGGTGTAAAGCCAGATATTCTAAATTTTGTTGTTCCACCACAAATTGGTTACGAAATGACTAAAGATTTAGTAACGTTAGGTTTTAATAACTTCTGGTATCAACCTGGTGCTGAAAGTGAATCCACATCCTTGTTCTTAAAAGAAAATAAAAAAAATTACATTGATGATAAGTGCATCATGGTTGAGGCAAAATTTAATTAATCTTCAGTTTTCTCAGAATCTTCAAATTTGAGATCATCAATTCTTTCTACAACTTTAAATAGTTCATTTGTTCTTACATTTGTTAATTCATCATATTTCTTCTGAAGAGATGTAATGTTTGACTGAAGGCTTTCAATTTGAAGTCTGTACTTTTCCCATTGAGTTAAAAATATCCTGTGTAATTCAATCAAATCCTTTGCTTTATCTTGTAAAGAAAATGTATCTACAGCATTTTTAATTGTTGAATAATAAACCAACAATAAAGATGGAGGGACCATAATGATATTTTTTTCGATCGCTTCTTTGTAAATATCAATTTTTTTATTGGATAATTCAAGCTCATTTTCAACTATAAACTGGAAAATTCCCTCTACAGGAACAAATAGCAGTGCATAGTCTATGGTGTTGTTTTTTGGATCAATATAGCCTTCTCTAGTAACTTCATCTACCCTTTTTCTAACATCTGACAAAAAATCATTCTTTAACTTTTTTGCATTAGTATCTAAGAATTCATATTCAGAATCATCGTTAGAATTACTTCTTTTTTCCAAAACATCAAGATATCTCATGTAGTTGTTTAAAGGAAATTTAACATCTAAGTTTAAAATTTGACCCTCTGGTAAATAGATAGTTATATCTGGAATTTTTCCAGACTCCATTGGCTTCTGAGCATCAAAATTTTGACCTTTAACTAAACCAGAGTCTTCTAAAATTTTTTCAACTTGAATTTCTCCCCAATTTCCTCTTTTTTGATTGCTTGATAAAGTTAGATTCAATCTAGAGGTTACATTTTTCAAATCATCAAGCTTGCTATTAAAACCTTCTTTAGTTGTTAAATAACCTTCATAACTCTGATCTATTTTTTCTATTGTTTCTTCTAAATCCTTTAGGGTTTTATTAAATGGATAACTTTCATCATCCAAATTAATTTTGTTTTCATCTAATGTTTGATACTTAATTAACTCGTTATTAACTCTATTAAACTCATTATTTAGTTTATTAGTCCGAATGATCTGGTAAATCCCAAATCCGATTAACGCAAAAAGAGCTAAGTATTCAAACATTTCCATAATTAAATTTTAAAACTTTACTGAGACAATTACTAATAACTAGCTTTAAAGTTTCAAACCAGATCAAATATTTTTTTAAAACTAAATTTAAATTTATCCTCTGAAAAATTTTCTAGAATAAAATCTTTTGCATTTCTTCCAATTTGAATGCTTTGATTGTAATCATCAAAGACTTCATTCATTTTTAAAACAAGAGATTCAAGATTATTACTTTCGAAAACAAATCCCGTCTGACCATCAATTACGATATCTTGCATGCCTGGGGCATCAGTAACTAATACTGGACAAGATGTCACTTGAGATTCAAAAATTACTCTGGCAAGACCTTCAGAAACAGAAGGTAGAATCATTAAATTTGAAGTTTTATAAAACTCAATAACTTCGTCTCTGTCTTTAATACCGTGAATAAAAACTTTATCTTCTAGATTGTACTCATCAATTAAGTTGTTAATTCTTTCTAAATATTGCTGATTAGGAGTAGGGCCTACAATATGAAATTCAACATTTTTATTATTTAACTTAGGCAGTGCTTCAATAACCATATGAGGCTTTTTTCTATCAGTCACACTACCTATGAACAATATTTTATATATTTGATTATCTTCTCTTGTAGGTGCTACATTCTTATAAACTTCAAAATCTATCCAAGCGGGAAATCTAACAACATTTTTTGATTTATTAAATGACAGAACTTGCTCTTCTGTTGATGAAGATACAGCTCGAACTATATCAGCATTGTCTATTGTGTATTGTGCAATCGAATTAAAGACTTTTTTGTAAAGACTTGGTAGAAACAAATTTTTTTCCATCCCAAGGGTGTTTATAAAGTCTCCATGTGACTCTAATACTATTTTTATATTTGGATGAGATTGTTTTATTCTAAGAAATCCTAAAAAGCTTGTAATTGGATCTTGAAAAGCCACGATATCAATGTTTTGTTTTTTAATAATTTTATTGAGATCGAAATACGATTTTTTCAAAATTTTTAGATAATTTAGAATTCTAAAGCTGCTTTGTTTGTAAATATAAAAATTCGTGTTCTCCTCTTGAAATTCAATATTTTTATTAGAAAAAGCAACAACTGTACATTCTGATACTTCACTAAGAAATTGAAATTTCTTTTTTAAGTTGTCAGATAGAGGTAGGTTGTAATAAGTCGCAGAAAAAAATAGTACCCTTTTCATGAAGTTATGAAGTCTTCAATTGAGTTTATTAATTCTTCTGCATGGGTCCAAGGTACAGAGTGACCTGCATCCTTAAATACAATGCTTGAAACATTTTCTAATCTATCAATTACATCATTTGAAGTTTCTTCTGGAACTAGCCTGTCCTTACCTCCAGTTATTACTAGAGTTTCAGATTTAATATTGTCTAGCCATGGCCTTGCATCATAAGGTACAACAAAACGACCACCATCTTCATAAATAAAATCATCTTTATGTTTATGTAAGTTATTCCATGCCCAATCTGTGTACTCATCTTTGATTGCATTAGATTTTTTTAGAAAAGAAAACTTTGACTGTGGATTTAGATTTGGAAATAGCCTTTCTCTTATTCTTACAAAACTTACGAAAGCCTTAAATGCTAGTTTATCTTTATATACCGCACCACCTAACCAGCTAAACGGAGTTATTAAAACTAGTTTCTTAATTAAGTTTTGTTTTTTATTTGATACGGCAAGTGCTACAGCACTTCCCATTGACCATCCTACAAGATGACATTCTTCTATCCCGAGTTCTTGTAAAATACTGATTACAACATCTGCATTCTCATCTACATCCCAGCGTTCCCATGAAGCGTCTGACTTTCCATGATTTCTTAAATCAATTGCAACAAAAGAATACTTTTGCTTTATTGCAGGCAATACTTTGAACCAGCTACCAAGAGAATCTGAACCCCAACTATGTAAAAAGACTATAGGAATAGTACCGTTCACATAATTTTCTCTTATAAAGTACTCTTTTTCCCTAATGAAGATAGTCCTCCCAGGTATTTTACTGGGATGAAGTTGTGTAACACCTGTAGACTTACTAGATTTTGTTTCTATAAGACTTTTTACAAATGCTGTAAATGCAACAAACTTGGTTAAATTTTTTAACATATCAATCTATATGATATTTATTTTCCCGTTATAACGGGAAGTAATACGCCCTATTTCCCAGACTTTGGTATTGAAATTCTTTGAAAATTCTTCAATTTCATTCAAGCCATTATCTGGAACTGACATTAGCAATCCACCACTTGTTTGGGCATCTGAAAACAACTTTACTTTATCAATTAATTCTTTTTCAAAACTCAAATCTGAAGAAATAGAATCGTAATTTCTCTGACTACCAGATGAGAAAATTCCATTTTCAAAATATTCCTGTGCTGAATCTAAAACTGGAACTTTTTCAGAAAATATTTCTGCAGAAATTGAATCATCTTTTATCATTTCTGACAAATGCCCTAAGAGGCCGAAGCCAGTAATATCTGTAATTGCATTAGCATTTAATTTTTTAGCTAACTCAAGTGCTCTATCGTTTAATTCTGTCATAATCCCCGTTACTTCTTGAATTACAGCATCCGATGCAATACCTTTTTTTATTGCAGAAGAGATTATGCCTGATCCTATTGGTTTTGAAAGGTACAGTTTATCTCCGATTTGAACATTTGATTTTGTGTAAATTTTATCATTAATGATGCCTGTAACAGCAAAGCCGTATTTTGGTTCTTTATCTTCAATGCTATGTCCACCAATAACACTACAGGATGCTGAAGCCATTACATCTGTGCCGCCTTCTATGACCTTAGAAAGGATATCAAAACCTATTTCATCTCTTGGCCAGCTTACAAGTTGAAGAGCTGAAATAGGTTGACCGCCCATTGCATAAATATCAGACAATGCATTTGTTGCAGCTACACGACCCCAATCATAAGGGTCGTCAAGAATGGGAGTAAAAAAGTCAACAGTTTGGACAATTTTACTTCCATTCGGTAACTGAATAACTCCACCGTCATCAGGAGAATCTAATCCGACAAGAACATCATTGTTGTCTTTATTTTTTTGTCTAAAACTACTCAAAACTTGAGCAAGCTCTCCTTGAGAGAGTTTACAAGCTCAACCAGAGCCATGTGAATACTGTGTCAGTCTCACTGTACCTCCTAAGTTTGAATACTGTTTCTTTCTTTTTCTACTTCTTCAATAAATAAATTTTGAATTTTTTTAACCAGTGGCGATTGTTCATATTCAACTTCATCTATTTTATTTACAAACACCCCATGCTTTGCTGTCGACATAACAAAAGCTGAATCAACTTCATACAATTCATTAATAGAGATTTTTGTTGATGAAACATTCAACAAGTTTTTTTCACCAAAATTTAGAAGATACTTTCTTGTAATTGAATCAAGAATTCCAAGCTCTAAATCTGATACAAAAACATTTTCACCAATTATCCATCCTATAGACCATGTTGGTCCCTCTAAAACAATATTGTCTTTGTTAAGCAATAATGCATCTGTAAAGCCATTTGATTCTGCATATCTTGTATGTCGAACGTTATAGGCATAAGATGTCGTTTTAGCTATCAATACACTGTTTTCTTCCTTAAAATCCCCACCCGCATGCCATGGAGCTTGCTGTGATTGTAATGAAAAATTTTCTGGAAAAGTAATAGGTTTTTGATGAAATATGTAAATATTATGTTGATCTACATCAGACCCTCTTAATACTAAAATTCGAACATATCCAGAATCATATTCTTTTGCGACTTGGAAAATGTTTTCTTTTATTTCTTCAAAATTTATTCCCGAAAATAATTGGTCGTGACAAGATTTTTTTAATCTATCAATATGCAACTTAATTCCAAATGGATAACCATTGTGGATTTTAATTGCTTCAAATACCCCATCACCCCTCCAAACAGAAAGGTCTTCTATAGGTAAATTGAATTTTTCTTTTGATACCTCTGAACCATTTATTAAATACATAGATTAAATCTCATCTCTTATATATGTATTTGTAATAGGCATTCTTCTATCTTTACCAAAGGCTTTCCCAGTTAATTTTACCCCTGGAGATACTTGTTTTCTTTTATATTCATTTCTATCTACCTTTGCTAGAACATCATATACAATTTCCTTGTTGATTCCTGATGAAATTATTTTTTCAGATGAAGCATCTTGTTCAATATACATATACAGAATTTTGTCTAACAATTCATATTCTGGAAGAGAATCTGTATCCAGTTGATCAGGTCTGAGTTCTGCACTTGGTTCTTTGGTGATAGTATTTTCAGGAATTACATATGAAATTGAATTTCTAAATTTAGACAATTTGTACACTTCTGTCTTGTATAAGTCTTTTAAGACAGCAAAGCCTCCAGCTAAATCTCCATAGAGAGTTGAGTAACCCACTGCCATTTCTGATTTATTTCCAGTTGATACAACCATTGCGCCAGTCTGATTTGAGAGTGCCATTAGTAAATTGCCTCTTACTCTTGATTGTAAATTTTCATCTGTCACAGCAGATAGATCTTCAGAAATGTTTTCCATAATCTTATTACGTAAAGATTCAACGATATCTTCAATCTCAATAATTTTGAATTCTATACCTAAATTTTCAGCCAAAATTTGTGCATCTTCTAAAGATTCTGAAGAATTAAATTTTGATGGCATTGCAACACCAATAACATTTTTTTCACCTATCGCATCCACAGCGATTGTAGCTGTGAGCGCAGAGTCGATTCCGCCAGAAAGTCCGACTAAAACTTTTTGAAATTTATTTTTTTGAACATAATCACCCAAACCCAGCTTTAATGCAGCATAAATTTCTTCATACTTATCTAGCTGTATGTAGTTAGTATCGAAATCAATTTCTTGCACCTTTTCTCTTATCTGCAAGCTACTAGTTGGATAATTTTCAACAGGTTTTAATTCAAGATCAAAATGAAAAATTTCTTCCTTAAATTGATTTGCTTGATGCTGCAACTCTCCTTCTCCATTTACTAAAAAGGAACCTCCATCAAAAACTAACTCATCCTGTCCACCAACTGTATTTAAATAAAGAATTGGAATTTTTAACTTTTTCGCCTTAGCGATTACATTTTCTTTTCTAGCTTTTGACTTACTTATATCAAATGGTGAAGCATTAATATTGATTATTAAAGAAGCACCATTTTTAGCCTGTTGTTCTGCTGGACCATCTTCAATCCAGATATCTTCGCAAATACTAATTCCTATTCCAATACCTTCATACCAAAATAATTTTCCTGCATCATTTCCTGCTGAGAAATATCGTGCTTCATCGAATACTGAATAGTTTGGTAGAAAACTTTTATGATAAATACCTTTAACATCACCATTTTGAACAATTGCTGCAGCATTAGCGATACTCCTAGTAGTCATGTCTATTTTGTGTTTAGACATTGTTCTGTCAACAAACCCTATGATTGCACTGGTGGATGTTGTAAATTCAGATATTTCCTCTAAAACTGCAAAATTTTTACCTACGAAGCTTTCTCTGAGCAGCAAATCCTCAGGAGGATAACCGGTTAGAGCAAGTTCTGGAAAAACTACAATATCTGACTGGTTTTGTTCGCCTACTTCAATTGCATCTAAAATAGTTTGCTTATTTTGTTGAATTGCGCCCACTGGAAATGACAACTGAGCACCAGTTATTCGTATTTTTTTACTAACCACAAGCTAATTTTAGATTGAAATAGGGCTTATGAAGATACCTTAATTTCCATATCAGTTGAGTCTGCTACCCATTTACTAACTCTTTTCAATGAAGGCATTCTGTCGACAATATTCTTTTTATCATTTATCTTTTGCATCATTTCATGTAAAGATTCTGGATTGCGTCTTTTAAGCTCTGAAACACTTTCCACACCAGCAGCTTCTAAAAGATCTGCGTAATCTCTTCCAAGATTCTTTATCTGCATTAGCTCAGCTCTTCTAGCCCAATGTAATAACTTTGGAGAATTGATTCCTGTTTCTTTAGTTAATAGAGCACGTCCAGAACGGGTAGATGCTATTTGTAAAAATGTAGTGGTTGTTCTAACTCTTGCTCTTCTAAGTTTTGTTGCTTCAGTATGTGTCATACCATTTATAGAATCAATAGAGTTCATTCTTT